>NZ_JAMYWW010000001.1:3330000-3692152 GCF_024159215.1 Ureibacillus endophyticus
CCATGGCTCCGAAGGTAGGACTCGAACCTACGACCAACCGGTTAACAGCCGGTTGCTCTACCACTGAGCTACTTCGGAATATTGTTATTTCAGCTCATCGACTTTTACTATTTTAAAGTGTTTGTTTTTTAATGTCAACACTTTTTTTAAAGTTTTTTTCAAAGCTGTATCTCAGTACCTTTTATAGAATGTACAAATAAGTTTGTTTCTATTCAATAAAGCACTAAGAACTAGTGACAAAAAATATTCTATAACATCTACATTTAAAATGCAATACTTTTTTCTAATTTATTTTTACAAAAACTATCTTTATTTTGAGTTTAAGTTGATCCTTATTTGCTAATCTTTTTCAATCTTCCATGGCACTTTCCACATCTATATTTCTCAATATTCATCCTTCTTTTTCTTGGATATTGTTGCTTACAATCTAAACACTCATACATATGTATTGCAGTGATTTGTTTCTTTTTAGTTTCTTCAATACTAGAACAAAAGCGAGGAGCCCCAACTTTTTTTAATAAATTACGAAAATCTGCATCTCGATGCTTATATCCCATGCCTCGCAAATGCAAATGGTAATGACATAATTCATGCAATATAATCCCTATCAATTCATCAATCCCAAAAATCTCATAAGACTTCGGATTGAATTCAATATTATGGCTATTCAAAAGATAGCGTCCACCAGTTGTTCTTAGTCGTTTGTTAAAATAGGCTTTATGTAAAAAAGGAACTGCAAACTTTTCTAATGATAATTTTTCTACTAGCCGCTGTAATTCTTGGTCAGACATATTATCCCTCCTAAAAAAGATACAGCCTATTGATACATTAAGAATAAAACAAGTGATAGAGAATGGCTAACTTCCCTTCACTTGTTTTATATAATATGACACTATATAGTTCAATATAATTTTATATTTGTTCTTGTTTTTCAGGAGTAATCATTGTTAATGAGATGCGCCCTTTATCCACTTCCACTTTTTCCACCCATACTGTTACAATGTCACCTAACGATACAACTTCAAGTGGGTGTTTAATTCTGCGTTTTTGTAACTTCGAAATGTGAACAAGACCATCCTGTTTCACTCCAATATCTACAAAAGCACCAAAATCCACTACATTTCGAACAGTACCTTGTAATTCCATTCCTACTTTTAAATCTTCCATTTTTAAAACATCTGTCTTTAATAATGGTTGAGGGAATGCATCACGTGGATCACGAGTTGGTTTCATTAAAGTATCCACAATATCTTTAACTGTAACTTCCCCGATTCCTAATTGTTCACTTAGTGTTTTAATATTTACGTCTTTCAGTGCTTCTTCACATTTATTAGTTCCCACATCTTTTTTTGTTAATCCAGCAGCAGATAAGATATCCTCTGCAATTTTATAACTTTCTGGGTGAATTCCTGTAGCATCTAGTGGATTTTTCGCCTCTGGTATACGTAAGAACCCTATAGCTTGTTCATAAGTTTTTGCACCTAAACGTGGTATTTTTTTCAATTGAGCACGTGAAGTAAATTTTCCACCATCACTACGAGCTTTAACAATATTTTCTGCTACTGTTTTCGATAAGCCCGATACATATTGTAATAACGAGGAGGATGCAGTATTTACATCTACACCTACTTGGTTTACTGCTGTTTCTACAATGAATGTTAAAGATTCTGCTAATTTTTTTTGTGAAACGTCATGCTGGTATTGGCCTACACCAACTGCTTTTGGATCGATTTTTACCAGCTCAGAAAGCGGATCTTGTAACCTTCTAGCTATCGAAACTGCACTACGTTGCTCAACTTGTAAATCTGGAAATTCGTTACGTGCTACCTCAGATGCAGAATAAACAGAAGCACCCGCTTCATTAACAATTACATAAGCAACGTCTCTTTCTACTTCTTTTAAGACATCTGCAATAAATTGCTCTGTTTCTCGTGAGGCAGTACCATTACCAATAGCGATTATACTGATTGGATATTTATCTAATAAAGATTTAATGATCGATTTTGATTTTTCAACATCTGGCTTTGGTGGGTGCGGGTATATAGCTGTTACTTCTAACATTTTTCCTGTTTCGTCTACTACTGCAAGTTTACATCCCGTACGATAGGCCGGGTCCACCCCTAATACCATCTTTCCGCGCATTGGTGGTTGGAGTAGAAGACTACGTAAGTTTTCTGAGAAAATATGAATCGCTTGTTCTTCCGCCTTTTCCGTTAATTCATTACGTATCTCTCGTTCAATAGACGGCTGGATTAAACGTTTATAGCTATCCTCAATCGCTTCTTTCACATGAGTTACAGATGGAGAAGTTGAATTTTGAGGAATCCATTCTTTTTCCATAACTTGTAGCACTTTATCTACAGGTACTTGAATAGAAACTTTTATTATATCTTCTTTTTCACCACGGTTAATAGCAAGTGTACGATGAGGTACAATCTGCTTTACAGGTTCTTCGTATTCATAGTACATTTCGAAAACTTTCTTTTCATCTTTTTCAGCTTCTTTAACAGTCGTTATAATACGACCCTCTCTCCGTGAAAGATTTCGAAGCTTTTCACGTATACTAGCATCATCTGCAAAGGATTCCGCTAAAATATCTTTTGCCCCTGCAATAGCTTCTTCTACATTGTTTACACCTTTTTCTTCATTGACAAACACTAATGCGAACTCTTCAATACTCTCTTTAGAGAACTTTATCAATTCTTCAGCTAATGGTTCTAGTCCTTTTTCTTTTGCTATCGTTGCCTTCGTTCTACGTTTTTGCTTATATGGTCGATATAGATCTTCAACTCGTTGCAATACTGTTGCCGCTTTAATTGCAGCCGCTAATTCTTCTGTTAACTTTCCTTGTTCTTCAATTAATCGAAGAACCTCTTCTTTTCTTTGTTCTAGTTGCTGTATGTAATGATAGCGGTCTTCTATTGATTTTATTTGAACTTCATCTAATGAACCCGTTGCCTCTTTTCGATAACGAGCAATAAATGGAACCGTATTTCCATCATCTAATAGCTTAATTACTGCCTCCGCCTGGGATGGCTTTACCGATGTACTTGATGCAATTAATTGGAGCAATTTTGAATCAATCATTAATCCACTACCTTTCACATATCTTATTATTATTTTACCATCTACATAACATTTTCTACTATCGATGACTATTGTGAGTAGACAAAAGGGGAACTTCTACATGCAAACACTAATCTAACAAGGATTTCTGTCACAAATAAAAAAGCCTACTAAAAAAGCAGACTTCTTTAAATCTTCAGTATTTTGATAATACATTACACACGTTCTGTATAGTGTTAATTATGAAACTCCTGTACTAATTTCGATTGCATCTTGTAATTTTTTGATCGCCTTTCGTTGTATACGAGAAACATGCATTTGAGATATACCTAGTAAATCCCCAGCTTCCTTCTGACTTAATTGGTCCAAATATGTTAATTTTAAAATACTTTTTTCCCTTTCACTTAAAACATCCATTGCTTTAGATACAACTAATCTACGGTTTGCTTTTTCAAAACCATCATCTTCCTTACCGATAATATCGAATAAGGTAATCGTACTTCCGTCAGTATCTGCTTCTATTGAATGGTCCATCGATAATGCATGATAACTTCTCGACATTTCCATCGCTTCTAATACATCTTCTTCATTAACTTCTAAATATGTAGCAATCTCATGAATAGCCGGTGAATGTTGTAATTTATTTGTTAATATTTCAACGGCTTCTTTTATTTTTGGACCAAGCTCTTTAATTCGTCTAGGGACGTGGACATCCCATGTTTTATCTCGTAGAAAACGTTTAATTTCACCAACAATAGTTGGTATTGCAAACGCTTCAAAACTTTTCCCTATAGATAAATCGAATCTTCGTACTGCTCCTAATAAACCAAGCATACCTACTTGTACAATGTCTTCATAATGCGATTTACCATATGAATATTTTTTTGCAATTGACTCTACTAAAGTTTTATAGTGTAAAACAAGATTGGTTAGAACAATATCATCTTGTGTTTCTTGATATTGCTCTATCCACTTGTAAACTTCAGTACTACTTGTCGATTCAAGTTGAGATTTGTTCGACATCTTCTCCCACCTGCTCTCTCGTGACATACTTTGTCATGAAAACAGTAGCTCCGCCTTCGTTATTCACTCTCACTTCATCCATTAACGTCTCCATTAGGAACAACCCTAGTCCACCTTCACGTATGAGCTCGACGTTCTCATAATCACGATATGGTCCTATATTCGATTTAACCTCTTCAAAATTAAAGCTGCTTCCAAAGTCTGAAATCATTACTTCGATTTTATGAGGATACAGTGCGCTCCCAATAACAATTTCACCGTCTTCAATACCTTGATAGGCGTGCTGTACTACATTTGTAACAGCCTCACTAACAGCAATCTTTAAATCTTCAATTTGGTCATACGAAAACCCTATTCTAGTAGCCATTCCAGAAATCGTTAACCTAATAACACTGACATACTGCGGTTTTGCCGGTATTCTAATTTCAATGTAGTCAAATGCTCTCATTAATTTATTCACACCTTCTTAACTGATTCGATCTCCATCAATTCACTTAGGCCTGTAATTTCAAATAATCTCGCAAGTCTACTAGATAATGCTACCAATTTTAAATTAGCCTTTTGTTTCATTACTTTTTTGTAGAAGGCAACAAAAACCCCTAGACCAGTGCTATCCATATAACGAACATTAGAAAGATCAAGTTCAATAGACATTCCTTCAAATAACTGAATAGAATCTAACTCTTCTCGTAACATTGGCGCAGTATAAGTATCAAGCTCACCTTCTACAAAACCTTGTAAAGTATTATCATTTTTTCGAAACTGCACACTTACATTCACTTTGGGTACCTCCCATCAATACCTATAATACATTTCCCTATCAAATAAGATTTAAACCTACTAAAGTTTAAATATATTATTTTTTAATAACAACAATTGTAAAGTCATCTTCTATATTGAAGTTTAGTAGTTCCTGCAATTTTTCATAGATAACTTCACACATTTCTTGTGCAGTTAAATGACTAATTGACAGTGCCAGATCTTTTATATAACCTCTAGAGTCAAATTCCTCCATCTCGCGAAAATCTGTTACCCCATCTGTCATTAATATTAAAAAATCATTATCGTTTAATTTTATATCATGTTGGTTGTACTTTACTTCTTGTAAAATGCCTAATAACAATCCTTTTGTTTCAAGGTCATAAAAAGTTTGCTCTGTTGAATTATAGTAAAGTGCCGGTTCGTGGCCAGCAGAACTCCATGTAAATATATTATTCTCTAAATCAAAACGCCCATAAAATAGAGAAACAAACATACTGTCATCTACACTTTTTTCGATGATATTATTTAACACTTCTAAAACATAGGATGGGTTACTCCGCGCATACTCTAATGTGTCTAACCCGTACTTTACCATGGACATACAAAGTGCTGCAGGGACCCCTTTCCCTACAACATCCGTTACTGCAACACTAAAATAATTTTGATTATGCATAAAATGTACATAATCTCCGTTCAATTTTCGGATAGGTACTGAAACCATTCCGATATCTAAATCTTTTGGGTTAGGAATTGTTGTCTCTAATAATAGATTCTGAATTTTTGCTGCTACATCCATTTCTATTCGAATCTCTTCTTGTTTTATTAAGAGACTCTGGTGTTCTTTAAACATCAAACCAAAATGTACCATCACTTCGATTAAAAAATCATATGCATGTAACATTGATTCTGGTAAATCGTTATAAATTTCTTCTATTGCTTGTTTATGTATATCTATTACATCTTCTGGAGTTAAATTCTTTTGAATTAGTTGTTTAATAAAGTTTTGACCGATATACAAGTTACTTTCATTTTGGCTTTGAATATAGTCAGATAAAATCCTCTTATACTGAGCTTTTAGTTTATTCAAGTTTTCACCCCTGATTAAGCCATTTAACAACTTTAATTTTTGTTCCCAAACCAATTTTAGATTGAATATTAATTGAATCTACTAATCTTTTTACAGCGGGCAAACCTGCTCCCACACTGTCTGGAGTACGATATCGATCCTCTAAAACCTTTCTTACCTCTTGTATCCCCGGACCTCTATCTATTGCAGTTATCCCAATACCAGTTTTTTCGTTTACTTCTATCTTTTCTATTACGATTTTTCCGACATGAGCATATAAAAATATATTTTTTGCTAGTTCGCTAATAGCCGTTGTTATTCTTGCTTGATCGACTTTATTAAATCCAATTTCTCTTGCTTTATCACGACCAAGTCGACGTGCAGCTACGATATCCAATTCTGTTATAATCTCAACTGTCGACTTACTATCCATACTGCACCTCCACTAAATTAGAAATACTGTTTTAACTACTAGCTAGTAAAATTATGTATTTTCAATCTAATATCTCTAATATAGCTTATAAGATAACATTCCATCAATTACAATATTTAACTATCGAGCAAATTTTCTGATAACTGATTAGGTAGACGAAATACTTTAAACTAGATTAGAGCCTCTAAAAATCGCCAAATATGTACTTTTATACAAAGAAAAAAACACTCACCATAATCTAAATTATGGAAAGTGTTTTAATTATTTTTTATGTATTAAAATTTTAATAAGCCTAAACTTATTTCTAAAGCTATATCTACTTTTTCCATCAGTTCATCATCAAGTTGTGTTATGCGATCAGTTAGTCTTGACTTGTCAATTGTGCGCAATTGTTCAAGCAAAATTACAGAGTTCCGTTCGAAACCATATTTTTTCGCATCGATTTCGACATGTGTCGGTAATTTTGCTTTTTGAATTTGCGCAGTAATTGCAGCGATGATTACTGTTGGACTAAATCGATTCCCAATATCGTTTTGAATGATTAATACGGGTCTAGTACCGCCTTGTTCAGATCCCACAACCGGTGAGAGATCTGCAAAAAAAACGTCCCCTCGTTTCACAATCAAAAATGTCATCTCCCGCTTACGAGACGCTCAACCATATGCTGTGCTTCATATTCTACATGTAGGCATTCGCTACATATAGATAGATTGATTTGCGACATTTCCACATAGCCTTTCATTAAAGCTTCCCGTATTTGATTTGGTTGCTTGTGCGTTGATAATCTGCGAGACGAGATATATACAAAATTCTCTTTGCCTCCAGATTTTTGCTCAAGTGAATGATATTCCATTAACATTTCTTGAGGAATGAACTCAACTTCCTTCACATTTTCAACTTTTTTCGCGTACAAAACAAGCACCTCCACAAAAACCGTCCCATTTCTCATATCTCATCTCATTCTATCATTTAAATGACATGTTGAAAAGATAGCTAAATAAAAAATCTAGCAAACTGTGTAATTATAACGGTTTTTGTTGGAGATTTTGTCGAATTTTCTTATTTTGTATGATAGATTCTTGGAACTCTACTAGTAATAATACAAGGAATTTCATAGTTAATCGTATTTACTTTCTGAGCCCATTCATCTATTGTTATTTCTTCGTTCTTTTGACTTCCAATTAAAGTTACTTTTTCACCTATATTATATGCAGTTGGTAATAATATCATACATTGGTCCATACATATTCGCCCAATAATCGGAACTCGAATGCCGTCAATTAATACGTGTTGTCCACTGTGTTGGCGAATTAGCCCATCTGCATATCCAATTGGGAGTGTCCCAATATAAGACGGTTCTGTTGCTGTAAATGTTGCACCATATCCTACAGATTGCCCAGTTTGAATTTGTTTAACTTCAATCAATTCAGTCTCTAATGAGAACGCAGTATGCAAAGGAAACGGTAATTTGTTTTTAACATAGGTAGAAGGTGCAAGACCATACATAGAAATACCAAATCGTACTGCGTCAAATTGAAGACTAGCATCCTTTATCAGCATTGTCGCTGTATTAGCAGCATGTACTAATCGCGGTTTTGGTATTAAAGAGATGTAGTGCTTGAAAAGTTGAGTTTGATGATTAAAATACTCTTCAGCTTCTTCATCAGCAGTAGCAAAATGGGTAAAGACACCATCAACAATTAAGTTGGAAGAAGAGCTAATTACTTCATGAAGCTCTAAAAAATCTTCAACTGAGGTAACACCTATTCTACCCATGCCAGTATCTACTTTAATATGTAGTTTTAATGGCTTTGTAAATGATTGTGTATCCAATTGTTTAACCCAATCTTTTGAGTAAACTGTTAAAGTGATATTTTCATTTGCTGCATATGTTGCAAATGATTCAGGTGCATAACCTAAAATCAATATCTCAGTGTTAGGGAAATGCTTACGAAGATGAAGTGCTTCTTCCGGTGTAGCAACAGCTAGCATTGTCGCACCAGAGTCAAGGGCAACTCGCGCTACCTCTACATCCCCATGCCCGTAAGCATTTGCCTTAACTACTGCTATAATTTGAACATTTGGTTGTAAATGTTCTTTTAATTGACTTACATTTTTTTTAATTGCTCGTAAATCTATAATGGCTTTTGTTGGACGGAAGTGTTGTGTGTTTTGCATTATCTTTTTACCCTCTTTACAATTTTTAAAACTATGATTAATAGTAAATTAATTTATTTTTTTATCGCCGTCCAACAAAATAATTTATTTTAATCCGCCAGATGTAACAGAAGCAGCTACTTCCATCATTTCTTCTTTTGTTAAATTGTTAGACGCGATAAAGAAGGATACTCCATCCCGTTCCCAACTAATTGAATTATCTGTAATAGCACCGATTGTAAATCCTAAATCAGCAGGATCTCCTGGTGCAAATACAGGAAGAGTCGATTCCTCATCATATACAATTGGCTGTTGAACGAGTGTGAAGGATTTGTCCCCTTCAAATGTAAGAATTTTACGTTCGATATCATTTTCTAAAACTGTTTTCTCATCGACTAATTTTGTGCTATCCCAATCTAGAACTGGATAATATGTTTCGAATTCTCTTGGTTCAGCTTCTGCACTTGCTGTACTCTTATCCTCAGAGTCGTCTGTGAACTTCTCTACAGCGTATTCACTTTCTTTATGTTGCATACCTAAATCAATATTTTTGAACGTAATGAGTAATTGTTCTTCTTGTGCCTCATTTAATACAGAGACTGATTTCGGCAATAATGTTTTCTTATCTACTGTAATTTTTTGTGTCGGCATAATGCTCTTATGATTATTTCTTGTTGCTGCAGTAAAGATATAGTTCTTTTCATCTTCTTTCATTTCCACTTTATCATCTGCTAATAAATCCTCTGCAAGTGCGCCAATTAGGTAGGCTTGGCTATTTTGTTTTGGCCATTCACTTTGGAACTTGTACGTTTTTCTTAAAGAAGGTGTGACAACAAATACGCCTTCCTTATTTCGGATGATCATTTGAGTAACGTCTTCACCTTGTTGCGTTACTTTCACGCGGTAGAAATCTGGCTGAGTATGCCAAACGTTTACATCATAAACACGCGGTTCATTACCAGTTTTGATTTCCATTGTGGCATCAAGCTCGTACCCTTTTACATCATTCCATTTGTCATTTAAATTCTTTAAAACTTCCTCCTGTGAATCCTCCCCACAAGCCGCAAGTACTAGAACACTTAACAACATGACAATAAAAGTGATTAATTTGTGTCGCAAAACTCCATCCTTTCTTCTACTTTGAGCTCAGATACGTCAAATATATGAGTGGTTGTCTAACTTTATGCTATCACTTTTGGACAACTTCACAAATAATACTGCAAAAAAATTTATTCAACTAATATAACTTGTGCAGCTGCATAGTCTTTTGAATGTGTGATACTAACATGTCCACTCACTAATTTTTCATTAAAGTATAATACCGGCTTCCCTAAATCATTATTCAGCACTTCTACTTGATGAAATTCACAGTCCTTTCCAATACCTGTCCCATTTGCCTTTGAATACGCTTCTTTTGCAGCAAACCTCCCCGCTAAAAATTCTACTTTACGTTTTTCTGATAATTGGTTAAATATTTTCAACTCCCGTTCAGATAAAATTCGTTGTTGAAACTTTACTGAACGTTCTATTGCTTTTTCAATTCTCCCAATTTCAACTATATCTAAACCTATTCCTTTTATTATCATATGGATGTTCTCCTTTTATTATTATTTAATTAGCATGTATAATTAGATTAAATTGAGGTGGATTTATGTTTATACGTACAGAAAGTTTTAAACAATTTCTAAAACTTTACCCAATAGTATCAACCATTATCGCTATTAATTTCATAGTTTACATTTTAACGATTCTACCTGTTTTTGGGGATTTTATTTTTTATGCAGGGATGAGCGTTAATTATTTAATTAGCGAAGGACAGTGGTGGCGAATCATTACTTCTGTCTTTATACATGGTGGTTTTATTCATGTTTTATTTAACATGTTCTCATTATTTTTATTCGGACCGGAATTAGAAAAAATTGCAGGGAAAGCTCGGTTTATTACAATCTATTTATTAGCAGGAATATTCGGTAACGTGGCGACAGTTGTCACACAAGATCCGCTTTATGCAAGTGTAGGAGCTAGTGGTGCAATTTTTGGTATTTTTGGCGCATTTTCTGCTCTTGTTTATTACACACGTCGAACAATGCCACAGCTAAAACAAATTATTATGCCATTAGTAGTAATCAGTGTAATCATTACCTTTTTATCACCAAACGTTAATATTGCCAGCCACTTAGGTGGATTAGTTACTGGTTTCTTTCTAGGTTTATCCTATTTTTCTCCAAAAAGAATTGTACGTTGGAGAAAAAAGTAATTGTCCCTGTGCTTTCACCGAGATTCGATCGTTCTCTTCACATTTTAACGATGTTGGAAAAGTATAAGTTGCAATAACGAAGAAGGGGCTTCCAAAAAGTAAATTCTTTTGGCTAGCCCCCTTTTTTCTTATAAAATTTCCCTTTAGAAGTAGATTTGCCACTATCCTCGTCTCATTGGCCCGTCTCAAAAAGTCTTTTCAGACACTCCCTTTTCAAACCATAGCAATACCTGTTCAGCATCATGCACATTTAAATGAGCTGCTTTAGCAGTAGCTCCAGTCATGCCTGACATGACGGTAGCCTGGACTGAAGCAATGTTCTTCCTTTTTTGAAAATAACTTTGTTTACTTTGCATAGCTTGAATGCGCTTTTTCTCAACAACGAATGTTACTCTGCTAATACCTCTGTAAACTATCGTTAATTGATTACCTTTTATAGCAAATCCTGTTGTTTTATACTGCCATAAACCTATCAAAATAACGGGAATAATAATTAAAATCGATAATAACCCATACGGGAACCAAATGTAACTACTTAAAGCAATGATAGGTACTAACCAAAGAAAATCGATTCGATAGAAAAATGGTTTTGCTTTCTTTGGTGGTTTTGTAAGGGGTTGCTCCCATTCAAATGCTGGCATCAGGTCGCGTAACGTATTATACACTTCCCTTTTTGAAATGAGTGGAAAAAGAGTCATTTTCTTATCTTTCTCTCCATATCCTGCACTCGCACTCTCAACGACTACAGATGAGTAGCCAAATATTTGTTTTAATGGACTTTCAATAATTTTAATCGCTTGTATCCTATTTAACGGGATTGTGATTCGTTTCTTTTCTAATAACCCTCTTGTGATAGTAATTCGCTCATCTTCTTCGATAACCGTATAATCATAATAATTAATAAATGTAATAATGACAGATATTAACCAAGCAATAAATAAGGCCGCAAAGATTGTTATAGCTACAACAACAACACCAAATTTAATCAATGATGAAACTTCCTCGAATATCCGTTCATATGGGATAAATTCCGAAAACTGAGACAATACTGCCGCTACCCCTGCTAATACAACTCCGATACCATTAGAGGTAGAAGCTAAAATAATGAGATCTTTTACTTTCATCTTTAAGATAATGCGTTGCTGATGATCATTGGAATCTTTTTCTAAAATGTCTACTCCATCTTCATCTTCAAGTACGCCTTCCATTTTCGTTTGCTTAACTTTACGGGTTACTTGTTCAATTTGATTTGCTGCCTCTTTTGTAATTGCGGTTAAAATAACTTCCGGCTTACCGTCTGTGCTCCCAGCTGTTTCCACCATTACTTGCACAAGTCCAAATACTCGATGAAATATCCCTTCTTTATAATTAAAGCTTTGTATTCGATCAAAAGGGATATATCGTTTCTTTTTTACTAACAAGCCATACTTAACTCGTAATTCATCATCCTCAAACCAATAAACAAATGTCCACCATTTAATAATCCCGTTAAATAAATATAAAATTGTTAAAATCGTCATAACTGCTAACGGTATTAATTCAGCCCAAAAACCTTCTTCTTTTGGATTAAAAGATAAATTAAAGCCATTTGCCGCAAAAATAATTAGAAACGGGATAAGTAAATCTTTTAACCCCTTTACAAAATTAATGATTGTCGTCACTGGATGCAATTTAAAACGGTTATCAGACATCATCTTCAGCCACCCTTGCTAAGACTGAAATACGTGCACGTAGTTGATCTGCATCATTCGTTATAAGCATCGGAATGACGTGTGTAGTTGCAGCAGTTGATATTGAAATATTAGATAAATCGTATTTTTTTAATATTGGTCCCTGTGCTGTATCAACATGTTGAACACGGACCATTGGAATTAAAGTAGTAGTTACAACAAACAAACCACTTTGAATTTCAATTTCATGTTCACGCACTTCATAACGCCAATGATTCCAACGAATATTAGGAAATAGCCATATCAATGTAATTGCAGAAAGTACTACAATACCCCCCGCGATAAAATAAATAAATATTGGCCAATCAAACTTATAGGTTAGAAAGCTTGCAACACCTGCTAAGATTAGTAAAAACAACGTGTTAAACAATCCATACAAGCGCCAAACCGTTAGACCCTTTTTAGGAATATGATACATCAACTCATTTCTCAAAGCTCACACCTCTTCTCTTTACATTTTATACGAATCACACAGAAAATTGTTTCAAAGAAAAAAGCTCCGTCTGAAAAAATACATTTTGAGACAGAGCTTTTTTCTTTGCGATTACCTTAGAAGTAATAAGCAGAAAAAGGGGGTGTCACTTTTAGACACCCCTTTTTACTATATAAAATTAATCTTCACGGCGTGTACGAGTTGTGCGTCTGCGGTCTCCTTCACGGCGTCCGCTTTCTCGACGTGCACCTTCGCGACGGCCACCCTCACGGCGACCACCACCAGAACGGCTACCACGTCCAAAGTCACGACGTCCACCTTCACGACGACCTCCACCGCTACGGCTTGAAGAACGTTCTTTACGCATTGGTAATGGACGCTCTTCTGAAATTGTAACAGGCGTATCATCCGGTTCTTTTGTTAATGACTTAATCGCTGCAGCAACTAAATCTATCGCATCATAATCTTCTAATAATTCATTAGCAAGAATACGGTAATCACCTAAATCATTTGCTTGTACAATTTCAACTAACGTTTCCATTGATAGCTGTTGTTGACCAGCTAAAGCTTCTGATTCTGTAGGTGGTCGAAGTGGTGTCATACGCTTCTTAGTTGTTTCTTCAACAATACGTAAGTAACCCATTTCACGTGGTGTTACGAAAGTAACTGCAAGACCTGATTTCCCAGCACGACCTGTACGACCGATACGGTGAACATAACTTTCCGGATCTTGTGGGATGTCAAAGTTATAAACGTGAGTTACTCCTGAAATATCAAGACCACGTGCAGCAACGTCTGTAGCAACTAGGATATCAATTTTATTTTCTTTAAATTGACGTAATACCGACATACGTTTTGCTTGGCTTAAATCACCATGAATTCCTTCTGCTAAATAACCACGAAGACTTAGTGCTTGTGATAATTCATCAACACGACGTTTTGTACGACCAAAAATAATCGCAAGTTCTGGCTGATGTACGTTTAATAAACGAGATAAAATATCGAACTTTTCACGTTCTTGTGATTTCACAAAATATTGATCGATATTTTCAACAGTCATTTCTTTTGATTTAATTTTAACTTCTTCAGGATTTTTCATGAAGTTAGTAGCAATTTTACGGATTGCTGGAGGCATTGTCGCCGAGAAAAGTAATGTTTGTCTTTCTTCTGGTACATATTCTAAAATTGCATTGATATCATCAATGAACCCCATGTTTAACATTTCATCTGCTTCGTCTAAAATAAGCGTTTGAACATTTTCAAGTTTTAATGTTCTTCTGTTAATATGGTCAATAATACGCCCTGGAGTTCCAACAATAATTTGTGGTTTATTTTTTAATGCACGAATTTGGCGGCCAATATCTTGTCCACCGTAAACTGACAAGATTTTTACACGTTTGTCGTATCCAATTTTATAAAGTTCTTCAGACACCTGGATTGCTAATTCACGTGTAGGAGCGATAATTAACCCTTGAATATTTGGATTACTTGGGTCAATTTTTTCAATAAGTGGAATACCAAATGCTGCAGTTTTACCAGTACCTGTTTGTGCTTGCCCAATAATATCGCGGCCTTCTAAAGCAAACTTAACTGTACCTTCTTGGATTGGTGTAGCTTCTTCAAATCCCATACGTTTTAATGAACGTAATGTCGATTCGCTAATATTTAATTCTGAAAAATTTGTCAAACTCTTCAATCTCCTTTTTTCCATTAAGTTGACAAATGGTTACATTTTCAGATGAAATGCGGCAAACTAAGGGCCTAAGTTTGGAACGTTTCCGTTACTTAATAAAACTCTGTATTTTCAGAGAGCGATACTATATGAAAAGGAAAGCCCGGTCTTTGCCGAGCGGTTTGATTCTACATCTTCTGTTATCTACAATACTAAATAGAATAAAACCGTTAAATTCAAAAAAAAGCACTCTTCTTCAGTTATGAGAAGAGCCTCGCACAAAATGTATCCATTGCTTTACATAGTCTATCATGGTTCATAACCGCATTGCAACGATAATGCTCTAGTTGTCAAAAATGTTATTATTATTTTGGATTTATATTCCTATAAAAACATCCCTACCTTCCATAAAGTCCAATATTTTTGGGTACCATACGAGACAATCATCACTATAACAAATATGGTGTTTCCCTTTTTCTGAGTAAAATAAATACTTTTCTTTTGTAGGTAATTCATCATATAAATATTGGGCAGTTGCATAAGGAACAATACCGTCTTCTTGGCCTTGCACGATAAATGTTGGGACATTGATTGTACGAATATAAGGTTCAACTTGCCTTACTATTTTCATAAATTGAACAGTGCTACTTACAGGTACATTTTTTAGTTTGTTCTCGTACCGTTTAAATAATTCATTATCTTTTAGTTGCCCTCTTATGGCATCTTCTGCTATTAAACGTAAATCTTTAAGTAATTGTGCTGGAGCAATATATTTTGCCGCAGCACTTAACAACACTAACTGCTTCACCTTGTAGCGTTTAGCTAAATATAATGCAATGACACCACCCATTGAAAATCCAATAACAATTACCTCATTCACCTTTTTGGATAAATTACGGAAACTAATCTCCGCATCCATTAACCAATGTTCTGCTATATACCCTTTTAAATGTAGTGCATCAGATTCCCCATGCCCTGTAAATGTTGGTGTTTCAACAACCCACCCCGTTTTCTCTTCTATGTATTGGGCTAATGGCGATATTTCATAAGGTCCACCTGAAAACCCATGTAGCATTAAAACTCCAACACTCATTTTCCATACTCCCTTTAAGGCTCATATTAAAAACGAGGTGTCTATGATCCATAGACACCTCACAAAGTTATTGGAATGATTTTAAGATTGTTTCTAGTTTCATCCCTCTTGAACCTTTTAATAAAATTAACGAATTGTTACTCGCATAGTTATTTATAGTTTGAACAATTACATCATAATCATTCTCCGTATAAACTAAGTCATATTTTGTGAACGAATTTAACAATTGTTCATAAAGCCATTTCATTCGAGGGCCAAATAAACATACTTTAGAAATTTCCTTTGCGTCAATGACTTCCGAAAGTTGTTTGTGGAATTGCTCCTCGTTTTCTCCTAGCTCCAACATATCTCCAAGAACTAACCATTTATCATCTCTTATAGTAGTTGCTTGAACAAATTGAATTGCTGCTTTCATTGAAGTAGGAGCAGCATTATAGGCATCATTTATAAACAATGGACCATTTTCTGTAGAAACTAATTGCATGCGCATATCTGTTAGTTTTACTTGGGCTAAACCAGTTCTAATTTGTTCCGTTGTAAGTCCTAAAGCACGACCTAACAACATAGCATTTAAAGCATTTTTCACTTGATGTTTCCCTAATACTGGTATAAAGAATTCACCATTGATTTCGCCACTAACAGTAAACTGACTACCTTTATCTGTTGTTTCGATAGTTGTAGCAAATA
Organism: Ureibacillus endophyticus; assembly: GCF_024159215.1. NCBI lineage: Bacteria > Bacillati > Bacillota > Bacilli > Caryophanales > Caryophanaceae > Ureibacillus > Ureibacillus endophyticus. The sequence continues at coordinate 3,346,380 of NZ_JAMYWW010000001.1, forward strand.
AATCATTGTCTTTGCTAAATCCACAAGCTCTGCTATTTAGATTCGTTGTTTTAGCTACCAGACTTTGTAATAATGGCTCATCTCCATCGAAGAATAACGTTCCATCTGATTGAAGGCCTTTAATAATTTCGAACTTCGCTTTTGCAATACCTTCTCGCGAACCTAAATCTTGCATATGGGCTTCACCAATATTTGTGATAATCGCATAGTGAGGTTTTGCCAAATTTGATAAAAACTCAATCTCACCAAAACCACTCATCCCCATTTCCAGAACCGCAACTTCTGTATCTTCATCAAGGGATAAAATTGTAATTGGTAAGCCTAATTGGTTATTAAAATTCCCAATCGTTTTTTGAACTTTATAAAATGGTTCAAGCATACTCGCTAAAATATCTTTGGAGGAAGTTTTTCCGTTTGATCCTGTAACACCAATAAACTTTGCTTTATGTTCATTTCGATATTTACGAGCCATTTGTTGTAATGCGATTTCGGAATCATCAACAAATAATATCGGTTTATCTTTTGGAGGATTCGGTTCATCCTTTAACCAAAGAGCAGCAGCAGCACCCTTTTCAAAGGCTTGCTGTACAAATTTATGACCATTTACCGCTTCACCGCGGAAAGGAATAAATAAATCACCTTTTTTAAGTGTTCTTGTATCAATCGATATTCCGGTAACCACTTTGTCTGAGTACTTACCTGAATCAATGCCTAACCAATCTGCAATTTCCTTTAACGTTTTTTTCATGATTCGCCCACTCTAATCTCGTTTATATTGTAATCGTTGTTTTTCTGAATGACGTTCAATTGCTAATTCAATTAGTGTATCAATTAGCTCTGGATAACTAACACCTGTATGCTGCCATAAAAGAGGATACATACTTACCGGAGTAAACCCTGGCATCGTATTTACTTCGTTAATGTAAATTTCATTTTGATCTGTTACAAAGAAGTCAGAACGTACAATACCCGCGCAATCTAAAATTTTAAAGGCACGAATCGCCATATCTTTCATTGTCGCCTCAACATCTGATGGAATTTCTGCCGGAATCACTAAAGCTGTTGAACCATCTTTATATTTCGAATCATAATCGTAGAATTCTGTCATTGGTTTGATTTCGCCTGCAACCGAAACTTTCGGATCGTTATTTCCTAATACACCCATCTCGATTTCACGCGCTTTAATACCTTGTTCAACAAGCACTTTTCGGTCATATTGGAATGCAAAATTAATTGCTTTTTTTAATTCTTCTATGTTATTTGCTTTGCTAATACCTACACTTGATCCTAAGTTTGCAGGTTTTACAAACATTGGCCAAGTTAACTCTGTTTGACATTGCTCTAATATTTTCTCTTGTTGATTGCTCCATTCATGTTGAATAAAGTATACAAATGGCACTTGTTTTAAACCAGCCACTTCAAATAGCTGTTTCATAACAACTTTATCCATACCAGCAGCAGAAGCCAACACACCATTCCCAACATAAGGGAAGTTTAAAACTTCTAATAACCCTTGAACTGTCCCATCTTCACCATTCGTACCATGAAGTAGAGGGAAGATAACATCAAATTGCGCTTGTTTTCCTTGGTCTAAAATAAACTCAGTTATGTTATTTTCTTGCACATCATTTTTTGTAAATTGTAATTGTTCTGCAGATTCAACTGCTTCTGTTAATTGAGGTCCTCTAAGCCATTGCCCATCTAATGTAATGTAGATTGGGTGCACTTCATACTTATCATAATTTATTGCTTTAGAAACTGCTGTAGCCGTTGAAAGTGATACTTCATGCTCTGCAGATTTCCCTCCATATAATAAACCTATTCGCTTTTTCATTACTTGACCTCCAAAAATTGAGTATTTCTATTTTAACACAGGATGTTATGAAGAATCATAAAACGAGACAAAAACCTATATATGACCTATATTATAGAACTTCTTGCAAAAAAGTGAAAAAAACTCTCTGTCAAAAAGAAAAAGGACAGAAAGTTTTTTAAGAAATTTTAATCAATTCATCATAACTTTGTTTTAAAATAAAATTTAAATCGTCCCATACTTCATCAGCATAATCGTAATCCGATAATGTTCGTATTTCAATTCCATAACAATTATTCGGTTTCTCCATTTTATAAAGGGACAACAAAGCACCTTCTTTTATAAATGGGCGATAAGCTTTTAAAACAAGTGGATCTATTTTAGGAATAGCTTCTTTTGATTTTCTTCGCCAAAAACTACCGTTTCCTTCTTTTTCTTTAATTAATGAATTATATACATTAGAAACTAGGGCTTCATAGTCGTTTAGAAAACGGAAATAAATTTTGGTTGTCTTGTCATTCAAAGAAGAATAATACACATATCGATTTGACAGTTTCGGGAAAAATGGCGAATGAATTGGCTCTTTTTTATGTCCAATATATAGTAACTCAGCTTGTTCAAGCGGTGTTAAATTGTTTAAATCTTTTTCCTTTAAAAAATCGACAAAACATAAATCACTCTTTGTATCGGCCATTTCTTTAACGAACTTTTTCAAATCTTCACCCGGTATAAAATCAAATTGGGTATTCATATTAAATAAGCCATCTTCGTAATCATGTTTTAGTAACAATAAGTTTTGTATTGGATCGACCGCATTAACAAACTGCTTTAAAGATAAACCACTAAAAATAACGAAATGGTCGACATCATTCATATGTATATATAGATGTTGTATAAAGTCTTCAGCAGTTTTTTGTTTCTTCGCCATACGATCACTCTCCAATATTTTGGTCCAAATAATATTATATGTTTTTATTTATTTTTTTGAAACATTTTCGAGACGCTTTTCGTCACAACATAAAACTAATCGATAGTACCCTTTTTCCGCATTTCTATGTTAAAGTAAAATGTGCAATCGTGAAAGAGGAAATTTACGATTTATTAAAAGTTAATAAGGTGAACAAAATGGAAAATCATCGAAATTTTGCCGGTCGTTTTGATTGGAAGCTATTTTTTATATTAGTTATCTTTTTAATTATTAGTTTGTTGGCGATTTCGTCTGCCCAAACTACTGGTCAATACGGTGCTACAAACTTCGTAATAAAGCAACTTCAATGGTATGTGATTGGTGCATTCATAGTAGCTTTTGTTATGTATTTCGAACCCGATCAATATAAAAAAATGTCCTGGTATTTATATGGGTTTGGCGTTTTATTATTACTTCTTCTCATCTTTATGCCGGAAGGTCCAGGTCAACTTGGTGAACCGGTCAATGGCGCGAAAAGTTGGTATCACTTACCAATAGGGAATATTCAACCCTCGGAATTTATGAAGACCTTTTATATACTGGCTGTTTCAAGGGTAATCAGTAAGCACCATGAACAATATGGGATTAAAACAATTAAAACAGATTTTATTCTATTAGGTAAAATAGGTCTGACTTTATTTGTTCCTTTGGCATTTATTATGTCACAACCAGACTTAGGGTCATCGCTTGTATTTTTAGCGATTACCGCTGCAATTATAATCGTTGCTGGTATATCATGGAAAATAATCTTGCCGGTATTTATTAGTGGGGTAGCTGTAGGCGGCACTTTACTTTGGATGGCCATTTATATGCAAACTTTTCTTGAAGAGAAGTTAGGTTTTAGTCATTACCAATTTGCCCGTATCTACTCTTGGTTAGACCCTTATGCTTACTCCTCAGATTGGGGTTATCATTTAATAACCTCACTAAACGCAATTGGCTCTGGTGAAATTTTCGGTAAAGGTTATATGGATCGAGAAGTGTATGTTGCCGAAAATCATACTGACTTTATTTTCACTGTAATCGGTGAAGAATGGGGATTCCTTGGGGCAAGCTTTGTTATCTGTTTATATTTCTTGCTTATTTATCACTTAACAAAAACTACATTAACATTAAAAGATCCGTTTTGTACTTATGTATGTGCTGGTATCATTGCAATGATTACCTTCCACGTTTTTGAAAACATTGGGATGACGATTCAACTATTACCGATTACCGGTATTCCTCTTCCATTCTTAAGTTATGGTGGTAGTTCGTTAATGGGGAATGCCCTTGCAATCGGCTTGGTGTTTAGTATGAAATTCCACTACAGAACATACATGTTCTCTGCAAGTGATGACGAAGATTAACAAAAAGCATATCTTACTTTAAAACTTCCGATAACAAAACTCCCCCTGGTGGACTGGACCAGGGGGAGTTTTAATTATAAAAAACGAGTAAATGAACGAAATATTGTTCATTTACCCGGAAAAGTCTTTCAAAATAGCGTACTAATTATATTTGTTTGAATTTGCTTTGTTTATTTATACTTGTGGAGTTTGAGTTGGTGGTGTTAGTACTTTTAATAATTCTAAACGAGACTTTGTAACCGTTGCAGTAACACCTAACTTCGATAAATTCGAAACAATTTTCTTTATATCTACTTCTTTCGGCATGCTTTCCACCTAACCTTCCGAATATATATATAATTTTTAACGATTTTATAATTGAAAAAGTTTCATCTTACTAGAGGTCAGACAAGTTTATTGACATTATCATAACATGTTTCATAGTAAATGTGTTTACAATTATGTTACAAGTTTATAAATGTCAACCAAAAAGCTTTCAATTTTTCCCTTAAAACCATAATTTCTAATATCTTTTCTTTTTATTCACTCATTTTTAATTTCCTTAATGAAATTGTTCCCTGTTACAACTTGTCTTATTTTCTTTTGCCAATGTAAAATGGTTTTATGTACAGATAGAAAGCAGGGTTTATATGAAAAAACCAATCATTTTGTTAATGTCAGTTCAATTTCTTGTTTATTTAGGATTTGGCATTATCATACCGGTATTACCAGAAGTAATTGTTCAACAAGGTTGGGATGAGGTACATGTTGGAGGATTACTAACAGTCTACGCTCTTGCTAGCTTTTTTACCGCTCCATTTTGGGGACAACTCTCTGATCGTGTAGGGAGAAAGCAACTTATATTAGTAGGACTTGTAGGTTTTTGTTTAAGCTTTATCGTCTTTAGCGTGTTTATAAATAATTTATTTATGCTCTACATATCACGTTTAATAGGTGGACTATTCTCTGGTGCTTTATATACTTCTGTCACTGGATTTATTGCGGATATGTCTACAAACGAAAACAGAAATAAATATATGGGTTTTATGGGTATGTCAATTGGATTAGGATTTATATTTGGTCCAGCCATTGGAGGAGTTCTCGGACATACTAGCTTACAATTACCTTTTAACGCTTCTGCATTACTAATAGGTATTCTCTTTGTTTATGCACTACTCGTGTTAAAAGAACCTGAGCGTATTGGCGAAGCGAATAAACGTAACATCATTCCAAAAGGTGCAAAACATCTACTTCGATACCGTATTCGCTATTTATTATTGTTTTCATTTTTTGTAACGTTTACATTAGCTGGGGTTGAAGCTACGTTTCAATTATTCCAAATACAAAAAATCAACATTACTCCCCTTCAATTAGGATTATTATTTATGTTTAGTGGTTTTGTTGATGCTGGTATTCAAGGCGGTGTTATTCGTCGTATTAAAGATGGAACAGAAACAAAGTGGTTAATGGGTGCGCAAATTGTAACAGCAATCGGACTTCTGTTAATTACCCTAACTACAAATTTAGTACTAGCTGGTCTAGCATTATGTGTATTTACAGCAGGGAACGCTTTAGCGAGAACTTGTGTAGTTTCATTAACTTCTAAAGAGTCTGGTGGTAAGTATGGAACTGCTGCAGGCTTATCCTACTCAATGGATAATTTAGGGAGAATTATTGGTCCCCTATTCTTTACAGCACTATTTACCGTTAATATATCTCTTAATTATTATATATCAATTTTACTAGCTCTTATGTCTATTTTCCTAATTGTTATTTTCAGCAAAGCAAAAAATTCTTTACGAACTGAACAAGATTAATCAATACACTGCGTATACTTATATTACGCAGTGTTTCTTTTATGTTGGAAAATTTTTCTAAAAATATGTTTTATTTTTTTAATTTTGGTGTAAAATTAAGAAAAATGTTCATAAGATAGACAAAGAACTCATTTTCTATTTGTTTATAAAAATCGATCCTATATGGTGGAGGAATTAATTTGAAAACACTAGAGAACTTTGATTTACCTCAACAATTGGAAGGCTTTCGTGAGAACTTAATACCCTCCCTAAAACCATCTTCTTTAATTATCCCTTACAATACTACTACTTCCCTTACAGCTAGCAAATTTGCTGGATACCCCTACTTACCTAAAAATCAATTACACCCAAAAGATTCAGATGGTAATTATATGTACTTGTTAGCTCAGATTAATTTTTCTGAATCAACATTTCCTGCGACTTTTCCTAATCAAGGATTATTACAAATATTTATTTCTAAAAATTTATGTACTCCTGAACATCAAGTAGTTGAATTATTATGGCAACAAGATTATAAAATTCGTTACTATTCAACACTCCTTCCAGAAAGTGACTTAATACACGACTTTTCATATTTAGAAACACTTAATACATTCCCCATCGAAAATGAAAAGGGCATTCTATTTATACCAAATGTAGAACCAGTTTCTGCAACTGATTATCGAGTAGAACGATATTTTAAAAAGCCCCTTTCACAATACGGAATTATTAATGATGACGAACGAACTCTTGAAGATATATATTTTGAAAGATATTTAGGAGCAGATCATAAGATAGGAGGTTATCCATATTTTATTGAATCCGATTCAAGGGAAAATTCGGAGTTCCTACAATCCTACGATACCCTTCTTTTACAAATCGTTACGAATGATGAGCATGGTATCAATTACGGGGATACTGGCGTCCTAAAATTCTTTATTAACCAAGAAAAACTAATGAATCTTGATTTTTCTAATATTTATTTCCATGCTGAACAATACTAAGTCAAGTTAAAAATTACTTTCGTACATTAAATCAGTTATAATAGATTTATTATAATTAAAGTAGGTGCATTTTGATGAGCCTCTTAATCGGTACCATTACTTATATTCCTATCATTCTGCTTATACTAAATTTCATTCTAGCGATTACGGTAATCTTTTTAGAACGTAAAGATCCATCATCAACTTGGGCATGGATACTAGTCCTTTTCTTTATTCCGTTATTTGGTTTCGTTCTTTATTTATTGCTAGGCAGACAAATGCGCAAAAAGCACTTGTTTAGATGGGAAGGACAAAAGGATATAGGAATCGATAAACTAATTACTTATCAAATAGAAGCTTTGGAAAAGAACTGCCTTGATTTCACCACTGACACAGTGGAAAAATATAAAAGCCTTATTCATATGAACTTGAAAACGAGTGATTCTGTACTTACACAAGATAATGATATACAGATTTTTGATGATGGTACTAAGAAATTTGAATCACTAATTAAAGATATACTCAACGCAAAAGACCATATCCATATTCAATATTATATTTTTAAGTTGGATAATCTCGGGAACCGAATTTATTCTGCACTTAAGAGGAAAGCAAAACAAGGTATCAAAGTTCGCATTCTTTATGATGAAATGGGTTCCCGCGGATTACGAAAAAGACATTTCAAAGAATTGCTAGAGCTTGGAGGAGAAGTAGAGGTGTTCTTCCCCTCCATTCTTCCGTTATTAAATCCTCGTTTAAATTTTAGAAACCACCGAAAAATCGTTGTCATTGATGGTCGTATCGGTTACATTGGTGGGTTTAATGTGGGGGATGAATACTTAGGTTTAAACAAGAAATTTGGTTATTGGCGTGATACACATATTCGAATTGAAGGAAGTTCTGTCCACCCTTTACAAACACGTTTTTTACTCGATTGGAATCAAGCTAGCGAGAACAATATCGATTATTCAGAAAGCTACTTCCCCGCTATCCCTAAAAAGGGGAATGTGGCGATGCAAATAGTCTCAAGTGGTCCTGATAATGTATGGCCAACGATTAAAAATGGCTATTTAAAACTTTTAATGGATGCAAAGCGCTATATATATATTCAAACGCCTTACTTTATACCAGACAATAGCTTCTTAACAGCCATCGAAATTGCAGCATTATCAGGTATTGATGTTCGAATTATGGTTCCAAATAAGCCAGACCACATGTTTGTTTACTGGGCGACCTATTCTTATGTAGGACAGCTATTAAAAGCTGGTGCTAAAATATATATATACGAAAAAGGATTTATTCATGCAAAAACCATAGTTGTTGATGATGAAGCTTCAACGGTTGGAACTGCAAATATCGACGTACGTAGCTTCAGTTTAAATTTTGAAGCCAATGCATTTATTTATGATCATATTATTTCACATGAGCTTGCTGAAATATTTGAAAAGGATATACAAGATTGTACAGAATTAACCCTTGAGAAATACGAAAATCGCCCCTTACTTATTAAATTTAAAGAGTCTATATCTAGATTACTTTCACCAATTTTATAATATAAAAAGGGACTCAAAATTATTCCATAACTTTGAGTCCCTTTTATTAGCATATTAACAATTCGCTGATTACATTGAACTACCCTATTTAAAGAAAACCATTACTGAATATTCAAAAATTCCTCTAATGTCAAATTAGATTTTTTCACTTTTTGTGCTAAATCTACCCCAACATATCTAAAATGCCAAGATTCATACATATAGCCTGTAATTGCTTCTTTTCCTTTTGGATATCGTAATATAAATCCATATTTGTCTGCATTTTCAACCAACCACTTACCTGCAGGGGTTTCTCCAAATTCTTCAGTTAGCCATAAATCCTCATTACCCTTTTCTCCAACATCAAAGGCTAGTCCAGTCTGATGTTCAGAATATCCTGGCCTTGCACTATATCGATCGGCATTTTCTTTTCCATCACGTTCGACATATCTGTTATAAAGAGTTTCTTGATATTCGTATGAGCGATATGTACTAAAAGCAACTAATTCAAACCCTGCGCTTTTAGCATCTCCTGCCATTTTTTCAAATGCTGCTCGAGCCTCTTTATTTTCACCTGGTGCAAAATCACTTGGTAGTGGATACTTTTTATTCGCAATAAGTACACCATCTATGTATGTTGGTTCTGTTGGTTCAGGTTGACCTTCAATATACCCACCATTTGTTAAAGTACCTTCATTTTGTTGTTCAGATTCATTGGATGTTTCATCATTTTGTTCTTCTTCTGGTTGATTCTCTTCTACTGGTTGTTCATTTGTATTTTCTTCTGTTTGCTGTTCGGCTACATTATCAGGAGTTTCAGCTTTATTTTGATTTATTATCCAGAAGTAAATACCTACACTAACAGCTAATACAATTAAAATCCCACTGACTATGTATTTCCCTTTATTTGACTTCTTATTATTGCCATAACGATATTCTTTCATGACACCTTGCCTCTTTCCTTTACAATGGTTCTATTTTAGCACTGATTCTCTCAATTTTCTCCATTTAGCACTTATTGTTTTAAAAACATGAAAAACCGAGGTTTTATTTAACCTCGGTTTCCTTAGCAGGATGCTCAGAATAATATTTACGTCCAATATAAGTTTGAGCAATTAATAATAATCCACTAACAGACCAATAAAGCGGAAGAGCTGCCATAGATGTAAATGAAATAAATACAATCATAATTGGTGAGATATAAATCATTAATTTCATTTGGGCTTTTTGTGACTCAGGAACCGTCCACAATGAAACTCTCGCTTGTAAGAAGTAGACAACACCAGCAATAACGGTCATTAATATGTCTGGTGTACCTAAGTTAAACCACAAAAACTCGTGAGTCTGTACATCCTCAGAATATCTTATTGCAAAATAAAGACCCATAATAACAGGCATTTGAATGATGATAGGTAAACATCCCATATTTAATGGATTTATACCATTTTCGCGGTATAAAGTAAGCATTTCTTGCTGAATTGTCATTTGTTCTTCTTTTGTTTTTGCTTCTTTCAATCTTGCCTGAATCTCGTCCAATTTCGGTTTAACGACATCCATTTTCGATTTCATTAATGATTGTTGACGATAGTTTTTTAACATAAACGGCATTAAAATCAATCGAATTACTACTGTAATGGCAATAATAGCTAAACCATAACTACCGTTAAATACATCATTACCTAAAAAATGTAGTATCCAATTCATCGGTCTTACAAAAGTTCCATAAAAGAATCCTTCTTGATTTTCAACTGCTTGACATCCTGTTAGTACAAGTACTACTAAGCCTAGCATTGAAAATAGTGTCAGCTTTTTCATTTTTCCACCTACTAAATATTTTCGCTAAAATGAAGTATACAGTAAAAGAAATGTGAATATCAATTAGCAGGTATACTATACTCACTTAAAAACTGTAAATATGAAGAGAAATACAGCTGGCACTTTTGCCAACTGTATCAAATTGCAGTTATACTCTTTCTAGATCTACTTCAGGAATTTCAAATCGGTAAAACTCATGATGCAATTCATCTCTAAAATGTTTCGGTGTAACCCCAGTATATTTTTTGAAAATCCTAGTGAAATAACTTTGGTTACAGAAGTGGAATTGTTCAGATATTGAAGTAATACTTTTATTGGTATGTCTTAAATAGTATTGAGACTCTTCTACCCGGCGAACATTTAAGTATTCAACTAAAGTAATTCCAACATGTTCTCTAAAGATACGAGATAAATGGCTAGTACTTATATGGAATTTTTGTGCTATACTTTCTACTGTTAGGTCGTTTTCTAATTCGTCATTTATGTACATTATTACTTTATTTACTGTTTGGTGGCGGAATGTAGGTTGTTTACGATCTGCTATGAAATAAACATAAAAATCAATCAAGTCATCAGCAAATTGTAAAAATTCAGCATCCTTCATTTTATTCTCTATCATGTCTACACATGCTAGATTAAAAGCAAACGCTTTCTTTGAAGGTACTTGATTATCTAACAATTTTCTTGCAACAATAGAAGATAAAATAGCGAAGTAATTACGTACTACTTTAATTACCTGTTTTCCAAACCGAATAGAAAGAATATCAATGATTTCATGTAAAGATTTTTTCGCTTTTGTTCCTTCTAAGTGAAAGATTTCAAATAACAGCTTTGATTCAATATTAAAAAATTCCTCAATTCCGTTATATTGATTAATACTATCAATCTCTTGAAAATACCTTTTTGAAATTGTTTCCGATATTGAATGTTGGTGTAGCTGCATAGAATATCCCATCTTTCTTCAGAATGCAATTTGCATAATTGTTTTCAAAAACAATAAGTAAGTAAACATCTAGTATTTTATACTTAAAATAAATATGTATTTGGATTCTTTAATAATTTTTTGCAATATAAACAACCATCTATTGAGTATTTTATGCCAAAAATTCCTATTTTAGTAGTAGATAAATGAGAATAAAGAAGCAATTATTAATAACTAACCTGAATATTACCATAATTTCATTTTTTTTCAACTTAAATTTCCAAATGTGTGTATAATAGGTTATTATTATCTTTTGCACTATGAAAAGGTTATTTACTTTATAATTGTATAATGTTCTACTTATAAGTTAAACTAGTTTTATGAAAGCACTTAAAAGTGACAGAAATAAGAAGATATTTTTTTACTAGCGTAAATTTCCTTAATTATTCCGCAATCTTCTCTATTTCATTTATATAATTATGTAGTAGAATATATGATATATGTATATAAAAAAGAGGTGTAATAAAGTGGATCCAAAGCAAATTGAAGAAATTATGGATGTCATTAAAGATTTCTTCCCTGAAAATACATCAATAGCCATTTCTGACACAAATGAATATTTGTATTATCAGCCAAGTAAAAAAGTTGATCTAAAAATAAAACCAGGTGATCCAATTAAAGAAGGATCTGCTGCACATCAAGCTCTTACATATGGACAAAAAATCAATACGTATATTGAGTCTGATGTTTTTGGAGTTCCATATTACGGGATGAGTATTCCTTTAATTGAAGAAGGTGAAACAAAGGGCTCGGTAACAGCAATTTTCCCACAAAAGCCATCTCCATTTTTAACAAATTACATTACAGTTAAAATTGATGATTGTTGGTACCCAATTAAACATAATCAAGTGATTTACCTTGAAACTCAATTAAGAAAAACATTTGTAAAAACAATGAGTAAAGAAGGATATCACCGCCTCAATTTAAGTGACCTAGAATTATTCTTGGCACCAGATTCTTTCATCCGATGCCATCGTTCGTATATAGTTAATATCGATTACATTGAAGAAATTCAACCAGATTCTCATTCGACATTCTTATTAATTATGAAAGACGGTACGAGAATCCCAGTAAGTCAAAGATATGCAAGTTATTTCCGTAGATCTTTAGGATTTTAACATTCAAAAACGTTGTAGAAAATTTTGTTTTCTACAACGTTTTTTTGTTATCCAAACAATATCTTCCATTTCTTTAGTACTAAAGTCTTCCATAACTTGCATATTTATACACCTTTTAAATTGGCGATTTCTTACCTTTGATTAAAAAACTATCGTTAACACATTATATTTCTCGAAAAAACGTCATTAAAGCACTTTCATGTATTAAGTGAAGATTTTGTGACAATATAGTGTTATTATCATTTTACAAGTTGAAACAATATTCGACTAAAAGACAGAATATTCTACATAATTCTTAGTTTTACATCTATTAGGGGGAGGATTTTAGAATGGATCCAAGAGTTGAAAAACGTTTAGGTTTAAAACAATTAGCAGAAAAAGTTGTATCTGCACAAGAAGCTGCTGCTCTAATTGAAGATGGTTCAGTAGTAGGTATGTCAGGATTTACTCGTGCAGGTGATGCAAAAGTAGTTCCTATGGCATTAGTTGAACGCGCTAAAAATGAAAAATTCAAAATTGATGTATATACAGGAGCATCTTTAGGCCCTGAAGTAGATAAATACTTAGCTGAAGCTGGTGTAATCCGCAAACGTGGACCTTTCCAAGCTGATGCTGGAATCCGTAACTTAATCAATGCTGGTGAAATCACATATGTTGACGCACACCTTTCTCACAACGCTGAGCTTGTACGTCAAGGTATCATCGGTCCAATTAAACACGCTATTATTGAAGCAGTTGCAATCACTGAAGAAGGTTATATTATCCCAACAACTTCAGTTGGTAACTCTCCAATCTTCGTTGAATATGCTGAAAATGTAATTATTGAGTTAAATATTACTCACCCAGAGTCAATGATTGGTATTCACGACATCTATGTTCCAGGTGAACAAGGTAAACGTGAACCAATTCCAATGACAGATCCTGAACAACGTATCGGTACAATCGGTATTAAAGTTGACCCAGCTAAAATCCAAGCAATCGTTGTTTCTGAAGAGCCAGATGCACCTTCAATGATCGTTCCTCCAGATGAGGAAACTCAAAGAATGGCTAACTTATTACTTGATTTCTTCCGTGATGAAATCAAGGCTGGTCGTTTAACAAACGAATTAATGCCTTTACAATCTGGTGTAGGTTCTGTAGCGAACGCTGTTTTAGACGGTTTCGCTGATTCAGAATTCGAAAACTTAGTTGTAGCTTCTGAAGTATTACAAGACGCAGTATTCAACTTAATTGATGCTGGTAAAGTACGTTTTGCAGCTGCAGCTTCGATTACACTTACTAAAGAATTACAAGAAAAAGTATACGGTAACTTAGAAAGATACGCAGACAAAATCTGCTTACGTCCACAAGAAATTTCTAACCATCCAGAACTTATCCGTCGTTTGGGCTTAATCTCAATCAACACAGCTCTAGAGTTAGACATTTATGGTAACGTAAACTCTACACACGTATCAGGTACTCGTATGATGAACGGTATCGGAGGTTCTGGTGACTTTGCTCGTAACGCTCGCCTTGGTATCTTCGTAACGAAATCATATGCTAAAGGTGGCGCGATTTCTTCAATCGTACCAATGGTTTCTCACGTAGACCACACTGAACACGATGTAGATATCATCGTAACTGAACAAGGTCTTGCTGACTTACGTGGATTAGCTCCAAAAGAGCGTGCTAAAGTTATTATCGAAAACTGTGCACATCCAGATTATAAAGAGCAATTATGGGATTACTTCAACCGTGCTGTAGAAGCAACTGGTAATCACCAAACTCCTCACATCTTAGAGGAAGCTTTATCTTGGCACGTAAACCTTGCTAAAAACAAAACAATGAAAAAAGAAACTGCAAACGTTTAATACGCATGCATATATGGCTAGCTCCGAAGTTCTTACTTCCAAGGAGCTAGCCTTTTTTCATTTATGTCCTGGAGCGATTTTGCTTTCAGGTCTTTTTTATTTGAAATACATAATAATTTCAAAAAAGATATAATTCAAATACTTTTTTAAGTGATATAATAATAACTGAGATTGGTTATCAATAGGAGCGATTTTTATGAAGTATTTAATCTATACAATCATTTTCATTTCGTTTTTCGACTTATTTACGCAGTTACCTGTTATGAGCACTTTTGCTGAATCTATCGGAGCTTCTTCGTTTATAACCGGTATTGCAGTTGGATTATATTCTTTTTCAAATACTTTTGGAAATGTCATCTCAGGAATTTGGACAGATAAAAAGGGGCCCTACATTCTATTACCATTAGGTCTTGCTACCACAAGTCTTTCACTACTTTCATATGGAATGATTAATGATTCATTCACTTTATTAATCATCCGATTTATACATGGACTTTTTGCCGGATTAATCGTCCCTGCTGCATTTGCCTACCACTCAAGTATCATGTTAAAAGAAGAAAGAGGTAAAGGCAGTGCTCATTCAGGTGCATTTGTCGGTATAGCAGCAATAGTAGGACCTGCATTTAGTGGCATACTCGCAAGTCGAACGTCCGTCCCCTTTGTATTTAGTGTAACAGCTGTCTTAATGTTAATGCTTGCAATAATTGCATTCTTCTCTTTAAGAAAATTTACAATTATACGGATGAAACAAAACAGAACTAAAGACAAGGAAGCCGGGATGAAACACGATTTATTCCAAAATCCCGGAGTTATTAAGGCATTTACAGGTGCATTTTTCTTAATGTTTGCTCAAGGGGTAATTGCTTATTTATTACCTTTACATGTAGAAACACTGGGATATGACTCAAAAATGAGCGGCATATTATTAAGTACTTTTGGAATAGTAGCCGTTTTAATTTTCATATTACCTACAAATCGTATTTTTGATAGAGTAGCCCCTACATATACTCTTGGTTTAGGAATTAGTCTTATGGGGTGTTCCCTATTTTTATTAAGTATGGGAACAGTAAGCTACATACTTTTTCTGGCCATGGCGAGCTACGGTATAGGATTTGGGTTCTTATTCCCATCTATAAATGCACTATTAATTGATTCCACTAATGAACAAGTGAGAGGAAAAGCATATGGTTACTTCTATGCATTTTTCTCTTTAGGTGTAGTTGTTGGTTCCTCTGTACTAGGTTGGTTACAGTTGAGCATTTCACATGGTTTTCTCGTTACAGGAGCAATATTAATATTATTTGCGGTTGTTGTTTTGTTTAATAATAGAAGTCAACAATTCTCGATGTAGAGAATTGTTGACTTCTTTTTAATGCAAGTGTGTCGTCTCTTGATTGCTTTCATTGTAATAAGCTAAAGTAGTTTGTGCTCCACCCTCACCAACAAAGTTGTTTTCACGAATTCGTTGGTTTGTTGTGCTTGCTGGCGTTTCAGCTATTTCTTTTAAGGAATTATTATCATAGTTGGGATCATTTTTATCTTTCCCAGCAAAAATGTTACTAATCATCTGCATTGTTTTTTCTCTATTTTCTTTTTTGCTTAAGTAAGATGCAGCACCAGCAACTAGAGCAGATATTACAAATCCTTTACCTTTCATCTTCGCCATTTATCATCCCTCCAATCATCTTCTATCAATTACTTTTCCCCATTTTCAGCTGATTATCTGAGGATAAATATTGAAATCTAGTCTTATTGGAGGATATTTGGAGTTTTTAGTAATACTTTCATGATTCCATGAATAACCTTATATAACCGCACTATTTTTATAACAAATATTACATATTAACACAAATTATCACAAATAAGATACCATTTTTCTTAATAATTCCCCAATTTTCTACATTTATAATAGCCAAAAGCAGCTAAAAGGAGGCACAAAACAATGAATGAAAATGATTTCACTTATAATTGGAAAGATATTACTTCAATAATCGTTGCATCATCTGTTTTAACTTCTGTTATTTTTGGTTTTACACTTTTCTTTTATTAGCATAAAGTTTAAAGTAAAAGGCAATCAAGTTGGAAAACCAACATGATTGCCTCGTTTTTACGCTTTCACATCATCGTAGGATTTACTTTTTTCAAAGGCAGCTACAACATAAGAACAGATTGGGTTCATTTTGTAATGATTTTCTCTTGCATAATCTGCTGCTTGATCTAAAAGCTTCTTTGCCACCCCTTGGCCGCGCAATACGTCAGATACATAAGTATGCGTCATATCCATAATTCCATTACGTAAGTTCCATTCAATTTCAGCTAACTTTTTTCCGTCTTGTTCATATTCATATGCAAAATGATTCGGACTTTTTTCAGCTAATTTAAAATCCATGTTCATCCCTCCCATTTGCATCAATATAACATAGTTTCTGTTACTTTTTAATTGAATTGCTCGTTTAGTTCATTATTTAAACCAAGAAGAGATTGTTTCAATTAAGTTATTAAAGAAGTTTTTCACACTATTCCAGAAGCCTTCATCTTTCAAAACATCACCGAATTTTTCTTCAAAAGCTGTAGTTAGGTCTGTTAATTGTTCAGAAAGCTTGCTAAAATCAATATCTAATTTACTAATACGATCCATTAAATCCACTAATAATTGACGATCTTGTTCACTTAATTGAATATTTAATGCAGCTAGTTGGTCCTTAACAATTTGCTCTACTTCTTCTTTTGTTGCTGGGTCTAGCTCTGCAATTTGTTTTTTAATGCCTGTTAATAATTCTGCGATTTTTTCATCACTAATATTAGCATTTTGTGCAATTTGAGTAGCAACAGATAATTCATCATTTGCCACGTCAGTACGTTCGATATCTAGTGTTTCCCCTGTTTTTACTTCATATGCTTTGTAAATACCTACTAAAGCCGAGTGTCCCGTTACAGGTTTTGGTGCTGCAATTTCTACTACTGCATCTTCAATACCAGCTGTTAACATTGCATTCGCATATACTTCAGATGTAACTTCCGTAATGTTATCTGGTGTAACGATACTAATAATTAGTCCTTTACCCGCGTCTTGACGAGTTATTTTTGCTGAAGAATACATTCTTGAACTTGCATTACTATTTTTTATATATTTTACTAAATCTTCACCAGATACAGTGATTTCATCGACTTCTGCTTCTTTATCTACTTGCAATGCAACTTTTACAGTTTCTTTTTCTTGTTCAGATAAATTTGCTCCATAAACTACAATCGGAACACCTAACTTTTCATTGATTGCTTTTACATCAGTTTCGTTAGTAGCTGCAAATGAGCTTGCTGGGATAATAACTGAGAACAGCAAAGCAAATACAGCAACTAGGGAAAGCCATCTTTGTTTCATTTTCTTAACCCCTTTCGTAAATTAGTACGATAAAAAAAGTAAAAGGTTTCAACATTCACCTTTTACTTTTTCCATTAAATGATTTCGGTCCAACCGTCTTGTTGTTTGATTTTTCCTGCTTTCATTAATGTGCCAAGTGCTCGTTTAAAGGCGCCTTTACTCATTTTAAACATTTCAGAAATCTCTTCTGGTGAGGACTTGTCTCCAAATGGCATTTTCCCGCCAACACTTTGTAAATAGTCTAAAATTTGTTCAGCATCTTTTCCGAGCCTCTCATGTTTACGTGGCAACATCGATCCATTTAATGACCCATCTTCTTTTACATCAATTACCCGAATCGAAACATCTTGACCAAGTCTTGGTTCAGCTTCCATTTCTGAGTTATGCACGAATATTCGGTATGGCGTCTCCACACCTAGTAAAAATGCACCCACCGGTAATAGACGATAAGGACGAGCAATGATATTTTTGTTGTGCATTTCTTCCATTGCACCTTCATAAAGCTCATTCACTTTTTCTTCAGTTACTAAACGACCAAATAAATCTCCATTACGATCTGTACGTAGTGTAATATATAGGTGATCACCTACTTGTGGCCAAAGCTCTGTAAGTGGTGGTAGATCTTCACCTTTTACAAGTACCTCTCTAGTTGATCCAATATCAACTATTACTCCTTCTTTCGATACTTTAATTACCCTTGCCCAACCATATTCACCTTGTAGGATTTTAGGAATAACAGTTGTAGCTTGTAAGTTACCTCGTCGATCGGCAAAGAGGAAAACTTTTAGCCTTTCACCAAGTTCTAAAGGTTTTTGTAGTTCTGAACTGTTTAAAGGAATCTCTAGGTCTCCATTTGTTAAGAGCCACTTTGAGCCTTGTTCTTCAAGTACTGTAAGTTCCACGACTTGGCCTGATTTTAGTTCGTTCAATTTAGTCTTTCCTTTCCAATCAATTGCAAATTTTTATTATTCTTTCATAGCTTCAAGTTTTTTTAATATCGCCTGATTTTCTTCTAGTAACTGTACTAAATCGGCAATACGGTCGATTGAATTCCAACTTAAGTGGTGTTCAATCCCTTCTACATCTTCATATATTCGCTCTTCATCTACTCCAATAAGACGCAAGAATTGCTCCAGTAACTCATGTCTTTTTACAAGACGTTTCCCTAGTTTTTCACCTTTTGATGTTAGTGTTAGCCCACGATATTTTTCATATACTAAATATCCGTCTTTATCTAATTTTTGAACCATTTTAGTTACTGAGGAAGGAAGAACTGATAACGCTTCAGCTATGTCAGACACCCTCGCATATCCTTTGTTTTCAATTAATAAATAAATTTGTTCGATATGGTCCTCCATACTAGGTGTTGGCATAACAAGTCTCCTCACTTTCGAAATGTCATTTTCAATTTTACTACAACAATCCTAAAAAGGTAACTTAAAACAGTGACGACTTTTCAATATAGAAAAATGTCCAATAAGTCAGTATTTGACAAATTGGACAAAATTAATCTGTATGATTTGGATGTTTACCCATTTTATAAATAGATAAGATAATTTGTTTATTAATTTGTTGGATATTTTCTGAAGTTTTTAACTGATTGAAAGCATCTTCACGGTTAGCACTTGTAGTTACGTAGTAAGGGGGCAAGTGATTTAATGCATGTGCAGCAATTTCTAATTCGCAGGACTCACAGTGACAAAAGGTTTGATACTCTAACCCATGGAGTAAAAATTTAATTAAACCAAATACAATTTCTTCTGTAACGTTTACTAAACTCGGCATATTCATATTTTTCACCATTCCTTCATATTATACATCGATAATTTCCTCCTATATTTCTCCTATTTTTTTCATTACGTTCTACCTAATACACTAAGCATAAATTCCCCCTTTTTAAGTGTCAAGATATTAAATGAGGCTAAATTACTACAAATTTTAAAAGGCAGAATTCCCTTTATATAAACGAACTCTGCCTCTATACTTATTTTATTCTCCGTGTAGATTCAAAATATATGATTTATGAATATCACCATTAATAACTGTTTTATGGTAGCGTCCAAATACCCAATTCGAAAGTTGGTTGTCGTACCATTTTGATTTCACATGGCCACTTTGACCAGGTGCAACAAGGTGATATGCAACAGATGGATCATACATATCAACAATAAATCTCCATGAAGCGCCGTGATCCACATTACCCTCACCATCTTCTGCAGCAGCTTGGACAGTTACACGAGAACCTCCAACTGATTGTTTATCAGGGTTTAGATAAGGCGCAAGGAAATCAGAAGCACTTGCTAATGGATGGTCAAATGTTAGTTTATTATAACTACCCCACTTCCATTTTGAAACGGTACCACCAAACTTAGCAGTGATTTTTTCTATTGTTTTTTCAAATGAAGAGTAAACTACTTTATCTACCCCACCAGCCTCACTTAACCAAACGCCTTCATTACCTGCATAAGCATCACGTAAAAGTTGATCTGTAATTTGGAATTTACCAGGCATCATTTCATAAACATCTTCAGGCATTTTTCCTTCAAATAACGTATTTTGGATTTCCGTCATAAGTAAATTAAATACTAATGGAGCGCCTTCATCTTTACCATCAAAAAGTTCCCACTCTTCAAGTAAAGTAATGATGTCTGCATATTTGCCCTCTGTGTCCATCTTTTTAATCGTTGAAAGAATATGTGGTAAAAACTCTTCAGCATATAAATTTTTCTTATCTGATTGCATTGCTTGCATATCTGATACAGTTAATCCCTTAATTTCCTTACCAGTCTTTTCATCAATACTTCCAATTTCAATTGATTCAATCATCTCTACAATTCGTTCATAACGATACGGTGGTGCCCAATAATTTGTAATATGATATGGATAGTCGTCACCAATAATTTTATTGTTCGCTGTAGCGATATAGCCTTCTTCAGGGTTGATTACAGTTGGTAATTCATCAAATGGAATATATCCTTCCCAACCATATTCTGATGAATCTCCCGGTACAGGGAATTGGCCATCTCCCGCTTTACGGATTGGAATATTTCCGTTTGCTTTATACGCAATTGTTCCATCTGTAGAAGCAAAGACAAAGTTTTGTGCAGGCGCTTTAAAGTCTTCTAAAGCCGCTTTAAACTCTTCCCAATTACTCGATTTGTTAAATCCAATGATAGCTTCTAGTTCTTGTGTTGATTCCAGCGCAGTCCATTGCATTGAAAACAGAGCAGTAGGTTGTTCTTCTTCAAAGATAAAATCTGAAATAATTGGTCCATGACGAGTTACAACTACTTCATAATCAATTGTTTTTCCATCTTTCACCTTGATAGGCTCTTGGCGTACTTCCGCTTGTTCCCAATTGCCATCGTATTTAAATTCTGTTGGATTTTCCGGATTTGGCTTTTCAATATAAAGATCTTGCACATCAGGGTTCACATTTGTAACACCCCAAGCGATTTTTTCATTGTGTCCTAAAATAATACCTGGAACGCCAGGGAAAATAACTCCACTTACATTTTGCTCTGGAGACTGTAGGTGCATTTGATACCAAACTGAAGGCGTGCCCAACCCTAAATGTGGGTCATTTGCAAGTAATGGTTTGCCATTTTCCGTCAATTCTCCCGAGATAACCCAGTTATTACTGCCGTTAAATTCATGCGGTAGTAAGTCAGCATTTATTTTTCCTGCCACTTGTACAGGGTTTTCTAAGTTTGCTTGAATGATAGTTCCAGCGTCTTCTGGATATTCAATCACTAGTTCTTCTACTTGCTCTTTTGTAAAGTTTTGAAGTGCCCAATGATTAAAAGCTTGTACAGCAAAATTTCCACCTAAGTCATAGGCCATGTACTTACCAATTGTTAAAGAATCAATAGGTGTCCATTGCTCAGGTTCATAGCCAAGAATCTTAAATTCATACGAAAGCTTGCTCGTACCATTTACTTCATCGATAAATGCATTAACACCTTCTGCATACCAATTTAAGATTTGTTTCATTTCTTCGCTATATCCGTCATAGGACTTTTCGGCAGCGTTTCGTAAACTAAACGTACGGAAAAATTTATCTGATTCTACTGCCGATTTCCCTACTACTTCTGCTAGAGTTCCACTTGCTTGGCGACGTGCCAAATCCATTTGGAAGAGGCGGTCTTGAGCTTGTACATAACCTTGTGCGCGGTATAAATCCGCTTCATTAGATGCTTCAATATGCGGTACCCCCGCTCCATCGCGAGTCACTTTGACATCTTCATCTAAAATTGAAACAGTTAAATCCCCTTCAATCGTAGGTAAAGAGTTTTTCACGTAGAGATGAATACCGATTACGACTAATCCACCTGCTACAATGACTAATCCTATTATCCAAATAATCCAGTCGATTATCTTTTTATACTTTTTCTGTGCGACCGCTGTAGCCATTTATACTTTCCACCTCTCTATTCAAAACCCCTTTTTCCAAAACTACTGGATAATTCTATCATTTTACGTTATTTAATTCTAATACGATAGGACAATGATCGCTACCTAAAACTTGTGAATGAATATCCACAGCAGTAATAGAATCTACTAGTCGGTTTGATACAATAAAATAATCGATTCTCCAGCCAATATTTCGCTCACGAACTTTATTCATATAAGACCACCAAGTATAGGCATCCGTTTTCGTTGGATTTAAAAAACGAAAAGAATCCGTAAATCCGGATTGAAGTAATTTCGTCATTTTTTCCCGTTCTTCATATGTGAATCCAGAGTTGCCTATATTTGATTTCGCATTTTTTAAATCAATCTCTTCATGAGCTACGTTTAAGTCACCACAGTAAATGACGGGTTTATGCTCATCAAGTTTCTTTAAATAATCAAATAAATTATCTTCCCATTGTAGTCTTTTTGGTAATCGAGCTAAATCCCGTTGAGAATTCGGTGTATATACGTTAACTAAATAGAAATTTCCGTATTCTAGTGTGATAATACGCCCTTCTGATTCATCCTCTTCTTCTCCTACACCATAGGAAACTTTAAGAGGTTCATATTTCGTAAAAATCGCAGTACCAGAATACCCTTTTTTCTCAGCATAGTTCCAGTATTGAAAATATCCATCAAGGGACAAATCTACTTGTCCTTCCTGGCATTTCGTTTCTTGAATACAGAAAAAGTCAGCATTCACTTCTAGAAAGTAATCTAAAAATCCCTTCTTTACACAAGCCCGAATCCCATTCACGTTCCATGATACAAATTTCATTTAAGATAAATCCTTCCTATGTATATATAAAGCGCCTTTCAAATTGAGAGGCGCTTTGAGAAATTATTCTTTTAAGTCTTCCCCAACAATTTTAACTTCTAATTCCAGTTCAACACCAAACTTATCTTTTACTACATTTTGGACCATTTTAATTGTTTCGATATAGTCCGTCGCAGTGGCATTACCCTTATTGATGATAAATCCTGCGTGTTTTGTAGACACTTCTGCATCGCCTACACCTTTTCCTTGAAGCCCACTATCTTGTATTAGTTTACCTGCAAAATGTCCAGGAGGTCGTTTAAATACGCTACCTGCTGATGGGTACTCTAACGGTTGCTTCGACTCACGTTGATAAGTTAAATCCGCTATTTTCGCATCTATTTCTTCTTGGTTTCCTTTTTCAAGTTGGAATCTTGATGAAAGAACAAAATAACCTTTTTTAGCAATTATGCTTTTACGGTACTCTAATTCGAGTTCGTCTTTTGTTAAAACTAATTTTTCGCCTTCTTTAGTTAATACAGTGGATTCTACGATAATGTCTTTAATTTCGCCACCGTATGCTCCTGCATTCATTGCCATTGCTCCACCAACAGATCCAGGTATCCCACAAGCAAATTCAAATCCAGTTAAAGAATGACTTGCAGCTAATTTCGAAACATCTTTAATAAGTGCGCCACTTTGTGCATAAATTTGAGTACCATCTATGCGGATTTCATCTAATTTTTGAAAACAGATAACAATTCCACGCACACCGCCATCACGAACTACCATATTAGACCCGTTACCAAGCATTAATAACGGTACATTGTGATTATAAGCATACTTCACAACATTCGTTGCTTCCTCTTCTGTTTCTGGTAAAACGAACACATCAGCATTTCCACCAAGTTTCGTCATTGTATATGTTTTAAGAGATTCATTAATTTTAATATTTTTGGGATTAACAATTTTCTCTAAGTCTTGAGCCCATTTTTGTATTGTCATAAAAGCAATTCCTTTCTAACGTCGTACTTCTTAGTATGGGTAATTTAAAGCTTTTTGACAAGTAATTAAAAGGTGCTATTTTAGCCAAGCTTGTGACCATTGTTCAATTTCACGAATAGCACCCTCTAGTGCAACACCCTTTTCAGTAAGAGAATACTCAACTCTAACAGGAACCTCTGAATACACTTTACGTTCGACAATCCCTTCCCTTTCCAATTCTTTTAATCGTTCAGAAAGAATTCGACCACTAACAGGTAATGCAGATTCTATTTCGTTAAATCGGTGGGGACCCTCTAACAATTGGTATAAAATCAACGTAGTCCATCGTTTCCCTAATAACTCCATAGCTTTAGAAAGACGTGGACATAATTTTGTTTCTTTCATTATAATTAATCCCCCTGTACTCGCTTCAAATAAGTATATAAATTCGTCTCTTTCAATAGTGTATCATTTTCAGCAAGTTACAAAAAGTAACTTTTCTTAGTTTTATTATTGACAAATATTGTATCGTTATTCATCTTAGTCTATCATTTTAGTAATAATAGAAAATAGTTGGGTGTTACCATGCAAAGTACGCAATCATTTCTCTCACTCAGCAATTACTTTTTCTGTTAAACATATCATAATCTCAAATGTGAAAGGATCCTTTGATTCCTATTCAGCTCTAGTTAATGCCGAAACACTAGAAGATTTGACTACCGCTAAAATCTCGGTAGCAATTGATGTAGCAAGCATTTTCACAAAAGATTAACACTTAACATCATCTGATTTTTTTCATGCTGACAAATATCCAAAAATATTTTTTACCTCAAACGAAATTATTTCAATAGATGAATGTACATATAATCTTAATGGAGATTTAACAATAAAAGAAGTGACAAATCCAATTACATTTACAACTATTCAATGGTCATGAAAAGTCCTTGGGGTTAAAAAAGTACGGATTACTGCGAAAAAAGGTAAATCGAAGTAATTTCAATCTGTTATATTATGCAGTACTCGAATCTGGAGGCTTATTGATCGGTGAAGATATGGATGTAAATATTGATTTTCAACTTTATCAAATTTAATAAAAATTAAGAGATGCATTTTTTTATAGAGATATATCCCCTACTTCAAAGATTTTATGAAGTTACAAAGATATCTATTCATTATGGTAAAACGTCTTAATAATCGCCATATAAAACGGATATCGAACAATAATATATTTTCAAAACATAGAAAAAGGATGTGTAGAAACTTTCTGCACATCCTTTTATTTAGTATATGTTGTTATGCATTTACTGTTGCTAACTTTTCTACTGAAGCTTTCACACGTTGCAGACCTTCTGCTATGATTTCTTCTGCTTGATTTCGATTAGCATTATGACCTTCTATAATTACTTCATCAAGAAGCTGCATACCACCTACGCCACCAAATACATTTTTAATGAAGTTAACTGCCATTTCTAATGGCTGTGCTTCTGGTGTTGAGTAAATACCACCTCGAGCATTTAAAACAACATACTTTTTATCTGTTAGTAATTGCAACGCTTTACCTTCTGGTGTGTATTTAAACATAAAGCCAGATTGATAAATGTAATCAATGAAAGTGTGTAGTTTTGCAGGAATTGTTAAGTTCCACATTGGAAATGCAATTACTACTACATCTGCTGCAGTAATAGCGTCCATTGCTTTTTGTTTCGCTGCTAGTAAACGCGATTCAAGGTCTGTTAATTCTTCCCCGTTTTGTACTTTTCCAAAAGCGTTGAATAAATCTTGCCCGAAATAAGGTGTATCTTCTTCATACACATCATAAGTGGTAACATTTAATCCTTCAACTTTTTTTGCTTCCTCAACATAAGTTTCAAACATTTTTGTTGAAACTCCATCTGGTCTATTATTTGCTTTAATTACTAGTATATTAGTCATCTATTTTACTCTCCTTTAATCTCTAATTCATAAATCTTGAAATCAAGATACACAAATATCATAAAGGAGGATTAATAATATATCAACAAAACAAGGCTCATACTTTTGACCGAAATCACGATTTTACCTAGTAATATCAAAGAAATTCATTATAAATTACATTGTCCATCAGAACACGAATCTCCCTGGTCCCCAACCATTTTCAGTTTTGGTTTTAACCCAGCTTCACTTGCAGCCTTTTCAATTGTTTGTTCAAATAGTTTTTGAGGTTGTGCCCCTGAAATACCGTATTTATTGTTAAATACAAAGAATGGCACCCCTCGCACTCCAATTTGTTGTGCATCGTATATATCACGTTCAATATCTTCTGCAAACTGATTGCTATTTAACACCTGTTGTGCCTCTGTCTTATCAAGCCCTAACTCATCTACTAAACTTAGAAGGATATCATGTTGACCAATTGCCTTCCCTTCTAAGAAATAGGCTTTTAGTACTCTTTCACTAAATTCTGCACCATTTTGTTTTGTTGCTGCCCATTTTGCTAAACGATGTGCTGCTACTGTATTTGCTTCTTTCATATTATCGAAATCATATTCTAGTCCAACTTCTTTTGCTCGTTCGGCTACACCTTTTGTCATATTTTTTGCTTGCTCTACCGAAATGTTGTATTTTCTCGCTAAAGAAGAATATACCGAATCCTTTGCATCAAGAGGAGTTGTAGGGTCTAGTAAAAAACTTTTATATTCAACCTCTATTTGATCTCCGTAACCCGTATCCTTAATCGCCATTTCTAACTGACGTTTCCCAATATAACAAAATGGGCAAACATAATCAGACCACACTTCAATTTTCATGTTTTCTTCCTCCTCCTTCTAATATTTATTTTACGGTGGCATCAATATTCCTACAATAATTGTGCTCAATTGTATATTTATTTGAAAAGTTCCAATACTGGATAAAAATATTACTTTACTGGGGGCCCTTATGCAAAATTCATTGTGGCTATCAAATATTAACAATATTTCTTCATCTAAGGTTGCCAATAATATAGATAGTGATGTTTGTATTATTGGTGGTGGTTTATCTGGGGTTTACACGGCTTATTTACTTGCTAAAAAAGGCATTAATGTTGCACTTATTGAAGCAAAAGATGCAGTTGGAATTGGTACAACAGGGCATTCTACTGGAAAATTAACACCACAACACGGTCTCGTTTTTAGTAAAATGTTAAAAACTTTTTCTAAAGAGGAAGTAAGAACATATTTTGATGCGAATTGGAAGGCAATTAATCAAGCCCTTCAAGATGCACCTGTTGATTTGTATCAAAATGTTGATTCATTTATTTATTCAACAACAGATGAAGGGAAACAAACATTACAGGATGAATTTAACGCCTATAAAACATTGGACTTACCTGGTATAGAAACTACAGAAACCGAATTGCCATTTTCAGTAACTGGTTCAATAAAAATGCCAGATACTTATCAAATTCACCCTACGAATTTTGCAATCCATTTTGCAAAACATGCTTTAAAAGAAGGTGCACAAATATTCGTTCGAAGTCGCGTAACGAAAATAGTTATGGATGAGAATTATGTGTTAACTGAAGATGATCATCGCGTATCTTATAAACATTTAGTTCTTTGTTCACATTACCCAATTGAATCCATAAAAGGATTATATACAACAAAACTTTCTGTAGAACGTTCTTATTTACTTGCAACAAAAACTTCTGAATTATTAAAAGGACAGTATCTATCTGTTGATAGTGCATCAAGAACGATTCGTACAGCTTTAATTTCTAACACCCCATATTTTATTTATGGTGGCACGAGTCATACTGCTGGTACGAAGAAAAATACGCAAAACTATTATGACACGTTAAAATCTGAAATGACTTCTGTTTTCGATTTAACAGATCCAACTTATTGCTGGAGTGCACAAGATCCAGATACTCCAGACTTAATGCCATATATTGGGCAAATTACTGAAAATGAATCTAATATTTTTGTAGCGACTGGTTATCGAAAATGGGGACTTTCCAATTCACTTGTTGCAGGTGAAATTATTTCAAGTGCCATTACGAGGGAAAAACATAGAGCTGCTGATATTTATAGTCCTTCAAGAGGTAATTTTGGACTAAAATTTATAAGAGCACTAAAAATTCTAGGTCTCGTTACAACAAATCTCGCTGGTGGATATATAACAAGAATTGAAGCTCCAAAATGCACTCATCTCGGCTGTAAAACAAAATGGAATGAAGGAGACGAAACATGGGATTGTCCATGTCACGGTTCTCGTTTTGACAAAAACGGAAATGTAATTGAAGGCCCAGCAGTATACCCTTTAAAATTAAAGAAATAAAAAGAATCCCCGACCAAAAATCGTCGGGGATTTTAGTTTTTATAGTCCTTCTGTTAAAACTGGTACGATTTGTTTTTTACGAGATACAACACCTGGTAAATCCACTAAATCATTTACTAGTTCTTTTCCGAAGCTCGCTGCTGCTGCTTGAGCTGCGCTACCTACTACTACAGCAGTTGAATCATTATTTAAAATATCTGTTACAACGAAGAAGAATAAGTTTAAATTGTTATCTTCTACGTTTTTATTTAATAAACTTACTAACTCTTCTTTACGATTTAATACATCATTTACATCAACAGCGTTTACTTGAGCAACAACCGCTTTTACATCGCCAAATGTAAATTCTTTCGCATCTAATGATAATAAATCTTCTAATGATTTATCAGAAAGGTCTGCACCAGCTTTTAACATTGCTAAACCATAGTCAGCTGCGTCAACTCCAGCTTTTTCAGCTAATTCGTTACCAGCTTGTACATCTTGCTCTGTGCAAGTTGGTGATTTAAATAATAAAGTATCAGAAACGATCGCTGATAACATTAATCCAGCAATGTTTGCAGGGATTTCAATATTATTTTCTTTAAAGATTTTATTTAAAATAGTTGCAGTACAGCCAACTGGTTCTGCACGGTAGTATAGTGGGTCAGAAGTTTCGAAGTTCGCAATACGGTGATGGTCAATTACTTCAGTTACTTTTACTTGTTCTACTCCATCAGCAGATTGTTGACGTTCGTTGTGGTCAACTAAAATAACTTCATTTGCTTCTTCTGCCACATTACCAATTAATCTTGGTGCTTCAAAACCGAATTTATCTAGTGCATATTGTGTTTCATTATTTACTTCGCCAAGGCGAACTGCTTCAGCATCAACACCTAATTGTTGTTTTAAGTATGCATAAACAATTGCAGACGTGATTGTGTCTGTATCTGGGTTTTTATGTCCAAAAACTAATACTTTGCTCATGAATGAGGCCTCCTATAATCAGTGGTTATATATTTCGTGTATATTTTAACATACCTATTGATAATTAGAAAAATAGAACTTCATTTCCAAACTTATAATAATCCAATTATCGGACAAAACTCGACAGCAATATTCGCTAATTTTCAAGCATTCAAAATTTAAAAAATTAAAGTTTTTCTACTTTTTGAATGGTTTTTAGGGTAATTATTGCACTTTTTGCACTGTATAAAGAATGCAAATTTATGCATAAGACGTATTTTTAATGATCCTAGAAAAAAGTGAATTCGCACTTTTTTAACGAATTCACTCATAAGGATTCTTAAATTATTTTTGTTTTTTCTAAGAATAGAAAGTTACTCTCAATTTGCGCATTCGATTTTTGGAATGTAGTATATTGTCTCTTATTTTGAGCTACCATTCCTTCCACTAATGAATGGATTAAAGAATGGGAGGCAATTATCGTTTCTGCAGAAGCTTGTTTTTGTGCCCCAACAGTAAATACGATATCTGCATATTCTCGAATAGGAGATAAACCTGAATTTGTTATAGCAACGATCTTCACATTTTTATTTCTTGCTATTTTAGTAATTGTTAAGACATCCTCGAGAACTGCATCCAATGCTAATACAAATAGTAAGGATTGCTCGTCCATCCCGCTAATTTGTTGAACAATATCTTCTACATCATGTTGAATTTGTTTTACGTGTCTTCTGTAATTACCTAAAGTATTGCTTAAAAAACTTGCTGAAGGAGAAGAATGTCTAAAGCCTAGTACATATATAAAATTCGATTCGTGCATCCACTTTACAGTTTGCTCAAACTGATTTTCTTCGACTAACTGAATTGTATTTAAAATGCTTGTAATATCTCGATTCATTACGTTACTAAAAAGAGGTTCTTGTTTTTTTGTAATAAGTGGGTGATCACCAATATCTGTATTTTTCGCCCCAATTAAATCTTCTTTAATTCGTTCCTGCAGTTCAGAGAAACCAGATAATTCCATAGCATAACAAAATCTTATTACCGTTGATTCACTTACCCCGATAAGCTTTCCAACATCAGAAGCAATATGAGTTGCGATAATATTTGGGTTATCAATAACAAACTGTGCAACCTTTCGCTGCCCTCTAGATAATCGGATGAAACGTTTTTTAATTTCATTACAAAAGCTCATGTCAACTTCCACTTCCTTCCTACCCCGTTGTATATATATACATATATTTTAATAAAAGCTAGATTAACATCATTAAAAATGGAATACAATAAGTTTTCAGAAAAAACTTTAACTTACTAAATTTTTAACTAAAAAAGACATCATTTTGTCAAATTTTCTGACTTTATTGCGATAAAATTCGACAAAAAACCCAACACTCCCCTGGACAAGAGTGTTGGGCTTTTCTGCACCGAAAGCGAAGCGTCAGGTGCATTAATTCGTACATTGCATTATTTTAGGTGGGGATTCCAATTACTACGCAAGAGTGTCTCGTTTTTCCGCACCGAAAGCGAAACGTCAGGGACAAAAACATATTTCTAGAACCATTATTTTCTAAAAAAGGTGGTCTTTTTTCTAATTTTGAAAGCTAGGCATTTCTGTACCCAAAGCTAAGAGGCAAATGCTAATACATTCAAGTACACCCTTTTACCTTGTTATGTATCCTAATCCCTGCTTCTAATTGTTTGGTTTATCGGCTTCGATAGCAAAGGGACAGATTCAAAAATATTCTTATTAGGACAACTAATTTCTAGAAAATTGTCTTTTATCTTATATATTGAATTCTGTTTCTTCCCCGAAAACTGAGTAGTAGATGCAGCAATGTTTACTTTACTACTTTACCTAGTTGTGTATCCTACAATATTTTAGGATTTCCTGATTTAAAGAACATATAATTATTCTATTTCTACTCATCTTAATAAAGTTACTTAAATTAATAAGAGTATTTTGTTAATTTCTTAAATACTATTGATAAATACCACTATTTTGCGTTAAAATGTCTTTTATATACAAACAACTGTTCATCCAGTGAGAACAAAAGGAGCTAACTCGTTATGTGGAAAGGTCTAATCGAAGAATATAAAGAATTTTTACCCGTTACTGAAAATACGCCATCTTTAACTTTAAATGAAGGTAATACACCACTTATTCATTTAGTAAATTTATCAAAAGAACTTGGCGTTGAATTATATGGAAAAATTGAGGGAGCAAACCCAACAGGATCGTTTAAAGATCGCGGTATGGTTTTTGCTGTTGCGAAAGCAATTGAAGATGGGGCTAAATGTGTAATCTGTGCTTCTACTGGTAATACATCAGCTGCTGCATCTGCTTATGCAACTCGCGCTGGTATTCAATCTATCGTTGTTATTCCTAAAGGTAAAGTAGCTCTTGGTAAACTAGCACAAGCATGTATGTATGGTGCAAAAATTATTGAAATCGACGGTAACTTTGACGATGCATTATCAATCGTTCGTCAAGTTAGTGAAACAACACCTGTAAAATTAGTAAACTCAGTTAATCCATATCGTATTGAAGGACAAAAAACTGCCGCATTTGAAATTGTAGACAGCCTTGGACATGCTCCAGACTACTTATGTATTCCAGTTGGTAACGCTGGTAATATTACTGCTTACTGGAAAGGTTTCAAAGAATATAATGAAGCAAAAAATACTGGCCTACCAAAAATGTATGGTTTTGAAGCAGAAGGTGCTGCTGCAATCGTAAAAGGTGAGCCAATTGCAAACCCAGAAACTGTTGCAACTGCAATTCGTATCGGTAACCCAGCTAGCTGGAAATTAGCAGAAGCTGCTCGTGACGAATCAGGCGGTATTATTGATTCAGTTACAGATGATGAAATCTTAGCTGCTTACAAACTAATCGCTGGTACAGAAGGAATCTTTGTTGAGCCAGGTTCTGCTGCTTCTCTTGCAGGTGTCATTAAGTCTGTAAATAGCGGTAAAATTGAAAAAGGTAGCCGTGTCGTAACTGTTTTCACAGGAAACGGTTTAAAAGACCCAGATACAGCGATGAATGTATCGAAAGTTGATTTAGTATCACTTAAAAATGATGAAGAAGAAATTCGTAAATATATTGAGGGAATTCTATGAGTAAAAAATGGCAAATCACTGTCCCTGGAAGCACTGCTAACTTAGGACCTGGGTTTGATTCCATTGGACTTAGTTTGTCCTTATATTTAGAATTAACAGTGTCAATTTCAGACAAATGGGAAATTATCCATCTTTCTGATCACCTACCAAAAGAGTTCGTATTAGAAGAACATTTAATATACACAATTGCAAAAGACGTTGCGGATCGTTACGGTAAAAAACTACCTGCATGCAGAATTGAAATGAAAAGTGAATTACCTTTCGCACGTGGCTTAGGTAGTAGTGCTGCCGCAATAGTCGCTGCTATTGAATTAGCGAACCTTGTATGTGAGCTGAACCTTACAACACAAGATAAATTAAACATCTCATCACAAATCGAAGGACACCCTGATAATGCATCCGCATCTGTTTTAGGTGGTCTTACAATTTCAATGCTTGATGAAGATGGTGTAGTAGATACAATCCATGTAAAAAATTTAGATGCAGCTTTTGTAGTATTCGTACCAAATGTTGAATTAAAAACTTCAGAAGCTCGCAAAGTATTACCTGAACAGTTCGACCGTGGTTATGCAGTTCGTGCAAGTGCAAATGCTAATATGTTAGCCGCTTCATTAATTAACAAAGATTATGAACGAATTGGTCGTTATATGGAATCTGATTTATTCCATGAACCATTCCGTGCAAAACTAATTCCTAACTTTGATGAAATTCATAAAGCTGCTAAAGAAGCTGGAGCATATGGTACTGCCCTAAGTGGTGCTGGCCCTACTGTAATTTCGATCATACCCCCTGCTATTTCTGAGCAGTTTGTAAACAAAATGAAACAACAATTCCCTGAGCATGAAATTTTGCTTACAAGAGCAGATCATCAAGGCATTTCAGTAATTGAAGTTGTAAATGATGTTTTAGCATAATCATAAAAATTTCTAAAATCATTAATAAAGATGTCCAATGAATCATATATATGAATTATTGGGCATCTTTTTTTATTTTCCACTAACCCTCTAAAGATGCTTCAATCTATTCACGCATCCTTTAACACTTCCAAAAAACGTTCGAAAGGGGTAATTCATTATGAAAATTGGCATTATTGGCGCGTCAAGTAAAGCCGGTAGAAATATTATAATGGAGGCTAAAATGCGGAATCATGAAATTACCGCATTCGTACGTGAAAAAGAAAGATTAATTGACCGAAATATTAAAGTTGTTAAGAAGGAAGGATTCCAACTAACTAAGAGGGATTTAATGCACTTTGATGTGTTAATTAATGCGTATAATGCCTTACCAGGTGAAAAATTCTCACTTGTAGAGTTAGGAAGACATTTAATTAATCAACTAGAAGGTACAAATACACGTTTATTCGTTGTTGGTGGACCTGGTAGTCTATTTATCGATCGGGAATGTAAAACGCGTTTAATCGATATTCCCGAGTTTCCTCAAGAGTCTCGCAAAATAGCTCTACAACAATTACAAAACTTAACTGACTTAAAGAAATCATCTATTAAATGGACATTCTTAAGTCCATCTCCTTTATTCGATTCTGATGGTCCTCGAACTGGCCACTACATTTTAGGTAAAAATCGCCTTCTTCTTAATTCACAACAAATTAGCTATGTAAGCTATGCAGATTATGCAGTTGCTGTTTTAGACGAAATCGAAAGACCTAAGCATGTAAATGAACAGTTTACTGTCGCATCTGAAAACGCGACATCTGCATCTTAAAAGAACCGTATGATTGTTTCTATTATTATGTGTTCATAATACAATAGAATAAAAATTAAGGGGCTGTGTTAAAAGTCAAATTGGACTTACCCCAGTCAAGTAGACAGCTTTAAAAGAGACTAAGCAGCCATCTGGTGTCGATATTCTATCGGTGCCAGGTGGTTGAGTCGTTTTTGGAAGCGTTGGTAGTTATAAAAGTAAATGTATTCCTCCACAGCCTGTCTCACTTCATCTGCTGAATGATCATGTAATAAATACAAACACTCACTTTTAAAGTGCGAGAAGAATGACTCGATACATGCGTTATCATGGCAGTTTCCCTTGCGAGAATGACTACCAATCATGCCAAGTTGTTCAACTGTCTGATGATATTTAATGGATGTGTATTGGAAGCCTTGATCTGAGTGAATAATGCTTCGATACACATTTCTTTTTGCCGTCAATTCCTGTAGCGTATCCATCACTAATTCTAAATCGTTACGTTCGCTAATCTTCCAAGCGACAATTTCGTTGTTATATAAATCTTGCACAGCCGATAAGTAGAGGAATCCACTTTTCGTTGGTAAATATGTGATATCAGTGACGAATACTTCATTTTCTGTTCGCTCGTTAAATTGGCGCTTTAGTACATTATCAAATACACGTGACATCTGATTTTTCCATACACGACGCTTTTTACGGATAATCGAGTGAATGCCGAGTTCACACATTAATCGATAAACTTTCTTATGATTCACATGGAATCCTTTCTCCCGTAAAGCAATTTTCATGCGTGGATAACCATACATTTTATATTTCTGATGAATCGATAAAATGTGTTCCTTTAACACGATATCAGCTTGTTTACGGGATGATGTCTTACCGTTTTTAATCCACTTATAATAGCCTGAACGTTCTACTTTTGCCATTTCAGTCAGCCACGTAATAGGATAGCGATCTTTCATTTCCTCTATAATTTGATAACGATCTGGATAAGTTGGCATTCCTCCATTTACAGATTTGGATACTGCTTTTTTAAATATTCAACCTGAGCTTTATAGTAATCACGTTCTTCTTCTACACTATTAAAGTGAACACGTTTTCCTTTTAAGGGATTCTTCACACCTTTTGCGCCAGATCCTGAAGAAGGTAGGCGGTTAAAAGCTTCAATCGAACCTACTTCTTTATATTTTTGAACCCATCTTTCCACCTGAGTTTTACTTCGGAGGTTAAACTTTTTTGCAGTTGTTACATAGCTATCTTCACTATTTAAGTAAGATAAAACAACTTGTAATTTGAAATCATTTGAATAAGTATTGTTTTTTCTGGACATAGAAAAATCCCCTCTAAATAGACTGTTAGCTACAGATTACCGTAGCCTTTTTTACATTGTCTACTTAAAGGGGATAATATCAAATTGACTTTTTAACACAGCCTTTCATATTTATAAATATCCACAATAAAATAATGGTCCTGCGATTATAATGATAACAATAATCGTAAAGCTGTCGTCTCAGAAGGATATTTCAGACGGCACCTTTTTATGCCAATAACAATAAACTCACTGCCATCACAGCCATACCAGCTACTAACCCATAAATTGATAAATGCGTCTCGTCATATTTCTGAGCTGCTGGTAGTAACTCATCTAGGGATATGAAGACCATTATCCCTGCAACACCAGCAAAAATAATACCGAACATGGCCTCTGTTAAAAATGGCATTAAGATGATATAAGCAACGATTGCTCCAACAGGTTCTGCTAAACCTGAAAAGAAGGATAATTTAAAGGCTTTTTTCCGTATCCCTGTTGCGAAATATATCGGTACAGCAACAGCTATCCCCTCTGGAATATTATGAATTGCTACTGCAATTGCGATAGCGATACCTACATTTGGATCTTGTATCGCAGACATAAACGTTGCAATACCTTCTGGAAAATTATGAATCCCTATTGCTAAAGCGGTAAAGACCCCCATCTTCATCAACTTTTCTTCATCTATACCAACACTCTTTTGTAACTTAACTGCGTTTACATCTTCAACGGTTTTCACTTCATGTGGATTGCTTTTCTTTGGAATAAAGCGGTCAATTAGAGCAATAAGTAGCATCCCCCCAAAAAAGCCAATAACCGTCATCCAATAGCCTTGCGTATCCCCTAAAGCCGTTGTAAGGGAATCCTTTGCCTTTACAAAGATTTCGATTAAGGAAACATAAATCATGACACCTGCAGAAAAACCTAATGCAGCTGAAAGAAACTTTTTATTTGTTCTTGTGGTAAAAAAAGCAATTAAAGCTCCAACCCCGGTGGCTAACCCTGCAAACAACGTCAAACCTAAAGCAAAAATAACGTTTCCTTCCATACGGTATCCAGTCTCCTTTTTTATAATACTAGTATTATATACAGAAAAGTTTCCTTTGTGCAACTTTTTTTAACTCATCAACATATTATGCTCATAGACAACATTTCATTAAAAAAATAACACCTAAAATTAGGTGTTATTTTTTCATTTTATTAAACTTTGTCTTTCTTTGTTCATACCAAAACACACAAATTATGAACCAGAAATAGGCAATTGTCCAACCAGCAAAGACATCTGTAGGATAATGATGATTGTCTGCAATCCTAGACAAGCCTATTAATATAGTAAGTAGTATCGCCACTACCCAAACAAATACCATATTCTTTTTGCTTACAACAACTTCTGATAGTAAATAAGCAATTGTAAACAATAATAATAAGGAAAGCATTGCATGACCCGATGGAAAACTAAATGACGTAAGCTGATCCACCATTTCTGGTCTTGGACGATCGACTACATTTTTTATAATTTGATTTAATACTCTCCCACCTGCAATCGACAACAATACAAAAAGCATTCCTCGAAAATTTCTTTGCCTTAACCATAAAACGATTAACAGTATTAAAGAAGTGGCAACAATCACTTTTGTGTTTCCTATGTAATGAAAAGCTGAAATAAACTTGTTACCATAGAAAAAATTAGTTACTGATTGATCCATTTTTACAAACATTGGCTTCTCAAAACTAGTAAAGATAATAATGAAAATACAAAGTGAAATGAAAGCCAGTATGTACGAAACTTTTTTCATAAAAACCTCACCATCTAAATTTACTAACCTAGTAAAATTTATTATTCAAAATAATAAAATAACACAAAAAACGCCCTAGGAATAGGACGTTTTTTTACAATAACAGCTGTTTCTATATTCTTATTTTAATTCGTTTAAGATTTCATCAATTTTACTTGTTTCAGTTGTGATACCGCCTGAAGAGAAGTACCAAGTAGTACCATCAAGGTAAACGATTTTTCCATCTTTGTATGCACGAGTTTGTTTAATAATATCGTTTTCAACATCCGCTTTAGCTACTTCTTCATTAGCACCACGGTCAACTACTAATAATACTTCTGGGTCAACTTTTAATACAGATTCAAATGAGAAGTCAGAACCATGAGATGAAGTTTCGATACCTGTTACAGCAGGATTGAAGCCAAAGTCATTATATACGTATGCAAAACGAGATTTTTCACCGTTATCGAAACCAGAAAGTTTTTTCTCATTGTACATTGTTACTAATGCATTTTCATAACCAGATGCTTTTTCTTTTAATGCATCAACTTTTTCTTGGAATGCAGCTTTTAACTCTTCAGCTTTATCTTCTTTACCAAAGATTTTAGCAGCTAAGTCAACAGATTCATAAATACCTTGTACATAATCTTCATTGTCAGAAGCAATATAGATTACATTTGGTGTAATTTCTGTTAATTCTTCATAGTAACCAGCTTGACGACCAGAGATGAAAATTACATCTGGTTCAGCAGCAGCAACTGCTTCTAAGTTAAGTTCTTTTAAAGATCCAGCGTCTGCGATATCACTTGTAAAGTATTTCTCTTTTAAGTTTTCTGGTAAGAAACCTTTACCACCGTTTTGTGCTACACCTACAACACCTTCAACACCTAATGCATCAAGAGTATCTAAGAAACCATAGTCTAAAACAACAAGACGTTCAGGTTGTTGTTCTAATGTTACATCTTCAAATACTGTTTTAGTACCTGATTCTTCATCTTCACTTTCAGCAGTTAATGGTGCAACAGTCATTGGAAATGCAGAATTTTCAGTTGCTGATGTGTCAGCAGATTGTTCTGTAGCAGTATCCTCCGTCGCTGTATCAGTTGTTGATTCCTCTTCAGCACCACATGCAGCTAGAGCAAGTGTTAATAACGCTGTGGCAGTTATATACTTCCATTTTTTCATTTTTATTTCTCTCCTGTTCTCTTTTACTTATCGATAATGATAATCATTATCAGCTAATTGAAATTATAGCACTTGAAAAATTAACGTCAATACTTTTTTAAATATTTTTTCTATAACGCTTTAATAAATTTTTAAAAACGAAGTTGTGCAGAAAGTATCCTTTCTGCACAACCTCTACTACTAAATCATCACTAAGAATGCGAATTAAAGTATACGCAAATACGACATCCATTCTGTTCTTGTACAGGAATATCCATATCATAGACTTCACGTAAAGCTTCAGAATTTATAATTTCATGTGTTTGACCATCTTTTACAACACGGCCATTTTTAAGGGCAACAATACGATCTGAATAAACAGATGCAAAATTTATATCATGGAGTACAATTACGACCGTCTTACCAAGTTCATCTACTAATTGTCTTAGGATTTTCATAATTTGGACAGAATGCTTCATATCCAAGTTATTTAAAGGCTCATCTAGCAAAATATATTCCGTATCTTGTGCAATAACCATAGAAATAAATGCACGTTGTTTTTGTCCGCCAGATAATTCGTCCAGGAATTTATCTTGCATGTCTGTTAAATTCATATATTCAATTGCTTGATCAATGAACTTTTCATCTTCAGCAGTTAAACGCCCCTTTGAATAAGGATAACGTCCAAAAGAAACTAACTCACGTATTGTTAATCGAACATTTAAATGGTTTGATTGCTTTAAAATTGCTACTCGTTTTGCAAAGTCATCCGACTTCATCTTTTTGACATTATTTTTATCTAGGAACACTTCACCAGTATCTGAATCTAATAATCGACTGACCATTGATAATAACGTCGATTTACCTGCCCCATTAGGTCCGATAAAGGATGTAATTGTTTTTGGTTGAATCGTCACTGTTACATCTTCAACTACAGGCTTTTTACCAAAGTGTTTCGTTACTCCTTTAATCTCGATCATTATGCAGACCTACTTTCTTTTAATAATAAGTAAATGAAGTATATACCACCGACAAAATTAATTATTACACTAATAGTAGTATTTAAATTAAAGACGTGTAGAACAAGGAATTGCCCACCCACTAATGCAATAATACTGATTAAACTTGCAGCAGTAATAAGTACCGAATGTTTATACGTCACCATAAATTGATATGCTAAATTGGAAACAATTAATCCTAAAAATGTGACTGGTCCAACAAGAGCTGTTGATGTTGCGATTAAAATAGAGGATAAAACTAATACTTTTAATACGATTTTATCGTAGTTGACACCTAGGTTAATTGCTGTTTCACGCCCTAAAGACATTACATCTAATTCTCGCATTAATCGAGATCCATATATAAAAGCAATACCTAAAATCACAATACAAATGTATACTAACTCTGATTTAACGTTTGTAAAACTTGCAAATAGTTTATTTTGTAAACTTATATATTCTATCGGATCAATCAATACTTGAAGGAAATTTACGAAATTACCTAGTAATACACCTAAAATCATCCCTACAAGTAATAATAAATAAATTGGGTGTTTATCTGCTCTAAATAAAAATCGATAAAGGATTAAAGCAAATGCAACCATAACAATGATTGCTACCCCAAAGTTTAAATAACGATTTACAACAAAAATTGAAGATGCTCCTAATGAAAAGAAAATAATCGTTTGAACCACTTCATACATGGAGTCAATCCCCATAATGGATGGTGTTAAAATTCGATTTTGAGTAATCGTCTGGAACATAATCGTTGAATAGGCAATTGCAATACCAGTGATCACCATTGCACATACACGGATTAAGCGTCGCGGGAAAGCATAACTAAATCCACCTTGAATGTTATAAAATGAAAAAAGTAAAATGCATACAATTGCTAAACCAAATAAAATAAGAAGTTTCGTACTATTTTTTCGCATATGCTTTCCCCCTAAATAACATTACTAAGAAGATCGCACTGCCTATTACTGCGACTGTAATATTAACCGGAACTTCATAAGGGTATACAATAATTCGGCTGAAAATGTCACAAACTAATAAGAAGACAACCCCTAAGAAAATTGTGTGAGGAATCGTTTTACGTAAATTGTCACCTAAATAAAGAGATACGATATTTGGTACAATTAACCCTAAGAAAGGAATAACCCCAACAGTTAGAATTACAGTTGTTGAAATAACTGCTACGATTACTAAACCTAAATTTAATACTGTTTTGTAGCTAAGTCCTAGGTTTTTAGCAAAATCCTCACCCATCCCAGCTACAGTAAATTTATTTGCAAATATGTAAGCTAAAATAATAGCAGGAACCGCTAAATACAATAACTCATAGCGACCTGATACAACTAACGTGAAGCTTCCTATAAAGAAAGATTGTACATTTTGTAAAATATCTGACTCATAACCTATAAATGTACCAATGGAAGATAATATATTCCCATACATAATCCCAATTAATGGTACGAAAATAACATCTTTAAACTTTATACGATCAAGTATTTGCATAAAAAGAATTGTTCCAATTAATCCAAAAGCAAAACTAAAAATAATTTTTTCCATATATGTCACATTGGTGAAAAACACCATTGCAACAATAACTCCTAATTTTGCAGCATCTAATGTACCTGCTGTCGAAGGTGATACGAACTTATTGCGACTTAAACTTTGCATAATTAAGCCGGCAATACTCATTCCTGCCCCCGCTAAAATAATGGCCATTAATCTTGGAACACGACTCATTAAGAAAATTTGCGTTTTATCTGATT
Organism: Ureibacillus endophyticus; assembly: GCF_024159215.1. Classification (NCBI taxonomy): domain Bacteria; kingdom Bacillati; phylum Bacillota; class Bacilli; order Caryophanales; family Caryophanaceae; genus Ureibacillus; species Ureibacillus endophyticus. The sequence goes on from NZ_JAMYWW010000001.1 coordinate 3,387,228, forward strand.
CCCAATCGAGAAGGTCACTCGGCCTAATATCAATTGCACCAACAAATAGCGAGATAAGTGACAGGATGATTGAAGCGGTTATTAACATCCATAGTCTCATTTTTAATCCCCATATTCTCTATAATTATCAAGTATGTATAATGAAAATGATTCTCATCTTCGAACTCTTCCTCATTATAATAACAAAATATTAAAAAATCAATAATAGATTGTGAACAGGTCGAGTATAGATGCACTCATATTAATAAACATACAAAAAATCTCCCAATGAGTTTATTCATTGAGAGATTTTTGATTATTGTTCAATTTCTACTGCTTTATCAATTACTTCTTGAGGAACGACAATATTTTTTACGCCATTAACGTTATCAAAAGTAATATTTGTATTCATCTCCATAGATATTTCTTGTCCTTCAACACCAATACCCATATTGACAACCATATCCATAGAAAGAATATCAAAATTATCTTTATTAATATTAATCGTATAATTCACTTTATCAAATGTCATATTCTCAAACATTTCTTCTTCTTCACTAGGAACACCTAACATTTGATTCAGTTGCATTTGTTCCAACATATATTCTTTAAACTTATCACTTGCAGCACTTAAAGTTAAAACATACTCAGAATCTGTTTGTTCAAATTTAAATTCATCAATAAAAGATTTTAAAGCTTCTAATTGCTCAGCGGCATTTGCTTGATTCGCAGTTTGCCCCATCACCATATCAAATTGATCGGACGGAAGTTTCATCCATTGTTTCGATTCTGAATCTTGCATAAATAACCCTTGTTCAGACATGTACATTTCCATATCTACATTGATATCGTCCCCTGAATCAGGATCTTCCATTGTCATTGTACCATCCATGTACATTGCTAATGGATCGACTATCATATCCATTTTCATATTACTCTTTGTGCCCATTACAAATTTTTCTTCACCAGAACCAAAAGTAATTACTTGGTTCATTTTCATATCTGCACTAACACTTTCTAACTCATTTTGACGTTCAATAGCTTTATCATATACTTCTTGCAAGGTAAGTTCACTTTTACTTTCTTCTTTCGTTCCCGTTTTCGGTTCTGCAGTTTCACTACACGCAGCTAATACGAAAACTAATAGAGATGTAAAAAATGCGTATCCCCATTTTTTCACTACATATCCCGTCCTTTCTATTATATAAGGGTACCATTAAATAACGTATTAGTAATGGTACAGGTGTCACTTTTTATATAGAACACCTAAAATTTGTTTCTTTCTATATAAAAAAAGAGTCCGAAATGCTGATTATCATCACATTTCGGACAACAAATTAGTTTATTCCACGCATCGCTTTTGAGATAAGTGGTGTTACTATTAATAAGATAACTCCTAGTACAATGGACATGCCACCCAATGAACCAAAATACGTAATTTCTGAAACTGCTTCATATAGTCGAACAAGCTGTGCATTAATTGCTTGCGCAGCAGCACTTGTTAAGAACCATAGAGACATGGTCTGCGCAGCAAAGGCAGCTGGTGCCAGTTTTGTTGTTGCAGATAAACCTACTGGAGATAATAACAATTCCCCTACTACAACTAGGAAGAATGAAAGCACTAACCACCATGGACTTACAAGCTCCGTACCACCAGACATTTTTGCTGGAATAATCATTACTAAGAATGAAGCTCCTGCAAAGAATAAAGATATCGCAAATTTCTTAGGAGTTGATGGCTGTTTTGAACCTAGACGAAGCCAAATCCACGCAAACACTGGAGCAAACATAATAATAAATAATGGGTTTAATGATTGGAACCAAGAAGCTTTCAGTTCGAAACTACCTACAGATAAATCTGTTCTTGTATCAGCATATGTTGCTAAAATTGTTGCTCCCTGTTCTTGAATCGCCCAGAACATTACCGCTGCAATGAATAATGGAATATAAGCAAGTAAACGTGATTTTTCCTCTTTATTTGTTTTTGGACTACGATACATAACAATAAAGAAAATCGTCGGTATCGCTACACCAAGTGTCGTAATAAGCAAACTAAATACTTTCATCGTTAAATTATCTGTTACGTAGAGTATTATCCCTATTAATAAAATTGCGACAATTCCAACGACAAAATTACGAACCGCTTTCTTTTTCTCTTCTTTATTCATTGGGTTCGGTACTTCAATACCAGCTAACCCCAAATTCTTTTTCTGTGTTACATAATAAACAATTAAACCAATTAACATACCAATTGCTGCAACACCGAAACCTAGATGGAAACTATACTCTTCCCCAATTGTTCCGACGATAAATGGAGCAATAAATGCACCCATGTTGATTCCCATATAGAAAATACTGAAACCGGAATCTCGGCGGTTATCATTTTCAGCGTACATATCCCCGACAATTGTGGATACATTTGATTTTAAGAAGCCTGTCCCAACAATGATAAACAACATTGAGAATAACAATCCTGTAAATCCTAGTGGCAATGCTAAAATGATATGACCAATCATTATTAATATTCCACCGTAAAATACGGCTCTTCTTGTTCCAAAAACTCGGTCTGCAAACCATCCACCAATTACACCAGACATATATACTAAAGATCCATAAATAGCCATGATCGAGTTAGCTGTAACTTGATCTAAACCAAGACCACCTTCATGTAACTCGTAGTACATATAGAAGATTAGAATGGCACGCATTCCATAGTACGAGAAACGCTCCCAAAATTCTGTAAAGAATAATGTAAGTAAACCTTTAGGGTGTCCGAAGAAACCCTTTTGTGGAACAGATTTAACTATTTCACTTTTGCTATGCATATATAACACCCTACCTGTTTTATTTTTCATTTTTTCAGACAATTCCAACTGAAGTCAGTTGTCTGACAATTGCACTTTACAACAATAAAGTATTTTGAAAGGTTTTTCAATATATTAATAAATAGTTCGAAATTTTAATTTTTTCTTTATTTTCGTTAAAATTACTTTATTTTGCTATTACATGTAACAACTGAGCATATTCTGAAATAATTATTAAGAACCATAAAAAAAGGTAACGACATCATTCATCGTTACCATTTTTCATTATTTAATTACATATTGTTCGAATTTTTTATAGTCAATATCTTTAAGTTCTACAGTAAGCTTCGTTCCATTTTCCTCATATTCTGTAGCTTTCACTAATGCATTTCCATTTAAATACGAGACGATATCTCCTTTATCAAATGGGATAAGCATATCGCAAGTAACATAATTAGAAAAAATATGCTGACGAATCATTTCAATTAATTCATCTAATCCCTCATCTTCTTTAGCAGATAACCAAATATTGTCTCCGCTTACTAATGGATATTTTACGTTTGCTAAGTCGGACTTATTGTAGATATATATAGTAGGAATCCCTTCAATTTCAATATCTGCCAATGTTTTGTTCGTAACATCCATCATAAAACGATATTGTTCATTAGATACATCTACAACATGAAGTAAAAGATCTGCATTCTTTGCTTCTTCAAGAGTGGAACGGAATGCCTTTACTAAATGGTGGGGTAATTTACTAACAAAACCTACTGTATCAGTTAGTAGGAAGCTTTTTTTATCAGCCAACTCAATATTTCGAACTGAAGTATCCAACGTTGCAAAAAGCATGTTCTTTTCAAACACTTTTTTATTTTCTTCTTGTCCAATTTTCCGTAAGATACTGTTCATAATAGTCGATTTCCCTGCATTTGTATAACCAACAAGAGACACAACAGGTAGTTCATTTTTAATTCTTCTTTTCCGTTGCGTCTCCCGTTGTTCTTTTACATACTCTAACTCTTTTCGTAGTCTTGCAATTTGATCTTCAATTTTTCGGCGATCTAATTCTAATTTTGTTTCCCCAGCACCACGGTTTCTAAATCCTCCACCAGTGCCACCGCCTTGACGAGAAAGAGAAGCATGTAAGCCAACCAAGCGCGGCAACATGTATTGTAATTGAGCTAATTCTACTTGCATCTTAGCCTCACGTGTATTAGCACGTCGGTCAAAAATATCTAATATTAGCATTGTACGATCAATGACTTTGCATTCTAAATCATGTTCTAAATTTCGAATTTGAGAAGGCGATAATTCATCATTGAAAATAACGAGATTCGCATCAATTTCATCTATATAGTTTTTAATTTCTTCTATTTTCCCTGTGCCTACATAATGGGAAGGATTTACACGTTCTAAATTTTGCGTGACCTGCCCAACAACTTCAACTTCCAAAGCCTCAGCTAAATTCGCTAATTCTTCCATGGAATAATCAAAGTTAGGATCGCTACCTAGGTTTACTCCTACTAAAATTGCTCTTTCAGTAATTACTTCGACTTCTTTCATATTGCTCAAATATAATTCCTCCCTCGTTTATAGGGTCCATTTAAAATATCGTACCATATATTATATCCTTACAAATAAAAATAAAGACCCTTAAAACAAAATGCTTTAAGAGTCTATAATCCTATTTATTTCTTTTCTGATTGTAGAAGATTTAATGTTTCATTAAATTCTGCTTCAATTTCTTTATTTGGTTTGAATGTAATTAAACTTACGATTACAGTGATTACTAAGTTAATAATGAAACCTGGAACAATTTCATAAATCATCCCTGATAATGCATCACTTTGTCCCCAAACGAAAGCAACAACTGCACCAGCTAACATACCAGCTAGCGCTCCGATATTCGTTAACTTTCTCCAATATAAAGCAAGTAGAATTGTAGGTCCAAATGCAGCACCAAATCCAGCCCATGCAAAACCAACTAAATCTAAAATTGAACTATTTGGGTTCCAACCTAAAATTGCTGCAATTACAGCTACCACTAATACCGCAATACGACCAGCAAATACATAATGTTTATCAGATGCATCTTTCTTAAATAACGCTTTATACATATCTTCAATCAATGCAGATGAAGTAACGATTAATTGAGAAGAAATAGTACTCATAATAGCCGCTAAAATGGCTGCTAACATAATCCCCGCAATAAACGGATGGAATAGAATTTGTCCCATTACAATAAAGATTGTTTCTGGATCGTCAATTGTTTGACCGGATTGTTGGAAGTAAGCAAGACCAACTAATGCAGTACCCATTGCACCAACTAAACTTAAAATCATCCAACCAATACCAATACGACGAGCTTGCTTAGTTTCTTTAACAGATTTAATCGCCATGAAACGAACAATAATGTGAGGTTGTCCAAAGTACCCTAGTCCCCAAGCAACAGATGAAATCACACCCGCAGCAGTTGCTGTTGAAGCAAATAAACTAAAATGCTCTGGGCTCACAGATTTAATTGAGTCAATTGTTTCTCCAATACCACCAGTAAAGAAAATACCAATAATCGGCACTAACACTAGGGCTAAGAACATGATTAAACCTTGTAAAAAGTCTGTATAACTAACAGCTAAGAATCCACCAAATAATGTATATCCTACCGTTACAACAGCTACTAATAATAAACCTGTATGATAATCAAAACCAAATGAACTTTGGAAGAACTTACCGCCAGATACCATTCCAGAAGATACATAGAAAGTAAAGAATACTAAAATGACAATACCAGATAGAATACGAATTAATTTTGTATTGTCTCTTAAGCGGTTATCTAAGAAACTCGGGATTGTAATTGAGTTTTTAGAAACTTGAGTATATACACGTAAACGTGGTGCAACGAGCAACCAGTTAAGCCACGCCCCTACAGTTAAACCGATTGCAATCCATGCTTCAACTAAACCTGCTGCATAAATTGCCCCAGGTAGCCCCATTAATAACCAACCGGACATATCTGCAGCCCCAGCACTTAATGCTGTAACAGCTGGTCCTAAATCACGACCACCTAACATGTAGTCGTTTAAATTTGTTGTTCTTTTATATGCAAACCATCCAATCCCTATCATAGCGAGCATATAAATAACAATCGCTAAAAGTTGAAAACTATAATCTGACATTTCGCATCCCCCTAGATGTAAGCGTTCTATAATAGATGATATAGTGTTTAAAGCAGAATTTTTCGCACACCATATCATTTGATTATAATTTATCATACTTTTGTCACAAAGTATTCAAAAATTTTCTCTAAAATTATTTTCTATATAGTAATACTAATCTAAATAGTCAAAAAACTCAATAACTCAAGTTATTACCACTATATTTTTTCGGTATGATAAACTATTTGCATAAAAGTAGAAAAAGGCGGTTTACTATGGAATACGTTAACATGAAAGAAGAGTTATTAAACCGAATACTATCAAAGAAGCTAGTATCAGCCACTGTCAGTCAACCTAGACAAAAATCGAATGATATTAAACGAATTAAACTTAAACCAGTTGAATTAAAAGGCGTTTACCATATACAAATTGAATATCAATATGAGCGCATTTTAAAACACGAGAACATTATATTACAAGAATTTCCAAATAAACTTGAAATAATATTACAAGACTTCCGACAAATCCATGTTCAATTCATTGATGAGACGATTCAAATTCAATTATCGAAAAAAAATAAAGTACTTTGGAAAACAGAGAAATCCACATCCCCAAAACAATTAAATTTATCTCATAATCGAAAAAAACAATATTTATTAGATGACACAACACCTTATCCATTCCTTATACGTCTTGGCGTTCAAACAGAAGAAGGCAAAGTAAAAAAGCAAAAGTACGATAAATTCCGACAAATCAATCGTTTCGTAGAATTTATAGATGATTCTTTATCTTACTTACCTAAAAATCGTCAAATCCGAATTATTGATTTTGGCTCTGGTAAGTCTTACCTAACCTTTGCACTATACCATTATTTAAAAATAGAAAAAGGATTAAATATTAAAGTAACTGGTTTGGATTTAAAGAAGGAAGTCATAGAGGAATGTAATCGCATTGCTCAAGATTTGCAATATGAAGATTTAGAATTTCTAGTTGGGGATATTAACGATTATAATGATGAAACTGCAGTAGACATGGTCGTTACTTTACATGCATGTGACGTTGCAACGGATATGGCATTAGCTCGTGCTGTGAAATGGGGCGCTAAGGTAATTTTAAGTGTTCCTTGTTGCCAACATGAATTGAACAGACAATTAAATTCTCCAGCGCTTGAAGTTATGACGCAACATGGATTGATAAAAGAGCGATTTGCATCTCTTGCAACTGATTCAATACGAGCTGAACTATTATCGCTAGTTGGATACGATACGCAAATATTAGAGTTTATTGATATTGAACATACACCTAAAAACATATTAATCCGTGCATATTACACAGGGAAACAACCTTCTATTGAACAACGAAAAAATTATGATGCATTTGTACAATTTTTATCAGCTAAACCATTTTTACAAAATGAATTAAAAGATTACCTATAATATGCAAGTTAGTATCTCTTATAATTTTCATACATTAGGCAAGTATATTAGTTAGGGTCAACCCTTTTTAATAACTTGCTTTTTTATTTCCTTTAGCAAAAAATGTCGAAATAAATATTACAGCAATGTAAATTTTGTAAAAACTAATGCACTTTGTGTGTAGATTTTATAAATATTTTGTTATGATTGTCTAGGTTTTATTTTCACAATAAATTTATCCGTATATCAGGGGGCAATACCAATATGTTTAGTTCAAAAAAACCAGATCCATTTTTCTTATCTCTACATAAAATTGCAGAAAACATGAGAGAAGCTGTACATTTTGCTAGAGATTACCGGATCGAATCAATTGCTGATTTAAAAGAACTGAGTATAAAGATGAAAAAATATGAAACTGATGGCGATAAATTAATTCACGAACTAATCGTTATGTTAAACAAATCATTCATGACACCAATTGAACGTGAAGATATTTTAGCCTTAGCTAATAAAATGGACGATGTACTAGATGGGGCAGAACACTGTTTTGCACACTTTGAAATGTTCTCTTTTATCGACCTTGATGAATCGATGAATAAATTCTTAGATTACATTTCAAAAAGTGCTGATGAAATCGTATCTGCAACTGACCTTTTAAATAAAAAAGATTTAATTGCAATGCGTAAACACATCATTCTTATTAAAGATTATGAGCGCGAATGTGATGAAATCTCTCGTTCATCCATTAAACAATTATTCTTAAATGAAAAAGATCCTATCCGTTTAATTAAAATGAGAGACATTTACGATCAACTTGAAGAAATTGCTGATTCATGTCAAGACGTAGCCAACACTTTAGAAACAATTATTATGCGTAATGCTTAGAATCAGGAGATTTTAAAAAATGGATACTATATTAATTATTACAATATTAATTGTAATTTTCGCTTTAGGATTCGACTTTATTAACGGTTTCCATGATACGGCTAATGCCATCGCTACGTCTGTCTCAACACGTGCTTTACCACCGCGTGTTGCTGTCATGATGGCCGCTATTATGAATTTCGTCGGAGCGATTACATTTGTTGGTGTAGCAAAAGCAATTGCTAAAGATATCGTAGATCCCTTTTCTTTAAATGCAACAGCTGACGATACTACAGGATCTGTCGTTATTTTAGCAGCATTAATATCTGCAATTACTTGGAATTTACTAACTTGGTATTTTGGAATTCCATCAAGTTCATCCCATACATTAATCGGGTCAATTGCAGGTGCAGCTATTGCAGCAGCAGGATTTAATATTTTAAACTACAGCGGCTTTACAAGTATTTTAATCGGTTTAGTCGCATCACCATTTATCGCATTCGGGGCTGGTTTTATCGTTATGTCCCTCTTTAAGATTTTGTTTAAGAATTTAAATTTATATCGAACAAATAAAGGCTTTAGAACATTACAAATCTTTACCGCTGCCATCCAATCCTTTACACACGGTACAAATGATGCCCAAAAAGCGATGGGAATTATCACAATGGCGTTAATTGCATCTGGACTACAAACTACAGATGAAGTACAAGCATGGGTTCGTTTAGCCTGTGCCATTGCAATGGGTCTTGGTACTTCCATCGGAGGATATAAAATCATTAAAACTGTTGGTGGGAAAATTATGAAAATCCGCCCAGTTAACGGAGCGGCAGCTGATTTAGCCTCAGCATCTATCATCTTTGGTGCAACACTTGTCCATCTACCTGTTTCTACAACTCATGTTATTTCTTCTTCGATTATGGGTGTAGGATCAGCTCAACGTGTAAAAGGGGTTAAATGGGGAGTTGCTCGTAAGATTGTTATCACTTGGTTAATTACAATGCCGATTTCTGCAATAATGGCTGGAATTATTTACACCATTTTATCTATCTTTTTCTAGTATAATGAATGCTAAACGATGTTTTCGTTTAGCATTTTTATATAGGTTGAACATTCTTAGAAAGGCGGTTTAGAAGTGCAGACGTTCTCTCAATTCATAACAAAACATGTTAAATTAATTATCACAATTTGGATAATTTTGTTCGTAACATTTGCCTTTTTAGCAATCCAGTTACCAAAAAAATTAGAAGGTGACGGATTTTCAGTAGATGGCGACCATAATAGAGTCATGAATGAATTATCAGAAACCTTTGAGCTTCCAGAAAAGTCCATCATCGTCTTATTTGAGGACAAAACGAATACCGAGATAGAAGAAATACTCAAAAATCTAAAGAAAGTTAAAGAAATTCATAGTATCACTTCACCTATTGATAATACACAATTACATAAAGATGAGTATTCTTATGCTATTTTAAATTTTGGGAAAGAAGTAGAAGATTATAATTTAATAGTCGATGAAATAAGAGAACTATTAGATGGCGAACTTGGAGTTTCTATAACTGGTGAGCCTGTCATATCAAAGGATATCAATGTTGCGAGTCAAAAAGATTTAGCAAGTGCTGAAGCAATTGGATTACCAATCGCAGTTATTGTACTACTCCTCGCCTTTGGTACAATTGTTGCATCCTTATTGCCGATTATTATCGGTGCAGTAAGTGTTGTTACATCCCTTGGTATACTTACTTTGTTAGGTAACCAATTCGACTTATCAATTTTTATTTTAAATATTGTTCCAATGTTGGGCTTAGCCTTAAGTATTGATTTTGCCTTATTGTTTATTAATCGTTATCGTGAAGAACGTACCCATTCTTCAATAGAAGAATCAGTACAAATTTCCATTCAAACAGCAGGACGGTCCATCATCTTTTCAGCTGTTTGTGTCATGATTGGTTTAGGTGCAATGGCAGTGATTCAAGTTGAAATTTTCCAAAACATTGCATTAGGTGGAACGATTGCCGTTTTCTTAGCTGTTCTATCCGGAATAACATTGCTCCCTTCCCTTCTGATTGTTTTAGGAGACCATTTAAATAAAGGTCGAATTTTACGAGTAAAACCTGTTAGTACATATTGGAGAACTTTTGCTGGTTTTGTCATGAAACATCCCGTTGCAATTATCATTGTTTCATTAATTATACTTGTTGTCGGAATGCTTCCTTTAAGAGATATGGAATTAAATATTCCTTCTGCAGATTCCCTACCGACCTCTTATGAATCAAGACAAGCATATGACCAATTGCAAGAAACCTTTAATTATGGAAAGGACGCTTCTATCATACTCCTAGCCGAAAGAAAAGATGGGTGGGAAGATGAAGAAGCACTTAACCTGATTTATGATATCCAACAAAAGCTACTTGATGACCCGCTTGTTACTAAAGTGGAGGATATTTTTACAACTGCTCAAGTCGAATCAGTCGATATGTGGCAGTTAACACAACAAAATCCTCAAACTGCCGAGTTATTAAATACAGTGAAAGACAATTTTATAAAAGAAAATCAAATGTTTTTAACCATTACATTAGATGCAGAAAGCACATCCTCTGAAGCACAAGATTGGGTTCGTAAATGGAAAGATGAAGACCTTGGTGTAGACTTTGCTCTTGCCGGTCATCCAAAATTTAATCAAGAAATCTTTGATGAAATCTCAAATAAAATTTACGTTGCTGTTACAATTATCCTTATCACAACATTCATTATCTTAATGATTGCTTTCCGTTCTCTATTAATACCGCTTAAAGCAATCCTTATGAATATTATTGGCCTTGGTTCTGCTTTTGGAATTTTAGTTTACTTATTCCAGTACGGTCATTTAGGATTAGATAAAAGTACCATTGCATTAATCATACCAGTGATTGTATTTTGTTTAGTTTTTGGGTTAAGTATGGATTACGAGGTATTCTTAATTTCCCGAATTCAAGAAGAGTATCAAAAGGGATTTGATAATACAAAAGCTACGGTGGATGGTCTTGTATCAACAAGTAAAATCATTACATCAGCCGCGCTCATAATGATTGTTATTACAGGGGCGTTTGCCTTTACGGATGTTCTACCTGTAAAACAAATTGGGGTAGGTATCGCCATCGCTGTAGCAATTGATGCAACCATCATCCGCTTAATGCTAGTCCCTAGTTTAATGAAACTACTTGGCGATTGGAACTGGTGGTTACCGTTCGTTAAAAATAAGCGCTAATAAAGGAGGCGTCTGAAAAGAATTTTTGAGACGCCTCCTTTCCGCCGAGGATGGTTCAACTACCTTAGGAGCAATAGTTATTAACATTTATCTAATAAGTATTGAAAAGAATGTGCAGAAAATCTTACCTTTCTGCACATCACTTTTTCAGCGTCAAAAATGTACTATGTTCGAAACTATCATTTACTTGTACAGCGGAGGACATTTCACTTTGATTTTTCGGTTCATAGGTTGCAAAGAAAATTTGAATAGCAATTGTCACAAGTATACAAGCTAAGAGAATTACCCCTAAGAGATATAGTGCTGCTCTTTTTCCATTCATTTCAACTATCCCCTTATTTTTTTTGTGTAAAACCTTCCTCTGTTAAATATTCTACTGCTGCCTCACGAGTTCCAAATGTCTCTTCTAAATTATTTTGGTAATAGATATCCCAATTACGTTGATCGTGTACGAGTTTCAAAACAGTTCCACTTTTTGATATCCATTCTTCCTCAATTAAAACATCTACTTCTTCCGATAAATATTCAATAGCATCTCGAATGATTTCTTTTAATTGAATTTTATCAAAATCGCGAATATTGACTAATCCTTTATCGTTCGCTAACTTTTCATATTTTAGTAAATCACCAACATAAACAAATCCGTTTCCATTTGGGTGGAGCTTTTCTACAACGATTGTTTTTTCATATAAGCTGTCCTCAAAATGATAATTTAATCGTTTTAAAGAAATCTCCTTTTTAGTTAGTTCTGGAAATGATTCGATGATGGCTTGTTTTTGTTCAAATGTAAGCATTACGTGAACTCCTTTTTGATTCAATTAGTTTTAATTTACAACAAAAATTAAAACAGTACACCTGTTTTGGTATACTGCTTGTCCATTAAACGGATTTTGTTGCTGCTTCTTTTATTTTCTTACGCTCTTCATAAATATTTTTTACAATTGCTTTAATTACAGCATAAGTAGGAATAGCGATAATAATTGCGATAAACCCACCGATATTACCCGCTGCTAATACAATTGTAATAACTGTTAATGGGTGTACATCTAATGTTTTCCCCATAATATTTGGGGTAATTAAATTACTCTCTAACTGTTGTGCAACGAGAGTAATCACCCCTACCCATACTACTAAGATTGGATCTTGAATAAGCGCTATGACAACAGCCGGAGCTAATGATATCCAAGGTCCAATGAAAGGAATCATATTCATAAAGAATGCGAAAATCGAAAGCAATAATGCATACTCTAAATCGATAATTAAATACCCTATAAACATCATAGCAGCAAGTATTAAACTAATTAACACTTGTCCTTGAACGTAATTTCTTAAAACATCATCAATATCCGATAATGTTTCTTTAACCCATGTACGACGCTCGCCTGAAAATAATTTATATATGTTAGGTGCAAATTTTTCATGGTCTTTCAACATGTAGATAAAGAAGAACGGAACTAATATTAATGTAAACGTTGCCGACACTGTTCCACTTACAATAGATACAATATATTTACTACCCGTCATTGCAATATCTTGAATAGAGTTTGAGACAGTATCCACAAACGTTTCCACTTGTGGAGGTAGTTTATCTTTATTTTCCAAAATAATATCTGCAGTATCCATTATTTTATCACTAATATTTGGTGCATTTTTTACTAAGTTATTTACTTGATGACTTATCGGATTACCAATCATGAGTAGGATGCCTGTTACAATCCCTGCTAATAACAACACAATGGTTAATATACTAGCCCATCGCGGTGCACCCTTTTTCTCCATAAACCGCTGTAATGGTTCAGAAATATAGTATAATACTCCACCAAGTAATAATGGAATAAAGATCGTCTTAATAATGATAATGATTGGGTTAAAAATATCATGTATTTCAATCACATATTTTACTATTAATAATGTGAGTAAAATTCCTATAGCAACTTGGAACCAAACCTTTTTTGTCATTTTCTTTCACCCCTTTCCATATTGTCCCATAAATAATCAATTCCTATTCAATCATTATAAAACTATTTACGATTTATACTAGAAAAAGTGTCGAAATCTTTAAAAAAACCTCTCGAAATATTTTTCGAGAGGTTTAACTTTATAATTTTGTATCATCTATCGAATTTAAGTATTCTTGGATTTCATCAATTACCGATTCAACACATCCATCTTCAAATGGTGAAATTAATCCAGCTTCTTTTACGAGTTTTGTAAAGGACATGGATCCACCTAATCCACACAAGTGAAGATAGTCTTTCCATGCAGATTCAAAGTCTTCTCTCGAGCGTTTCCAAAATTGGAAGGCACATACTTGAGCTAATGTATAGTCAATATAATAGAAAGGACTAGCATAGATATGACCTTGTCGTTGCCAGAATCCCCCTGCTTCTAAGTATGGATACCCCCCATAATCACGATGAGGTAAATATTTTTCTTCAATTTGCTTCCATGCTTGCTTACGTTGGGAAGGAGTCATAGCTGGATTTTCATAAATAACATGTTGGAATTCATCGACTGCCACCCCATATGGTAAGAACAACAACGCACTACTTAAATGAGCAAATTTATATTTTTCCGTTTCCTCTTTAAAGAATAGCTCCATCCAAGGCCATGTGAAAAATTCCATACTCATCGAATGAATTTCACAAGATTCATAGGTTGGCCATAAATATTCTGGAATCCCAATATTACGACTACGATACACTTGGAATGCATGCCCTGCTTCATGCGTTAATACATCAATATCTCCTGAAGTTCCATTGAAGTTTGAGAAAATGAAAGGAGATCCATAATTATCAATGAATGTACAATAGCCTCCACTTTCTTTTCCTTTCTTCGCTTCTAAATCCATTAACTCTCTTTCAATCATGAAGTTAAAGAACTCACCTGTTTCTTGTGATAACTCTCCGTACATTTTCTTGCCGTTTTCAACAATCCAATTCGGTTCACCTTTTGGTTTTGCGTTTCCTGTTAAGAAATTTAGACCTTCATCATAGAACTTAAAATCACTAACACCAATACGTTTTGCCTGACGTTCATAAAGCTTTGTTGCAACTGGAACGATAAGTTTTTGAACTTTATCTCGGAATGTCGCAACCATTTCTGCATCATAATCAATTCTGTTCATATTGAGATAGCCAAGCTCTACATAGTTTTTGTAACCTAATGTCGTAGCAATCTTGTGACGTAATTGAACTAACTGATCAAAAATTGAATCAAATTGTTCTTCATTCTCTTTAAAGAAATTGAAACGAGCTTCCATTGCTTCTTTACGAACTTCACGATCAATAGATTCACCATATGGAGTAAGCTGTGCAAGTGTTAGTGTTTTACCATCAAATTCAATTTGTGCTGAAGCAACAAGTTTATTATATTCAGAGACTAATTTATTTTCCTTTTGCATCAGTTCAATTATTTCAGGAGAAAATGCCTTAATTTGATTTTCTGCTAATGCAAAAAGCTGAGTCCCCCATTTTTCCTCTAATTGTTTGCGGAAAGGAGATTTCACAAGTTCTTGATAATATTCGAAAACAAGTTCTTCCACTTGAGGTGTTATCTCGTCCAAGAAGTCTCGTTCATTTTGATAAAATTCATCGTTTGTATCAATCGATGCACGAATATATACTAGATTTGATTGTGTTGAAAAATCATTACGATACTCGTTTATTTTTTCAATAAGCTGACTTTGAGCTTCCACTGAATCAGCCTCTTTAAATTGTTTGATTAATGCTCTAATTTGCTGTTGCATTTCATTGATGTCTGGTCTTTTATATTCATAATCTTTAAACGTTACCATAATCCGCGCACCTTCCTTTTTCTTCTTTATATCCTCATTATGACTATTCTGACAATTGAATACAAGAGAAAAAAGCTCAAGAAGATAATACGTTTCTTGAGCTTTTGGTTTCTAATTTTAAACTGGAACTACATTATCTAACTTTAAATTGTTGAATTGAATCTTGAAGAGCAGCTAATTCCTCGGATAAATCATTTGATGATTGAGTCACAAGTTGAATTGCTTTTTGTTGTTCTTCTACAGAAGCTGTCACTTCCTCAGCAGCGGCAGCATTATGTTCACTAATTTCAGCAATACCATCGATTGCACGTGTCATAATATTTTTAGATTCATTTAATAAATTAACACCCAATGTTACCTCTTCAATCGTTTGAACGATATTTTCTACAGCTGTCTCAATTTCTTTAAAGGAACTTTCTGTTTCTACTACAGATTTGTTCTGATCTTGAACGATTGAATAGGTTTTCGACATTTCATACGTTACAACGTCTGTTTCATTTATAATTCCTTTTAATGTATTACGAACAAGTTCTGTTGCTTCGCTTGTTTGGTCAGCTAGTTTACGTACTTCTTCTGCAACGACCGCAAACCCTTTTCCATGCTCACCTGCTCTAGCCGCCTCAATGGAAGCATTTAATGCAAGAAGATTTGTCTGGTCTGAAATTTCATTAATCGTACCAACAATTCCTTCAATTTCTCGAACTTTTAATATCAAACTTTCAATTACCGTTTGTACCTTAGTAATCAATTCATACGATTCATTTGAACGAGATTTAAGAATAGTTAAGTTTTCTATTCCTTGTTCATTTGAACTTCTCATAATTTTGGAAGATTGTAACATTGATTGGTTTTTCTCATGTAACATTTCAATCTCTTTTGCTAAAGCAATTGTTGTTCGATTTGTTTCATCTGCATCAGATGCCTGTTGTGTTGCCCCCTTCGCCACTTCTGAAACAGCTTTCACAATATCTTCACCATAGGCAGTTGTTTCTTCTGCCACAGCTGTAAGATTTACAGAGGTCGTTTGTATTTCTACAATTGTTGACTCAACTCCAGAAATGACATCTTTTAGCTGCTCCACCATATGATTAAATCCATTGTTTAATAAACCTACTTCGTCTTTTCTTTGTAACTCCTCAATTTCGACAGTCAAGTTCCCCTTCGAAACCTCACGTACTCTATTTGAAAGTTTAATTAGTGGAATTGCAAAATGCTTAGAGAATAAAATAGTTGCAATCGCTCCAACTATTAAGGCAACAACCATAGTAATAATCATTGTAGTTAATAAATCATTCGCTGGTGCATTGAAATCTTTGTTATATGTACCTGACGCAACAATCCAATTCCAATTTGGATCAAGTTTTGAATAGATTAATTTAGGTGCTACAACCGTTTGTCCCGGTAGTTCAAATTCGTAATATGTAAATCCACCGCCCTCGAATGCTCTATCCTTTACTTCACGAATAAAGTATTTTCCAGAGCTATCCTGATCATCCCATAGATTTTCCCCTTCTCTTGTTGGATGACCAAGTAGTGTTCCATCTTCACCTAAAATATAAATATATCCATTTTCCCCCAAGTCCCCTGGATACGATAAATCACGTTTCCCTTCACTATTCATCTGTCCGATTAAAGCTGTTTTCACTTGTTCCTGCGCTTCTTCTATTTCAAGCGTACCATTCTCAACTTCACGATTAACAGATTCAATCAGTTGTAAGGCAGATTCAACACTATTTTTTATTACTTGTTCCCCTAATTCATCCATACTATTTTTTGCTTTAAAATAACTTACCGCCCCAATAATCAAAATTGGGATTAATAATAGTAAGAAGGAATAAGCAAATAACTTCCCCTGTATTGAACGCTTCAACTATAACACCCCTCTTAATATACTATTTCCCACTATTATTACATATTTATGTAAGTTTACAAATGCTAAATTTCTTGTTTTTGAAATAATTTTCTACTTATAGTCGTTTTCTATTTAGTAAATAACTAATGGAAATTCAATGTTAATTTAGGAAAATTATACTTATATTAAATATAGGGGTTAAAATCAGTTATTCTATTAAAATTCTATTTGCTTGTTTAACTAACACCAATCTGATGCTAGGGAAAGATGGATGAACTTTCTATATGAAGATAACTTTAATCTAATATGAAATCAAAATTCAATAGAGTCACGAAGAAATGTATTTATCTTCCATTATAGAATTTTGCAAGAAAAAACCAGCAGCATTACGCTACTGGTTAAGTTATTTATTCACCTAAATCTGCATTATGGTAAACGCGTTGTACATCATCTAAATCTTCTAATGCATCGATCATTTTTTCGAATTTCACTTTATCTTCTTCTGATAATGTTACTTCTGTTTGTGGTAACATTGTTAATTCTGCTACTGTAAATTCTTCAATACCCGCTTGTTTAAACGCTTCTTGAGCAGCGTGGAATTGATCTGGTTCTGCATAAACAATTGTTACATCGTCTTCTTCAAAAACGTCACGAGCATCTACATCAGCTTCTAATAAAATTTCTAGTACTTCATCAGCAGATTTGCCTTCAATACCAAATACAGCTGTTGAATCAAACATATAAGTTACTGAACCACTCACACCCATGTTACCACCGTTTTTACCGAAAGCTGCACGAACGTCAGACGCAGTACGATTTACGTTATTTGTAAGAGCATCTACAATTACCATTGTGCCTCCTACACCAAAACCTTCATAACGTAACTCATCATAATCTTCGCCGCCAGCACCTTTCGCTTTATCAATAGCTTTATCAATGATGTGCTTTGGTACATTGTAAGTTTTTGCACGTTCTAATACTTGTTTTAATGCTGTGTTCGATTCTGGATCTGGTTCACCTTTTTTAGCAGCAACATAAATTTCAGTACCAAACTTCGCATAAATACGACTGGTATTTTTATCTTTTTCTGCTTTCTTATCTTTAATGTTATTCCATTTACGACCCATCCGATTTCACTCTCTTCCAATATATAATTTAGGGTATTGAATAAACTATCTACTTAAGTAAATGAGACTGTAATATTATACACCAACCTGATATCAAATAAAAAGTCCACAAATTGATAAATAAGTTCCTTAATATTATAAACTTTCTTCGATTTTCTCAAGCAAAGCCTTACAACCATCTAATACTAAATCATAAGTTTCTTGAAAATCTCCCGTATAATAAGGATCTGGCACGTCTTTTTTATGCGATGTTAAATCTAAAAAGCGGAAAATTTTCGGATGTTCAGGTTGTCCTAGCTTTTCACGAATATTACGGACATTATTGCTATCCATCCCAATGATATAATCAAATGATTCGAAGTCCTCTTTTACAAGCTGACGTCCTTTCATACCACTTGTAGAAATGCCATATTCCTTTAATTTCGATTGCGTGCCTTTATGTGGTGGTTCCCCAATATGCCAAGAACTCGTAGCAGCAGAATCAACTTTTATTTTACTGCTTAATCCTTTTTTCTCTATTAAATCACGCATTACGGCTTCTGCCATTGGAGAACGGCAGATATTTCCTAGACATACGAATAATACTCGAATCATTTTACAACCTCCAAGCTTTTTTCATATATTTTTGCTGAGTTTCCAAATGGATCATGTGTAATTCCGTTTTCTACCCAGCCTAATTTTTCATAAAATCCTTCTAAATTACTCTCTAAATAGAGCATCTTAAAACCGAGGCTCTTTGCGACACCTTCAGCATGACGCAACATTTCTGAAGCTATCCCCTTTCCTCTATGTTCCTCTTTTACATAGAGACATGCAAACCAAGGATATAAATCATGCCGACTATTAATATCGTTTCTTAATAATGCATATGTTCCAACAAATTCTCCTTCAACACTTGCAACATAGAAGCGAGGAATTCCATCTGGCCCATTCGCATTTAACATACATTGTTCATAAAAGAGTTTATTGTTTTCCTGCCCGCAATAACCCCAAAATAATTGTAATGCTTCATCAAAACGGTTTGGAATAGTTTGAACATCTAAAATCTCCATTTTTAACCTCCATTAAAAAGCACTCTCCATTAAGGAAAGTGCTTTTACCTATTTTTTAATTTTTGACTTTAACTCATCTGTTAACCTAATAAGTTCTTGCTCTAAGAAATGGGTATATTCTTCACGTGCTTCTTTTCCACTTGGTACTGTAAATGGTTTTCCGTAAATCAAATATCCCTTTTGGCGTTTTAATACTTCCCCTACATTTTTAGGTCCAACATAAGCTGCAGGAACAATTTGTGCTTTTGTTAATTGAGCAATTGTAATTGCACCTTGCTTTAATTCTGTATTTTCTGTTGTACGAGTCCCACTCGGAAATATCCCAACTACTTTTCCTTCTTTAATTAATTGACGTGGAATTTTTATAACACTTGGACCTGGGTTGTCACGATCAACAGGAAAAGCATTTAATCTTGAAACAAGTGGCCCTAATACTTTCATATCGAACAACTGCTTTTTTGCCATAAAGTGTATATTTGTTGGATGTAAAGAAACGCCTAGGTTTAAGATATCGACATACCCATTATGTGTACAAGCGACAATATACCCGCCTTCTTTTGGAATATTTTCCTTCCCATAAACCTTTGCTTTTGATCCGTTTAACGTTAAAAATACATTAACTAATCTTGCTCCAAAATCATATAACGCCACTTTGTCATTCCTACCTTTTTAATCATTTAAGAATTATATTCTCCAATTAGAATATCTAAATCAATGGTGATTTTTTGTATAGAGACCTCTTTATCTAAATGCCAGCCTAATGGAGTCATTTCAAGAAGTTTAGGTATTAGCTCTGGTTCTAACTCACATGTATACGTAATTCTCTCTTGTTGGAAATTTGTAAAGCATTCCTTAAAGCGCTCAACGGTTTGCTTATTTGAATAGGTTTCCTTTTCTGTTTGTGCAAAAGCTTGTTCCCGAATCTCTTTTAAATAGTTTGATTGAGGGACCACTTTTATAACTTTTCCATTCGGCTTTAATAAACGAATAAATTCGTCATAATTAGCCGGTGATAAAATATTCAATATAACATCAAAGGACTGTTCTTTAAATGGACTATTCGCCAAATCTCCTACGCACCATATTTTGTTTTCATAGTATTTTGCAGCGGTTTGGATGCCTTCTTTTGAAATATCTATACCTACAGCTAGAACGGAATCTAATGATGAACAAATTCTTTCTAAATGAGATCCTTCTCCACAACCCGTATCGAGTATCGTTTTGACATCTTTACCTATATAATTTGTAATAGCTTGTTGTAAAGGGTCATACAAACCACTATTTAATATATCTTTTCGGGATTCAAATAAATTTTTACTATACATGGATGTTGTAGGCTTAACCATCAAGTTAACATATCCTTGTTTAGCAATAATAAAAGAATGGTTGTTGTCGCAAATCACTTGTCCATCTTCAGTTACTTCCATGCCCTCTTTACAAATTGGACAGGAAAATACTGTTTGATGTGTCTTCATAAGTGCTATACTTGCAGCTCTTTTTGATACTTTCCCCACATGAATGCTCCTTTTTTCTTGCTGTAAGTATCATACCATTTCATCATATATAATGAAAAACTAAAACTAAACTACTTCCTTTGGGTTATGTTTCTTAATTAATAATACAAATAAACTTCCCAATAAGCAGAAACCTCCTGCAAATAAAAATGCCCACATATACGAATCAAATATTTTAAATATAACTCCCCCAGAAAATGCTGCAACACCTGCTCCTACTTGATGTGCTGCAGTAATCCAACCGTACATCATGGCACTTTTTTGAAGACCAAACTTTTGTCTGGCTAATCCAACTGTTGGAGGAACGGTTGCAATCCAATCTAAACCATAGAAAATCGAGAAAATGACGAGCCAAACGTAAGAGCCTTGTGCTAGTGCAAATGGAAGGAACAGAAGGGAAATCCCACGTAATAAGTAATACCAGAATAGTAACCAACGATTATCAAAACGATCTGATAACCACCCTGATACAGTTGTTCCAATTAAATCGAAAACCCCCATTAAAGATAATAAGGATGCTGCCGTTACTAATGGAATACCAAAACTTACACAATAAGAAATGAAATGTGTGCCAATTAATCCGCTCGTTGATAATCCACAAATAAAGAAACTTCCGGCTAACAACCAAAATTCTTTTACCTTTAAACCTTCAATTAAAGAGTTAATTGCTACTTTAAAGGGATTTCGATTGGATATAATCGGTGGTTCATTTAGTATATGTTCTTCTTGACCATATGGAGTTGTACCAACATCTTTTGGCCAACTTTTCATAAATATAGCTATTATTATGAGCATAGCAATACTTAATGCAAAAATCAGTGCAATGGCTGCACGCCATGAATAGTTTTCTACAAAACTAGCTAATACCGGTAACAATACTAACTGCCCTGTTGCAGTAGCAGCAGTTAAAAATCCAACCGCCAATCCTCTTCTTTTTACGAACCAACGATTGGCAACTTGAGTACTTAATACAGTTAAAAATAAGCCTGAGCCAATTCCTAACATTACACCCCAAATTAAAATTAGTTGCCATTCACTGTTCATTACAAAGGTTAAAGATAAACCAACTGTTAAAATGGCCATTGAATAAAGCATCATTTTTTTTAGCCCAAAAATATCAACAAATGCTGCCATAAAAGGCCCGGAAAATCCATATAAAAATAACCCCACTGCAAAGGCGAAAGAAATAGCGGGACGCCCCCATCCGAATTCTGTTTCAAATGGATCAATAAATATTCCAGATGAAGAGCGGATTATCCCAGCAACAATTATAGATATAAACGTTACCACTAAGATGACCCAGCTATAATGTAATTTTTTCATTAGCTCTCCTAAATTCCCTTTTTCTATTTATTGTACATTATGGAAGTTATATTGTTTATAAGAGTTTAATAATGATATTTTCAGATATATGAAAAACCGAGCCCTAAATAGACTCGGTTAAAAGATTTTTAATTTGTAACTCAAACTTCGCAGACTAAAATCGACAAATAAGCCTTGATATAGTTAGGCAGACCGTTAATCCACTGCTGTAGTTGACTTTTGATTAATTTTTGGATTGTTTTATTTGTCTTTTTTAGGGCATCTTCAAGAAGCTCGATTAATTGCTGTAACGCGACAGCCCAATCCAGTTCGTTGACTTCATCACATAATTCATAAAAAATGCCACCTAATGTTCGTTGATCGTTATGGCAACGATTTTGCCAGGACAAGACGATGTATCTGGAAAACACAACCGTTGTGTGGCTAATGAGTAAATCATACGATATGCCTTGAAATTCTTTCTGAAGGCGTAATAGGGATTTTGTCGTCTTGAAAAAGACTTCAATATCCCAACGCATGCCATAGATACGGACGATTTCTTGTTCAGAAAGCGTACAATCGGTGCTGAGAATCGCAAGCCATTCGCTCTTTTTATTGCGGTTTTGAATAAACACGACCTTTACTTGAATGCCATTTGCCATAGTAGTTTGAATCGATCGCATGATGCCTTTCTTGCCAGAAACAGGTGTGGCAACTTTGTATAGTTCTTTCAGAGATAGCCTTTGATCGTTCACCAAATAGCGTTGATTCGTTGCCTTCACCATGCCAATGACGTCAAGACCGAGTTCAACGATGGATTGAATAAGAGGTTGTTGCGTAAACCATGTATCCATTAACACATAATCAGCGGAAACACCTGCTTGTAATGCTCTTTCAAGCATACTGGGAATAACGGTAGGAGCAGATTCCAACGCTTCTACACGTCGTTTATAGCCGGAAGAACGCTTGTCAATATTCTCGGAAATCCCATTAATTTGTGCATTTTTTGAACTCAGTAACGTGAAGTCAAGTGGCATAAATGTAAAGCCATCCGACCAACCCAAAGTAAGCATACGAAACCCTTTATAGAAGCGTTTCGTTAAAGATGAATGATCCATACAACGCGCAAGAAGTTCTACCTTTTTACTCCGATTCCGATCAAACATAGAATCGTCAATGATCAACACTTTTGGACGCGTTACATCCGTCAGTTGATCGACCTTTTGAATGGCATGCACACTTAAATACGTTAAAAAGCGACGCCATGCAAACTTGGAATGATTCATGAAACGATAAACAGAGTCCTTTGCAGGGTAACGGTCTCCCTTCTTTGAATTTAAAAGGGTGAACCAACTCTTATGATGAAAGATTAAACAAAAAACAAGTTGAAACAAATAGGAAGTTGTAAAGCCAAACTTCTTAGTAATACCGGCTTTTCGAAGATGTTTCACGATCTCTAATTCACGAAACACAGATTTTAATTCTTTTGGTAGTTGATTATTTTGGTCATTATGCTCTATCATAATGGAAGCACCTCTTCTGTTTGGTAGTGTATTCTCGACAAATCCACTATACCAAAGAATGAGGTGTTTTTTGTATCTAAAAAAAGTATGTCAAGGTTCTTATTGAAATCGAGAAGAACCAAATAGCATCAACTATTGAACCTAATTATTTATGTGCGAAGTTTGAGTTTGTAACAACTGAATTTGCTTTTGATTTTTCAGGAGATTTTTTTAAAGTGACATATTTATTTAAATCTAAATAGATTTTCATGATTTCATCTTTTGATAAATGTTTGTCCATTGATTCATTCCAATATGCCTTTAATTCCTTAATTTTAAGAACATCTGTATTACGGGATTGAACTTCCACTTTCTTAAAGGAACAGTTATCCGAAAATACCACTAAAGAATGAATAGGCATTGAATCTGCTAACCCAAGTATCTGTTTTAGCTCTAGGATGGCTATTTTATTTTCTATTAGTGGATTATCAAACTTATTAAGTTTCTCGCGGTATTGTACCTCTGCCCACTCAGGGTCTTGCTCTCTACCATAAATCCAGCCAGTCATTCTTTTAAAATTAATAATATGTATTCCAGATTGATGAACAAAAACTACATCAGCTTTCACATTATTTGTTGGAAGTACAACATTTAATAAAACCTCGTAATCCCCTGGTACTTTTTGTAAGTTCGAAACAAGGTTATAATGGGAACGCACTTCTTTATCTTGCAAAAAATTAAAATAAGAGTAACCTGTTAATTTACTAAACTTACTATTGTCATATATGTATAATGAGATTGCAAAGAACAATCCAATCAATATGATAATTATTAACAACCAACCGATCATTTTCCCCCTCCTTAAAATGAGTTATTATTACATTCATTTTACCAAAATTAGCTTTTAGTGACTATGCAACAGAAGACATACTAGTATGACGGTAATAGTTCGAGATAGTCTATTTTTATTAATAAGATAATGAGAAATTTATTAAACCTGTTCGAAGTAAGCACAATAAAACAGGATTAGATACTTAAAAAAATTTATGATATTCCATGAGGTGATTATTATATGGGGTGGGTAGAAGCAATACAAAAATCTATCGATTATATCGAGGCAAATTTAGTGGATAATTCATTATCCATAGAGAAAATTGCAAAGGTAACCAATTCGTCGGTATATCATTTTCAGCGAACGTTTTTTCTTTTAACCAATATGACTGTTAGTGATTATATCCGAAAACGTCGATTAACGTTAGCCGCAGAGGAATTACTTACTAGTAACCATAAAATTATCGATCTTTCCTATAAGTACGGCTATGAGACACCAGAAGCATTTACGAAAGCATTTCGAAAACAACATGGAGTTACCCCTACAGATGCACGCAAGCAAAAAGGCCACTTACAATCGTATAATCGCCTCGTCATTCAAATTCACGTAAAGGGAGCGGAACCAATGCAGTATAAAATTGTTGAAAAAGATGCTTTTCAAGTTGTCGGAGTAAAAAGAACGTATAATTGTAAAACGGGAGAAAACACATTCGGAATCCCTCAATTTTGGGATGATGTTCATAAAGATGGAACGAATGATTTATTAATTAAGTTAGGTAATGGCCAAATCCCTGATATTTTAGGAGTTTGTACCGTAGAGGAACACCAAAAGGATGAAGGATTAATGGATTACTGGATTGCTGTTACTTATAATGGTGAAGTTCCTGATGGCCTACTATCATATACAGTGCCTGCATCAAAATGGGTGATTTTCGAAGTCCATGGTCCAATGCCACATGCAATGCAAGATGCATGGAAAAAAATCTACTCTGAATGGTTCCCTTCTAACACCTATAGACCAACCGGGACGGCTGAGTTAGAAGTTTATACAGATGATGACCCAACAGCACCAGACTGTTATTCAGAAATTTGGATTCCAATTAAGTAGTACTTCACAAGGCATACAAACAACTATAAACGTTTGTATGCCTATTGATTAATATGGATATTTTTTCACTTTCTCAACCGCTTCAAGTAATTTTTCTGTTACGAGGTCTGATTCTTCAATATGATTAGTAAGAACTTTTTTTGTTTCATCAAAAATCATAGTAGACCGATTAAAGTTATTTAACACTTCTAAATTAGAAGATTTTTGACTTTGAATATGAGATAACAATTCTTGAATTTCAGATTGAACATTAGAAATCATTTTTAATAATGAATAGATTTGCTCTGACGTCTCCGCACTTCTTTTAACACCTTGATTCACAATTTCCATATTATCTTTCGTATTTTCAAATACCTTTGAAATCTGAAATTGTGTTTCTTTCGTTAACTTTGCAATATCTTCTGTACTTTGTTTTGTACTTTCTGCTAACTTTCTTACTTCATCTGCCACAACAGAAAATCCTTTACCATGTTCTCCTGCTCTTGCTGCCTCAATAGATGCATTTAATGCCAATAAGTTCGTTTGATTCGAAAAGTCACTTATTACATGGACAATTGCTTCAATTTGTTTTGACTGTTCACTAAGAAGGTTCATATTTTCTGATGTTTTCCTAGATTCGTTACCTAGTTGGTCAATTAGTTGTTCAACATTTTGTACTGCTTCCCTACTAACTTGGGACAACTTCACCATATCAATTGAAGTATCAATCAACTTATTTCCCGTTTCAAGTGCTTTATCGGAAATCACATTCGATTCAATCGTACTTTCTTCAACCCGATTAAATTCAACTAAAATATCCTTTACCATATTTCCTAATGTAATATGTTGCGAATTAACTTTATCATGTTGCTCTATAGTAGAAACTAGCTCTTTATGTAAGTCGTTTAAAAATATTTGAAATGCATGTTCTTTTTCATCCAACTTTGCATTTAGTTCATCAATTCTCTGTTTAAACAGCTCGATGTCTTCTTTTTTTGATTTAAATAAAGATCCCACCATACATTTCTCTCCCTTAAGATGTATTTAAAATATATCTTTCAGAAGATTATATCATATTTTTCCATAATAAATTACTAGATATTCGAGTAAGGCATGTTTATATTTTCAGAATTTTCGATAATATTATCATTTCCTGGGAAATCGTGTCGAATCAGATTATATTATTCCCGAGATGTAGTTAATTAAAAAAGATAGCATTAGCGCTATCTTCATTTATTCCGTATATTTATTTTTCAGCTGATCGGAACCAGCTCCTCCAATTACCATTAAGGCAAGAGGTAAAATATTTGATAGTAATTTTGGTAAACCTTCTGGAATGATAATATTTGTATTAAAAAAATGATTTAAACCGTATACAATAAGTTTTGCTACTAACAAGAATGTACCAATTAAGAACAGGCAATCAAAGAATGTTTTCCAACCTGGATATGCCAACTTTTTACTATCTTGAATTACTTTTTCCTTCAATTCTTCGTCACTCCTTAACAATTCATCAATTGTGATACCGAATAAATCACTTAAATTAATGATCACTTCGATACTGGGATAGTTCTTACCCGTTTCCCACTTTGAAACTGCCTGACGACTTACATGAATTTTCTCTGCCAGATCATTTTGTGACCAACCTCTTTTTTCTCTTTCCTTTTTTAATCGTTCACTAAAGTTCATATTCGACATCACCAACTTTCCTTAATTTCATTATTGATGGAGTGTTTATCTAAAGTAAAGAGAGTTGAAGGCGCATAAGGAGCAAGCGGTTGTTGCACTTTATTATTCATGCTCGATATCTACAATGCGTATTATCCAATTAGGTTATAAGCTATTTTTATGAACCTATATTTTAAAAATGTAATAATACAAAATCAATTATGCACACTATAAAAATTAATATCGTAAAAATTATTTTTAATTAAAATTTATAATACTAGGTATATTGTTAATAATAATAGTACAGTCTTCCAAATATCTAACAACAACAACGGAGGTTTTACTGTGGACATTTATGAAGAAAATGCTATACCAGCATTTCTTGAAGCAACTCAACTAACTTTTGAGTTGGAAAGTGTTGATGTTTATAACACGTTACTATTTCCTGTTCAAGCAAAGGATTATGATTTCAATCCACAAGTAGAGGTACCTTATAATATAGAAATTGAACAACGCGACCAAAAAAGTGTCGATAAAGGACATTCCCCTTGGAGACTGGACCCACTTTTTACAACCCAAGTATTTGTCAGTTTGCAAATTTCACCTGATGGAATAAAAGGGGAGTATCCAATAGAAGAAGAGAATTTAAAACTCGTTTATAGCTCTGATGATGTTTCAATTGTTGAAGTAAACGATGAAGATACAAATATTACGACTGTTTATTTAAAACGATTAGTTCGACAAGATGAAAGCGGGATTTGGACGGTTGTTGGATACGATTATAAAGAGAAATAAAACCTCGCTATAGCACTATAGCGAGGTTCTTTTATTATTCAATTCCTTTTGTCCACTCTGCAACTTTCTCAGCATTTTCCTCTACCCATTTAGCAGCAGCTTCTTCTGGGTCAACACCACCGTGTATTTCAAGCATGACTTCTTCAATGTCTTCACTTGTCCAATGGAATGCATCGATTACTTTATAAGCTGTTGGCATCTCTTCTTCTAGTCCAACACGAGCGAATGTATTAATTGTCTCTTCTCCACCATATACACCTTTAGGATCTTCTAAGTATTTTAAATCATAAGAAGCAAACTTCCAGTGAGGTGACCAACCAGTAACAACAATTTCTTCTTCATTTTTAATTGCCTGGTCAAGTGCTACAGTCATTGCGCCAGATGAAGATTGTAATAATTCCCAATCAGCTAAGTTCTCATACTCTGTCAGTGCTTTTTCTGTTGCACCCATAATACCAGCACCTGGTTCAATACCAGTAATTTGTTTATTTGCTTGATCTGTTAAATCTTCTATAGAGTTAATATCTGTCATATAGCTTGGTACAACTAAACCTATTTTTGCACCTGCTAAATTTTCACCTAATTCATCTAAATCATCTTTATATTTTTCGTATTGTGAAGCATGTGTATGTGGTAACCATCCAGCAACCATAGCATCCGCTTCTCCTTTTGATACAGCCTCCCACATGATGGCATTATCTAGTGGAGTTAACGTCACATCATACCCTAAATCTTCTAATACTTTCCCAACAACATGAGTCGAAGCAATTTCTGTATCCCATTCAACATACGCTAAGTTAATTTTTTTAGACTCTTCTGTTGCTGTAGCATCACCAGAAGTTTCTTTCGTTGTTTCTCCTTCATCCGAACCACTACATGCTGCTAACATAGCTCCCATACCAAGAGCTAGCCCCATCATTTTTAATTTTTTAATATCCACTCATATCTCCCTTTCTATTATTTCTTTTTATTTAAACTTTGTGTTAAACGATCAATAATAATTGCAAAGATTACTAGACTAAGTCCTGCAACAAATCCATTCCCTACTTGTGCACGTTGTAATGCGGATAATACTTCTCTTCCTAAACCAGGTGCACCAATCATTGATGCGATAACAACCATCGATAAAGATAATAATACTGTTTGGTTAATACCGGCCATAATTGTTGATTTTGCTAAAGGCAACTCAACTTTTATTAACTTTTGCCATCCTGTACTTCCATAAGAATCCGCAGCCTCTACTAACTCTCTTGGCACTTGTCGAATTCCTAAGTTTGTAAAACGCACAGTTGGCGGCAATGCAAAAATTACTGATGCGAATACACCAGGAACAACACCGATACCAAAGAATGCAACTGCAGGAATTAAATATACAAAGCCAGGCATTGTTTGCATAAAGTCTAATATCGGTTTAATAATTTGTTCTGCTACCGAGCTCTTTGACATTAAAATTCCAATTGGTACACCAATGATAATGGCAATAATACTTGCAAAAATAACAAGTGTTATCGTGTTCATTAATTCTTCCCATAGGCCCTGGTTATAAATAAAGAGCAATCCAACTAGTGTAAATACTGCTAAACCAAATTTTCTTCTAGTCGCAAAAAAGGCAATTAAAGCAACTATAATGATAAATATAATTGGTGGAACGGCTATTAACATTTCCGTAATAAATTCCATTGCCGATTTTCCACCCTTTTGGAAAAAATTAAAGAGTTGCGAAAAACTATCTGTTAACCAATCCATTACGTTTTCAGTTAAATCTGCAACAGGAAGTCTTGGCATGCTATCAAGTATATTGCTCAACTAACTGCACCCCCTCCGAATTTGATGAGAGTGCTTGAATAACGACTCCTCTAATTAGTACACCGACTAACTTTCTATCCTTCACAACTGCAACAGGTGTTGGAGATTCAGAAATGATACCTAGTACATCTTGAATTAACATATCAGGTGGCACTGTAGGCATATCTACTCTTACGATATTCATTACACTTTTTTCTCCACGTTTCGAAGCTTCTAATGCATCGTCAGCAGTAATATATCCTATGTAATCACGCTTTTTATCCACAGCTAACAGCACACTGACTTTTTCATCTCGCATACGTTTCAAAGCAACTTTTGGTCCATCTAGCTCAATATTGACGCTCATTGGACGAATCATCGCATTCTCCACAGTTAACACTTTAGATCGGTCAACATCTTCTAGGAATGTTCTAACATAATCATTTGCCGGATTTGTTAGAATCTCCTCACCTGTACCAATTTGAATAATTTTTCCGTCTTTCATAAGTGCTATCCGGTCCCCAATGCGCAATGCTTCGTTTAAATCATGAGTAATGAAAATAATCGTTTTTCTAACCTTTTGTTGTAAATCTAATAATTCATCCTGCATATCTTTCCGGATTAACGGATCGAGGGCAGAAAAAGCTTCATCCATTAACAAAATATCAGGGTCATTTGCTAATGCTCTTGCTAGTCCAACACGTTGTTGCATACCACCTGAAAGTTGACTAGGATATTGATCTTTATAAGGGAGTAACCCCGCGTTTTCTAAAGCCTTTTCTGCTTTCAATCTTCTTTCTTCTTTTGGAATACCGCGCACTTCTAATCCATATTCGGTATTTTCAAGGACAGTTCGTTGTGGAAATAAACCGAAGTTTTGAAACACCATACTCATTTTTTCTCTACGGATAGTTCTGAGTTGTTGTTTATTCATTTTGGAAATATTCTCGCCATCTATGTATATATTTCCACTGGTAGGTTCGATGAGGTGATTTAATAAACGGACTAACGTAGATTTACCACTGCCCGAAAGACCCATAATGACAAAGATTTCACCTTCTTCGACAGTAAAAGAAGCATCGTAAACACCTATAGTGGCACCGGTTTGCTTTAAGATTTCAGTTTTATCTTTTTTCTGTTCAACAAGCTTAAGTGCACTATTTATATGTTTACCGAAGATTTTTGTCACGTTCTCTACTTTTATTTTTCCCATGCCATTCTCCTTTCCTAATATTCTCAAAAAAATTTCATTTGCATTACACAAGTAACAACCTAATGCTAACAAAGGGTTGTTACTATTGTCAAACTATTACCTTTTTACTCTATTTTTTCATGAAGTAGAAAGTTTTGATTTTATAGAGAAATTGATAATCAATAAACACTCATAAAGCCTTTATTAGTGCACTTTTACTTACCTTTTGAAACGGTCAAATTGCTTGTCTCAAACCCACAAGAACTACCATCGAAATAAAAAAATCTATTGGCACTGAATAGTACCAATAGATTAATTAATAAGGATATAAAAATTTTCGAACTCGTTCTAAACATTCATCATTTCCAATAAAAAAGACGATATCATTTTTTTCTATCGTTGCATATGGACCCGGCGAGATAATTAATTCGTCTCCTCTACAGATTCCTACAATTGTAGCCATCGTATTTTGCCAGAAATTAATCGTCCCAATCGATTGAGAAATGTAGGGTGTGTTTTCCATGATTTCTACTTGAAATGGGACAAATGGGTTGATTGAACGAAATCTTTCTGTTCGATTGACCAATCGTTCTGTTGTCTCTTGTAAGAGATTCAATTCATCTCTTTGTCGTTTTATACTTTCAAGCATTTCGATTTGTATTTGTTGGATCGATTGCACTTCTAAAAATTGATGGACAAATTGGGCTGCTTTTTCGTAGGATTTAATCCTAACTCCACTACCTTTTGTAGCTTCTACGATTTCTAAATCTTGTAGTACAGCTATTGCACGTCTAGCTGTTTCTGAAGATACACCGTATTGGCTTGCTAAAGACGATCTTGCATATATTTTTTCACCAACTAAATATTTTTTTTCAACAATTTTGGATGCTATATCCGCAGCTATTTTCTGATACTTCGGTTGCTTGACTTGAACCTTTCGATTTTCCATTATGGCTACACCTTTCAAACGCTGTATATCAAGGATAATATTAGCCGATTCTTTCTATATTATCTAGTTCAAACATAATAAGAACGATCAAGTTACATAATCCACCCAAATTAATCCTCATTTTAATTTTAAAAAAATTGCAATTCAGTTGTTGACCTTCTCGTTACGTCATCCTTTAACATTGAGATATCAGGAGGGGTGTTAATGGAATATACAATAAGCAAACTTGCAAAATTAGCGAATGTTAGCGCGCGAACATTACGCTATTATGATGAAATTAATTTGTTAAAACCTGCTCGAATCAACAGTTCAGGCTACCGTATCTATGGGCAAAAGGAAGTTGACCGTCTCCAACAAATATTATTCTTTAAAGAATTAGACGTAGATTTAGATACAATTCTATCCATTATGAATAATCCAAACTTTGATAAACAAGTAGCATTAGAAAATCACTATAAGCAACTTATTCAAAAACGCACCCGCCTGAACCAACTAATTGAGACGATAGAGAAAACAATAAAACATGAAAAGGGAGAGATTCAAATGAGTAATCAAGAGAAATTTGAAGCCTTTAAAGAACAATTAATAAATGAAAATGAAGAAAAATATGGTGATGAAATCCGTGAGAAATACGGAAAAGATGTAGTTGAACAATCGAATGCAAAATTCCGTGGAATGTCAAAGGAAGATTATGAAGCTATGGAGCAGTTGGGCATTGAAATTTTAGAATTACTTCCAAAAGCATTCGCTACAGGTGATCCTGCTTCAGATTTAGCTCAAGAACTTGCTGAGAAGCATAAACAATGGCTAACGTTTTCATGGCCATCCTACTCAAAGGAAGCACATGCTGGTCTTGCCGATATGTATGTTGCAGATGAACGTTTTAAAGCATATTACGACAAAGCAATTGAAGGCGGGACAGAATTTCTACGAGATGCCATTCATATTTTTACAAATAAATAATCAACACAGGTGTAAGGATATTTCTTTACACCTTTTTTATTTTGCATTGTATTTTAATTTCCATTTTTGGAAATCATAGTGTTAATACTATCTAAAAAAGTAAATTTAAATCTATTAAGCTTCATAAAGGAGATTATAATAAATATGCAAAAATACGAAACGAAGTTAAAGAAAGTCTCTTATAACTATGAGCAGCTAGCATACATAGTCATTAATAAATGCCCTCATTGTAATCTTGATATTCATCCAAAAGCTGAAGACAGTAAAGACTTAGAAAATGAAAACTTTAAAATTCGCGTGATTTCCCTCTCCTGTCCATCTTGTAAAAATTTTTATTTTATTGTAAACGATTTTGGAGATGGTTCATCGACAAATGGGAAATATCTCTTTTCTATTCCAATGTATGGTTTTAATGAGCATTCTTTAATTAAAAATACGTCTAAAAAATTTCAAAGCCTCTACACACAATCCATTAATGCTGAATTACTAGGCTATAAAGATATTTCATTTTTTGGCTATATCAAATCCCTTGAAATTTTACTAAAAGATATTGCCATTATCGAACACCCTGAAGCAGAAGATCAAATTCTCTTTTGTAGCCTTACTACATGTTTAGAACAGTTCCATGCAACAAACATCCACCTGTTTTCTAATAAGTTATTAGAAGTATTAAAATGTGATTATTTACATTATCAAAAATCAGATTCTTTCTTTTCCTATATTGAACTTGTAAAGGATTGCATCGATTATTTCCTACTTTATTTAGAGCTACTATTGAAAACAATCATGATAAATGAAAATAATAAGCTAATAAGTGAAACAAACAGGGGAACATTTAAAACCTCCTTATCAAATTAAGCTGATATAGAATGTTTAAAACATTCTTTATCAGCATTTTTTTAATTTACGCCCTCTAACATCTTTTTTTGCATATTTGAAATTTACCTGGAGAAAACTATAAAAAAGAGGAGATTTTAATTATGCCCAAAATTGTTTCCATAAGTACATATGATCCCCCGCATATTTTGAAACAATCAAATATTGAGCAATTAACGAAAGAACTTTTTCATGATAAAATTCCACAACTCGAAAGATTATTAAAGGTTTTTCAAAATGGTGAAATTGAACAACGTCAATTTTGTGTCCCATTAGATTGGCATAGAAAAGAGCACACTTTTGGTGAACGGAATGACTTATATATAAAACTTGCAACGGAATACAGTGTAGAAGTAATTAAAGCCTGTTTAGAAAATCCTCAATTTTTAAAGAAGCCAATTTCTGCAGAAGAAATTGACGCGATTATCTTCGTTTCGAGTACTGGCCTATCAACTCCAAGTATTGATGCTAGAGTAATGAATAAAATGAAATTCTCTGATCGTATTAAGAGACTTCCAATATGGGGTCTAGGTTGTGCAGGCGGTGCTTCTGGTGTTAGTAGAGCCTTTGATTATTGTCTCGCTCACCCTACAGAAAAAGTTCTTGTAGTGTGCGTTGAATTGGCTAGTCTAACTTTCCAACAAAACGATTTTTCAAAAAGTAATCTCGTAGGTGCCTCACTCTTCGCAGATGGTGTTGCATGTATTTTAGTATGTGGTGACCAAGTATTAATGAATACAAAAAAGCCTATCCCGCATATTTTGAATACTGCTTCTAAATGGATGCCTAATTCTTTGGATGTGATGGGTTGGGATATTAAAGATGATGGTCTGCATGTCGTATTTTCTAGAGATATTCCTAGTATTATTTCGACATGGCTAGGTCCCTTTATTCACGATTTCCTCAAGGAAGAAGGCATCTCTGAAAAACAAATTGATAATTTTGTTGCCCATCCAGGTGGAAAAAAAGTATTAAAAGCATATGAAGAAGCATTGCAGCTTACTGAAGAACAAACTGCTATTTCCCGTACCATATTAAAACAACACGGAAATATGTCTTCCCCTACTGTTCTATATGTTCTAGAACAATTCATGTTAAAGAAAACCGAACCAAATACTCATGGATTATTAGTCGCTCTAGGTCCCGGTTTTAGTGGAGAAGCAGTACTTTTACAATGGAGGGAATAAGCGGATGATCATAGTCGCTATCATTTCTTTTGTCATCGTTCAAAGACTAGTTGAAGTTTTCGTTGCAAAAAGAAATGAGAAAAAAATGAAATCATTAGGTGCATTTGAAGTCGGACAATCCCATTACCCATTTATGTTAGCTCTGCATATAAGTTTTTTTATAAGTTTAATTGGGGAAATTCTTATTTTTAACAGACAACTTTCCCCTCTTTTTATTTGGCTCTTTATTTTATTTTTATTAACTCAAGGGTTACGTATTTGGTGTCTAACTTCTTTAGGACAATATTGGAACACTAAAATTATTATCTTGCCAGGAGCGAATGTTGTAAAAAAGGGCCCATATTTATTTTTTAGACATCCTAACTATTTAGTTGTATGTATTGAAATTCTTGTACTCCCTCTTATGTTTCAAGCATACTTTACTGCGATATGTTTTACGCTATTAAATTTTGCAATGCTTTCAGTTCGCATTCCACTAGAAGAACAAGCATTGATGGAAGTAACAAACTATAAAGAGAAGTTTAAAAAGAACATTTCAACACACGTAGCGAAGGATAATCATAACTAATTTAGATAATTCCAAACTATACTTTAGATTAATTTTAGAATTATCATATAAATAATAGAAATGCCACTTTATTATTAGAAATACCTTTCAATAAGTCGTATAATTCAAAGTGATTATGGTACACAATATTCACAAAAAAGTAGTTTTTTGTAGCTTTTTTCCAAATTATTTTTATCCAAACAAATTTAATTGCTAGCGGTGAGACATTATTTATAATACAATGTAAATTTTTAGTGCTTTTGTAGTTTTTCATCAATACTTTTAGAAAAGGTCTATTGTTTACTATGTTTTTATATATTATGATGTTTTACGTGGGAATGGTAAAATAGCTATGTTTTATTTAACAAATGGCTATTTGTGAAATATTTTTCAAACTTTTTAGTTAAAAAGAAAACTACAATGGAAAAGGAGAATGAAAATGTCAGAAGAATTGATTCAAGCTCAGCAGGCTGTTAGCAAAGAAAAAATAGATATACTTGATCAATTATTAAAACCTGAAGTTCAAGAATCGTTAACGACTTTAGTAGAAGCATTACCAAAATTAGCTGAGGTTGTTACTCTTCTAACTAAAGCCTATGACATGGCTCAATTAGTCGCTACAGATGACGTACTTAAAAATGATACTGTAAACGCAATTAAAGAAGTTTCAGTACCAGTTATCGACTCTGTTAAAGGCTTAGCTTCAGCTGCAATTGAAGCAAAAGATCGTGCAGAAGAAACAAACGAAACAATCGGCTTATTTGGATTACTAAAATTATTAAAAGATCCAGAAGCACAAAAACTGTTCCGTTTTGCCAACGCATTTTTACAAATCCAAGCTGAACGTAAAGCTTAAAGTATAAATCAGTTCATTAATTTAATAAGGACGGAGGATAATCATGTCAAAAGAAATCGTCATCTTAGGTGCAGGTTATGGTGGATTACTTACTGCACTTAAATTACGTCAATTTGCAAGCAACGATGAAGCGAAAATTACCGTTGTAAATAAATACCCGACTCATCAAATCATTACAGAATTACACCGTTTAGCAGGTGGAACAATTAAAGAACCTGCTGTATCTTTTTCTTTAAACAAATTATTCAAAGGAAAAGATATTAACGTAGTTGTTCAAGAAGTAAAATCTTTCAACGTTGATAATAAAGAAGTTTTCCTAGCAGATGGATCAGTTTTATCCTACGATAATTTAGTTGTTGCTTTAGGTAGCCAAACAGGTTTCTTCGGTATTCCAGGACTAGAAGAAAATAGTATGGTATTAAAATCAGTTGACGATGCAAACCGTATCTATGCACATATTGAAAGCAAAATTGAAGCATATGCACAATCAAAAGATTTAGCTGATGCAACAATCGTAATCGGTGGTGGCGGTTTAACAGGTGTAGAACTTGTTGGCGAAATCGTCGATAACTTCCCTGCTATCGCTAAAAAATACGGTGTAGATTTCAATGAACTTAACATTAAGCTAATTGAAGCTGGTCCAAAAATTTTACCAGTACTTCCAGATGACTTAATTCAACGTGCTACTGAGTCATTAACTAAACGTGGTGTAGAATTCTTAACTGGCCTACCTGTAACAGGTGTAGAAGGAAACAAAATCTCATTAAAAGATGGCACTGTAATTACAGCTAACACATTCATTTGGACTGGTGGAGTTGCTGCTCTTCCAATCGTTCAAGAATCAGGTCTTGCTTGTGATCGTGGTAAAGCAACAATTAACGAATATCTTCAATCAACATCTCACCCAGATGTATTTGTTGTTGGGGATGCATCTGTTGCTCTTCCTGCTGATGGTGGTCGTCCATTATATCCACCTACTGCACAAGTTGCATGGCAAATGGGTGAAACAGCTGGATATAACATTTTCGCATTAATGCGTGGTCAAAAATTAGAACCATTCAACCCAATTAACTCAGGAACACTTGCAAGCCTTGGACGTAAAGATGGTGTAGCACTTGTTGGTGGTAACAACATTCCACTTAAAGGCCTTCCAGCTACATTAATGAAAGAAGCAAGTAATATCCGTTACTTATCACACATTAAAGCTTTATACGGTCTAGCTTATTAATACTTAAAATATAAAAAAGAAGATTCCAGGCATTCTGGAATCTTCTTTTTTTAGGCTCTGGATAATGGCTATTTGAACAATATAGTACTAATCATAATGTAGGTTATTTTCACTTACTAGTACCGAATTGTTGTTCGTAGTGGAGGCAGCGAGTGTAGCTGGCGGCATTCACCTTTCGCTACAGAGCTAAACTTTCTGCGTGAAGCGTCGGTCGGAACGGAGAACTACTCTGCAACAATGAACTATTTTACAATACACCATTAATCTCACTATGAAATTAACAATATAGGGGTATAATGGTAAATACGAATTGAAATTAGAAGGTGAGACATTATGAGTGAAACTAAAGCTACTCTTAATAATCCCATTTATCCTGTTATGATTGCTATTGGAGTAGCTCATTTAATAAATGATACAATGCAATCTGTCGTTCCAGCAATGTTCCCTTTACTTGAACGAGATTTAGGGCTAACTTTTACTGAACTCGGGATTATATCTTTTGTATTAAATATGTTTTCATCCGCCCTTCAACCAGTTGTTGGGTTTGTGAGTGATAAGAAACCAATGCCTTTTGCGTTGCCTATTGGCATGATGAGTTCTTTTGTTGGATTAACGATGCTCATACTAGCAGAGCAATATTGGTTAATATTACTTTCGGTATTATTCTTAGGATTCGGTTCGGCAGTTTTCCACCCCGAAGGATCCCGGGTCTCATTTATGTCTGCTGGGAATAAACGAGGACTAGCCCAATCCATTTATCAAGTTGGCGGAAACTCAGGACAAGCATTAGCTCCTTTGATTAGCGCATTTATTTTAGACGTTTATGGTCAACGTGGTGCAGCGATTGTATTATTACTCACAACACTTGGAATTGCGATATTATTAAAAATTTCAAGATGGTATGTTCGTCAATTACAGGCAGAAAAATTAGCAATGAAAAAGAAAAAAGTACTGGTTTCATCACTACCTCCTTTAACGAAGAAACAAGTTGGTATTGCTTTAACACTTTTAATGGTCATTATTTTTGCCCGTTCATTTTACACAACGAACATTACAAACTTTTATGTATTTTATTTAATGGATCATTATGATTTAACACTACGTCTAGGACAAGTATTTATTTTCATTTTTATGGCTTGTGGTGTCGTTGGTACATTCTTTGGGGGCTCCCTATCAGATCGAATTGGTCGAAAAAATGTCATCTTACTATCTGTTGTTGGGCCACTACCGTTCTGTTTACTACTACCATACATGCCGATATGGTTAGTTTTAATCTTTTTAATCATTATTGGCACATTGATAATGATTAGTTTTTCGGTTACAGTGGTTTATGCACAAGAACTTGTCCCAAGTAAAATTGGAACTATGGCTGGTTTAACAACAGGATTCGCCTTTGGTATGGGAGCAATCGGTGCTGTTGTTATAGGATTTTTACTTGATAAAATCGGAATCGCAAGTACGATTCAAATCATCTCCATTCTTCCAATTTTATTAATCGTAGCGTTCTTTTTACCAAAAGATAAAGTAGAAAAACCTGCATAAAAAAGCAGATCGGGCATAAACCCGATCTGCTTTATTTATTACTTTCTCAACTTCTTTTGATAGAAACGAATAACAATGACAAAAAACACAATGGCAATTGCTGCATAGGCAATATTCGAATAGATGTCCATATAATGAACAATTGTTTCCCACTGTTCTCCGACAGCTGCACCGATATTTACTAATACCATATTCCATATTAACGTCCCTAATGTTGTTAGCAAAAGGAAAATACCAAAGTGCATTTTAGCTAGTCCAGCAGGTAAAGAAATTAAACTTCGAATTAATGGTATAAAGCGGCAGAAGAAGACTGTCCAAACTTCATACTTTTCAAACCAAGCATTTGCTTTATGAATATCTCTACTTGTTAATCGTAAAATTCTCCCCCATTTATCTACAAATCGCTCAATACGATGAATTCCTACAATAGCTCCAATTCCATACAAAATAATTGCACCCGCAACAGATCCGATCGTTGAAGCAATGACAACTCCCATAACCGATAAATCGGTTTTAGTTGTCATAAATCCACCAAATGTTAAGATTACCTCTGAAGGAATTGGTGGAAATAGGTTTTCCAACATGATAAGTAGAAAAACACCTATATAACCAAAGTCCTCCATTATGGTTGTGATCCAACTTTCCATTCCTTCTCTCCTTATGTATAAATTATCTCGACACATTAACTATAATGCTACTTTATAATCTAATCCTATTCAAATAGTTTCCTTAGATTTGCATTGTTTGGTTTTTAAATATTTTAAAGTATATGTACGTGTGGAAGTATTCTTTCATTTCCTAAAGTAATTTCTACAAATTTGTATGAAAAAAATAAGCCAACGAATAGTTTTCGTTGGCTCAGACTGTAGACAAAGTCGTTTTCAACGACTTTGTCTACTATTTTTTCTTTATCAAATATTCAAGAACAAAAGCGATATTTAGAGAAAATGTTGATATAGTAATACTTTAACAATACCAACTAATTTTATAAGTAGTGAAAACCACTAAGGAAATATCAAGATTTTGATTATAAATTCCTTTTGTCGACACTCTGAGCCAACGAATAGTTTTCGTTGGCTATAATATAAGACTACTATTTAAAATGATAGGTTCCCCCATTATTTCTTCCATTTTCTAATTTGACTTTCTGAACCGTAGACAAAGTGATTTGGTAAAACTTCATGCACTTTCATTTCTTCGGTAGTTTCCTCATGATTATACGGTATTCTTTGACGTTTTCTTTCTGTTAATGGATCCGGAAGTGGAACTGCAGATAATAAAGATTTTGTATATGGATGAATTGGGTGATTATAAATTTCATCCGCAGAGCCTAACTCTACAATTTTCCCTCTATACATTACAGCAATTCGGTCACTAATATACTTTACCATTGATAAATCATGGGCAATAAATAAATATGTTAAGTTACGTTCTTTTTGTAATTTTTTCAGTAGATTTACTACTTGTGCTTGAATCGATACGTCAAGAGCAGAGATTGGTTCATCGGCAATGATAAAACTTGGGTCTAAGCTTAGCGCGCGGGCGATACCGATACGTTGACGTTGACCACCAGAAAACTCATGGGCATATCGGTTAGCATGCTCACGATTTAATCCTACAGCTTCTAGCAACTCTCCAATACGGTTACGACGCTCTTGTTTATTTTTATAAAGGCCATGAATATCAAAACCTTCTGCGATAATTTCACCCGCTGTCATACGTGGGTTTAATGATGCATATGGATCTTGGAAAATCATTTGCATTTCTCGATTGAACTGTTTCAACTCTTTGCGAGATTTACCAGCATGGATGTTTTTCCCTTTAAATAAAATTTCTCCATCTGTAATATCGTAAAGGCGAATAATAGAACGACCTGTTGTGGATTTACCACATCCAGATTCCCCTACTAGACCAAGTGTTTCTCCCTCATATACATCAAAGCTAATACCATCTACCGCTTTAATAGGATTATTCGAAGGGCCGAAATATTGTTTTAAGTTTTTTACTTCTAGCAATTTATTTGCCATTATTTTCAGCCTCCTCTAAATAGCCTTGGATTCTTTTTTGTATTGCATCTGGAATTGGAATTTGCGGTGCATCTGGGTGTAGAAGCCAAGTTTTCGCATAATGTGTATCTGATACTTTAAACATTGGTGGCTCCATTTCATAATCGATAGCAAGGGCAAATTCATTTCTTGCTGCAAAAGCATCTCCTTTTGGTGGGTGAATTAAATCCGGTGGAGATCCTGGAATTGTACGCAACTCTTCTTTTTCGTTGCTCTTCAAGTCAGGCATCGAACCTAATAGTCCCCAAGTATACGGATGTCTTGGATTATAGAAAATATCATTTACTGTACCATACTCTACAATTTGACCAGCATACATAACAGCTACGCGATCAGCTACATTTGCTACAACGCCTAAATCATGCGTAATGAAGATAATCGATGTATTTCGTTTCTTTTGAATATCCTTCATTAATTCTAGGATCTGCGCTTGAATTGTTACGTCTAGCGCA
Source organism: Ureibacillus endophyticus (assembly GCF_024159215.1). Classification (NCBI taxonomy): domain Bacteria; kingdom Bacillati; phylum Bacillota; class Bacilli; order Caryophanales; family Caryophanaceae; genus Ureibacillus; species Ureibacillus endophyticus. The sequence continues at coordinate 3,428,858 of NZ_JAMYWW010000001.1, forward strand.
GTAGTTGGTTCATCCGCAATTAATAGCTTTGGATCTGCTGCTAATGCAATGGCAATTACAACACGTTGACGCATCCCACCACTAAATTCATGTGGATATTGACGGAAACGTTTTTCTGGCATTGGAATACCCACAAGTTCTAATAACTTAATTGCACGCTCTTTTGCTTCAGCACTAGATACATTTTTATTATGTTTTAGAATTACTTCTGTTATTTGTTTCCCTACTCGCATTGTAGGGTTAAGCGCTGTCATTGGATCTTGGAAAATCATCGCTATTTCATTACCACGTACTTTTGACATTTCTTTTTCTGTAAGTGGAACGATATCACGACCATCAAACAAGATTTCTCCACCTGCATAAATTCCTGGTGGTTGTGGAATCAGTTTCATAATTGCATTACTCGTAACACTTTTCCCTGAACCTGATTCACCAACGATTGCAAGAGTTTCTCCTTCATAAAGGTCAAAACTAACGCCACGTACAGCTTTAACAACACCTGCATATGTTTTGAAGTTAACTTGTAAATTATTAACTTCTAGCAATTTCTTTTTCATCGTTTTCACCTTCTTCTATTTACGTAATTTAGGGTCTAATGCATCTCGTAAACCATCACCAACCGCATTGAACGCGAAAATTGTTAGCGAAATAAATAATGCCGGGAAGAATAAACGCCATGGTGCAGAAGTTAAAGCTTTATTCCCTTCAGAAGCCATTGTTCCCCAGCTTGCTGTTGGTTGTGGTACTCCTAGCCCTAAATAACTTAAGAATGACTCTGTGAAAATCGCAGAAGGAATTGTTAATGTCATTGTTACTAAAATTGCTCCTAAAGCATTTGGAACTAAGTGACGCATAATTAAATGTCCTGTACCTGCTCCTAATGTTCTTGCAGCTAATACGAATTCTTGACTTTTAATCGATAGTACTTGTCCACGAACAATACGTGCCATGTTAACCCAACCTGTAATCGATAAAGCGATAATCATTGGGATTAAACCTGGTTCTAGTACAACTAGTAAAATAATAACTACTAATAGATATGGAACAGCTGATAAGATATCGGCAATACGCATCATAATGTTATCAACGCGTCCACCAGCTAAACCTGAAATACTACCCCATAATACACCGATGATTAGGTCAATAATGGCTGCAGTAATCCCGATAAATAACGAAATACGTGCCCCAACCCATACACGAACAAAAATGTCACGTCCTAGATCATCTGTCCCAAACCAATGGGCTGCAGAAGGGGGTGCATTATATATCCCTAATTGCTCACGGTAACTATATGGTGAAAATATTGGTACAAAAATCGCCATTAATACAACAATAGCTAGAATAACAATACCGAAAATCGCCAATTTATTTTGAGAGAAGCGAATCATAACTTCTTTCCAAAACGACACTGATTTATCAGCCAATTTTTCATTTTCATTTGTACGACCACCGACAACTTTAAACATGTCAGGTGAAAGCTTATCAAATTGTTGATGTTGTTGTGTCATTATTTTTTCGCTCCTTTCAATTTAATTCTAGGGTCAATTACACTGTATAAAATATCTACAATTAATACTGCAAATAAAAGGATAATTGAATAGAAAACAGTTGTACCCATGATTACTGTATAATCACGGTTTGTGATACTTGTTACGAAGTGTTTTCCTAATCCTGGGATGGCAAAAATTTGTTCAATAATGAAACTACCTGTTACTACCCCAGCTGTTAATGGGCCTAAGTATGTAACAACCGGAAGTAATGCATTTCGTAATGTATGTTTAAATACTGTAGTCCATTTACCAAGTCCTTTTGCTCTAGCCATTTTGACATAATCACTGCTACTTTGTTCTAACATGCTTGAACGAGTTAACTTAGCAATGAATCCTGCGTGTGTGATAGCGATTGCAGTGGCAGGTAATATACTATAGATAAAACCTTTCCATCCACTTACAGGGAATAAATCTAGTTTAAACGCTAAGAAATACTGCATTAAACCTGCTAAAATAAACGAAGGAATAGAAATACCTAATACTGCTATTGTAGACGACAAATAGTCTGGTAAGCGATTATGGTATAGTGCAGAAATAACTCCCATTAATATTCCTAAACCTACTGAAATTAACATTGCTTCAATCCCTAAAGTTAAAGAAATAGGGAAACTTTCAGCAATAATATCATTTGTTGAACGCCCTTTATATTTCATTGATTCTCCAAAATCTAATGTCACAGTATCGATTAAATAATCCTTGTATTGAACGTACCAAGGATTATCTAATCCATATTTAGCATTTAATTGCGCTTCTATTTGCGGTGGAAAATCACGTTCACTTGCAAAGGGACTACCAGGTGCCATTTGAATTAAGAAAAATGTTGCAGATACGATAATGTACAGAGCAATCAAAATGTATACTAATCTTTTAAAAATATACTTTAGCAAAATCGTCCCCTCCTTATTATAAAAAAATTAATAAGTACAAAAAGCTGCTCTAAATCGAGTTAACTCGATCGAAGCAGCTTTTGTACCATTACAGAGCTGTTAATTATTATTTATTAATATCAACATATTTTAAGTAAATGTTACCAAGTTGGTCTGGCGCCATGTTTTCTACATAATCTTTCTTAACTGAAAGGTTTGTGTAGTAGTAAATTGGTGCGACAGGGAATTCTGTCATAGCAATTGCTTCTGCTTGTTTTAACAGTTCAATACGTTTTGCAGGATCAGTTTCTTTTGCAGATTGTTGTAATAATGCAGCGTAATCAGCATTTTCCCAACCTGTATCATTGTTACCGTTTTCTGCAGAATCAAATTGTTCTAAGAATGAATATGCATCGTTGTAGTCAGCAATCCATCCCATACGAGCTGTATCAAAGTCTAAAGCAGTTAATTTATCTAAGTAAACTTGCCATTCTGAGTTATCAATTTTAACGTTGATACCTAAGTTTTTAACCCAGCTTTCTTGGATATGTTGAGCGATAGCTGAGTGAGCTTCACTAGTGTTAATAGAAATACCAATTTCAATTTGGCTTGGGTCAGTAATACCAAGCTCTTTCATACCAGCTTCAAGAGCAGCTTTTGCTCCTTCAATATCATTATCTTTGAAGTATCCTTCTGAATCTTCAAATCCTGCAACCCCAGTAGGAACCATACCTAGAGCTGGTGTTTGTTCACCTTTAGTAATGTTGTCAATTAAGCCTTGACGGTCCACTGCTAGAGTTAACGCTTTACGGATGTTAACATTTGAAGTGTATTTACCAGTTGTGTTGAACTTGTACCAGTAAATTGCAGAATAAGGTTCGATATTCAAAATACCTTCTTCGTTATAACGATCGATTGCATCAAGTGCAACTGTTCCGAATGGAGCTCCTAAGAAATCAATTTCTCCAGCGTCAAACATTGTAACAGTTGTTGTTTCAGACTCAACCATTGAGATATTTACTTTGTTTAGAGCAACATTTTCAGCATCCCAATAATTTTCGTTTTTCTCTAAAGTAACTGAACCACCATGTTGCCATTCAGTTAATTTGAAAGGACCATTTGTTACATAAGTTTCACCAACTTCTGCATACCAAGTATCATTTGCTTCTGCAGTTGCTTTGTGAATTGGGAAGTATGTTTTAAATGATGTTAATTCTAAGAAGTATGGAGTTGGATTTTCCAATGTAACTTCTAAAGTTTTTTCGTCAACAACTTTAATACCTAAATCCTCTTCTGATCCTTCACCTAAATTATAAGCTTGAGCGCCTTTAATTGGATAAAGAATAGAAGCATACTCTGATGCATTAGCAGGGTTTAATGCCCATTTCCATGCATATTCAAAATCGGAAGCGGTTACAGAATCACCATTTGACCATTTAGCATCACGTAAAGTGAATGTATAAGTTAATTGATCATCACTAATTTTTACATCTTCTGCAGCGGCGTTTACAACTTCACCGTCTTTTACAGTTGTTAAACCTTCAAATACGTTTTGTAAAATAACGCCTGATGTACTATCAGTAGCTAATCCAGGATGAAGTGATGGTGGTTCAGAAGCAATAACTAAGTTAATTTCTTTTGAGCCTTCTCCACCTTTATCCTCTGAAGCACTCTTATCTTCTTCTTTCCCTCCAAAGTTACATGCAGTTAACACTACTGATAAAGCAAGTAACAGAGTAAGAAGGAGAATGTTCTTTTTCTTCATAAAAATTCCCCCTAAATTTTTCGTTAATATATATTTCCCATTTTTCAGAAAACTTTTCTTGGCAAAAATCAACTTTCAGAAAAGTGGACAATTAACATTTATTATATTAACAAAAAGTTTGCAATAAATAAACAAAAAAGAAATTTTTCTGATATATTAATATTTTCCGAATATTATAGGGTTTTTACTTGTAAATAAATTACATCTAAAATACATTTTATGTAAATTATTATACTATTTCAACACTAATAATTATACTTAAAAAATAATTAACAATTTTCTTATTATTCAGAAATATGAGGTATAAAATCGCTCCGTAAAAAAACTGCACCTCCCATGTTAGTAGCCTAACAATTGAGGTGCAGTTTAAAATGATTTTAAGCATTATTTATTCCACTTTTTAATTTGTTCTTCAGTACCATATACAAAATGACCCGGTCTTACTTCATGTAATTTCGCTGTTTGATCCGATTCTTCATGAGAATACGGAATTCGTTGACGCACTTTCTCCGTAAGAGGATCTGGTAATGGAACCGCTGATAAAAGCGATTTTGTATATGGATGAATTGGTTCGTTATAAATTTCATCGGATGTACCTAATTCCACAACTTTTCCTCGATACATTACCGCGATACGATCACTAATATATTTCACCATCGATAAATCGTGGGCAATGAATAAATAAGTTAAATTTCTTTCCTTTTGTAATTTCTTCAAAAGATTAACAACTTGAGCTTGAATCGATACGTCTAAAGCAGAAATCGGTTCATCCGCAATAATGAAGCTAGGTTCTAAACTTAATGCTCGCGCAATTCCAATACGTTGACGTTGACCACCAGAAAACTCATGGGCATAACGGTTTGCATGTTCACGGTTTAAACCAACCGCTTCTAATAATTCCGCAATTCGTTCTTGTCTTTCTTTTTTATTTTTATAAAGACCGTGAATATCAAAACCTTCTGCGATAATTTCTCCTGCTGTCATACGTGGGTTTAATGATGCATATGGATCTTGGAAAATCATTTGCATTTCACGGTTAAACTCTTTTATTTCTTTGCGAGATTTAGATGCATGAATATTTTTCCCTTTAAACAGGATTTCACCATCTGTTATGTCGTATAGACGGATAATTGATCTACCTGTTGTAGATTTTCCACAACCAGATTCACCTACTAAACCTAGCGTTTCACCCTCATAAACATCAAAACTTATTCCATCAACTGCCTTGATTGGATTATTAGAAGTACCAAAGTATTGTTTTAAGTTCTTTACTTCAAGTAATTTTTTAGCCATTTCTTTGTGCCTCCTTCAAATAACCTTCAATTCTACGTGAAATTGATTCAGGCACTTCCACTTTCGGGGCATCTGGATGTAGTAACCATGTTTTTGCAAAGTGTGTTTCTGACACTTGAAACATTGGTGGTTCCATTTCGTAATCAATAGCTAAAGCAAATTCATTTCTTGGAGCAAAGGCATCCCCTTTTGGTGGTTGAGTTAAATCCGGTGGTGAACCAGGGATAGTTCTTAATGCTTCTTTTACATTATTTTTTAAATCTGGCATGGAACCAAGTAGTCCCCATGTATATGGATGTTTTGGATTATAGAAAATATCATTCACTGTACCATACTCTACAATTTGACCCGCATACATAACCGCTACGCGATCAGCTACATTTGCTACAACACCTAAATCATGCGTAATGAAGATAATCGATGTATTTCGTTTCTTTTGAATATCCTTCATTAATTCTAAGATCTGCGCTTGAATTGTTACGTCTAGCGCAGTAGTTGGTTCATCCGCAATTAATAGCTTTGGATCTGCTGCTAATGCAATGGCAATTACTACACGTTGACGCATCCCACCACTAAATTCATGTGGATATTGACGGAAACGTTTTTCTGGCATTGGAATACCAACAAGTTCTAATAATTTTATTGCTCTCGCTTTTGCTTCTTCTTTTGATACTTTTGTATGTTTTAAAATTACTTCCGTTATTTGCTTCCCTACGCGCATTGTTGGATTTAATGCAGTCATTGGGTCCTGGAATATCATTGAGATGTCGTTACCACGTACTTTTGACATTTCCTTTTCACTTAATGGAACTAAATCTTTTCCATCAAATAAAATTTGACCCTCCGCATAAATACCAGGTGGCTGTGGTATCAGTTTCATAATCGCATTACTCGTAACACTTTTTCCTGAACCAGACTCCCCTACAATTGCTAAGGTTTCGCCTTCATATAAATCAAAGTTCACTCCACGAACAGCTTGTACAATGCCTGCATATGTTTTAAAGTTTATCTTCAAATCTTTTACTTCTAGCAATTTTTTACGCATTTTATTCACCTCTTTTATTTACGTAATTTCGGATCAAGTGCATCTCGTAAGCCATCACCAACCGCATTAAATGCGAATATCGTTAGTGAAATAAACAATGCTGGGAATAATAAACGCCAAGGTGCTGACGTTAAGGCTTTGTTCCCTTCAGAAGCCATTGTTCCCCAACTTGCTGTAGGTTGTGGTACCCCTAAACCTAAGTAACTTAAAAACGACTCTGTGAAAATCGCTGAAGGAATCGTTAATGTCATCGTTACTAAAATTGCACCCAATGCATTTGGAATAAGATGCTTTTTAATTAAATGCCATGTATTTGCACCAAGAGTTCTAGCAGCTAATACATACTCTTGGTTTTTAATCGATAAAACTTCCCCACGAACAATTCGAGCCATATTAATCCATCCTGTAATAGATAAAGCAATAATCATTGGTAATAAACCTGGCTCTAATACTACAAGTAGAATAATAACAACAAGTAAATACGGTACTGCAGAAAGAACATCCGCGATACGCATCATAATGTTATCTACACGTCCACCCGCAAGACCTGAGATACTTCCCCAAAGAACACCGATGATTAAATCAATAACGGCAGCTGTTATACCAATAAATAAAGAAATACGCGCCCCTACCCATACACGCACAAAAATGTCACGTCCTAGATCATCTGTACCAAACCAGTGACTAGCAGAAGGTGGTGCATTATATATCCCTAACTGTTCTCGATAACTGTAAGGTGATAAGAAAGGAACAAAGATGGCCATTAACGCAATGATTGCTAAAATGACTATTCCAACTATCGCAAGTTTATTTTGTCGGAATCGTAGAAACACTTCTTTCCAAAACGATACAGATTTAGCAGCAAGTTTTTCATTTTCTTCGGTGCGAGTTCCTACAATTTCAAACATTTCAGGTGAAATCTTATCATGTTGTTTTGTTACCATCATTTTTTCGCTCCTTTCAATTTAATACGTGGATCAATGACACTATATAAAATATCTACGATTAGTACTGCAAATAAAAGAATAATTGAATAAAAGACTGTAGTTCCCATAATAACAGTGTAATCACGGTTAGTGATACTAGTAACGAAATGCTTACCTAAACCAGGAATTGCAAAGATTTGCTCGATGATGAAACTTCCTGTTACAACTCCAGCTGATAGTGGTCCTAAATATGTAACAACCGGTAATAATGCATTTCGCAATGTATGTCGGAATACTACTGTCCACTTACCAAGTCCTTTCGCCCTTGCCATCTTGACATAATCACTATTCTTTTGCTCTAACATACTTGCTCTTGTTAATTTTGCAATAAACCCTGCATGTGTGATAGCGATTGCAAAAGCAGGTAGAATACTATAAATAAAGCCTTTCCATCCACTAACCGGGAATAAACCTAATTTAAAGGCTAAAAAGTATTGCATCAGTCCTGCTAAAATAAATGAAGGTACCGATATCCCTAGTACTGCAATAGTAGATGAAATATAATCTATAGCACGATTATGGTAAAGTGCCGCAATTACACCCAATAAAATACCCATTCCAATAGATAAAATCATGGCTTCAATACCTAAACTTAAGGAAATTGGGAAACTTTCTGAAATAATATCATTTGTTGAACGTCCTTTGTATTTCATGGACTCACCAAAATCAAAGCTGATTGTGTCAATTAAATAATCCTTATATTGGATATACCACGGATTATCCAATCCATATTTCGCATTCAATTGTTCTTCTATTTGCGGTGGAAAAGCACGTTCACTTGCAAAGGGACTACCAGGTGCTAACTTCATTAAAAAGAATGTAGCAGTGACAATAATATAGAGAGCAATGAGAATATAAACTAATCTTTTAAAAATATACTTAAGCATACTTTAGACCCCTCCTCTTTCTATTAATATTAATCGTAAAAAAGGCTGCGATAGATCGATTTACTCGATATATGCAGCCTTAAGATCATAACCTTTTTTTAGTTAATAGATTACTTTTTAATGTCTACATATTTTAAGTAGATATGACCAAGGATATCTTGTTCCATACCTTCAACGTAATCTTTCTTAACAGATAGGTTTGTATAGTAATAGATAGGTGCTACAGGAAATTCTGTCATTAAAATTGCCTCTGCTTGTTTTAATAAATCTAAACGTTTAGCAGGGTCTGTTTCCTTATTTGATTGCTCAATAAGAGATTTGTATTCTGGGTTTTCCCAACCTGTATCGTTGTTACCGTTATCAGCAGTTGCATACATTTCTAAGAATGTGTAAGCATCGTTGTAGTCTGCAATCCAACCTAAACGACCGATTTGGTAATCTAATGTACTTAGTTTATCAAGGTATACTTGCCATTCTGAGTTATCAAGTGTTACTTCGATACCTAAGTTTGTGCGCCAGCCCTCTTGGATAAATTGAGCGATAGCTGAGTGAGCTTCAGATGTATTGAATGATAATTTGATATTTAATTCTTTTGGATCAGAAAGACCAAGTTCTTTTAATCCAGCTTCTAAAGCTTTTTTCGCTTCTTCGATGTCATTATCTTTGAAGTAGCCACGGTCTTCTTCAAAACCAGAAACCGCAGTTGGAACCATACCTAATGCAGGTGATTGTTCACCTTTTGTTACGTTGTCAATTAAGCCTTGACGGTCAATTGCAAGTGTTAATGCTTTACGAATGTTAGCATTAGACATAACTTTATCTGTTGTATTGAACTTGTACATGTAAATTGCTGCATAGTCTTTAATGCTTAAAACGCCTTCTTGTTGGTAGCGCTCAATAGAATCTAATGCTACAGTTTGGAATGGTGTACCTAAGAAATCAATTTCACCTGCATCAAACATAGTTGCAGCAGTTGTTTCAGATTCAACCATACCAATGTTTACTTTATCTAAAGCAACATTTTCAGCATCCCAGTAGTTAGCATTTTTCTCTAAAGTCATTGAACCGCCATGTTGCCATTCAGATAAAACGAATGGTCCGTTTGAAACATATGTTTCACCTGCTTCAGCAAACCAGTTTTCGTTTGCTTCTGCTGTTGCTTTGTGAATTGGATAGTATGTTTTAAATGCTGTTAATTCTAAGAAGTATGGAGTTGGGTTTTCTAAAGTAACTTCTAAAGTTTTTTCGTCTACTACTTTAATTCCTACATCTTCTGCAGAACCTTTACCTTCATTGAAAGCTTGTGCGCCTTTAATTGGGTAAAGAATTGATGCATATTCAGATGCATTTTCTGGAGTTAATGCAAAAATCCATGCATATTTGAAGTCTTCTGCTGTTACAGTATCACCATTTGACCATTTAGCATCACGTAAAGTGAATGTATAAGTCAGTTGGTCATCGCTGATTTTTACATCTTCAGCAGCAGCGTTAGTAACTTCACCGTTTTTATAAGTTGTTAATCCTTCAAAGATATTTTTTAATACACCGTTTGAAGTACTGTCTGTTGCAAGTTGTGGGTGCATTGATGGTGGCTCTGAAGTTACAACTAAATTTAGTTCTTTTGGACCTGAAGATGTTTCTGTAGATTCATTTCCATCTTTTGAGTCTTCTTTAGCAGGCTCTTCTTTGTCGCCGCTACAAGCTGCTAATACTAGAGTTAAAGTTAGTAACATTAGCATTAAAAGCCAGTTCTTTTTCTTCATGTTTTTCCCCCTCTTTCTTTGTTTCCCTATTTTCTGAAAATAGGATTAACAACATCATCATAGCAAAAAAAATTTCACAAATAAACTAAAAATTTACTTTTCTACGAAAATTTTTAGTATTCTCTATATTAATATAATTCCTTGATATAGTAGCATTTTATCTAACTATCGATTTAAATTGCTAATATACTAAAGCGATTAAATACTATATTTTAAGTAGTTATTATTATATCAATATCTCATAAATTATCAGAAAATTGTATAAATTAGTATAAAAGTATTATTGATTTTTAATCTCATTTATGGGAATAAATGTTACTTAAAATTTGAATAATAAATTTTTTTATCTTTTATTACAAAAATATTACACCCTCTAATTGATTTAGAAACTTATTTACTTTATCCCACTTTTTCGATAAGATTTGTCTGTTCATCCTAGAAAGAGGGTCATAATAAATGCCACTTGATTTAGATTTATCAATCATTCTCATATTATTTCTTTTTGGATTTTTAGCAGCATTTATAGATTCCGTTGTTGGAGGGGGCGGGTTAATCGCTTTACCAGCATTACTATTTACGGGTTTAAGTCCTTCTGCAGCAGTCGCAACAAATAAACTTGCTGGCTCAATGGGTTCTTTAACAAGTACCATCACTTTTTATAAATCGGGGAAGATAGATTTAAAACCGATTGCAAAACTATTTCCTATTGTTTTTATCGCTTCTATGATTGGGGCGTGGATTGTGCATTTAATGGACCCTACTTTATTAAAACCATTAATGCTCATCATGCTTGCTCTTGTTGCAGTCTATACAATTTTCAAGAAAGATTGGGGCAATATTTCAACCTATAAAAAGTTAACAAAGAAAAAATATATAGGTTTTATTTTCTTAGTTTCTGCTATTGGATTTTATGACGGATTCTTAGGTCCCGGAACAGGATCGTTTTTGATTTTTTCCTTTTTGCTGATTGGTTTTGACTTTTTAAAAGCTGCTGGAAACGCAAAATTTTTAAACTTCGCCAGCAATATTGGGGCTCTTGTCATGTTCCTTATGTTAGGACAAATCAATTTTATTTACGGATTTACGATGGGAGTAGCACAAATTATTGGGGCAATTGTTGGTTCTAAGTTTGCAATCAAACGAGGAACGAACTATGTTAGAGTACTATTCATTGTTGTGACAATCTCATTATTAGCAAAAAATACTTACGATTATTTCACTAACAATTAATTATGATCAGGGAAACGATTCCCTGATCATTTTAAGTTTCCTACAAATTCATAAAACTTCTCAATTTCTGTTAATGCTTCGTTACAAGTCGAACTATCTTCACAAATATAATTTCCACGTTTCGTATAAGTTCCTAGAGTCGTACCCGATTTAGATACCATTAACATACCGACTTTAGAATGTCTGTTGCACACGCTACAAATACCCATTTTCTCCGAAGTACTATAAACGCCACGCACACCTTTTAAAACTCCTTCTTCACGATATACGATATATTTTCGATTTGTACCCGAATCGAACCAGCTTAAATAAGTGATTTCTTTCCAATCGATATTCTCAAACTTAGGCAGTTTTAATTTCTTATCTTTCGGAAATAGCTTTTTTATTTCGCTGTCTGTCGGTCGTTCAAAAGGTTTAACGTAAACTTTTATGTCGTTAAAAAAATGTTCCATCTGTTCTTTTGTTTTTAACTCAAACATGGGTTGTAAAATTAATTGCTGTTCAATATCTGCAAAAGTTAACTGACTATTAATTTCTTCTTGAGCAAGACCTTGAACAGCTTGGATAACGTTTGGATCTTTCGATGATGTATGGGCATTAAATATTTTTTTTGCTTGTTTTTTCACGATTTGATATTGCACTGTAGACAAAAATTCCATAAAAAACAACTCCTTCTGCTCTAGAGTATAGAAAACAAGGGATAATCGCAATTGGATACATTTTTTTAAATTAAACTATACCTAAAGTTAGTTTTGATATAGTTAGGTTAAGTATTTGGATTTTAATACAACTAACCGAAAATGAAATGGTGAACTTGTATATTTCTTCTACCGTTTTTATGAAAGTCACTACTTGCCGCTTTCCTCATCGTTTTATCCTTCATTCCTATCACAAAGTGCTCTGTCATACGAATAGCAACTCAACTTCTCGCTACTATATAAAATCCAATAAAAAAATCGCCTCATTTTACATGAGACGAGCATATGTTAAACGCATTTTTTGTAAACTATCTTTTTAATCGTTTCTACAGATAAGTGATAGTTTTCAGCTAATGTTTGAAGGGACTCTCCTTGTTGGTAAAGCTGCTTGATATGTGCGTTTCTTTCTTGCAATCTTTGCCTTTCACCAGTTAACGAGCCCCACTGGATTCGCTTCTTTTCTGGTTTAGGGATGTAAATTAAATCCCCTTGAACATATTGTTGAATTTGTTCTAAAAGTTCTTTTGGTAACACCTCATGTGCATTCACGTAACGCATTGTCATTCTCCTTTTACTTTTGTGTTTTAAAAGTTAAAGGGCAAAGCGTTATGAATAACATGACGATGTAAGGCGATGAAGCTATATTACCTCACGCAAAGTATCGCCATATTATTCACTGGCTTTGCATGAGTTGTTGCATAAGGCGACAAACGTCTTGTCATTCTTATCACATCCTTAAATTGGTATATACCTTAGTATATCGCGTAACGAAAAAAAATCGAGAGAAAACTCATTCCAGTTTTCCTTCTATTAAATAATAGGTCCTAAAAAATCTCTTCTTATCTATATTCCATACCCGTCCGAATAATTTCACATCGAACCTTTACTTCCATGTTTAGTTGTTTATAAATCTCGTACCATCTATCTATCGTCTTGACCTCTTCACTCCAATATTTTGGAAACTTTGCACGGACTCTTGCACCAATCCCAAGAACATCTGATTCATTTTCTTGCCACTTTTTAATAACCTGATTGTATTTTTTAGTGGCGATATTCGATGCAAGTTCTTCTATTTCTTCTACCCTATTATTCGTTATATTTTTCACATTGGATCTTTCTGCTATATTTGAATCGATCTTTACATTTATTTTTATACTTGGTACATTTTCTTCAATTTTTATATCGATATCCGAATCTCGCTTGTAAGATTCAAGAATATACATTCCACCGTCATCAGAAGAAACTGCTAAACCATAACCACCACGATTCTCTCCCTTCATTCCTAAATAAACCCCTATTTCGAAAGGAGACATTGTTCCAACCATCTTATCATCTTTAAAATAAGCTAGACCATCTACTAATATTCGTTCTTGTTCAATCAACCTTACATAGGGGAGTGCACCATCCACCCCAACGTCAGCTTCGTCTATCCAAAACTTACCCAAATACTCCCTAGGTAATTTCCCAAAACGCATGGCATTCTCTAATGTGTCTGATAAATATAATGCGGGGACGGTTTCAATTGGTGGAGCCGCTCTTAACACATCTTCCGCTTTACCCGTTGACACAACCATCCACGATGTTCTTCTTACTTCATATTCACGTTTTAAAAAATCATTAATATCATCTATTCCTTTTTTGGCAACATCTTCATTTACGATGGTAATTTGAAGATGACCTAAATATAATTTTTCAGCAAGTTGTTGCTGTAAATTTGCCATTCCATCTTTCATTGAAAAGCCAGTTGTTTGTACTACCCATGACGTTTCATCAGAAGTACTTTCTCCTCCGCCTTCTGGACCTAGCTTTATTTTTCCTGGAACAGCCAATTGAGCAGTTATCTTATAAATACTTTTCTGTTCACCAGCATGTGTATCTTGGTCTCGATAGGTAATTTCAGGAATAGTAAAACCTTCAGCTTCTTCATCAATAACATCTATTGCTAGCCCTAGAATATTCGCCCGTTCTTCAAGGTCATAACGATCCCAACAACCGGATAAAAAAAGAGAAGCCATGAGGAGAAAAATAAACTTTTTCGTTTTATTCACTTTTCAAATACTTCCCTTCATGCGTCTGAATTTCGCAATTGCTAATAAGAAAAATACATACACAAAATAAAACATTACACTGCCTGTCCAGAAGTAACTCAGAAACGTATAAACATCGTAAATATCTTTAGGAAATAAAGCGATAAAAAAGGAGATCATTAATGTTACAAAAGAAATGAAGCGATACTTAGTTGTATTTAAGATTTCTGCTACTCCACGTACAACGATAAAATAATAGGAAAGAAGCGTTGTAAAAACAGCGAAGATCCACGAAATAATAAAAATTGCATCAATACGCGCAAGAATCTCCCCTGGCACCTCTACCATTCTCGCTAAGATAAGTGTTGACCAAAGCATTTCTTGTATTTTTATTTCACCAAAAATACCTAGAGAGACTATGACTAACAACAAAACAAAAAAAATGCTCAGTAGAAATCCCCAAATACCAGCAGAAACACATTTTTTAGGATTTTTTAAGTACGGAATCACCATGGATAGGATGTAATAATTTGACACAGCTGCCATTATTACGACCGCTCCTGACATAAATTGTGATAACGTTACCTCATTACCTGTTATTGGTAATAAATGATAGTACTCGATATCTTTAAATGAAGGTAAAAGCACCGATAACAACGGACTAACAATCATAGGGAAATAAAATAAGTGAATATATGCAAAGGACGATACATTACCAAAATTTATAATTGCGCATAGAAATAACATTGCAAAGATAGAAAAATGAATTGGAGTATCCGGTAGCAATCCCCCGACTAGAACTTCTGCAAATTGCCTTGTTTCTAGTCCTATTAAAATTAGTGCAGCAATTAAAAACACTACCATAATAAAAGTCCCAAACACTTTCCCTATTAACACCTTACTGTACCCAACAAAAGTGTGATTTGGAAATCGTCTCCCTAAATAAAGAAGCCCTATCAAACCAATAAGAGTGATTAGAATACCTACAAGACTTGCTAATGGAGCCGCATTACCAGCTTTTTCAACTACAAATCTTGGTAATGCTAACATCGAAACCCCTAAGATCGTGCCTGCGATAATAATTGCAAATTGTACAGAGGTAATGGAATCACTATGCTTCATCTTTTTTACCTCCATCATCTTTTAAGAAATTATGTGATGCTTTATCCTTTACTCGTCCTCCAACTCGTTTTTTATTTTTTGGATTTATTTCTTTTGGACGTTCTTTCAACCAATTTAACGGTGCTCTCACGATTGAATCTTTTGCTGTCGATAAGTTTCCTGGCGAAAAAGGTATCATATATGGCACACCTAGTGAACGCAAACTAATCATATGGTTAAGTATCAAAATAATACCTACAGCTAATCCTAATAAGCCAAATGTCCCCGCTAAAATGATTAAAGGAAAACGTAACATACGAAACGCAGTAGCGACATTGTAAGAAGGAGTCGCAAATGAACCAATTGTGGATAACGCGATAATTACTACCGTAATTGGACTAACAAAACCAGCTTGAACCGCAGCTTGCCCTACAACTAAAACCCCAACGATAGAGAGTGCTCCACCAACTTGTTGCGGCATACGAATCGTTGCTTCACGTAAAATCTCCATCGCAATTTCCATTAATAATACCTCCACAAAAACTGGAAATGGTACACCATGCCTACCGCTCGATGCTGCAACGACAAATCCAGAAGGAATTAGCTCTGGATGGAAAGATAAAACCGTTACATAAAAAGAAGAAAAAGTAAGTGAGAAAAAGAGTGCTAATATCCGAATTGCTCGAATAGCAGAAGTGATTAACCATCGATCATAATAATCCTCACTCGTTTGATAAAATTGGTTAAATGTTGCAGGTGCTATTAATGCAAAGGGGCTACCTTCTACTAATATTGCCACACGACCTTCTAAAAGGTTCCCGACCACTTTATCTGGACGTTCTGTATTTAGTATTTGTGGAAATGGCGACCACGGATTATCTTGAACAAACTGTTCGATATACCCTGCATCCAAAACACCGTCAATTTGAATAGCATCAATTCTCTTTTTTATTTCTTCTATTAACTTTTCATTTGCAATATCTTCTAAGTAACAAACTGCCACTTTTGTCCTTGTTCTTGCTCCCACTTCTGTTTCTTCTATACGAAATTCAGGAACCGGCAAACGATATCTTAACAAAGCAACATTTGTAGAAATCTGCTCTATAAATCCATCTTTCGGACCCCGAACAACTCGCTCTGTTTCTGGTTGGTCAATCGCTCTTTTCTCTTGTTTAATTGCATCAAAAAGAATTGCTTGTTCAACACCTTCTATTAGTACAATAACTTTTCCAATTGTGATTGATTGAATTAAAGTTGATACATTGGTTTCTTTTTCGACATCGGCATGATAGATTATTTCTTTTTCTAATATTGCAGGTATTAAATCAGCATTCGTTAGTCCTATATTTGAGTTTTGAAGTGGTTGAATAATATCTCTTTCAACTTCTTCCCTTTCTACTAGAGAAGCCAGACAAAGAAGTGCAGCTGATTTCCCCCCAACATTAAACTCTCGTAGAAGAAAATCCATATCATTTTTAAAAATTTTGTAAAAATACTCTATATTACTTTTTAAGTTTGATGAAATTCTTTTATCTTCGTTTTCAATCATAATTTCACTTTTGGGAATCGTTTGCTTGGGTTGTTCTGATTTCGTTCTTTTTCTAAAGAACGGTGACATAGTATCACCTACTTTCATGTTGTTAGAACAAATCAGGAATAGTATGTTTCGTGAAAAATTTCCCATACATAAATAAAAGGCAATCATGATTTTTTACATCATAATTGCCTTTCCTATAAGTTGTTTTCCGTTACAGACGAAGGCTGGTGCTACTCCCGCAGAAATACACGTTCACTAACGAACAACTAAATGGTTCTTATATTCATTTGTAAGTTTAACAACTGAAATTCTAAAGCTTATTTATTTTCCAATGCGATTTTTATATGTGCTAGATGGTGACGAATATGCCAAGCACAAAAACCAATTGTTGTAGGAATGGTTTGTTTCCCTGTTACTGGATGAGAAAAAATTTTGTTAAGTTGCTCTTCCGTTAGATTTTTTAGTAAATACGAAAAACGCTCATGAATTCCTTCTATTATTTTAATAGATGCAGATAATGGAACCTCTGAATCCACCAATGAGCCCACTCATTTTCCTCGAAAGGTTTAATGATTGGAATATCCTCCGTTAAAGCTAATTTAATTCTCGTGTAATAATTAATTTGACCATCTGCTATGTGGTGAACTAATTGTTTAATCGTCCACGCACCTTCGCGATAAGTTAATTTTTGCTCTTCCTCATTTAAGTTCCCGACAACTTCATTTAGAAGTGTAGGAAATACTGTTATTTCATCAATCCACTGATTGAGTTCATTTTTTGAAATTTCTTCAGTTACTTCAAAATGACCAATTGGATATTTAATGTTGTCCACTATGTTCACTCTCTTCTTGTAAGTTATGAAGTGCTTAATACTTTTTCAATTTGTTCAAAGTGATGTTCATCATGCTCTTTAAAACCTAATAAATAGGTATACAGAGTTAATGATGAAGTCCCTATATTAAACTCCTTTTCCCACATTTCAACAGGAATGTTATTAACAGCAATAATCAACTTTCTTCTATTTAATATAAAATCCTCAATAATTTCATCCTTTGTTTTCATTTGGCTCAAAGTAGCAGCTTGTTGATTGATTTCATTTTCATCAGGACTCTTTGGTAACGCCTTATCTTGGAATAAAAAGGGCAATCTTTGCTCTATTAAAAATTGATCCCACGGTGTTAAATGACCGATAATTTCAGCGATTGTCCATTTACCTTCTGCAATTGGTGTTCTCCATTGATTTTCTGTAAGTTCTTTTAATCTTTTCACCCAATCAATAGAATTCTCAAAGTGGATTAATAAGTTTTCTTTATTTTTTAACAAGAATTTCAACTCCTAAACTTTTCCCTTTGATTACTTGTTCGATGTATAAGTTGAATTTCCTTTTGTTTGTCGAAACAAAAATAAGCAGACATTGATGATTTACCAATGTCTGCTTTACTTTATTGGGCACTTACTCTTCGAATATTTTTTAAAATAATTTTACTTTTCGGTATGCTTGGAATATCGTCCAATTCTAAATTCAGGTCTTGTTCAGGAACTTCATATTCCATTTTATTAACGAGATAGTCTAACCCTATTTTCATTAATTTAATTGTAATGCCTTCCCCCGCGCAACGGTGACCTAAATAATAATCTCCCCCACCTTGAGGAATAAAGCTAAATGGTGTCCCTTCCCAGTGAGCAAACCGTTCAGGATTAAACTCATCGGGATTATCCCAAATTTTCGGGTCGTGATTGGTACCATATAGATCTAATAGGGTTAGCGTCCCCTCTTTAAAATGATAGCCATTCCAAACGAAGTCTTTCTTTACTTTTGCCGCTACAAAAGGAAAGAATGGGTAAAAACGTCTAACTTCTTGAACAAACATTTTTGCATAATCCCTATACATTTTCAGTTTTTGTTTTTGATCTGGATATTGAAGTAATGCAAGCACCGTAAAGTTAATATAAATAGAAATTGCCACAATTGGTCGAAGCATATTAATTACTTCAACTGTTGCTGTTTCAACATCTAATAACTCTCCGTTTTTATCTTTATAAAGGGAGAATTTATGCATGACAGAGTCTTTTGGAAAACTTACCTTTCCTTCACGCGTATCTTGGATATGTTGTTGGATGATTTTCTCGATTACATTACGCAACGTTCTTCCCATCCAATGGGCAGGGCCAATTGCAGCTGGTGATTCAAACATTGCCGCAAGTTCTTTAGTCATTGTTTTTACTTCTTCTTCATGTAGAGGCGCACCAATCCATTTAAATGCTACTTTACATAAAAGCTCTTTTACCTCTTCATATAACTCTATTTTGTCCATCTTCACCCATTTATCTAGTGACTTCTCCCACTGTAATTCTGTTATATCAAGCAATTTATTGATTTGCTCAGTTGTCATGACAGACATTAATAATTCTTTTCTAGTTCGATGTTCTTCCCCATCTAATGTTTGTACACTGTTCTTACCAAATAAAGTTTGAACAATTCGATTTGGAGCAGCATCACTTCTTTGGAATTTGTCCTCATCATAAAAGAGTTCTGCTGCTTCGCTTCCTACCAAACAAATTGCTTTCTTTCCCAATAATCTTGTTTCAAAAATATCAGATTTTAATTGTTCTCTACGATTTACAATAAATCGATATCCTTCTTTTAAAAGGCTTAGACTATGATCAAGTCCTTCTTCACGTGGCATTTGATTGTCCACCATTTTCACCTCTTTTTTTATTCTACTTCTATTCTTTCTATAGAGTTTTTACTTTATTCTAAAATCCATATTTGTTAAAAATAAAAAACCACCATATTCTATGGTGGCTCAGCTATACTACCATTGAGTATTCTTTTGCGGAATCAGCAAATAAATCAGCTAATAGACCTTCATACTCTAATGTTAAGTTTTCGATATTTTGTAAATCAGACGGTGAAATTAAAGACAATGGTTTTTCGAAGTCGATTAATTCTCCCTCTTTTAAAACTCTCGCAACAAATTCTGAGCAAAAATATGCATTTTTGCGATGAAGTGGCTTATTGATGATAAACGAAATAATTCCTAATAAGTTATATCTATATAAATCCTTTTCCTTCTCAATTTTATTAATAAACGATCGCATTTTTCCAAGTTGCTCTTCCGTTACATTACAACTATAAATCGCACATCGAGCATTAAGAAAAAGTCCTTGACGTACATCTTCATATACAAAGCCACCAACGAAAGGATTGCGAGGTTTTTTACGTCCAAAACTATATACTTCCATCATCTGCTCATCAAACACAATAGAAGCATGATTATATGGCTTTTTTGTATATAGCTTAATCATCTTCGTAAACATAGTGCCAGTGTCTGTAAATAATAAGTATATTTTTTTCCTCTCCATAATAATTCCTTTCAACTTAGTCTTTTAATAAAAATATAAAAGATTCGTAAGTCTTTGGTAACCAACTAGGGGTAGAGTTTTCTATCGGTCTAGAGGCTTAGATTAACCCCAAAATATAAATTGAATAAGGACAGTTTTAATTGATAGTTGAATAGGAACTTTAACATAAAGAAAGGGAATATACTAGGTTAAACGATAAAATTTAATTTTTCTTAACATATTTGTAAATAAAATTTCTTATTCTTCCATTGCCTATATATTCCTTATAGGACTTTTTTCTTTTATAATTAAAAATTTAATTAGTAATATTTTCTAAAGATTGGAGGAAAATACTTATGAAAATCGACCGTGACATAATTTCTCTAGAAAAGGCCATTGGAAAAAGTGATTATTTACAAGCTCGTAAAATAATCGAACTAAATGAGAGCAAATTTAAAAAGCCACATATCCGTTCTAAATTAAGTATGGAAGCATTAACTTTAGTTAATTGCGTTCATGATTTTAACAATGAAAAAAATGATGAATTATATTCGAGGGAAACACAACTAATCATCCGTCATATTAATAAACTAGCTTATAATTGCGAGTTTTCAGAGATAAAACGATTCACATTTTTACAAAAGGATCTATTATCTAATCCTAAAATCTATAATGCTTTAAGTTCGGATGCCAAAGCATTAATAGCACCGCCTACTAGTGAAATGGAACAAAATTATTCAGTGTTGAACTAATTTATGGATAGGAGCTTATAGATAGTTAATATGGAACTGGATATCGAACATTAAAATCGCGGCTTTACATATTGTAAGCCGCGTAAATAATATATGTGATATTAACAAAAAAACCCGGAAAGCTCCGGGTCATGATTCACTGAAATCTTCATGATGCATTACCACTGTCTAGCTTTAGATTCACATCTCAAAATTTGGTTTTGGAATGATACTTCCATTAGACCATTTCGAGACTTTTGAAACTTCTGCTTACCCCAGTTTCGGTGATTCTTCAGAGAATTTGAGCCAAAAGGACCCTTCTTACCCATTCGATAACACCCCTGTTCATCATGTTTGATTCCATTGTGAAATCTTTTTTAGTATTAATCATCTCATTCATTTTATGCATAAAATAACCCGGAAAATTCATTCCGGGCATGCGCTTCACTGAACCACCATGATGTACTAAAGCTGTCTAGCGTCAAAATCACCTTTTCTCAAACGTTCATTATGCGGTGTTATTTTCGTTTCACCGTTCATTTGAGATTTTTGAAATTTCGGCTTTTCCCAGTTTTTGTGAGTCTTATCTGAATTCGGATCAAGGATTCCCTTTTTACTACCCATTGATAACACCCCTTAATTCATCATGTTTGATTCCATTTGTGAAATCTTTTTTAGTATCAAACAATAAAACTGTTCTATACTTAATTTTTTTCATACTTAAATTGGCCAACCATCGTTTCTAGTTGTTCAGACATTTCACGTAATTGTTCTATTGATGCATAAACTTCCTCAGTTAACGCCAATTGTTCTTCAGTAAGTTCCGCAAAATCGTTTGTTTTGTTAGTGGATTGTTGGGCAATCTCATGGACTTCATGGATAATTTCTACGATTTTCACACTACCTTGAGAAAGCTGGGCAATGGTCTTATTTACCTCTTCAATTTGCTCTGTAACAACATGAATTGCATTATTAATCTTATCGAAAACCTCACTGGTATTGACCATTACGATTGTGCCTTTATCAACTTCCTGATTACTGTTAACCATTGTTTCCATGGCATCTTTTGTTTTCATTTGTATTTCTTGAATTAAACTTGCAATACGGCTTGCAGCATCACCTGATTGTTCCGCAAGTTTTCGAACTTCTTCTGATACGACAGCAAATCCTTTACCATATTCACCTGCACGTGCAGCTTCAATGGCTGCGTTTAATGCAAGAAGATTTGTTTGGTCCGCAATATCTGTAATCATGACAACAATTTCATTAATTTCATTGGATTTTTCACCAAGATCTTTAATTACTTCAGATGAGTGATATTGTGTACTTTTAATCTGTTCCATCTGTTTGATTGCATGTTCAAGCTGTTCTCTTCCATTAATGGACGTTTTAGTTGCAAATTCCGAAGAGGATGAAACTTCTTCTATATTTTTTGAAATTTGTAAAATCTCATTTGACATTTCTTTAATCGTATCTGCTGCATTGGAAATGATATCAACTTGTCGATTAGCACCATACATGATTCCTTGTATTGCTTCTGTTAAGGTTTCGGTCATATTAGTGTTATGCTCAGCTGTCATAGACATTTCCTCAGAGGATAGCGTTAATTTTTGGGAACTATCATCAATTGTTCGAATCATATTTTTTACATTGTTCACCATATCATTAAATGTATTTGTAAGTTCGCCTATTTCATCTTTTCGTTTTGTTTCCAAATGAACAGTAAAGTCCCCTGTTTTAACTTTACGCATTTCTAAAGTTAATCGTTTTAATGGGCGGTTAATCATTCTAACAACGAAATAAATGACACAGATAATCACTAGAAGTACAACAATCGTATAAATCATTAATTCACGTTTCTTATCATTCATCAATTCATAAATATGGTCAGCATTATAATCGGCACCAATTAAACCAATCATCTCTCCATTAGAGTTTCTAATTGGAACATATGCAGATACGTTTGCCCCATATTCTTTATCATACGTGAGTTCTCCTACTTGCGTTTCACCAGTTTTAAACGTATTGATTAATGCCTCATATTCATTTTGCTCAACTTCACCGAGACTCGATGCATCATCTGAGTCTAATGGTAATCCATCAACAACATAATAGTATTCGGAAGAACCATCGTCATTCTTTTTACTTTTCATAGTATAAAGGTAATTTAAACCATTCATTTTTCTAATTTCATTTAGTTCTTCACGTAGTTCATAGTAGTACTCGGTTTCTTCAGTTGTAATTTGCTCAAACTGGTTTACATCAATTTTAGAAACAACATTTTCAGCTATAATTTTTGCTTGTGAACTAATAGAATCTACTACAAGTTTTGTAGAAGATTCATAAATTGAATAACTTATAATTAGTGTAGAAATAATAAAGATTGATGAAAAAATCACAAGCATTTTTGTTTGTAAACTTTTCATAGATACCTCTTTTTCTGTAGACTTTTTTTCCTAAAACCTTTTCTTCACAATCAGACTTTAATATTATTATGAATCTAACAGTAAGAAAATTCCATAAATAAATTCATAAAAATGTATCGTTTTTTTAAATCTCTATACTAGTCTAAATTCATTAAAACCCCCAGTAAGTTAACGTATCGAAAAAGCCTATCGTCACAAGTAATACCCCAGAAAGTCTATGAACAACTGCCCCGATTCCTTTACTTCTTTTTAGGATAAGTCCTTTCGCATCGAACGCTTCAATAAGTGCAAAAATGACTAGTAATGGAATAGATGTTGCTAACCCAAAAACTGCTGGTAAAACAAAGCCATAGGATGTAGTGACCACTGTTGGCATAAGCCAGACGAAAAATAATACAAACATTGTTGGACAAAAGGCAATAGAAAAACTAGCACCTAATAGAAAAGATCCTAGTTTCCCTTCTTTCATGACGAGCGGAATTTTCGTAGTTAAACGATCTATGAATGTAAACTTAAAAACCCCTAATAACATTAAACCCGTCATAATTAACAGTGGTCCAATAATTTTGCGGAATATTGGAAAATAATTTGTCATTTCACGCTCAAAAACTTGTCCAAAAATCCACGCAAACCACCCAATCAAACTAAATACAAAAACTTTTCCTAAAATAAATGAAGCTAATTCTTTCCAAACATTTTCGCTTCGAATTGTTCGATATCCATAAAAGGTAATTGCACTTATATTACCCGTTAACTGACATGGCGCAAATGCACCAATTAATCCCAATAGAATGGCTATAATTAAAGGAGAATGCTCATAAGAATTTAAAAATGTAGAAATTGGTTCACTAAAAAAATTGCTTATCTTTGAAAGCAAATTGTACATAAAATTAACCCCTTCCCACACTAACAATACTAGCTTGCAAATAATTTTAAAAGTGTAACCGGGAACACTTTTCGCCTAATTCCATATTTTATATTGAGGAAAGGAGCGGAAAGAATGGTTACAATTGAACCGATTGAATTGAACGGACACATGTTTACTGCCGTTACTGTGCATTTACCTAAGACAACATTATTAACGGTTTCAAATGAGAACGGGTATATTATGTGCGGTGCTTTAGATGTCAGTCTTTTAAACAGTAAATTAGCAGATCGGAAAATTATTGCAGGTCGTGCGGTTGGAGTCAAAACAATTGAACAGTTACTAAAAGCTCCACTAGAGTCAGTTACGTATGAAGCAGAAAAGCTGGGGATTGTTAAAGGAATGATTGGTGAGGATGCACTACTTAAGATGATTTAACTAGATAGGACATGTACTAAAATCATTAAATATAAAAGGATGATGACAGTAATCATTGTTAATTTTTTCAATAATTCAATATCAAAACTTCCAAGAACGTTGGAAGGCGATCGATTTGATATTGATCGGTGGGAAGATGACGGTGGTCGAAGTTTAGATGCAAATGAGGATAGCCCATTACAACGAAATTAAAACCGCTACGCAAGAATGTTGTTAGTGGCATTCTTGCGTGTTTTTTAATTTCTCTACTTCACTGTTTTTAAGTATTCTTTCCAGGCTGTAACTCCACCTTCTAAAACGACAACATCGTATTCTTTTTTCGCAAGGATATTTGCACATTTTGTTGCAGAATTTCCTGTCGTGCACGTAACAATAATTTGTTCATTCTTTGGCAAAGATTTAACACTATTTTCATCATTTGTTTCTAATGCGAAAATTTTAGATTTATTTATGTTAAGGGACTCGATATGTTTTCCTTCAATATGATAGTCGTTATATTTTTCTTCAGCTCTGACATCTAGAAGTATTAACTTTTCCCCTTCATTCATTTTTTGAAGTAATTTTTCTGGTGTAATCTTACTCGTCATAATACTTTCCTCCCTCATTTTACTATGTTCTTGAACACTCTTCATGAACAATTACAATTCGCCATATACGATGTTGTATCGGAAATATAAGAAGCAATGTACCTAATAAAGATAACAAAGTGAGAGTCACTTCGATAACGATTATGTTTTGTTTTCAGGTAAACGATTGAATTAATAATAAGTTCCCCTATATCATTGCGGTAAATAAATAGTATTGCAAATAATGTTGCAGTATTTGTTAAAATGGCAAATGTAAATACTTGTTCACCTAAACCTAATATTTCACTTGCAATCATAACATGACCACTAGATGAAACTAGAATAGGTTAAGAATCTCTGAACTAGTCCAATAATAATCCTTTATATCATAAATTATATCGAAATTTTCAATTTACATCCTCCATAAAAAAAACACCCTTACATAATTATGTAAGAGTGTTATTAATGCTTAAATTAGGAAGCCGCCTTGCCGTTAGTTTAAATAGAAAGTTTTAAACCACCACTCCTCAAAGTGGGTGTTCGCAAAAGATTTCCTGTCTATCATCAGTCACAAAGTGTGATGCTCGCCATTCCACCTTCAATCTAAAACTCCCTTTTACAGCTTAAAGGTTAAAACTTAATATCGTACGTACAACGCAGCTTATAATTATATTATACTTTAGCAATTACTTAATCAAGTAAGTATGTTTTAAGAGAAATGTCAAAGGATTATTATTGGTTATAAGAGATATTTTTTACTTTTACCGCTTATGCTTCAGCAATCGATTTCACTGTGACTAACTTTCTCTTAAACAACCCTGTATATAATAATATACTTCCAGCTAATATTATAATTCCCATGTAAATTGACATTTGAGAAGGCATTAAAAATACCCCCATAATAATACTAAAACGTGCAATTAAATCTCCACCTGTATAACCTAAATTTGCAAATGCAGCATAGGAGCCTCTTTGATCCTTTGGCATCATATTTGCCTGTTCTGCATTGACTATTGGAGAATAGATTAGTTCACCCATCGTTGCTATAAAGTTAAAGAAAATCAATACATACCAAACATTCCCCGATGTAATAATCGTATAGCCGATACCGTAAAGTATAAAACCAAAAATAAGCATCTTTTTCGTACTGAAGCGATCTGTTATTTTCGTAACGATAAATGTAAGGATGACGACAATCAACATATTTTCTACATTTAGTAAACTTAACATCCTGACGCCACTAATTTCAAAGCTCCCTAAAAAAATAGAATCGAAAGACTCTACTAATCGAACTCCAATATAATTATTTAACGTTAATTCGGCTCCAATGATCAACATTGATCCAACAACAACTTTTACAAATGGACCATCTTGAAGAGCAATTTTATAATTATTCAAAACATCCACTAATACATTTTGATGTTTTTGCTTAAGTAGTACTCTATCTGTTTCATTCAACCAAAGCATAAAGGCTATCGAAATACATATTAATGTAACGGTTAAAATGACAAACAATAGAAGTTGATGATTTACATATAAAAGTCCACCCGCTGCTGTTCCAATCGCCATTGAAAGATTCACAAGCCAGTAATCCGCAGCATAAATTAATTTACGGTTTTCCGGAGTAGTTGAATCGATTATAAGTGCGTCCATCGTTGGGTATTCCATACTACTCGTTATCGTAAAGGCAATATATGCGATTGCAAATAAGCCAATAATCTTGGTTTCAGGTATTAAACTGATGGTCATTAACAAAAACATTAGTGCACTCAAAGATGAAGTAATCAATAGAATTTTCTTTCGGTTAAACCGATCTGAAATATAGCCTCCTATTAAATTGAAAATGAAACTAATAATTACAGTTATAACTAAAAATATTCCTGCCCAAACTTTATTTAAATTTTGAGCAAAAAATAACGCCATAAAAGGCATGATTGCTGATGATGTTAGACGATTAAAAAATGATGTAATAAGCCTGACTTTTACGTTCTGCGGAAAGTTTCTCCATTTCATAAATTTCCCTCCTACTCCCTTTATAACAGAGAGTTACGGTGGAAAATAGTGCTTAGTTAATTATAATTATTTAATACCTAAATTGTTGTATTGAAAATGTGTAACCGAAGCAAAATACCTTATTAATGACAGGTTAAGAGGTGTTAGTAGGTTGCAAAAAATATTAATCGGATTCATTTTTTTCACATCCATATTTTCTGTAATCCCTTCACAAGCTCAAGAATCAGATATATTACCTTCAACAAATATTACAATTACAGGTATTGCCGATTCAGATTTGATGAATCAATTTACAACCATCTTAAAAGAGAAAGAAGAAAAGAATTATGCGGACATAGAAAAGGATTCTGGTGAGCCTCAATACATCAATATGAACCAGTTTAAAACGTTTTTGAACCTTCCTTATGCCAATACAAAAAATCCACGACAACAACTAGATATTATCTACCCATCAGTCGGAAATGCTCCTTATAAAGTTATTGTAAATTTCCATGGGGGTGGTTGGATTTCAGGAAGTCGAAAATCGGCAAACCATGCAGCAGTAATGCTTGCAACTCAGCAAGGCTATGCTGTAGTCAATGTAGGATATCGTTTAGCTACTGAGGCAGTTTGGCCAGCACAACTTCATGATGCAAAGGCTGCAATAAGATTTATTAGAGCTCATGCAAGAAAATATCGCTTAAATACAAACAATATTGTGGTATGGGGAAATTCTGCCGGTGGTCATATTGCAAGTATGTTAGCCGCTACAAATGGAATGAAAGAAATGGAAGACCTTTCAATGGGTTATGAAAAGTATTCATCAGATGTCCAAGGTGTTGTTTCTTTTTATGGCATTTCAGACGTGACAGATATGCGAAATGAGGGTGTAAAATACGCTAATGCATTATTAGGTTTTAATGTACAAGATAATCCTGAAAAAGCACGCACGGCAAGTCCAATTGAATACGTATCAGAAGATTTTCCTCCAATCTTTTTAATTCACGGTACAAATGATCAAATCGTACCCTTTGAACAATCTGTAAAGTTTGCTGAAAAAATTAATCGAATTACCGGTAGAAATCAAGCACAACTAAAACTAATGATTAAAGCAAAGCATGGAGATAAAAACATAAAAAGCGTGGAAAATATTGATGAAAGTTTAAATTTTGTAGATAAAATTATGTATCCGGATCGAAAAAATCCATATCGCACAAAAAGATATAAAGAAATTAAAATCACTACTGAAGTAGATTAAAAAATAGCACCTTGTAAAGAAATCTTACAAGGTGCTATTTTTAGGCAATCTTAATGCCCCATTGCATCACTATATTTTCCTGTGATTTTTTCAATTTCTACTTCGAATAGTTCTGTTTTAGGAAGGGCAGGATACCCACCTTTTTCAAAAGTCCAATTAGGATCGCCGTATTTTTTCCATAGACAATCATAAAACCATACTTTTTTCTCATCATCTTCTATATGTTTAATCGTTCCAAAAATGACTGCACTTGTATAGCCTAGTGCAGATTGACACGCATATTTTTTTCCAGGTACGATTTCGCCCATTTCACTTATTTCGATACTAACGCGAGGATTGTTTTTTACGTTTGACCAGAAATGGCTTTCACGTAAATTTCCTATATGTACATATAGTTTTGTGCCTTCCTCATACACAAACACAAAAGGAATCACATATGGATAACCATCTTCACTAACCGTAGCTACGTGCGCTACTTTTGCATGTTTAATAAAGTGATATGCTTCTTGCTCTGAAATTTCGCGTCTTTTATTGTTTATTGTTCCTCTCATTAATAACACTCTCCCTTCTATAATATATATTCTAAATACTTCTTTTATTTCCTCTATTTTTGTAAACTTTTTTCTAGATTCTTAAAGGATTTATCATTATATTTAAAACATATTCTTAGCTTTATTTATAAAAAACGAAGAATGTGATAGAATTAATATAGTAAACAAACTAGGGGGTAAATGTAATGGCTAGCAATGCATTGAAAAAAGATGCTAAAATCTCTCCAGAACGTGTAGATGAAGCATTATCAATTCGTGACCGCTTAATTATCGAATTATTAGTAAGCGTACTTGATGAAAAGTTAGTTATTGAACGTCATATCTTAAAAGAACGTTTAGCAAACCTTGTTGAACTTGCAGATTATGACGGAGAGTTAAAAGAAACTCTTCACGGTATTGTAGCTAAAATGTAATAATTAAAGGAGGCTTATTTTTTTAGCCTCCTTTTTTTGGTCATATTACTTGTGGACAAACATACACTTTCAACATACATACTACTAGAGGAGGATGTTATGTTAGAAAGTGCACTTTTATATATGGTTATTCTAAGAATTATCTCCGGAAGCATTGAAATTACGGCAGCTGGTCTCATGTATAAGTTTCAATCATTAGAAAAAGCGCTTGCGATCAACTCGATGCTCGCCCTTGTTGGACCAACAATTTTAATTATTACAACTGGTATTGGCATTGCAGGAATAAGTGAGAAAATTTCCTTTTTAAAAATGATTTGTTTGTTTAGTGGGGTTGTATTAATCTTGATTAGCCTAAAAATAAAATAATTATTTAAACCAGCCTTGCCGTCTAAAATAAAGTAACATTGCAACTCCAATAATAAACATCAATGTAAGGGATAAAAAATACCCATATTTCCATTCTAGTTCGGGAATATTTTCAAAGTTCATCCCATATATCCCAGCAATGAACGTTAGTGGTGCAAATATGGATGTAATAATGGTTAATAGTTTCATGACATTATTTGTCTGATGTGAGTTTAATGATAAATAACTATCTCGAATGTCTGAGGTAACTTCTCGGTTAGTCATGACCATCTCAGATAATTTCAACAGATGGTCATAGATATCCGAAAAGTATTCCCTTCTTTCACCCACACGATTTAAGTTTAAATGGTGGGAATTTAACATTCGATACAGTAAATCACGCATAGGATTGATTGTATGCAATAAATTTAATAACATATTACGGGTTTCAAATAATTCATTCATTAGATGATTCATTGACTTCGAATTTTCAATCATTTTTTCTAACTCGTCTTCAATTTTATAAATAATAGGGAAATAATTGTCCACGATTTTATCTAAAATCTCATAAAAAACATAATAGGTATCACAATCAGCTACATACTCCATAGACAACAGATGATTCCAAACTTTTGATACTTCAAGGGATGGGACTTTGTGGAATGTAACAATACAGCTTTCACCTATAAAAAAATCCAGCTCATCTTTAATAATCGTCTTATCTTCTTCCCGTACGATATGTGTTACATAATAAGTATAGTTTTTATAATAATCGAGCTTTGGCCTTTGAAATTCCTGCACACAATCCTCCACCGCTAAAGGATGAAAGTGAAAAGTATCTGTAAGATGTTTAATCTCCTCTTCTGTAGGTTCACTAAAATCCACCCAAAACCATTTATAATCAGATAACACCGCATTATCAATTGACGTATTTTTATCTAAACGATTATCTTTAGTTATTCCAATAAAATTTATCATCGCCTAATATCCTTCTTAGTCGTTATATCATAAAAGGATTATCCATTTAATAAGCATGAATAAACCGGTGAATCGCCTCATGTAATTTATGTGGCGCTTTTGTAGGTATTTGGTGTCGTTCATGTTCAAAAAGGACCAGTTCTTTATTCGGTAATTTACCGTTTAAAATTGATACATAAAGTTATGTATCTGACAAAAGAGCGGATATATAAGAATATCGGCTCTCCCTTCCCCTTTACTTCATTATTTAGTTCGACACCATCACCCATTATTTTTGGACTTATACTTGCCACTTCAATTATCTCAACTAGTTATACAAACCCTAATACTACTACAAAGTTTTAGCCAAATTGATTATTTTTAAGCATTGGTAGATTTCGTCATTTAATCTCTAGAATAATTTACACTTTTAAAGCAATACTTTTTGGGAAGGGAGGAGTATTAATGTATTTTTATAAAGAAGATTTAATCAACATGATTGTTCCAGATAAACCCGATCCAGCAGCTGCAAAAGTATTACAAGAAGCATTGGGTGGTCGCTTTGGCGAAATGCGCACAATGATGCAGTTCTCATTCCAAAGTGCAAACTTTAGAGGAAAAGCAAAACAATATCGTGATTTAATTCGTGGGGTCTTTTTAGAAGAAATAAGCCATGTAGAGCTTGTCCAAACAACAATTAACCAATTATTAAATGGTGCAGGCGATTATGGTGTTGGAAGTGCTGGTGTAGACCAAGCCCCACTAGATGAAGCGATCAAACATGCAAACCCTCACCACTTCATCATGGGTGCACAAAGTTCGTTACCAGTTGATGCAGCAGGTAATCCGTGGATGGGGAATTATGTATATAGCCACGGAAATTTAGTGGCTGATTTACTCGATAACCTTGTACTCGAATCGACTGGAGTTCTTCAAAAAACAAGAATTTATGAAATGAGCTCTAATAAAACATTTAGGGAAACATTAGCTTTTTTAATCGTACGTGACAATGCGCACCAAAATGCTTTTGCTAAAGCTTTAGAGACGCTAGGTGTAGACTGGGCAAAATTATTCCCTGTTCCTAACTATGACATTAATAAATATCCTGAATGCCGTAAATATGTAGATATGGGCTTCCATAACGCATTCTTCAACTTCCGTTTGGATCCTACTAGTGTGGGAGAAATCTTTAACGGTGTATCTCCAAGTCGAAACGGCGGACAATTACAAGTAGTCGATCCACCAACACCACATCCAATTCCTGACCTACCTGAAATGCCAAATGAACATAGCCCTGGATTATGGGATTTAAATAATTAGGTAGAAAAAGTGCTAGCCAAATGTAAATTTGACTAGCACTTTTTAAGATTAAGAAATCGGTTGGATTAACTTTTTCTGATTTCTTTTAACTGGATCTAACCGTCTCTCTATGATGCCTAGTATAATGTCAGCTAAAATAGCCATTAGAGCTGTTGGTAGTGCACCTGCTAAAATAATAGCCGTTCCATCCGTTGCATTCGTACCTCGAATGATGATGTCACCAAGGCCACCTGCTCCAATAAAGGCACCGATTGCTGTAATACCTATCGCCACAACTAGCGCAATACGTATACCAGTTATGATAACCGATAGTGAAAGTGGAAGTTCCACCATATATAACACTTGAGCTTTCGTCATCCCCATACCGCGCCCAGCATCCGTAACACTTTTATTAATGTTTTTAATGCCAACATACGTATTTTTAATTACTGGTAATAGAGAATACAAAAACACCGTTGCAATAACAGTAGACTTTCCTAGCCCTAGTACGAGCATAATGATTGCCATTAAAGCTAGCGCAGGTATCGTTTGTATAATATTTGCAATCGTCATTACTACTTTAGATAGTTTGCCATATTTAGCAATTAATATCCCCAGTGGAATACCGACAAGAGCTGCCAATAATACACCGTAAATTGAAATTAAAAAGTGATCAAAAAATTGACTAAAGACATATAAACTATTTTCTTTCATATAGAAGAAAAATTGTTCAACTGTCGACATTTGCGTCATATCTTGCATTACTTTTCACCTCCAGAAAAGTAATTATGTTCAACTAAAAATTGTTCAGCAACTACGGCTGGTTCAATTAAGTTATTATCCGCTAAAAAATTCAACTTTTGCATTGTTTCTGTGGAAATTTGACCAACAAGACGATTAATTGCTTCACGTACTTCTGGTTTTTCTTCCAATAAAGCCGTATCAGCAAAAGGACTTGCATCATATGGAGGGAAGAAATTTAAATCATCTTCCAACACGACTAAATCATATGAGGCAATACGGCCATCTGTTGTATACCCTAACACAACATCCAACTCTCCAGAATTGACGGCTTCATAAACTAAACCGATTTGCATCGGATATGTTCTAGCAAAGTCAAATCCATATGCTTCTACAAATGCTTTATAGCCATCCCCTTCACGATTCATCCAAGAAGTATCCACTCCTGCTTCAAGTTCACTTGCAACATCCGCTAAATCACTAACTTTTTTCAAGTTATATTTATTCGCTGTTTCTCTCGACACCATAAACGCATATGTGTTTTCAAATCCGTACGAATCAAAGAACGTTTGTTGGAAACGGTCAGCAAAAGCCTGTTGGACGAATGCTAATGCTTTTTCGGGGTCTTTGATTGGTTCTGCTTGTAGTGCCCCTGTTAAATCAGTTCCTGTATAACGAACCGCAGAAATGTTGGCATCCCCATTAACCATTGCTTGATGAACTACTGTACTAGAACCAAGGTTATTGATAATCTCTACCTTTTCGTCTGAATAATGTTCAATCATATACTTCATCATATAAGCTAAAATTTGCCCTTCTGTTGTTACAACAGACGCAATTTTTAGTTCATCGCTATTTTTACTTGTTGTTAAGTTACATGCACTAACTAGTAGTGTCATAACAAGAACAATTACAATTAAAAGTTTCTTTCTCATGATGTACGCCCTCCTTCTAAACGAAGACCTTTTGGCGTTACAAATTTTTCTAGCTTCCCTAAAATAAAGTCTGCTAAAAGTGCAAGTAATGTAACAATAATTGCTCCACCTAAAATTAACTCTGTTTGATATAAGTTAAGACCGTTAAATATAAAGTCTCCTAATCCACCCGCTCCAATATAAGAAGCTAATGTTGCCCATGAAATGACATAGACAGCAGATAAACGAATTCCTGACATAATAACTGGTATTGCAAGAGGCAATTCTACTAGAATAATAGATTGCAAGTTCGTCATCCCCATCGCAATGCCGGCACCTTTTGTATTTTCATTTACAGAACGCATACCAATAAACGTATTATTTAATATTGGTAGCAGTGAATATATACATAACGCAATCACTGCCGGTACTTTACCTACACCAAAGAATGGGATCATGAGCGCTAATAAAGCAAGCGAAGGAACGGTTTGTAAAACACTAGTAATATTCAACACAATTTTTGATAACCACTTTGTTTTCGATAATATAATCCCAAGTGGGACGGCACAAAGTACACCTAATAAAAGAGCAATCATTGAGATATAAAAGTGTTCCCATGTTTTTAGTAGTATTTCAGAGCTATTTTCAATGAAAAATGCGATCATTGCGCAATCAGCTCCTCTATTACTGCGATACCAGCTGCCTCTTCTTTTGTTGCTGCAGCAGGTTCTTCATCTCCCCAAATTGTGTCATAGACGATATCAACAATATTGGCACGTGTAACTAAACCGACTAATCGGTGCTCCTCATCAACCACAGGGATATTTTTTAAGTTACGCTTTAAAATTCTACGAACAGAATCTTGCAATTTCGAACCTGTCTTCACGTAGAATACATCTTTCTCATAAACTTCAGAAATACTCTTCATCGTTCTACGTGCACCAGTAAAGCCTTCTACATCTAAATATCCTTGTAGTCGATTGTCGCCATCTGTTACAAATAACGTGTCAACGCGCTTTTCAACCATTAATCGAATGGCTTCATCAATACTCTTTTCAATCGTAATGGAGATTGGTTTTATCATTACTTCATCAACGGTTTTCACATTTGGCTTTTGTTGAATAAGTCGATGTGATCCGATAAATTCTTTAACAAAATCATTAGCTGGATTTGCTAGTATATTATCCGGTGTATCAAATTGAATGAGTTTTCCTTCATGCATAATCGCAATTCGATCAGCTAATTTGATCGCCTCATCCATATCGTGGGTAACGAAAATAATCGTTTTATTTAAACGTAGTTGAATGTCTTTGATAAGATCTTGTAGGGTATCACGGGTAATCGGGTCAAGAGCACCAAAAGGTTCATCCATTAAAATAATGTCTTGATTCGCTGCAAGAGCTCGTAAAACACCAATTCTTTGCTGCTGACCACCTGAAAGTTGTGATGGGTAAAAGTCTAAATAGGATGGTGGTAAATTGACAAGTTCGATTAAACGGCGGGCCGTCTCATCTTTCTTTTCTTTTGACCATTTTAATAAATGTGGAACGAGCGTAATATTATCACGAATCGTCATATGTGGCATTAAACCTATTTGTTGAATTACATAACCGATACTCCTTCGTAAAGTAACAGCATTCATTTTTGTGATATCTTTACCATTTAGCATCATTTTTCCGCTTGTAGGCTCTACCATGCGATTAATCATACGAAGTGCTGTGGTTTTCCCACTACCACTTGTACCGATAAAAGCAATAAATTCACCTTGTTGTATTTCGAGATTTAATTGATCAACTGCAACTTTTCCACCTCGATATATCTTTGTTAAATTTTCAATCTGTAACATGCTTCTCACTCCTCCCTTATAATTTTATCTGGATTCTACATCCAATTTAAAGGGAAAATCATTTTGCAATATGTAAATGTGACAATTTAATGAACTTTTAGTGTAATTTTTATGGCAAACCTCCTATCTTTTTTATTAAATTTATCCATTGTTAACCCTTGGGAATACAGTCTTTAATGAAGAAGTGAAAAACAGTTTTACCGACTTAATTATCAGAAAATTTAAACTTTTATTGACTTGACATAAAAATCACCGTTTTAAAGCGAAAAGTAAGCAAAATGTAGAAGTATATTAGGTAAATAAAGAAACAAAAGGGTACCCAAAAATCTTTGGATACCCTTAGAAATACTTTTTGAAAGAATTGTTATGTTGAAGCACAATCACCAGTATTTTCTCAAAATAGGTTTTCAAATGGACTCATTACTTTGTGATATTACTCTCAACGATAAATTTTAATCTGTTTAAATTATTGTGCCAGAACTGTTCGTAATATGCTAACCAATCTTTTAACTCTTCTAATGGTTCAGGTTGTAAATGGTAGATTTTCTCTCGCCCATTTTTTTCTCCGCGCACAAGTCCTGCTTCAGATAAAACATTTAAATGCTTCACCACAGCAGTTCTAGTTATGTCAAAATGCGACGATATTTCAGCAATGGATTGTTTTCGTAATGATAATAAATAGAGGATATCTCTACGGTTTGGATCTGCTATTGCTTGAAACACGTCATACTTTGCCAATTTTTCAGTCATTATCCTTCAACCAGATTTTTTAGTTTTTGAATAATGCCACTCCAACCTAAATCCATTGTTTTACGAATTTCAGTGTTTGGTCGGCCAGCTTTAGGAACAATTGCTCCGTTTTCTTTCCAGCCACCGTGAACTAATGTAAATTCCGTTTCTCCGTCAATTTCTTCTAGTAAAAACGAAACGATCCAACCATCAGTATCCCATTGGAATACCAATTTTTTTGGTTCATCAATTTCAATTACTTTACATGGTGAAGGCCCGAAAGGAGATTGAATTGTGAACTCATGTCCCTCTTCTAATTTAAAGTCACTAGGCATAAACCATTGTGAGATTGCTTCAGCAGTCGATACGTATTCCCAAACTTTTTGAATTGGTGCTTGAATCATCACCTTTTGAATAATGTCTGGTAATACTTTTTGTTCGTTTGTCATTATAGTTGCTCCTTAATAGTTGCTTGATTACCTCGATATTATATATAACCAAATGGTGTTATGTCAAACATAAGAAAAGCGGAGATCGCTCTTCCTTTTATCATGTAGATTAAACGTAGTATGTGCTATAAAAAATAATTGTATATTTATTAGTAATCTTCATAAGCATCGTTCAATCTCTGCATGCATTCCTTATATCACAAAAATAATGATTGCATATATCAACGGAAATAACGTCAATATATAGCCATATTTACTTAAACTTCTTATGAATAAAAATACGACTCCTATTAACCAAAGCGCGATGAAAATAAGATCAATATAATATTCAACCTCTAAACTTCCATGTTCCAATAAAGGGATTGAAATGAAAAAGGCGAAAACCCCGGTCCATAAAATGTGGATAATTCTGTATATTTTAAGTATCATGAGTACCTCCTTTTTAATTACTGACGTATAAATCAGAATAAAGATTCATAAAAACATTATTCCCTAATAATGTAATTCAATCAGTAATTGGAGATACTTTTGCTTTGTACTTTTCTACTAATCTACCAAATTGGGAAGCTAAAATTTGTTGGAATAGCATACCGAATACAACTGGCATAACAACTTTCGCAGGAAAGTAAGTGCTTGCAATGACCACTCCTACTGCGATATTTCGCATCCCACCCGTGAAAACGACCGTTGTGACAATACTTGGGTCCTTAAAAAGAAAATGACCAATTACAAAACACATGGCGTAGCCTGATGCTGCTAAAAATAATACAACCATTATAATCCCGAAGATATCCCATGTTATGTTTTTTAAAAATGGAGCAATTGCACTACTATTAATCATAACAATTAAAAATAAACTTAATTTCTGGAATGGGGCTAATGGTTTTCCTACCGTTGTATTTATTTTGCCTTTTGTCCATTCATTTAGTAATACAGCAGCAAAAGACGGTAAAACAATCATCCACAATAAATCTAGCATGATAGATATTGTATCAATTTCAATCGTTTGTCCTACAACTACTTTAGATAATAATGGAATAACAATTGGTGAAAGCATTGTATCGATTAAAATAATGGATAAACATAATGGCAAATGCCCTTTACAAATACTTACCCAAATAAAACTTGTTACTCCAGTTGGTACTGCTACAGATAATACAAATCCGATTGTTAATAGATGGTCATGAAATAATACAGATGAAACAAGATACGCCCAAATCGGCATTAAGATATGTAAAAAAGCAATGGTAATTAAAATAACCCAAGGATATTTTGTAAAGCTTCTTAATCCTTGAAAATTCATACTTAAACTACCGGCAAATGTCATAAATGCAAAAAGCCAAGGTACTAAAAAAAGTAAATGTCCGCCTAAATCCTCAAGAAATACCCCTATAACTAAACTAAGCGGTGTTAATATTGGCATCATTCTTTGAAGATATTGGTTTATTTTATCTAGCATTAGAAGCCTTCTTTCTGTTCTTTCTATTTACACTATACACCGAATTTTACTCATTGTTGTAGTGTAAATAAAAAAAGAGTCTTTTGAAGACTCTAATCAACTTTCCTGTTTTTCAGGATATCTTGAATAATTTCAATATGTGATGCAGCCCAGGCTTTTTCTCGGAAGTGTAAATACAAGCTAAAGGTTATACCAATAATATAAATTAAAATGAAAATCATCCAATTCCTACTCCCACTTTCAAAAAGAATTGCCTGCAGATTTTGAGAGAAGATTAAAAATAAAAACGGAATGGAGGAAACATATATTGGAATCATACCCGAACCGTTACTTTCTTTAATAAGTCGATAATAAATCAGCTTTAATATGTCACTATCAATCGATTCATAAAATTGCTGAATCTCTTGAATATCCCTTAAATATTTATGGTTCTTAATATTTTGAGGGTCTTTTTTTAAATGACGGTATATTTTATGAGCGTCACCACGTAGAAAATTCATTAATACCAACATCCTTTGTAATTCTAGCGAGGAGTTCAAGTCAGTATTTAATAATTTGTGACATTCCAAAAATATTATACTTATAAAAGAGAATATGGAACCTTATTAATTTTGTTTAGTAAGAATAATCTCTTCAGTTTGATTGTTCCATTCAATCGTTAAAGTAGCTTGTTCTGGGTATTTACCTTCGACTAGGAATCCACTTGTTTCTGTTGCAGTATGGAAGTTGCCAATTCCTTTTAATGGCTGTGGCGAATTGCTCTTTAATTTTGAGGAACCTGCATCGAGTACATATTCAATTTCTCCCACATCTCCTATAAGAGTTGGCTCATTTTCACGATCAATAATACGCTGAATATAGAGCGATTCAAAAAAGGATGAATGTACTTTGGAAATTGTATAGGTTCCAAACCAGTCTTCTCCTTCCCCAAAATACATTACATTTTTTTCTTCTTCATATTTATCTTTTGAACAGCCTGAAACAATACTAAGTAGTGCTATTATCGACAAGAGCTTTTTCAACTGATTTCCTACTTTCTCTTTTAATAAAAGATTCCCTCTAATGAAAAGCCCTTTCAACAATTATACGATGTATTTTACATAGGTATTCTCACACGGAGAGCCTTTTGTAATATACATAACTCCATCTTCAGGAAGCATTATAAATGAAGCTACAGTAGTCATTTCCCAAGCGGCTGGCTTTTCTATATCACTATGACGACATATACTATATGGTGGGTTTCCATGATCTGTAAGAATTCCTTTAACTGTATCTATCGTGATGTTACCAAAAGCTTCTTTTATTAGTGCTGATACTCTCTCTCTTCTTAATAATGCATCAGGTAAAATAATTGGCGCTAGATCCTCCTGTTGAAAACGTTCCGTACAATAGCAGTTCGAGTGAGAAAGTACATCGTTAATTGGTGAGATAACCTCTACATCCTCAAAAGTACTCTCAATCCCAAACATTGTTCCCCTATTGTCTGCTAGATGGAAATATCCTACTCCCCTTGCAACCTCTTTCAATAGATTCATTGCATCATTTATCGAAGATTGCCTCATTACTTTTGGTAAATAGCATCCTAATGGCAACGAAAAACGGTAGGAATCACCTTTCGTAAATAATGAGTTTGCGCAATTTCCAAACCCATATGAACTTAGTGAGTACTCCACCATACCACTTAGTGAAAGTGCAAGTATTCGTGTTCCATCTTCATAATGCATGTGCAGTAAATACGGTTCATAACTATTTAGCCAATCAATGTTTTGTGCTAATATTGTTTTTCCATCAGCTGTTGCCTTTCCTGTAACGGCAATCGATGTACAGAGACCTTGTATTTGCTTATAGTAGTAAGACATTTCAAATACACAGCGTAAAGTAAACATTTTTTCAAAAGGTATATTCAATGCATCTGCTTGCCCTTGTAATTGGTCGATAATGAGTGGGTCATATTGACGAACTGGTTCTATAAATTTACTTGCAGTTCGGATAACATCTTCAACGGTAGTTTGATGGCCACGACTTAATATACCAAGTGTTGTATCAATACTTTTTGACAATACATCTCCACAAGCTTCACCTATTTGTTTTCCCATTTCATAAGCAGTACCACTACAATGAACAACTCTCATCTACTATTCTCCTTTCTTTAATCCATGCCAGTACGTTTTCCAAATTTCCTTTATTTTATTTCGCTCAAGATGTGGGTTTATTAGGTAAGTCATCAGCAATCCTTCTCGTAAACTTCGAAAAGCTATTAAAGCTGATTCATCCGAGATATCCCGAATGATATTTTGCACAATTAAATCTTTTATTAAAGTGGATTCTTTTTCGATAAAAGTAGATTCTACCTCCGAAATCTTCCCAAGGATTTCTTCTTTTAAATCTAAAGGGGGGAATAAGAATACACGATTCCAAAATAATGATTTGATTGGCTCATCTGCAAATGCAACGACATACTTTTCAAATAGGATAAAAAGTTTCTCTTCCTCAATTGCACTGTCTACTTCTTCAATAATTTGTTCCATACGCATTTTATACTCTTCAAGTAATTCCTCAAAAATCGTTAGAAACAGCTCTTGTTTACTGGAGAAGTAAACGTATAAAGAAGGCTTTTTAATTCCAACTTTTGTAGCAATTTCGTTGAGTGTCGTTGCTTCATATCCTTTTTGTGAAAATAGTGTAATTGCTGCATCTTTTATGTTTGTTAAGGAAGACATATTGATTCACCTCTCTCATGTTATTACCTAACGTTAGGTAGGTTAATTTAATTCAATAATATTATCTCTCTAAATAACTGTCAACATTTTCTAAGTTAAAATTTAGGATTTTTTGAAAACAAAAAATCACCCCTAAAGTTAGAGGTGATTCGTATTTTTAACATTTCACGATATTATCTGTTAATACTTTCATAGCATCCTTTACATCTTCAGCAAAATGGACCGGGTTGTCTACTTTTATAAAATGGATATACATTAACCTCGGATCATCAAATAACCAATGATTGTGGAAAGCTGTTACCAAAATACCCCTTTCGCGAAGTTTACTAATAAAAGGATTTATCTCTTCTTCAAGAATGACCGTTTCCCCACTACATAGAGCTTTTCCGTCTTCTGTTAGTGATTCAAAGACAAACATTTGAGGAAGTAATAAAAATGATCTTCCTTTTCTCCCCATTACACGTGGTTTAATATTTAAACGAGAGTCCATTACTGTACAAACTCCATCTTCAAATGTATGCATTCCTCCAAGGATGTCATGAAATTTCTCGCAAAATTTTTCTGCCATGCCCATTGTATTATCACAATCTTTATGGGACTTCCCTACATCTTTTTTAGTTAATACCCTTAACGCTCTTCTTGTTTTCCGCGCAAAGGAAAGCGGTTCATCAATCGATTGGAAGTGAATGTACATGAGTCGAGGTTCTTCAAATAACCAGTGATTGTGTAATGCCGTAACAATTATCCCGTTCTCTCTTAAACACGAAATAAATGGGTTAATCTCTTCTTCAAGTACTACTGTCTCCCCTAAGCACAATGCTTTTCCCGTAGCATCCAAATTTTCAAAGGAAAAGGCTTGCGGTACAAACATAAATGACTGCGCATTCCTTCCTAAAACTGTTGGATGAATATTCGTTCTAGATCGTGTTGCTGTACAAACTCCATTAATGATAGAAGGCGTAGATTCTAAAATTCGTGCAAATTCTTGGCAAAGCTCATTAGGCAGTTCCATGTTCATCTTATTCATGAATGCATAATTCCTTTCCAACTATATTTACTCATACTGAGATTGTATTCTAGTAAATAATCATTGGTTAGGCATCTTCACCAAAAAGCTCCTGGACCACCCACTCTAAATTAGTTTTAAATACAGCGCTATCATCCCAAACCCCATTAATGCAAAGAAAACGATCTTGATTGCAGAAGAATTTTTTAATGATACAAAAAGAATTTCACTAATGGTAACCATGAAAATCATTCCAATTGTAAAGCTCATAATAAAAGATGAAATTAGAATAAACTCTTGATCGATATATTTACCGATATAAACCCCCGCTGCAACAGGGATAGATACAAGAAATGAAAAAAATATCCAAAGATAGTGATTGCGCTTTACAAGCATTAATGGCGTAAATAATATGACACCTTCTGGGATACTATGAAAGAAAAGAGCCTGCAATAATGTATTTTTCAGATCAGAGTCTAAGTTGGTTCCGAACATAATCCCCATCGGAAAATTATGTATCGATATACTTAGCATTAATAGTAAGCTAGTTTGAATATGTAAACTTTTCTTTAATGATATTTCCTCTGTTTGATTGAAGTGAAATATGCTGTGTAACCCTCTAAAGAGAATTATTCCTAAAAATACCCCTAGTAAACTATTAAACCATCCACTCATTTCAATCATTTCTGGAATCATTTCGATACTGATTAGCCCTAATATTAGCCCTGCACAAATAGCATAAATGACATCTATTTTTTGTTGGAACCCTTTTAAAAGTAACGCGATACTACCACCGATGAATATTCCAAAAAAAGTACTTAGAAAAGCAGAAAGCCACATGCGTTCACACCTTTTTTGATGGTTTATTAACGTATATGGCTTATCCAATGTAAATATGTAGTTCTAAACATAAAAAACATACTAACATTAGTAGTACAAACCAAGGCCATGGTTTGTGCTACTATTTTTTTATAGTAGAAGTGAAGGAAAGTCGAACAGCTCCAGGGACGTATGAGAGTCCGTAAAAAAAACCGGCTAACTTCACATCCTTATATGAATCAGTTTAGTATGTTGGGTCCAAGAGATCGTGTATAAGAAAGTGGAATCGATAAGGCAATGTGAGGACTTCTATGATTGGCTAAAAAGGAGAATAGAATGATGAATCATGTCATTGCGTTAGATGTGAGTAAAGGGAAAAGTTCGGTAGTTATGTATAATCAATATCGACAATGTGAATATGAAGGTGAACTAAATCATACCCGAGTTGATTTTGAACGATTACATAATCGTATTGAAGAAATAACGAAGTTTGATGGACAAGCACCTGAAATTGTCTTTGAAGCAACTGGTGTCTATTCGAAATCGGTAGAAGCATTTTTAAAAAATCATGGTTATA
Source organism: Ureibacillus endophyticus (assembly GCF_024159215.1). Taxonomy (NCBI): domain Bacteria; kingdom Bacillati; phylum Bacillota; class Bacilli; order Caryophanales; family Caryophanaceae; genus Ureibacillus; species Ureibacillus endophyticus. Next base: position 3,472,052 of record NZ_JAMYWW010000001.1, read on the forward strand.
CATATAGTCGGATGAACCCGCTTGAAGCGAACCTACAAATGGCAAAAATGCGACGTCATAAGACGGATGTAAGTGATGCACACGAATTAGCGAAAACACACTTTAAAATGGAGCGTGAAACGACATACGTTCAAGAGGATTATTATGAACAGATGCGAGCTCTCACACGTTATTACGATGAAGTGGATGAAGAAATAATTTTACTTAAAAGTCGGATGCATGCGATTTTGCATATGAGCTTCCCAGAGCTTGAAAAACTCATTACACCAAGTTCTGCTTTATTCTTAAATATCGTGCAGCTGTATCCACATCCAGCACTTGTATTAGCCCATTCAAAAACAGTAATTAAAAATCATTTAAAGGCAAATACAAAAAAGAACCTTTCACTTACTCGTGCAGAGAAAAAAGCAATTGAGCTAATCGAAGCAGCGCAAAATAGTTATCCAGCCATTAAACCGACAGATGTTCGATGTGATCAAGTAAAGGATTACGCCATACGGATTGCAGAATTGAAAGATAAAAAAGAAGCGCTTGTCCAACAGATGAAGACGTTATCAAAAGAACGTCAAGAATATCTTGTATTACGTTCTATTCCTGGTGTGGGCGATTCAACCGCTTGTCGTCTGATAGGTGAAATCGGTGATATTCGCCGTTTTAAAAATGCGAAACAATTAAATGCATACGCAGGAATTGATATTATGCGTTATCAATCTGGCAACACACAATATCGGGACCGAATCAATAAGCGTGGGAATAAACATTTGCGAAAAATTTTATATTTCATGATACAAGGGATGCTTATGTTAAAAGAAAAACCCAATCATTTTGCGGATTACTATTATAAATTAAAAAAGCAACCTCAGAGAAAGCCTCATAAGGTTGCGATGATAGCTTGTGTTAATAAATTTTTGAAAGTGACCTTTCAGTTATTAACACGAGGAATCCTATACGATTATGAGTCCGCACTACCAGCTCAGAAATCGTAATAAAACGTAATACAACTATATCATATAGACCTTTCGAAAAAAATAAAAATCGTTAGGTTTTTTCGGCATGAAAAAATTAGTTTTAGAAGGGAGGGGTACCCCTCCCTTCTAAAACTAATTCATTAAAATAAAAGAAATAACTTAAATATACTTGACTAATCGTAAGAAAGGAGTTGTCTGAAAAGCCATTTTGAGACAACTTCTTTGTAACTGACGCTACCGCTTTCGTCACAGATAAATTGCGACGAGGATGGTGACAACCACCGCAGGAACAATAATTCATAAGAGATATTTATCAAGAAAGAAAAGAGGTGTCCAAAAAATTATTCTTTTTGGACACCTCCTTCAAAAATATAAATCTATTAACTTGGAATAAACATAATTGGGCATGTTGCCATTGTAAGAGTTGCCTGACTAACGCTTCCTAATTTGCGGCTAGAATCGGCATTCATTCCTCTTGAACCCATCACAACACAACGCACAGAATCTCCATTCGCTTCTGATATAATTTCAATGGCAGGAGTGCCAATACGAATTTTTGAAGAGTATATAACTCCTTCGTTTTCTAACAGTGCTTCGGCTTCTTTTATTATCCCTTCACCCAATATCGCAATGCTCGGTTGAATGTTAATGACTCTAATTTCATCGCCGTATGCTTTTGCCATGGTAATTGCAAATTTCAACGCATTTTGTGCAATTCTTGATCCATCCACTGGTACAACAATTGTATTATTCATCTCATCACTCTCTCCTAGACACTCTACTTACATTTCATTATCCCAGTTTTTGTAATTTATTAATAGATACTCATTTGCTAAAAACCAATTGGTCTTTTTTACCATGTAGTAAATAATAGAGTGCGGATGATGCTAGAACAACAAATGCTAAAATAATATATAACGTGCTATAGTTTAATGCTGGTATAAAGAACCCTAGTAAATAAGGGCCGAATCCAAGACCTGCATCTAAAAAGATAAAGAAGGTTGATGTTGCTAATCCCATACGGTGTGGCGGAGTGAGTTTGATAGCGATAGCTTGAGTACAAGATTGCATATTACCAAAACCAAGGCCAATCAGAACTCCCCCTAGCAATAACATAAAACTATTGTGTGCAAACCCTAAAATTAACATCCCAACAGCAAAGAAGACAAAGGCAGGGTACATAATAGTGTTTGCCCCTTTTTCATCCATTAATCGCCCAGTAAATGGACGTGAAATGAACACCGCTAAAGAATACACTAAAAAGAAGAAACTTGCTGTATTTACTAAATCAATTTCAATTGCATAAAAGTTAATAAACGATAAAACACTTGAATAACAAAAGGCAACGATTAGCGTAATTACTGCAATAGGAACGGCTTTTGGTTCAATAAATTGAGAAAGTTTTACACCTTTTTGTACAGTTGCTTCCTTAGTAACTTCCAACTCAGGTACACGCACAAATAAAGCCGTAATAAAGCTAATGATACCTAGAGCAAGGCAAAGGATAAAAATCCATTGGGAGCTCGTATGTTGTGTCATATATAACCCAATGAATGGTCCAATCGCAGTAGCCAATGTTGTACTCATACTATAGTAGCCTATTCCTTCGCCCTTTCTACTATTAGGAATGACTTGAGCAAAAATTGTTCCAGTAGCTGTACTTGCGATTCCTAAAGTAACCCCATGTAACAATCGAGTAATAATTAAGAAAGCAATGCCTAAATGAACAAAGTATAAAAGAGTTGTTGTTATAAATAAGATTAACCCTATAAATAATGTCCTTTTACGACCTATCGTATTGATATATCGTCCAATAAACAAACGTCCGATTAACGTTCCAACAATAAATATCCCTGTAACAAGTCCTGCTTGACTAGTTGATGCATGATATTCATTTACTGCATATACACCAATAATGACAACTAATAAATAAAAGACTAATGTTAATAAAAAATTGACGCCAGATACAATAAGAAAATCCTTTGTCCATAATTTCTCTTTATTCAATCTTATTTCCCTCACGTTTCATAATATTGTGTTGAATTTTAGGGAGTGTTAGATAAGTGATGTGTTGGTCTTCCTTAGAGATGCCTTCCATCACGTTTTTTTCTAAGTTAATAATTTCCAATCTACATTCTTTATAAATTTGTTCCCCTAATTCTGTTAACTGAATAATTTTTTCACGCCGATCCTTCCCTGGAATTTGAACAACAATCTGCAATTCTTCTAAGCGATGGACCCTTCTTGTAATCGTGGGTTTTTCGACATTGTAATAATTCGAAATGTCCACAAGTGTTGAAGGTCCGTAATTTTTTATATAATACATAACTTGCCATAAAGAATAAGAAAGATGATAGTTACTCATTAATTCATTTAAGGAAGTGATTAACGAACGGTACAATCTTAAATAATTTTGAAAAAAGCCTTCCATTATACTCCCTCCTAATCAATATAGTTACTCTAGGTAACAATTATCTTAGATAACTATAAGTTCTTTAATTTGATTTATCAAGTACTTCATTAGGTACATTAGATTTAGAAAATATAAAAGGCATAGAGAACAAAAATTCTCTATGCCTTGTTTCTATTTATGAATTTACATTTTCCGCTAATACTCTTTGTCTAGCATGTAACTTTTTCATTGCAAATCTAGCAATTGGTTGTGCAATTAATAACTCAATCCAAAATGCTACTCCAAAATTTCTTGGCCATATGTGTAAGAAGTTTTGGAAAGGCTGGATGCTGATTTGTCTTGTGCCTACCCAAGTTCCAATAATCGTTAGTAGAACGGATAGAACTGTTACATTCAATAACGTATTTAGTAAAATTCTAGCGTTAAACCCATCAGTTTGACCTACGAATTTAGGCATTATTTTACCAACAAGAGGACCTGCTACTAACCTTACTAATAACACTACGATTACCCACATAAATGGAATAATCTTTAGCGTTTCAAAATAGTTTTCTAGTGAAAAGCCGCGCTCTAACCCCATAATAATTGGAGCAATCGTGTTTACTGAGATAATTGAAATAATCAATAAAAACAATATACCTTCTTTTGCATTTTGCGGTAGTCTATCTTATTTGTACATATTTCCCTCCGAAATAAATATTCCAGATGGTAGACGTATCACGTATAATGCGACATATATTTTTGGTAAGTAACTCGTACTAATACCAATATCTCTACACACTGCTGTTATTATTATAGCAACTTTTAATTAGGATTCAATTTTAATTTCAACACATATTAGAAATTAATTCAAAATTAGTTTAAACACCTAAATAAATGTACTTGCATATGATGCATATGTATTTACTTTAAACGAGGTGAGAAAACTTATGGCTTTAAATATGGATTATACCTCTACATCAACCCAGTACACTTTCGACCTGAATAAGAACCCTTTATTCGTTAAAGATAACAGAAACTACATTAACCTATTAGGAAAAAGTAATTTGAATACTCTTGATAATGTATCGTTATTGGATATTTTCTTGAGTAAAAGTAACGTTGTTGAGCCGCACTATCATCAAAATGCAGCAGAATTGGTTTATTGTATTTCTGGGGCTGCAACTGTTTCGATATTAAATCCATTTACGAAGGAACTACTTAATTTTCCTATTACCCCTGGCCAGGTAGCAAATGTACCACAAGGTTGGTGGCATTATGAAATGGCGACCGCTGATAACACACATCTATTAGCGATATTTAATGCATCCACACCAGAAGTTATTTTAGGATCTGACCTTTTAAAATTTACTCCTGCTAATATTATGGCGCATACTTACTGTCTGAACGAAAACCAATGGAAGCAAGTTATTTCACCAGTTAAGCCTTCAACGTATATCGGCCCTTATAGAGATTGTAACAGAGAGCACAAATCAATCACGCAACAAAATATCTATCAACAGTATCAGCAACCCCAGTACATTCAACAATCCCCATCGTACGTTCCTCAACATTGGCACTTTTGGGGTTAATACCAATTGGCATGGATTATTCCATGTCTTTTTTTAAAAATTAAAATTATCTGGGTCTGGGCCAATACGAACATTTTCATTCAACCCATCGATAATCGTCATATCTTCATTAGTTAATTCAAAATCAAAAATAGTAGCATTTTCAACAATTCGATGTTCTTTCGTTGATTTAGGAATCGTCACAACCCCATTTTGTAAATCCCAACGTAAAATAATTTGCGCTACGGTTTTGTTATATTTATTTGCGATTTCCTTTAACGTTTCATTTTCTAACAAGTGACCTTGCATTAAAGGCGACCATGCTTCTAGTTGAATATTATGTTCTTTACAAAATGCATGTAGTTCTTTTTGCGTTAATTTCGGGTGGTATTCCACTTGATTAATCATTGGCCTAATTTCTGCATCTTGGAATAAATCTTCAAGATGATGAATTTGGAAATTACTTACGCCTATCGCTTTTACTTTACCCTCTTTATAAAGTGTTTCCATCGCACGCCAAGCTTCTTTGTATTTTCCTTCCACCGGCCAGTGAATAAGGTATAAATCTAAATAATCTAAGTTGAGTCTTTTTAAGCTTTCTTCATATGCAGCAATTGTCGATTCATATCCTAAATCTGTATTCCAAACTTTTGAAGTGACAAACAATTGCTCTCTAGAAATTCCCGCTTCTTTTAAGCCTTCTTCAATTCCTTTGCCAACACCTTGTTCATTTTGGTAAATTGCTGCTGTATCAATACTACGGTAACCATGTTTAATTGCAGTTTTTACAGCATTCACGAGCTCAGGGCCTTCTGCTACTTTAAAAACACCTAGTCCAAACCAAGGCATTTTTATACCATTACTTAAAGTTGTTGTGTCTTGTAAATTGTTAATACTCAACGTAAATCCTCCATTTTTAAACTCGATTTTTTTGTTTGAATAAAATAGACATTCCTATAATTAGACAAACAATCCCCAAAACAATGTTCAATGCAACTTCCAAGAAGTACCTGTGAATAAATTGGAGATACCTCCTATAATAAATAAGAATCCTAAAATAATCCAAAATGATAACTTGTATTTTTTGTAAAGTATGTTAAACATGGTTGGTTCTCCTTACTTCGTTTCTATTAGAGAGCATTGCTGTAGCTTTCGATAAAATCATCTACTTGTTTACTCATTTCCTTAAATTGTGTCCAATGTAAATAATGGTGCCCTTCCAAAGTGATGAGATACTTATCTTTTGATTTTTTAACTGATCTTGATAAAAGGTAATATTTGTTTTCCATTCTTCATTAACCTTATCTTCTTTCGTCGTAAACATCATGACAGGCAAAGTTGAAGGGAAGGTCATATTCTTTGTCTTTTCAATATTGTTGCCTAGTTGCTGTGCTTCTTCTATAACATTACGATTATATGCCTTCCATGCAGATATACTTTTTGTCATCTCTAAATTTTTATTATCGTAAATTCCTTTTTCAGCAATAGGAAGGAGGTGTCCAAAAAGTAATAATTTTTTGGACACCTCTTTTCTTTCTTGATAAATATCTCTTATGAATTATTGCTCCTGCGGTAGTCGAAATAAATTTCCACTATCCTCGTCGCAAAGGAGCTGTCTCAAAATGACTTTTCAGACAACTCCACTGCAATACTAGCAATCCCTGTCTGTGCTACAAATTTTAAAAACCCTGGCAAACTAGGCAAGGGCTTGCCTTTGAAGCAGCAAAAGCAACTCAACAATTCGGTTTTGAAGTAATTGGACTTAAGAAGATTATTGCCTTTGTTCATTATGAAAATGAGCCTTCAAAAGCTCTATTGAACAGACAGGGAATGAATTATCACTTTAAAATTGGGAACTTATTAGAAGAATTTAAGGATTTTAATGACCAGTGCTATTACACATTATTAGCAGACGACTATCTTCATAAAAGAGATAATATATGTACTAAATCTATTCCAAATTAAACATAAGAAAAAAGTTGGAACTAATTAATGTTCCAACTTTTCTTATGCTATCTATGTTGATCTACAAGGATTGGATTACCGTCTGGATCTTCAATAATAAAGTGTGCAGGGCCCTCTGTTGATTCATCTGCTTCCTTAATCATTTTAATTCCACTTGCTTTTAGTTCTTTTTGAATGTCTCGAATGTCTGTAAAATGCTCGAGGTTTTCAGCATTTTGATTCCACCCTGGGTTAAAAGTTAATAGATTCTTTTCAAACATCCCTTGGAAAAGTCCAATAACAGTGTCTTCATTCTTCAGGATAAGCCAGTTTTGATTAATGTCTCCTCCAAGAACTTGAAAACCTAGTTTTTCGTAAAAATCTTTTGATTGATGAATATCTTTCACATTTAAACTTACAGAAAAGGCACCTAGTTTCATATATCCTCCTAGAAAATCATTTTTTCAATAATTCTAAATATATTAACGCCAATTATAAATAAAATCTTATAAATACATAACTTTTACTATTTTTACTCATTTAACCACTTAATGGTAATATTTTATATATCACGATTTCGAAAGCCAACAAAGCTACTGACCATTTATCCTACTGCAATAATATTCAATGAAAATAATGGCATAAAAGTTGCATCCTCTATAGGTATTTCTGGAACATGGCCAAATGGAGAAAGTTGGCCAACTCAATTTGGAAATTGCATCAAGTTCCCTAAATACAAGACGAAGAATGAATAAAGAAAATACATCCAAACCAAATGGGTTAACCTTGGTAGAAATCCATTAAGAAATGCAGCGATACCAATCATAACAAGCATTGCTGGGAAAAATGCTAAAACTGCACTGAAGATCATTCTAAATTCAAGACCTTCCTCCATTACTGAATTTGCAGCAGACCATAGACCAAGAGCACTAAGGGAAATCATTACAAAACCATTCACAATCGCTAAAATTAAATATGATGTGATTAGCCGTGTTCTAGATACAGCTCTAGCTTGCTAACCTCAAGCATATTTTGCACAAAGGTAAGCATTATCCCAGTACCATTAACTTATTTTAAGAGGGAGCTTTTATTCCCATCAATCTAATAGCAGAGACATTTTTACTTATCTAATTTGAAAGTAATTTCTCCAATACCCATTTCTGTATTAACCGTTAAAATTACGTCAGCGTCTTCATATGCTTCATTTACATAAACGCCTTCACCTTGAGATATAAAGCCTTCTACATGAGAAGTTCCAATCCCTTTTTCAGATTTTATTTTCACCCCTACTTCTGAAGGTAAAATAATAGTCACTGGACCCACCCCAGTCTCGATATTTGTTTCAAAGCTATTTTCCCAATTTCCACCTAAATCAATACGAAGCTCCCCAACACCCGCATCAACATCTAATTTTTCAAGCTTTAAACCCTTTAAATCAAGCTCTGTACTTGATGCGCCTGAGTTAACTGAAAGATTCATAGGAACATCCTCTGAAAGCTCTAGATTCCATTCGTTTTTTATCTCTGAAAGATTAAGATTATTTAAATTTCCCTGTTCAATAATAACCTCGCCTTTTTTACCTTTTGAATTATAAATAACTTCTGGCTCTAATTTCTTTTTATTATATTCAATACTACCTTCAACCCATTCCTCCGCACCTTTAGAAACCATTAATTCTCCTACTGGTAAATTAAGCTCTACGTCCAATTGTTTTACTTCGTCTTTTTTAATAGAAATAGACGTCTCTCCTTTTACATCTCCACTCACGATTGTATTACAACCAGCTGTCGCGAAAACGACCGCACCGATAACTATACCCATAAAAAATGTTTTCTTCATTCTTATTACCTCCAGTAATATGTCTTTCTGTAATTACATTTTATAGTAAAAAACAATAACCAGTAACAACCCTTAGCTTTAAATTAAACTACGACCTTAGATGTAGATGACCGTAATCCTTCAAGAACCCTATCATTGTTCAAATAAAAAAACAACCTACTGTGGAAATAATATCCAAGTAGGTTGTTTTTATCAATTTTAATTTTTAAATGGTTTATAATTCTTATTCTACTGTTACCGACTTCGCTAAATTACGTGGTTTATCCACATCACAACGGCGGTGAAGAGCAGCATAATAACTAATTAATTGTAAAGGTACGACTGATACAAGTGGTGTTAGTAGTGGGTGCACTTTTGGAATCACTAATCGGTCGCCTTCTTCGTTTAAGCCTTCCATTGAAATAATACATGCGTTTGCTCCACGCGCAACGACTTCTTTCACATTACCACGAATATTTAAAGCTACTTGCTCTTGAGTAGCAAGGGCAAAGACAGGTGTTCCTTCTTCAATTAAGGCAATTGTTCCGTGCTTCAACTCTCCGCCTGCAAAACCTTCAGCCTGAATATACGAAATTTCTTTTAGCTTTAATGCGCCTTCTACACTTACACAGAAGTCTAGGTTACGTCCAATGAAGAATGCATTACGAGCGATTTTCAAATAATCTTCCGCAACTTGCTCTAATTCATTCTTAGAGTCAACAATTGTTTGAATACCATTTGCTACAATTCCTAACTCGTGTTTCAGATCAAAATCTTCACCTTTTCCAAGGGACTTCCCAGTAACATAAGCAGCAATTGCAAGAACTGCAACTTGAGCAACGTAAGCTTTAGTAGAAGCAACAGCAATCTCAGGACCTGCATGTAATAATAATGTATAATCTGCTTCACGAGATAATGTTGAACCAGGTACATTTGTAATCGTTAATGCAGGATAGTTCAATTCTTTTACTTTTACTAACACTTGACGGCTATCTGCAGTTTCTCCTGATTGTGTGATAAAGATGAATAATGGTTTTTCAGATAACAGTGGCATGTTATAACCAAATTCACTTGAAATATGCACCTCAACAGGAATTCTAGCAAGTTTTTCGAAATATTGTTTACCAACTAATCCAGCATGATAACTAGTACCTGCAGCAATAATATAGATACGATCTGCTTCTTTAATCGCCTCTAAAATATTGTCATCAATTTTTAACTCTCCAAGACTATTACTATATTCTTGGACGATTTTACGAACGACACCTGGTTGCTCATCCATTTCTTTTAACATGTAGTGAGGATATGTTCCTTTTTCAATGTCACTAGCATCTAGTTCTGCTTTAAATGGTTTACGTTCAACCGGGCGTCCATCTAGTGTTGTGATTTCAACATTGTCTTTATGAACAAGAACAACTTCTTTATCGCGTAGTTCGATAAATTGGTCTGTAACTTGTAACATTGCCATCGCGTCAGATGCTACAACATTAAATCCAGCACCTACACCAACTAATAGTGGTGATTTGTTTTTAGCAACATAAATTGTATCTTCATCTTCTTGATCTAAAAGTGCAAGGGCATAAGAACCATGTAATAAAGATAACGTTTTGCGGAATGCTTCAACTGTTGATAATCCTTCTTTAGCAAATAAATCAACAAGCTGAACGATTACTTCTGTATCCGTATCAGATTGCATTTGAATACCTTTTAAATATGCTTTTTGTAGTAAATGATAGTTTTCAATAACCCCATTGTGTACTAGTGTAAAACGACCAGAAGTACTTTGATGAGGGTGTGCATTTAATTTGTTCGGCACCCCGTGAGTAGCCCAACGTGTATGACCAATACCAATATCAGCAGAAACATTTAAATCCACTGAACCACGTAAATCTGCAATACGACCTTTTTCTTTAAAAACCGTAACTCCTTCTTCGTTACGAACGGCAATACCTGCTGAATCATATCCACGATATTCTAGTTTTTCTAATCCTTTTAGTAAAATTTCCTTTGCGTCTAATTCTCCGTTATATCCTACGATTCCACACATTTGATTTTCCTCCGAATAAGCAATATCAATAAAAAAGCCAATGCAAAATAACTGCTTAATTATTGAATAGGATTCTGCCTAATTACATCCTTTATCCAAAATAAGCATTGATTCATTAATATTGCTTTTTTATATTTGCCTTTTCGTTTTGCTGTCCAAAAAATTGCTTTTTTGTTTTAAAAACGAAATTAACAATCGGGCATGCGATCGGGAGGTATCCGCCGAAATTTCGATAATCCTCCACCTCGTCAACTAAGGATTTGCTATACGTCCGATTTCCTTAGCTCTGGCGCTATTATTGTTTTCCTTTTATTTTTATAGCGCGTTCCTAACCTCCTATTGTGCGCTCACTTGAAAATTGGAAGATGTTTCTAATCCCATTTTTCAAGCACCTTCATCATACAGAATATGCTCCATTCCGTCAATCAAACACTCATTTTGTCTATATAAAAAAATATCCACTAGGGTGCAACACCCTAGTGGATTACTATTTTTACAGTCCTTTTTCTTTCAATAAGTTCACAATTTCACGGTTAAATGCTGGAAGGTCTTTTGGAGTTCGACTCGTTACAAGTTGTTTTTGGCAAACAAATACTTCTTGATCATGGAAGTTTGCCCCTGCATTTTCTAAATCGACTCTTATTGATTTATAACCTGTAACATCTCGCCCTTCTAAAGAACGTGCCGTAATTAATAGTTGTGGTCCATGACATATTGCAAAAACAGGCTTCATGTCACTCATAAATTTTTTCGCAAATGCCACGACTCGATCATCATCACGTAATAAATCAGGTGAGAAACCTCCAGGAATAAATAGTGCATCAAACTCACTTGGATTTACATCCTCAATGCCATAATCTATTTCAACTCGTGCTTCACCTTGTTTTCCTCGTACTGCTTTATTCCCTTCTTTATCAATCGTTATAACTTCATGCCCAGCTTCTTCTAACGCTTCTTTTGGACTAATATATTCAATATCCTCAAAAAGGTCTGTAATTAATGTTGCTACTTTAGCCATTTTTAACACTCCTCAAAACAATTTATCAACATTACTATGTGCTTTTTGAATGGGAAATAAACGCTTTGAGCCATGATGAATTAAAAAATCCAGCTACTTATTTTGTAGCTGGACTTTACGTCTTTATTCAGTTATTCCTAATTCTGTACGAACAACATTGGCAATACGGTTAACATAGCTTTCACATTCTTCTTCTGTGGCTGCTTCAACCATTACACGAACAAGTTGTTCAGTTCCTGAAGGACGTACTAAAACGCGTCCATTGCTACCCATAGCATCTTCTACTTCTTTTATGGCTGTTGCAACTTTTTCATTTTGAGTTACAGCATTTTTATCTGTTACGCGTACGTTGACTAATTTTTGTGGGAAAATCGTCATTTCTGAAGCTAATTCAGATAATCTTTTACCCGTTGCTTTCATGATGTTTACTAACTGGATTCCTGTTAATAAGCCATCACCTGTTGTATTAAAATCAAGGAATACGATATGGCCAGATTGTTCACCACCAAGATTATAATCGTTGGCACGCATCTCTTCTACAACATATCGGTCTCCAACTGCAGTTTTCACACTTGTCATTCCGTTATCTTCTAGTGCTTTATAAAAGCCGATATTACTCATCACTGTAGAAACAATCGTATTTTTCTTTAATCGGCCTTTGCTATTTAAATATTTACCGATGATGAACATGATTTGATCACCATCTACAATTTGTCCTTTTTCATCTACAGCAATCAGACGGTCACCATCACCATCGAAGGCTAGTCCAACATCGGCGCCACGTTCTAAGACAAAGGCTGCTAACTTCTCAGGATGTGTTGAACCTACACCCTCATTGATATTTAGGCCATCTGGTGATGAACCCATGGATGAAATATCTGCTTCTAAATCTGCGAATAGATGTGTAGCAAGTTGAGAAGTTGCACCATGCGCACAATCTAGAGCAACATGAATACCTAAGAAGTCTTCTTCAACTGTTTGTTTTAAATAAGATAGATACTTTTGACCACCTTCGAAGTAATCGCTCACACTACCTAATTCTCCACCAATTGGACGTGGCAATGTATCCACTTCCACATCGATTAAATTTTCTATTTCTGCTTCCTGTGCATCCGTTAATTTAAACCCATCTGGACCGAAAAACTTAATCCCGTTATCAGCAACAGGATTATGTGATGCAGAAATCATAACACCTGCATCAGCATTCATGACACGTGTTAAATATGCTACACCCGGTGTGCTAATAATGCCTAGTCGCATTACTTCTACACCAATTGAAAGTAAACCTGCAACAAGTGCACCTTCTAACATATGTCCTGAAATACGTGTATCTCGTCCAATTATCACTTTTGGGCGTTCTTTAGTATGTTTTGTCAGCACATATCCACCGATACGTCCAAGTTTAAATGCAAACTCTGGGGTCAACTCTGAATTCGCGACACCACGGACGCCATCAGTTCCGAAATATTTTCCCATATACTTTTCTCTCCTTCAATGCTAGACAATCCATGCTTCGAATTTGATTACTTAAACAACTCAAAATTATTGTGTTGTAATTTCATCTTCAATGGCTGGATTTTCTGAATCCGTTTCTTCTACGTTTCCCTCTTCTGGTTCCTCTACAGGCTCGTTCGTTTCTGTATCATTATTGGTTTTCGTTACATCAGCATTTATTTTAATCTTCTTAGTAGAAAGCTTTGTGGTTCCATTCGGCGCTACTACATCAACAGTGTAACTACCTGAACTCTCTATTTCTGATATGTCAAATTCTACGACTAGTTCAGATAATGAGTCAATAATAGATTTTGGACCATAGACTTTTATCCTCTCTATATCTGGCCTCAAACTGTTTATGGTAATGCCTTCTGGAGGTTTACCTACTTCTTTTAGAGTAATTGGAATTTCACGGCTGTATTCTCGAATATCGACTATTACATTAACTGTTGCTGGTTCAATTGTCACATCAAGTTTATTTAGATTGCTATCTAAAACTTTCACAGCGGCTTCTTGTTCAAAAGAAGCTTTTATTCCTTTTTCTCCTGTCACTGTTGCTTTCACATAACTAATATCTTCAATAACGCTTTTTGCACCAGTTACAAATACGGTGGATGGCTCGGGAGTCATTCCAATTAATTCATATCCTTCTGCAATTAAACCATTATTCATTTCAGGATCTATACGCAGTTCTTTCGTCACCTTTTCTTCTATGACAATATCAACAACTTTAGGATCAATTGACACTTCTAGCTTTTCAGAGAAGTTTTCGTGTTGCAATGTAACACGATGTCGTCCAATTGGCAGTGAATTTAAGTCTAAAAACACTTTAAAATCCCTTTTTAATTTCGTTTGTAAAACGATTGCCATTGGTCCCTCAACCGTTACATCTACGGTTTTTGGCAAACCTGAAACAATCAAGTTTTCAGAATCATAATATACTTCTAATGGTACAGCAGTGATAATATCCATTTGCGAATTTGTACTAGTCGTTTGATCACTAGTATCCATCTGTGCTTTTACATAAAAGAAAAGCAAAATTGCTAATATTAATGCTGTAATTCTTAATACCCAATAACTATCGAAGAGTTTATCCATTCTTTTTCCCCCTCCAATTCCACTTAGGGGTAATTTCCGAATCTTGTTCCGGGCCAAACCACATTTTTCTTAATTGTGCCTCAAATTCATCAATTGTTAAGTTACGGTGAAGATTACCATTCTTCGTTAAACTAACTGCTCCGGTTTCTTCAGAGACAACAATCGTTACAGCATCTGTAACCTCACTTAATCCAACAGCAGCCCTATGTCGAGTACCTAGTTCTTTAGAAATAAACGTACTTTCTGACAAAGGTAAGTAGCATGCAGCTGCGGAAATTTTATCTTTCTGTACAATTACAGCTCCATCATGTAGAGGAGTATTTGGAATAAAGATATTAATCAACAATTCGCTTGTAATTTCTGCATTTAACTTAATTCCTGTTTCAATATACTCATTCAACCCTGTTTCTTTTTCAAGAGATATTAATGCACCAATTCGTCTTTTTGCCATATAGCTTACGGCTTTTTTCATCGCTTCGATTAACCTTGTTTGTTCATCCTCTAATTGACCAGTTGAACGTTGAAATATTTTACCACGCCCTAATTGTTCAAGAGCGCGCCTAATTTCAGGAGTAAAGATGATGATGATGGCTAAAAATCCCCAATCGATTACTTCTTGGAGTAGCCAGCCGAGGGTATCCAGACCAAAGATTACTGTAGCAAATCTTGCAAAGATAATAACAAAGAGACCTTTTAATAACTGAACAGCCTTTGTCCCTTTAATGAGGGTTAATAATTTATATATTACGTACCATACAAGCAGTACATCTAAAAAGCTAAATACAACATTTACAGGTGTTAAGTCTGTAAACTGCTCAATCATTTGCACGTGGCATCCCCCACTTTTTCCTAGCTAATTCATTTATATCTAATACAACTTCATGTTATTACGTAAAGTTCCTTAATTAAGTAAATTAATTTTTAAGAACAGTATTTACATTAAAATTCACCTTAATTTATATCATTTTAATGTAAAAATAGTATACCATATTTTGCACAATATAGCCTTTTCCAAGAAAAAAGTCCACTCTTTTGAGTAGACTTAGATCTGTTTCTTATTATAGTTTTATTAACATGTTTTATTTATTCAAACAGTGCCATAAAATCATTCGCCATTCTTTTCATTTCATACCATAACCATTCGAATGTTTCATCGATTTCTTCGATTTGTCCAGTTACTACCGCTGTAGAGGCCATATATTGACCATTAATAACTGTAACATTTCCATCGACTTCTCCTTCAATAACAAGATCGCCATTTTTCACGACTATGTCACCTTTTACAACTTCCCCTTCAGGTACAATTACTGTTTGACCATCAACAACTAAATTTGGTTGTTTTGTCACAGAGAACTCATCATTTGGATAGTTATTTAGTAAGGTAGCACTCATAAAAAATAGGAACACTGCTGCTGCTACAATGATTGGGTGCCTTCTTAACCATTTTTGCACGCCTAACCGTTGTTTTGGTTTCGGCAGACGCTTCATTACTTGTTCCTCAAAATTAGGAGGTGCTGTAATATGCGCTGCACTCTTTACAAAAGCAATCGTGTCACTTAACTGGTGCATATGTTGTTGACAATCTGAGCAATCTTGCAAATGTTTCTTAAGCTGTTGTTCATGTTCACGACTTATATCGCCATCTAAATATTCATGCATATAGTCAACAATGTATTGTGGACACGTACTCATATTCTTCCCTCCTATAGATTGTTTAATTGCTTTCTTAGAGCTTCTCGACCTCTATGAATTCTCGTTTTTACAGTCCCCAGGGGCATATCTAGAATTTCACTAATTTCTTGAAGAGATAATTCCTCTATATATTTTAATACAATAACTGAACGATATTTATCAGGCAATCTGCTAATTTCATATTGAATCCGATCTTGAAGGTCCATTTGCTCTACTGCATCTTCCGGGAGTTGGTCGGTTGCAGCAATATGCGAATACATATCTAATCCATCTGTACCAGGAACTTCGGCATCTAAATAATAATCTGGTTTCTTTTTTCTAATTCGGTCAATGCAAAGGTTCGTTGCAATCCGATAAAGCCATGTTGAAAATTTCCTTTTTTGATCGTATGAATGTAAGTTTATGTATGCTCGAACAAAGGCTTCTTGTGCAATATCTTCAGCCTCCTGTTTATTTCCTAGCATACGATAGCATAATTGGTAAAGCTTGTGCTGGTAGAGAGTCACTACATCTGTAAATGCGTTTTGATCACCTTTTAGCACTTGCTTTATTCTTTTATTCAATAACGCATCCATTTGTGTTTCCTCTCCTACTCAGCTTACTATCTATTTACGTAACAAGTTCGTAAAAGTTTCGTTATTTTTAATATTATATCAAAATTTTTTCATTACTAATAAAGGCTTTTTTAGTATTTTTATCCAGAATTCAAAATTAAGCCTTAAACACTATACTAACTTCTCACCAAACAATGAACCCATTAAAGCAACAGCTACCTCAGCTGTTTTATTCCGTTCATCTAATATAGGATTAACTTCAACAAATTCAGCTGATGTGATAAAACCGGATTCCTCTAACATTTCCATTGCTAAGTGGCTCTCACGATAAGTTATTCCCCCTGGTACAGGTGTACCTACTCCAGGTGTATATAATGGGTCTAGGCCATCTAAGTCTAATGATAAATGCACTCCATCTACATTTCGCTTCTTTAAATATTCGATAGATTCTTCAATTACTTTTGTCATACCCATTCGATCGATTTCATGCATTGAGTAAACTTTTATACCATGCTTTTTAATTAACTCTTTCTCACCTGGATCTACCGAACGTGCGCCAATGATTATGATATTTTCAGGTTTAATCTTCGGAGCATATCCAGCTATATTAACAAGTCGCTCATCTCCTAGTCCACAGCTAACAGCTAAAGGCATACCATGGATATTTCCTGATGGAGAAGTTTCGGGTGTATTCAAATCTGCATGGGCATCGTACCAAATTACACCTAGGTTTTTATACTTTGTTCCTAAACCAGTAAGTGTACCAATTGCAATACTATGATCCCCACCTAGGATAAGGGGGAATCTCCCTTTACCTAAAACATCTTGTATCTTATCTGATAGTTGTGAACTAACCTCAATTACTTCATCTAAATTTTTCAGTTGCTCATCTTGTACTTTTTTCACTTTGTCATGTTTGAGTAGAATATCGCCTTCATCAAGTACTTCATATCCAATTCGATCTAATCTTTCTACAACACCTGCATAACGTATTGCACTCGGTCCCATATCTACCCCACGTCGATGTTGACCATAATCTGAAGGTACCCCAATAATTGAAATCTTGTTATTCTTCATGTAAACATCCTCCTTGTGTCCTCTATTTTATATATAAAGTAATAAATTTTCCAACAGTTCACCGTTAAAGAGGAAAAGGTATGAAATATAAAATTAAACTAAAAAAAATCCCCTACTCGACTGAGTAAAGGATTGAATTAATAATGTATGTATTTTAAATAAAAATGGCTGGGGTACTAGGATTCGAACCTAGGCATGACGGAATCAAAATCCGTTGCCTTACCGCTTGGCTATACCCCAGCAATAAAATGGTGGAGGGGGACGGATTCGAACCGCCGAACCCGAAGGAGCGGATTTACAGTCCGCCGCGTTTAGCCACTTCGCTACCCCTCCGTAATAACACTATGGTGGAGGATGACGGGCTCGAACCGCCGACCCCCTGCTTGTAAGGCAGGTGCTCTCCCAGCTGAGCTAATCCTCCATGATATATAGATTAGTGTTATTGTAATTATTGGTGACCCGTACGAGATTCGAACTCGTGTTACCGCCGTGAAAGGGCGGTGTCTTAACCACTTGACCAACGGGCCAAACTATTTATTTATCTTAACGACAAAAACTATTATAGCAAACTTGTTAGCAATACGCAACTACTATTTTATAATATATAATAATTTTCTCAAAAAAAATGGCTCCGAAGGTAGGATTCGAACCTACGACCAACCGGTTAACAGCCGGTTGCTCTACCACTGAGCTACTTCGGAACGTTTATAACAATTTCTATTAAATTAACTACAATTATTATTATATCCAGGTTCATATTTTTTTCAAGCACTTTTTCTAATATTTTTTGTAATATTAAAACACTTTTTCTCTTAAAAAGTGAGATGGAAATTCTATTAAAAATAAAAAAAGCCACTACTGATTTTATCAGCAACGACTTTTTGAGCCTAGCAATGTCCTACTCTCACAGGGGGAAGCCCCCAACTACCATCGGCGCTAAAGAGCTTAACTTCCGTGTTCGGTATGGGAACGGGTGTGACCTCTTTGCCATCATCACTAGACTCGTACATGGATGTACTGGCTTCGCCGTTGCAACATGGATGTTGCGCTCTTAGGCGAAGTTCCTATTCATTGTAGAGAGCTTGTTCTCTCAAAACTGGATAAAGACATTGACTAACGACCATTCAAGTTAGTGGTTAAGTCCTCGATCGATTAGTATTCGTCAGCTCCATGTGTCGCCACACTTCCACCTCGAACCTATCTACCTCATCGTCTTTGAGGGATCTTACTTACTTACGTAATGGGAAATCTCATCTTGAGGGGGGCTTCATGCTTAGATGCTTTCAGCACTTATCCCGTCCATACATAGCTACCCAGCGATGCCTTTGGCAAGACAACTGGTACACCAGCGGTATGTCCATCCCGGTCCTCTCGTACTAAGGACAGCTCCTCTCAAATTTCCTACGCCCACGACGGATAGGGACCGAACTGTCTCACGACGTTCTGAACCCAGCTCGCGTACCGCTTTAATGGGCGAACAGCCCAACCCTTGGGACCGACTACAGCCCCAGGATGCGATGAGCCGACATCGAGGTGCCAAACCTCCCCGTCGATGTGGACTCTTGGGGGAGATAAGCCTGTTATCCCCGGGGTAGCTTTTATCCGTTGAGCGATGGCCCTTCCATGCGGAACCACCGGATCACTAAGCCCGTCTTTCGACCCTGCTCGACTTGTAGGTCTCGCAGTCAAGCTCCCTTGTGCCTTTACACTCTACGAATGATTTCCAACCATTCTGAGGGAACCTTTGGGCGCCTCCGTTACCTTTTAGGAGGCGACCGCCCCAGTCAAACTGTCCACCTGACACTGTCTCCTACCCCGATAAGGGGTACGGGTTAGAATTTCAACACAACCAGGGTAGTATCCCACCGACGCCTCCCTCGAAGCTGGCGCTCCGAGTTCTCTGGCTCCTACCTATCCTGTACAAGTTGTGCCAAAATTCAATATCAGGCTACAGTAAAGCTCCACGGGGTCTTTCCGTCCTGTCGCGGGTAACCTGCATCTTCACAGGTACTATAATTTCACCGAGTCTCTCGTTGAGACAGTGCCCAGATCGTTACGCCTTTCGTGCGGGTCGGAACTTACCCGACAAGGAATTTCGCTACCTTAGGACCGTTATAGTTACGGCCGCCGTTTACTGGGGCTTCAATTCAGAGCTTCGCTTACGCTAACCCCTCCTCTTAACCTTCCAGCACCGGGCAGGCGTCAGCCCCTATACGTCACCTTACGGTTTTGCAGAGACCTGTGTTTTTGCTAAACAGTCGCCTGGGCCTATTCACTGCGGCTCTCTTTCGAGAGCACCCCTTCTCCCGAAGTTACGGGGTCATTTTGCCGAGTTCCTTAACGAGAGTTCTCTCGCACACCTTAGGATTCTCTCCTCGACTACCTGTGTCGGTTTGCGGTACGGGCACCTCCCGCCTCGCTAGAGGCTTTTCTTGGCAGTGTGAAATCAGGTACTTCGCTCTTAAAGAGCTCCCCATTACAGCTCAACGTTACAGGAAGCGGATTTGCCTACTTCCACGCCTTACTGCTTGGGCGTGCACAACCAATCGCACGCTTACCCTATCCTACTGCGTCCCCCCATTACTCAAACGGCGGGGAGGTGGTACAGGAATATCAACCTGTTGTCCATCGTCTACGCCTGTCGGCCTCGACTTAGGTCCCGACTAACCCTGAGCGGACGAGCCTTCCTCAGGAAACCTTAGTCATACGGTGGATGGGATTCTCACCCATCTTTCGCTACTCATACCGGCATTCTCACTTCTAAGCGCTCCACCAGTCCTTCCGGTCTGACTTCAACGCCCTTAGAACGCTCTCCTACCACGTGCATCTTAGATGCACATCCACAGCTTCGGTGAATCGTTTAGCCCCGATACATTTTCGGCGCAGCGTCACTCGACCAGTGAGCTATTACGCACTCTTTAAATGATGGCTGCTTCTAAGCCAACATCCTGGTTGTCTAAGCAACGCCACATCCTTTTCCACTTAACGATTACTTTGGGACCTTAGCTGGTGGTCTGGGCTGTTTCCCTTTTGACTACGGATCTTATCACTCGCAGTCTGACTCCCGTGTATAAATATCTGGCATTCGGAGTTTGTCTGAATTCGGTAAAGCGAGATGCCCCCCTAGTCCAAACAGTGCTCTACCTCCAGTATTCTCATCACGAGGCTAGCCCTAAAGCTATTTCGGAGAGAACCAGCTATCTCCAAGTTCGATTGGAATTTCTCCGCTACCCACACCTCATCCCCGCACTTTTCAACGTGCGTGGGTTCGGGCCTCCAGTGAGTGTTACCTCACCTTCACCCTGGACATGGGTAGATCACCTGGTTTCGGGTCTACGACCACGTACTCTTTCGCCCTATTCAGACTCGCTTTCGCTGCGGCTCCGTCTTCTCAACTTAACCTTGCACGTAATCGTAACTCGCCGGTTCATTCTACAAAAGGCACGCTATCACCCATTAACGGGCTCTAACTACTTGTAGGCACACGGTTTCAGGTTCTATTTCACTCCCCTCCCGGGGTGCTTTTCACCTTTCCCTCACGGTACTGGTTCACTATCGGTCACTAGGGAGTATTTAGCCTTGGGAGATGGTCCTCCCGGATTCCGACGGAATTTCACGTGTTCCGCCGTACTCAGGATACACTCAAGAGAGAATGGACTTTCGATTACAGGGCTTTTACCTTCTATGGCGGATCTTTCCAAATCGCTTCGCCTAATCCATTCTTTTGTAACTCCATATAGAGTGTCCTACAACCCCAAGAGGCAAGCCTCTTGGTTTGGGCTATTCCCGTTTCGCTCGCCGCTACTCAGGGAATCGAATATTTTCTTTCTCTTCCTCCAGGTACTTAGATGTTTCAGTTCCCTGGGTGTGCCATCATGACGCTATGAATTCACGTCAAGATACTGCTCCATTACGAGCAGTGGGTTCCCCCATTCGGAAATCTCCGGATCAAAGCTTACTTACAGCTCCCCGAAGCATATCGGTGTTAGTACCGTCCTTCATCGGCTCCTAGTGCCAAGGCATTCACCGTGCGCCCTTAATAACTTAACCTAAAAGTTAGTTACACTTCTCAAACAGAGAAGATTTTAAGAACTTACACTCAATCAATTTTGTCTCGACAAAATTGCCGTCTAGATTTTGAATTTTATAAATGTCTGCTATGCAGATTTTTATAAAATTAACTCCTCTCAAAATCTGTGACAACCGTCGGAGACTAATCATATTTAGCGTTAGCTAAATATTGAATGCTTGAATTTTGTTTGTTGCTATCAATGTCGTTTTATCCAGTTTTCAAAGAACAATATAAAGAAAGTTCTATTAATGTCTAGCTCCAAACACCAGCTGACGCGTCTACTTCAGTCTTTCGTGCGAAATGCAAGCATTTCTACTCAAGACTTCCAGTATCCGGTTCAGCTAAGCGGTGTTTTCCGCTTTTCTAATGAACCTTCAAAACTGAACACAAAACGTTAATGGTATAAGCCCTAGGCTTATATTCCGTTAATATCCTTAGAAAGGAGGTGATCCAGCCGCACCTTCCGATACGGCTACCTTGTTACGACTTCACCCCAATCATCTGTCCCACCTTCGGCGGCTGGCTCCAAAAGGTTACCTCACCGACTTCGGGTGTTACAAACTCTCGTGGTGTGACGGGCGGTGTGTACAAGGCCCGGGAACGTATTCACCGCGGCATGCTGATCCGCGATTACTAGCGATTCCGGCTTCATGTAGGCGAGTTGCAGCCTACAATCCGAACTGAGAACGGTTTTATCGGATTAGCTCCCCCTCGCGGGTTGGCAACCGTTTGTACCGTCCATTGTAGCACGTGTGTAGCCCAGGTCATAAGGGGCATGATGATTTGACGTCATCCCCACCTTCCTCCGGTTTGTCACCGGCAGTCTCCTTAGAGTGCCCAACTAAATGATGGCAACTAAGAACAAGGGTTGCGCTCGTTGCGGGACTTAACCCAACATCTCACGACACGAGCTGACGACAACCATGCACCACCTGTCACCACTGTCCCCGAAGGGAAAGCTATGTCTCCATAGCGGTCAATGGGATGTCAAGACCTGGTAAGGTTCTTCGCGTTGCTTCGAATTAAACCACATGCTCCACCGCTTGTGCGGGCCCCCGTCAATTCCTTTGAGTTTCAGTCTTGCGACCGTACTCCCCAGGCGGAGTGCTTAATGCGTTAGCTGCAGCACTAAGGGGCGGAAACCCCCTAACACTTAGCACTCATCGTTTACGGCGTGGACTACCAGGGTATCTAATCCTGTTTGCTCCCCACGCTTTCGCGCCTCAGCGTCAGTTACAGACCAGAAAGTCGCCTTCGCCACTGGTGTTCCTCCAAATCTCTACGCATTTCACCGCTACACTTGGAATTCCACTTTCCTCTTCTGCACTCAAGTCCTCCAGTTTCCAATGACCCTCCACGGTTGAGCCGTGGGCTTTCACATCAGACTTAAAGGACCGCCTGCGCGCGCTTTACGCCCAATAATTCCGGACAACGCTTGCCACCTACGTATTACCGCGGCTGCTGGCACGTAGTTAGCCGTGGCTTTCTAATAAGGTACCGTCAAGGTACAGCCAGTTACTACTGTACTTGTTCTTCCCTTACAACAGAGTTTTACGATCCGAAAACCTTCTTCACTCACGCGGCGTTGCTCCATCAGACTTCCGTCCATTGTGGAAGATTCCCTACTGCTGCCTCCCGTAGGAGTCTGGGCCGTGTCTCAGTCCCAGTGTGGCCGATCACCCTCTCAGGTCGGCTACGCATCGTCGCCTTGGTGAGCCGTTACCTCACCAACTAGCTAATGCGCCGCGGGCCCATCCTATAGCGATAGCAGAACCATCTTTCATCATTTCAACATGTGATGAAATGAATTATTCGGTATTAGCCCCGGTTTCCCGGAGTTATCCCCAACTATAGGGCAGGTTGCCCACGTGTTACTCACCCGTCCGCCGCTAACCTTCAGAAGCAAGCTTCTAAAGGTCCGCTCGACTTGCATGTATTAGGCACGCCGCCAGCGTTCGTCCTGAGCCAGGATCAAACTCTCCATAAAAGAATTTGATAAAGCTCAAAAAATTGCTGGCATCAAAATTGATGTCCAAAATTTCATTTCTCAATTTAATGAGAAACTATATTCATTAACGTTTTGTTGTTCAGTTTTCAAAGTTCATCAATCAACATTACTTTCAGTCGAAAGCAACTTTTATTAGTATAGCCATTGCATCATTTGTTGTCAACAACATTTTTTATATTTTTTCAAAAAACAACTTCATTAATTTAAAGAAGTACTATATATAAAAAATCAATAGAATAAATAACAACTTAAATATAATACAATAAAAAAATCATGAAAGTCAATATAAATTCATAAGGTTTTTATGAAGCACTATTTTATATATGAAACTTAGTAAAAAAGGAGAAGATACATGTTTCGTAAATTGTTGCTAACTATAACAGTAATGTTATTAGTAACATTGTTTGTTGTTTTTCCACAAAAAGAATCATTAGTCTCTGTATTCCGGATGACGGAAGATCCTATTGTTATCTCTAAAGGTCATTATGGACAATCTCTTATTGTGGAAATATCCTTCTCCCATGAAGGATTAGAAGAATGGTTACAAACAGTGAACAAGCCATATCCATTATTAATGTTAGATGCAGCTTGGATTGATCGTTCTCCTAAACTTGTTGAAATCATAAAAAATCGAAATATCCCAACTGGACTTTTAGGCGGAAAAGGGGCTGTAGATGAGGATAATGATACAATTAATAAATTTAATAAAGATTTGGCAATTTATCAGAAACATTTTGAAAACAAGCCTTTATGGTATATGACTTCGGATTATGAATTTAACCCTAAACTAATGCAAACGGTGTTTAAAGAAGAGGTGAACTTATTGTCCCCTTCTGTTATTTATACTAAAAATTATAAAACAACGAACGGCGCAATCGTCTCTTTCCCAATTCATGAAAAATCTACTTTTACATTTGAGGATATTTCAAAGTTACTTGAAAGGGAAAAGTTTATTTCTATTGAAGAAAATGTCTTTGGTTATTCGATTAAAACAAAAAAGATGCCATAAAAACAAAGGGCTACTACCAATTGGTAATAGCCTTTTTTATTGTGGAGTTTTATTTTATGCGTTTGAAATTTTCCTTTACTTACCTTCGCTTGCAAGTGTTCGAGCTTTTCGACGTTGTTCTAATTTTTTTCGATCTTCATCTGATTTTTGATTATATTTCGGTAAAGCTAATAATTGGTAGGCATTTACCGCAATTAATGGGAACAATAATAATGCAACATATGTATCAATATTTTCTTGGCGCCCCATTAAAGCAATAATCCATTCTAATGAGGTAATTACAATCATGAAGAACATAGAAGAAATTAATACATGTTTTTTTCCAGTTAACTGCACTTTCTTCATGGCTGTAGCTAACGCACCAAAAATTAAAAAAATTAAAAGGCCGATATAAAAGACCCAATCGCCGAAATTATCAGCACTTGGCGCAAAACGGAACACGACTAAATCAAAAATAACAATAATCATTAGTAGAACTTGTACCCAGTTCCAAAGCGTTAACGTTTTAAAAATACCAATGCCCACTTGATGTAATGTTAAATACGCAAAAAAGCCAGCTTGTGCGATAACGCTCATAGTAAATCCTAGTACTATCATCCACACAAAGGCAGCTAAAAATTCACCAATTTGCCCCTCCGCTAGATAGGGTTGGAAGAAGTTCCAACGTATGATGATTCCTGCAATCGCTGTAACACCACCGCCAACAACTAAACACATAAAGAAAAACTTAACCCAATTTCGTATTGTCACGACAAAACGTCCTCCATCTTTTCACAATATACCTTTATATTTTATCAATGCAATTGTAAAAAAGCTATTGAAGTCATAAATGCATACATATTATACGCAAGAATGTGAACAATAAATGAAAGAGAGTCTTTAAGAAAGGACTGATACTTGTGCTAAACCGTATATTCTCCCTTTTGTTTGTCGTACTACTGCTTGCTA
This sequence comes from Ureibacillus endophyticus, assembly GCF_024159215.1. Taxonomy (NCBI): domain Bacteria; kingdom Bacillati; phylum Bacillota; class Bacilli; order Caryophanales; family Caryophanaceae; genus Ureibacillus; species Ureibacillus endophyticus. The sequence goes on from NZ_JAMYWW010000001.1 coordinate 3,497,762, forward strand.
GCTGTTCCGAAAATACAAATAACAACCTTTCATATGATGAGGTTAAAAAGATGGTAATTGACGCTGTTCAAACAGAAGACGGCAAAAAAGCCATTCGTCAACTATTAGAAGATCCAAGTTTCCGAGAACTAATTATTCTGGAACATGATCAAATAGAAACTGCCATCAATACTACATTACTTTCAAAAGATGCAGAAGATTTTTGGAAGAAAACATATGAAGATCCAAAATTCAAAGAAGCTATGGCAAAAAGTTTGAAAGAACAACAAACCGATATTATGAAGGATCTTATAAAAAATGCTTCCTATCAAGAAGATTTAGTCAAGTTTTTCGGACAAGCAGATATGCAAAAGGAGCTTGAATCCATCTTAAAAGGCGCTACATTACGAAAACAAATGGAAGAAGTCGTTATGGAAACTCTCCAAGACCCACTTTTACAAACACAATGGATAGAAATTATTAAAAAGAGCGGAGAAACTTCCGGTGGTGGAGAAGGTGGCGGTAAAGAAGGTGGCAGTGGTGGTAAAGAAGGCGGTGGCGGTAAAGAAGAAGGCGGTGGTGGTTCGTAAATGAACCCTATTACATTGCTTTCAACCTCCCATACCTAAAGAAAAGAGGTGTCCCAACTGTAGGGAAACACCTCTTTTTTATTAAGATAATTTATCGATTACTTTTTGTGCAATACTTAAATAAATTTGACCTGTTGGATGGTCTTCTTCATAAATCGAAGGTGCAAAATCTTCATTTGTCCAATCAGGTTGTCCTAGAGGAACTTGTCCTAATAAATCAGTTCTTAATTCATCAGCAAGTTTAGGGCCGCCTCCTTGTCCGAAGACAAACTCTTTTTCCCCTGTTAATTTAGACTCAAACCAAGACATATTTTCAACTACACCTAAAATATCGTGATTTGTTTGTAGTGCCATCGCACCCGCGCGAGCAGCAACAAAAGCAGCAGTTGGGTGTGGTGTGGTTACAATAACTTCTTTTGAAGATGGTAACATTTGATGAATATCAAGGGCAACGTCACCTGTTCCAGGAGGTAAGTCTAGCAATAGGTAATCAATATCTCCCCATTCAACATCACGGAAGAATTGGTCTAACACTTTACCTAGCATTGGCCCACGCCAAACGATTGGTGCGTTATTTTCCACAAAGAATCCCATCGAAATAACTTTTACCCCTTTACGTTCTACAGGGTAAATTCTTTCTCCTCTAACGACGGGCATATCTTGAATACCCATCATATCCGGAACACTAAATCCATAAATATCAGCATCAATTAAGCCCACTTTTTTACCAAGGCGAGCAAGTGCTACTGCTAAATTGACAGATACTGTTGATTTACCAACGCCACCTTTACCAGAAGCAATCGCTATAAATTGAACTGTTGAAAGTGGAGATAGTAAATCATGAACTTCTGATTCTGTAGCTTGGCCACGGAAGCTTTCTAGAACTTCTGGTGCTAGTTCTTCAAAGCGAATCCCTACTGTTGAGGCACCAGCTTCTTTTAACAATTCAACGATTTTCATTTGTAATTGCATTTGTTCTGGTGTGTTTGTTTTAGCAATTGCTATTTTAACACTAACGTGATTTTTTTCTTCTTTAATGGATACGTTTGTAATCGCATTCGTTTCAGCAAACGATCTATGTAAAAAAGGATCTTCTAATTGACTTAAAGCGTCGCGGACTTTTTGTTCGTTTATCACTTGAAACACTCCCCATTATTTACTTCCAACTTTAGTATAACACAGTGGTAATTGAATGCTTTAATGAAAGATTTCATTACTATATAGTTTAAATATTATCTTATTAAACGCTAATTTCATATTACCTCATGTAATTATTCTATATACATGTAAAACTAATCATCAAAAAATAAGACCATAGATTTTTCCGAAAATATCGGATTAATCTATAGTCGTTGTTAAGTTAAATAAAAAATTATGTGAATAATTTCAAACTTAATTATTGAAACTCTAAATTTACATAGCTTTCAATTCCATCAACAATGGCTTTTGCCATTTTTTCCTGATAGTCTTTGCTTGATAAAAGCTCACGTTCTTCCGGATTACTTAAAAATCCAGTTTCAACTAAAATAGCAGGTACTTCCGTTTTCTTTAAAAGGTAAATTTGCTTAATTGCCATCGCTTCACGATTAGTATTTTGCAATGTATCTTTAATGGAAGCTTGTACTGATTTCGCTAACAATTCACTATTTGCATGTCCATCTTTATGATAAAAAACTTGCGCACCACGCCATTTCTCTTCAGGGATTGCATTCGCATGGATTGTGACAAAAATATCCGGTTCTTTCGATTTCACAAGATTTGCTCTCAAGAAAATGTCTTCCTTTTTTCTTTCCCTTAATGTAGCGAATTCTTCACTTGGAGCATGCTCTTCTAATACATCACCATCCGTAGTACGTGTCATGATAACTTCTGCACCCATACGTTTCAGTTGACGTTCGACTTTTTGTGCAATCGCTAAAGTAACGTCTTTTTCAATGACATTACCAGATGAAGCACCACCATCAATTCCACCATGACCAGCATCCAACACGATTTTTACCCCACCCAATGGTTCAGGTAAAAAGAAACTTCGATCGGAAGCGCTTGTCTCATAAACAACAACAAGTAAACAACATAACAAAATAACCCCTAGAGCGATCCATCGCTTCAAAACTATTACACCGCCTTTAGCAACCTTTTGCACTACTATACGCAAAATAGTGGACTAGTATGCGTAATGTAAAAACAAATATATGAAACTAAACTTAATATCCTATATTGGATAAAACTATGAACAATATAAAACTGTCCACTCAATTAAGAATGGACAGTTCCAAATATTTTATACCACATGCAATTGATTTTGAAGGTTGGCATAAAATCCGTTTTTGCTCATTAAACTACCATGATTACCTTGTTCAAGAATTTCACCGTCTTTAATGACTAAAATTTGATCGGCGTTTTCAATTGTTTTTAGACGATGGGCAATAACAAAGCTAGTTCGCCCTTTCATTAGGTTATTAAGCCCTTTTTGTATGTGTACTTCCGTCATTGTATCTACACTAGATGTCGCTTCATCTAATATTAAAATATCTGGGTCTTCTAGGATCGCCCGCGCAATGGCAATTAACTGACGCTGACCTTGACTTAGATTCATCCCACCTGAAACTAACATTGTGTCATATCCTTGAGGTAAATATTTAATAAAATTATGGGCATAAGCAATTTTTGCCGCTTGTTCTACTTGCTCATCTGTTGCACTCAATTTTCCATACCGTATATTTTCACGTACTGTACCTGAGAATAAATAGGTGTCTTGTAAAACAACACCGATATGATTTCGTAAATTTTCTAACTGATAAGATGTGATATTTTCACCATCAATTAGTATTTCACCTTGCTTTGCATCATAAAATCGGTTTAGTAATTGGATAATCGTTGTTTTACCCGAACCAGTTGGCCCAACTAGCGCAACAGTCTCCCCAGCTTTCGCATGGAATGAAATATCTTTCAGAACTGGCTTATTTTCGTTGTAGTAAAAACCAACCGAACGAAATGCAACATCACCATCGTATCGATCTTTTACAATTGCATTCGGTACGTCTTTTACTTCTTCTTGTTCATCTAATATTTCAAATACACGTTCAGCACCCGCGATGGCTGATTGGAATGTATTAAGCAAGTTAGCCAACTGGTTAATTGGGCGGAAAAATTGTCTTGAATAGGTGACAAATGAAGCGATAACGCCTACCGTTACTAGACCGTTTACAGATAACAATGCCCCACTCCCAATAATGAACCCAATACCTATATTATTCATAAAGTTATTGATGGGAGGTAAGTAACCTGAAACCATCTCTGCCTTTAAAGCAGAAGTGCGCAATCGTTCATTGGTTTCTTTAAATTTCGCAATTGTCTCCTCTTCTTTACCGAATAACGTAATGATGTTGGCATTTGAAATGGTTTCCTCTATATATCCGTTTAACTCACCTAGATCACGTTGTCTTGCTTTGTAGTTCACGCTACTTCTTTTAATAATTTTTTTCGTTGCATAAACAACAAGAGGGATGATGATAAGTGACACAATAGCCAATATCCAATTTAAATAAAACATCGCAATAGCAGTCCCGATAATTGTAAAAAGGGATGTCACAATTTGAATGACACTTTGAGAAAGCGCTAAATGTAAATTATCAACATCGTTTGTCATACGGCTCATTAAATCCCCTTGTTGACGTTTATCAAAAACAAAAAGAGGAAGTATATGAATTTTCTCAAAAAGCTCTTTTCGTAGTCGTTGAATCGTTTTTAATGAAACACGCACCATCACAAATGTCTGTAACCATGAAAAGAGGGACGACCCTAAATAAATAGCCGCAAGTATGATAAGCATCCTTACTGTACCGGATAAATCCCCCGGAATGATATATTCATCAATAATAACCCCTATAAACAATGGACCTAACAAGTTGAGAACGGAAGAGACTATAACAAATAATGTCGCAAATATGATGCCTGTTCGTTGCATTCGGAGGTAACTCCAAATGCGACTTAACGTTGCTTTTTGATTTTTCGGTTTTACAACAGGGCCGCTAAAACCATGTCCACGTTCTAAGCCTGTTCTTGCAGACTTTGCTTCATTACTCATTGAGTACTCCTCCTTTCTCCATTTGCGTTTCAACCATTTCTTTATAGTGTTCGGAAGTTTTAAGTAATTGTTGGTGTGTTCCAGATGCAATTAAATACCCATCATCAATGACAAGGATTTGATCGGCATCTTTAATAGATGATACTTTTGATGAAATGATAAACTTTGTACTATTCGGAAAATTTGTTGCAATTGCTTGTTGAATTTTCTTTTCAGAAATCGCATCTACTGCTGAAGTGGTATCATCTAAAATTAAAATGGATGGCTTTCTAACAAAAGCTCTCGCCATGGCTAATCGTTGCTTTTGACCACCTGATAAATTTGTTGCTCCTTGCGTTAACACATGTTGCTCTTTATCAGGTAATTTCTCTACAAATTCCGCAGCACATGAAGCTTCAAGTGCCTCGATGATTTCATTCAAACTCGCATCTGATTTTCCATACTTTAAGTTTTCTTCAATTGACATAGAGAATAAAGCAGCTTTTTGTGGTGCATAACCAATGGATTGTCTTAAATTTCGCAAATCAATATGTTTAATTGATTGGTTATCAACTAAAATTTCTCCTGCATCCACATCAAAAATCCGAGGAAGCAATTTCATGATGGTTGATTTCCCACTACCCGTCATTCCAATAATCCCAATTGTTTCACCAGCTTTTGCGTGAAATGAGATATTTTTCAATACTGGTTCCCCTTGTTTCGTATATGAGAAACTCACATCTATAAATTGTACTTCTCCTCGAATGCTTGTTTTTATCGAATTATCTGGATTTAAAATTTCATTTGGTTCTTCTAAGACCGTAACAATTCGTTCTGCACTTGGAATTGCACGTGCAATTTGTATTAAGACATTACTTGAACTCATTAAACCATTCATAATCATCATTAGATAATTGATGAAGGCTAAAATAACGCCGACATCCATCGTGTTATTGTCAACTTTAATTGCCCCAATCCAAAGTGCATAAACTAAACCCATATTCACAATTAAGGCGGTTAATGGCATAAGTACTGCTACTACTTGTTCTGCTGTAATATTGCGCTTTGTTAATAGGCCGTTCACTTCAAGAAATTGCTTTACCTGGTGGTTTTTTCGATTGAATGCCTTAATCACTCGGATACCAGCTAAATTTTCCTGTACTTTTGTATTCATTACGTCTACGGCAAGTTGTACTTTTCTGAAGAATTTCCCCGTTAATTGTGTTAACACAATCACACTAATAGCAAGTAACGGTACTACATATAAAAGTACAGAAAACAATTCTCGGGCTGTTATGTAAACAAAAATAATGGCCCCAATAAACATTAATGGACCTCGAACGAAAACTTTAAGCATCATAATAACTGCACGTTGTAAAGTTTCTACGTCCATTGTTAAATTAGTAATTAATTTTCCTAGTGTAAAATGATCTTTATTGCGCTCCGAGAAATGAGTTATTGTCTCATACAAGTCTTGTCGAATGTCAGTAGCAAAGTTAACAGCCGTTTTTGTCGCATAAATAGAGCAACCAACTCCACCTATTAACGCCATAAATGCAGCTAAAATCATTAATACAAACATGCTAATGATGTACTTTTCATCACCATTTGCAATTCCATTGTCGATGATTTTTTGTAATATTGTCGGTTGAACTAAATCCATTACTACCTCAAGAATCATCATTGATGGAGCAAGTATGGCAAAGAAAATGTATGGATTTAAGTATTTTCTAAGCTTCCACGCAGCCTTCATTCATTGCACCTCATGTTCTTTCTATCTGTTAGAAATACTACTCTTATTAAATTTATTTCTCAATAGATAATTGAGAATTACTTTCATGAAGCCTTTGTTTTCTCTCACCAAAGTCGTGTATGCTACTATAAAGAAAATACTAAAATTAGGGGGATTTTTGCTATGAAATTACGAGTTTCAGCTATTCAATATCATTTACATACCATTGAATCTTTTGAGGATTTTGCTCTGCAATGCGAACATTACTTAAAAGCTGCTTTAGAATTTGATTCAGAATTTATTTTATACCCTGAGTTTTTTACGACTCAATTGCTTTCAATTAAAGGAGATAATGGAGAAACATTAACAATTAATGACTTACCTTCCTTTACAGAACAATATCATAATTTATTTATTACTTTAGCAAAGAAATATAATGTTCATATTATTGCGGGCACTCATGTAGTTGAAGTGCAGGGCAAATTACGAAATAGAGCCCATCTATTTTATCCAAATGGCAAAATTGGAACACAAGATAAAATCCACATTACCCCAACAGAAGTGAATGAGTGGAATATGTCTCGTGGTGAAGGACTAAACATTTTTGAAACAGAAAAAGGAAAAATTGCGATTCTTACTTGTTACGATATTGAATTCCCTGAAATCGTTCGCATGGCAAAAGCGCGCGGTGCAGATGTTATCTTCTGTCCATCTTGTACTGACGACCGTCATGGTTTCCACCGTGTACGCTATACGAGTCACGCCCGCGCAATCGAAAACCAAGTCTATGTAGTACTTACCGGAACTGTTGGTGCATTACCAACTGTTGACTTTATGCGTGCAAACTTTGGGCAAGCAGCAATTATCACACCAAACGATGTTCCATTCCCACCTAAAGGATTATTAGCTGAAGGTGAAATTAATAATGATATGCTTGTTACCGCGGACCTTGATTTAGAACTTTTATATGAAGTACGAGAAAAGGGATCTGTTACTACATGGCGTGATAGAAGAGTAGATTTATATACTGATTGGGAATAATTCATCCGAAGGGAGTTTTACCTTGTACCACAGTGAACAATTGTTGTTTAATCAAGGCAAACCTGTTCATATTGTGATTCGTAACTACAGTAAAGCTGATTTCGATGACTTAATTGAAATACAATCAGAATGTTTCCCTCCCCCATTCCCGCAAGAGTTATGGTGGAATAAGAAACAATTATTAAACCATGTTACGCTCTTTCCAGAAGGAGCATTGTGTATAGAATTAGAAGGCAAAGTGGTTAGTTCCTTAACGGGGCTGTGCGTACAATTCGATCCCACAAACCCAAATCATACTTGGGCTGAAGCAACCGATAATGGATATATCACAAACCATGATCCAAACGGCAATACCCTCTATATTGTCGATATTAGTGTACGCCCAAGATATCGTTCACTTGGACTCGGCAAGATCATGATGCAAGCAATGTATCATGTGGTAATCGATAAAGGACTAGAACGGTTGCTCGGTGGTGGACGCATGCCTGGATATCATAAACACGCAGGAAAAATGACAGCAAATGAATATGTACAAAAAGTAGTAAAGGGAGAATTGCATGATTCAGTCATTTCCTTTTTATTGCGCTGTGGAAGATTACCACTCGCAGTTGTTGAAGATTACTTAGAAGACGAGGAATCTCGAAATTATGGCGTGTTAATGGAGTGGAAAAATCCTTTTAAAATACAAAAGTAATCAATAACGAGTAGCATACATTCCTTTGCTACTCGTTTACCTTTAATTTATATTCAATTTTACACTCTCACTTTCTACGTCTAGTGTATGTCCGACATAATGATCCGGTACTATTTATGATTGCAAGCAATTATCAGAAAGATAGATACAATAAACAGTAAACTCATTTTCAAACAATCATCAAATTCGGTCAGCAATCTAACTATTGCTTATTCTTTAAGTTTTCTTGCGCCATCTTAACTAGCTCTTTCACCATATTACCACCTAAACGTCCACCAACTTTGCCCGCTTCTTCTGAGGTTAGTTTTCCGTTATATCCTTCTTTTAAAGGCACACCGATTTCTTCAGCTATTTCATATTTTGCTTGATCTGGATTCGTAGTCCCTGCAACTTTTGCTTTCAATTGGTCTAATCCTTGTCTTGCTTCAGGAACTAATATTTTATTGCGGTTTCTTCGGCCCATCATAATCACTCCTTTATTTTAGAATGTCCTAAAATAGAGTGAACCATGATTATTTTAGATAAAACGATGAACCGTCCAATATTTCGATATCATTTCTTTTTTCAATTTGCTTCATTAGCGTAAAAAGTGCTTCATCCTTCATTTTAGCCTCAATCATACAGTGAATTTCAGAAACCGTTCCTTTAATTTCTTTTAAAAAGTTAAAAAACATCTCTAGATCCACATAATCTGAATGATATCGAAACTGTTCTTTACTTTTTGGACTGGAAATATGCATTTTAATTGGTAACGGTGAGTCCTTCCACGTCCCTATCACACGCTCCCAATTTTCCATCCAATTTTCATTCTGGTGGTGAGCAAGATGATGGTGGTAATCAAATACAAAAGGAATTCCTAACTTTTCACATAAATATAACGTATCATCCATTGTAAAAGATGTATCATCATTTTCAAGCATAATCATTTTCTGTAGAGCCCTCGGAACTTCCATCCAATTATCAACAAACCGCTCCAATGATTGATTAGTTTCTTGATAATTCCCTCCGACATGTAACACACAACGATGCATTGGATCAATTTTCATTCCTTTTAGTAGTAGGTAGTGCATTCTTAACGTTTTTAATGAATTGAATAAAACTTTCTCTTTATTTGAATTAAGAACAACAAAATGATCAGGATGAAAATCAATTCGCATCTTTTGATTTTCTACAAATTGCCCAAGTTCACGTAACTTCACTTTTAGTGGCTTTATGTAATTCCAATCCGGAAGATCTTCATGATTCGCTAAAGGAATTATACGTGATGTTAAACGGTAAAAATGAATATCCTTTGAGGCATTATGCTTTAGCAATCTATGGGTATTTTCTAAATTAGCTAGAGAAATTCGTTCTAATTTACGGATTGCTGCTTCGCGGTCACCGATTTTTTGAAATTGTGCATAGGTCATCGTTTTAGAGGGTGACGCATTCTTTAGTTCCATACTCATTGCAACATAGCCTAAGCGTACAATTGTCAATATCCCCACCTCATCCTTAGTATGAAGAAATTCAGGGGATCGTACTCATAAAATCCTTTCTATTATTTCAGATGATAAATTAGTTGAACAACACCTGAAGAAAATGTATTTGATTTTACCAATTTCAAGTTCAATCTGTTTTGTATATCAACAAATAACGGTTTTCCTTCACCTAAAACGACTGGATGAATCGATAAACGAAATTCATCAACGAGTCCATGTTGAATAAAACTTGTAATCAGATTCGCCCCGCCATATAACCAAATATCTTTACCAGGCAAACATTTTAATTTATTCACTTCTTCTACAAGATGCTTATTAATAAAGATTGTTCTAGAATCCGTAGCTTGTTGTGTTCTAGAAAAAACATATTTTTCTTTACTATGTACCGCTTTCCATAATTCCTTTTCTATTATTGGCGCATCATCTCCAGGAGTAAATTGCCCCCATAAATCATAGCTTTTTCTTCCATAAATAATCGTATCAATCCGATCTAAAAACTCATTAAACTTCATATCTGAATCCATAATGCACCAATCAATTTCACCATTTTTACCTTCAATAAAACCATCTAATGTAACAGCTAAATCTAAAATAACCTTTCTTCTTTTTTCATTTATGATCATTATTTTTTCCTCCGCAAATTCATAACTATATTAGTATTGTTCCCTTTAAATCCATTCACGTCAACTAAAACGATAAAAAACTCTATCCACCGAAGTGAAAAGAGTTTTTAAACGACATATAAACATTTTGAAAATAGCTGTATAATTTATATTTTTATTTACTATATTTTGAAAAGGTTTCAAGCACTGCTTTAGTTAAAATCTCAATGGCTGTAATAAGTGCTTCTTGGTTAAATTTCATTTTTGGATGATGTAATCCCTGCTCTAAATCACAGCCAACACCTAGCATGGTAGCTTTAATATTCGGTTTTTCCTTTGTATAGAAGTGGAAATCTTCGCCGCCAGTCGTAATAATTGGCTTTTTAAACCCTTTAGAACCAAGTGTATCCTGAATGGCATTTGCTAAACATTCTTCTGCTTCTGGGTTTATGCTTGCCGCATATACTCTTTCTTTATGTTCAAAACTTATCTTACAATCAAAGAAGTTAGCCATTCTGTTTAAAATTGTGTCAACCTTATCAATTAATTCATCCATAGCTTCATTCGTTTGGGCACGCAAGTCTAAAGTAAATTTCGCAGAACCTGGTATAATGTTTGAACTTTCTCCTCCAGCAGAGACTTGCGTCATTTTAACAGAATAAGAGACAAGCGGGTTAAGTCGAATCCCTTTTATTTGTTCAACAATCGCTGTAATAACTTCGATAGCATTTAAAGTAAGATGTGGTTTTGCAGCATGACCATCAAATCCATGAATCTCTCCAATCACTACATCATTTGATCCGTGTATAATTCCTGAAGAGGCTTGACCAAACTTTAATTCCTCTGAAGGTCTAAGATGCAGACCATAAAGAAAATCGACATCATCAACTACATGTTTTTCGATCATCTTTAAAGCCCCTTCACCAACTTCTTCAGCTGGTTGGAAAATAAACTTTACTGTACCAGGAATATCAGCATCTATTTTTTTTAATAATAGCATGACCCCTAATACAATCGTCATATGAGCATCATGTCCACATGAATGATTAGCCCGAAAAATTCCATCCACTTCCTGATAAAGTGCATCCATATCAGCTCTTAAGCCTACTGTAAGCTGACTTACATTATGATCTGGAGTCCACTTACCTACTACACCAGGTAGATCGTTAAAACGAGTTACTTGTAGTCCATTTTGCTCCAATATCTTTGTGATATAAGAGGTTGTTTCATATTCTTTCCAACTCACTTCTGGATTGGCATGTAGGTGATTGAATATTTCGAAAATTTTAGGTCGTAGTTCATTCAATAACGACTTCATTTTGTTTCCTCCCCGTTTAAGAAATACCCAGTGCTACCGCAGCTAAAAGCGCAATACATGCAATCACTGCCCATCCAAGTATTAATTTCCAAATGAACTTAATCCATCTTTCATATGGAATTCCAGCAACAGCTAGGTATCCCATGAGTGCAGAAGAAGTTGGAATGATTGAGTTCGTAAGAGAATCCCCGTATTGGAATGCAAGAACAGCGATTTGTCTCTCTAAACCTAACAAATCTGTAATAGGTACCATAATAGGCATTGTAGCAGCAGCCTGTCCGCTTCCTGACGAAATAAATAGATTTAATATGGCTTGAATAAATAACATACCGATAACGTTTAAAGATTGTGGAAGATGGCTAATCCCTTCAGCTGCTAAAAATACAACCGTATCAATAATCTTACCTTCCTCTAAAACGACCGTTATTGCTCGTGCAAATCCAACAATTAAAGCACCGAAAGTAACTGCTTTTGCACCATCAATAAAGGAATCAAATAGATGTCCTAGCTTTAATCCACCAACTAAACCACAGAGAATTCCTATAATTAAAAATGAAGCAGTAAGCTCTGTTAAGAACCATCCCCAGTTAAATACTCCATAAACATTAAAAGCTAATCCACTTATCAAAACTAGAAACACAAGTTTGTGACGACCCGTAAACACTGAGAAATCAATAGATGATGTTTCTACCTTTTTCTCCTTTAGTTCAATATCATAAATTACACTTTTTTCAGGGTTTTGTTTAACCTTAAATGCATAACGAGAAACATACCATATGGCAAAAGCGAGTACAAAAATATACACAACAAAGCGGAAACCAATACCAGAAAATAATGGAACTTCAGCTAGTGATTGAGCTACACCAACTGTAAACGGATTGAGCATACCACCAAAGAATCCACTTGCTGCCCCAAGAGTAATCATTGCTGTTCCTGTTACGGCATCAAATCCCATGGCTCTAGCAATAGCAATTCCAATAGGCACGAAGATAATACTTTCTTCGGCCATTCCCATTGAAAAGCCTCCAATTGAAAACAAAATCATACTCATTGGAATCAATAGCTTTTCTCGACCTTCTAGTGCACGTACACCTTTATAAACTCCAGCTTCTATTGCTCCAGTAGTGCGAATAATTCCGAACACTCCACTTACAAGGAAAATATAAAAAATGATCTGAGCGCCCTTTTCCAATCCTTGAGGAATGGCTGTGAAAAGTTCAAAAAAGCTTACTGGGTCACTTTCAATCTGATGGTAACTCCCTTCTACAACAAGCATTTTGCCAGTTTCAGGGTCTTCTACTCGATCGAATTCACCTGCAGGTAGTATATACGAAAGCAAACCTGCAAAGATAATAATGATAAATATTAGCGTATAAGTGTGGGGGATTTTTAACCACGCACTTTTTTTCTTATCAGATACATTTACTTTAGGTTCCATTATCACACCTCATTCTATAAATTATTTTGTTTAGATTATATATACCTATAAAACTTGCTCTTTCTTAATTGTTAATTGTTCAAGAACGTCTTCATTAATCTTAATTCCCAAGCCTGGTTCACCTGAAAGATGAACATAAGGAAGGGCATATTCTAAATCTCCAATATCTTGACTGAATAATAATGGCCCCGTCAATTCCGTACTTGTAATGTTTTTCCTTGAAATTGCCGTGTGATAACCTGCTGCTGAGCCAATTGAGGATTCTACCATTGAGCCAATTTGACATCCAATCCCTGCAAACTCAGCCATTTTTGCTAAATGGATTGCTGGGTAAATACCTCCACACTTCATTAACTTAATGTTAATAACATCTGCAGCGTTCTTTTTAATAATTTCTTGTAGATGTAAACCATGATGAATGCTTTCATCAGCCATGATTGGAATGGTTGTTTTTTCTTTTAACGCAGCTAAACCATCAATATCGCCCATTCGAATTGGCTGCTCGATCCATGAAAGATGATAAGGCTCTAATGCTTTCACCCCAAATAGCGCATTCGTATATGTTTGCCATCCTTGATTGACATCCACTCGGATTGGAACTTGATGTCCTACTCTTTCGCGGACAGCTGCAATTCTATTAATATCACTCTGAATATCCCCACCCACTTTTATTTTTAAAGAACTATAACCCAGTTCCATCGCTTCTTGGGCTTTTTCAGCCATGATCTCGGGTTCATCTATACTTAAAACCTTTGGAAAGGTCAGGGTGTCATGAAATTTTCCACCTAGTAAATCATAAATCGGTTTTCTTACATATTTCCCCATTAGGTCATAGCACGCAATATCAATTGCTGCCTTTGCAGCAGGATTTCCAACGATTGCTGAGTCCATAATGTGATGAATTTTTTCTAAGTCAAATGGATTTTGTTGTTTCACAGCAGGTAAAAGAACATGCTTCAGCACTTCAAAAGTTGCCATGTATGTTTCTCCTGTTACATGTTCGTCTGGTACCGCCTCTCCATATCCGACCAATCCATTATCCGCTATTAATTTCACAATAACTGATGGCATGTGATTATAAGTCGCATAAGAAACGATAAAAGGCTGTTTTAACGGTAAATGAATGGCATAAATTTCAAACTCTTTAATAATCAAAATAAAGGCCCCCTTAAAGTTGTCGCTATATGTCGTTATTGAAAATATACATGAAACGCAGATTATTGTAAAGTCTGAATTTTTTAAAATTAAACAATAATAGTCAGATGCCATTACATGCAATCTCGGTATCAAAGGAAAGGAAATAGAAAATACAAACCAAAAGGGAACTCCCAATCATAGCGGAGTTCCCTTACTTTAGTATAATCGATTATATTTTTAGTTTTTCAGTAGCTATATATAAATTTCTTGGCCTTCCTTGATCATAAGGATGCTCCTCACCAGCTAATAAAAGGCAGTCTCCCTCGATAAGCCTTTTGATAATCCTTTCAACAGAACGCCTCGTAAGGTTCATATATGCCTCTAATTCTGCAGCTGAAAAAGCTCTAAAATTATTTACTGTGATAAATTGGCGAATTAATTTTATATTCTTCGAGCTCATTTTTAGTTCACCAGCAAGTTTTTGAATCGCTTGATCTTCATTTTTCAATTCCATCTGACGATTTTCTTCAAACAGTGGCCCTGATAATTTTTGTTCTTCATCCACAACACAAACGACTGTTTTATTCTTTAAAAATTTGTTCGTGAAAAACAGTGCCTGTGCAGAGTGGTCCTCTGCCTCTTGAAGTGTATAACCAAAACCGATTCCAATTTGAAATATAGTTTGAAACTCTTTTTCCAACGCCTCTATAATGTCACTAATATATTCTCTTCCAAGGGCATTAACAGCTCCACGTGTAGTATAAATTAAGTTGGGTTCTAAATTCTCTAAAGAAACGCGGGCGCGTAAGCTTTTACTTATCTTCTCTAAGAATTTTATATATGAATCACTCTTCTGAAGAGATTTTTGATAGCTTTGAATAGAAATAACAGCGATTTGAGATTTTTCTGTTTCTTTAAGTTTCAGCAAAGAGATTGCTCTATTTATACTTTCAATTAAAATTTGTTCTGGCTGCACCATATATCTTGAAGGAATGGAGAGTTTTTGAAGTTCAACATAAACCGCATGTATTGATGTGAGGGCAAAATGAGTTTTTCCCTCTCTATGCAATTTTGTGTGAAATTGTACAAAATCATCTACTTTTAATTTTTGATTTTCTTTATCCAAATCGTAAATCCAAGAATAATCCTTAACATAAACCGACTTATTTTCAATTTCAGATTCATTTAAAACTCTTGATAATCTCTTTTCATCCGGTAAATCCACAGAAATTTTACTTAATGATAACGACTCCCCATGTGTAATTGACAACAATGAAAGCGCTATTGTTAAATCTTCAAAAGGAACACAAATTGCTTCCTTTTGACTCTTTTTAACATGCTTGTTCCCATAGTAAAGTGCAATTATTCCTGAAAATAATATTAAATCCGTTTTCTTTTCTGCTTCTACTATTAATGTTTCACTTTCCTCTGGCGTTTCATATTGAAAAGTTATGAATTGTACATCCGGAAAAAGTTTAAAGTAGGACGATATGGTATCTAAAAAAAACTTTGAGCCAATCACACCAATTTTCATAATAGATTTCACCCTCTAAAATTATTAACTCAATCACCTACTATCCAATATACCATGCCCTCAAAACAAAAGGAGAAAGAAGGTAAATTCAAAAATCATCATCCCCAATATACAACTAAAATTCATATATCCTATTCTTTCGTTAGCATCGCACTATGTTTGATTATTTTCTGTAAAAATCTAACTAAGACATCATTAACCCTGTCTTAGAAGTAAAATAAAACCCAATTAACTAAAAAACCCTTCCTCGGTAAACCGAGAAAGGGTAGAAACGTTGATATAAAGGAATATTAACGTTTTGAGAATTGAGGCGCACGACGAGCACCTTTAAGACCGTATTTTTTACGTTCTTTCATACGTGGGTCACGAGTTAGTAAACCTGCAGATTTAAGTGCTGGACGGAAATCTGGGTCAACTTGTAGTAACGCACGAGCGATACCATGACGGATTGCACCAGCTTGACCAGTGAATCCACCACCGTTTACGTTTACAAATACATCATAGCTACCTTTAGTTTGAGTTGCTTCTAATGGTTGGTTGATGATTAAGTGTAAAGTTTCGAATGGTAAGTAGTCTTCGATATTACGACCGTTAATAACGATTTTGCCTTCGCCTGGTACTAAACGTACGCGAGCTACTGAGCTTTTACGGCGACCTGTGCCGATATATTGAACTTGTGCCAAGTGAATATCCTCCTCTAATTAATTATCCGCGAAGCGTATAGCTTTCTGGTTTTTGTGCTGCATGTGGATGTTCTGCTCCAGCGTATACGTGAAGTTTTCCGAACATTTTACGTCCTAAAGAGTTTTTAGGAAGCATGCCTTTAACTGCTAATTCGATCATTCTTGTTGGGTATTTTTCTAACATTTCGCCAGCAGTACGAGTTTTTAAACCACCTGCGAACATAGTGTGGTGACGATATAATTTATCCTCTAATTTGTTTCCAGTTAAGTGAATTTTGTCAGCGTTGATTACAATTACAAAATCACCAGTGTCAACGTTTGGTGTGAATGTTGGTTTATGTTTTCCGCGTAAGATTGAAGCTACTTCAGAAGCTAAACGTCCAAGAGTTTGTCCTTCTGCGTCAACTACTAACCATTTACGCTCTACTTCTTGACCTTTAGCCAGGAATGTTGTACGCATTTATTTGTCCTCCTAATCGATTCTAATACCGTTATTTTTCATTATATAATCACTTATAAGTTTCGGGGCTTATTTGTGGTTGGTAATGAAAATACCATATGTCATATTATAATATATTCTGTAATTAGTCAAGAAAAAAGTTGCACACCAGGGAAAGTTGTTTTTTTCGACTATGCATAAATATTCCTGTTTTAATAAAACACCTTTTCTAAATATAAACCGTGTGCTGGCGCTGTTTTGCCAGCTTTTCCACGATCTTTGGAAGCAACAATTTCCTTTAAACTAACTGCTTCTCGTTTCCCAATACCAACTTCCCATAAAGTACCTGCAATAATTCGTACCATATTGTACAAAAAGCCATTGCCTTCTATAACCATGTGTAACTCGTCAGAATGCCTCTCAAAGGTTAGAGAGTAAACAGTACGTACTTTATCAACAACACTTGTATTCGCAGCACAAAAGCACGAAAAATCGTGTGTACCGACGATATACTGTGCTGCTTCCTTCATTTTCTCCACATCTGGTTGTATACCTTTTGTTTCAACTGAGAAATGTCGACGAAAAGGGCTTTGTTCTTCCTCGCAATTCCATATATAGCGATATCGTTTTCCCGACACGCTAAATCTTGCATGAAAATCATTTGGTACTACTTCTATTTCTAAAACGCGAATATCACGGGGAAGTTGGACATTCAACGCTTTTTTATAACGATCTGGCTCAATGGTTAATGGTGTATCAAAGTGAATAACTTGTCCAGTTGCATGCACTCGGGCATCTGTCCGGCCACTTGCTGTGATTCTTACTTTTTCACCTTTATGCATTTTCTCTAATACCGATTCAATTTCAAGCTGAACCGTGCGTTCACCTGGTTGTACTTGGTATCCTGCGAAGTGTGTCCCATCATAGCTTATCGTTGCTTTTAAACGTCTCATACACTTCACCTCGCTTAGTTACGCAAACCTACTAAAAGAATTGTAACAGCGGCTAATAATACTAAGCCCGTTGTATCTCGCCAATCCCATTTTAATTGGCGGTAACGCGTTCTGCCTTCTCCACCACGATAACCTCGTACTTCCATTGCTGTCGCTAAATCTTCAGCACGTTTAAAAGCACTAACAAAGAGTGGTACAAGTAAAGGAACAACCGCTTTAATTCTGTCTTTTAATGGTCCTGCACTTAAATCTGAACCACGCGCCATTTGAGCCTTCATAATTTTATCTGTTTCATCCATTAACGTTGGGATAAAGCGTAATGCGATGGACATCATAAGCGCTAATTCATGCACTGGTAATTTCACTTTCTTTAATGGATTTAACAATGTCTCTAATCCATCTGTAATTGAAATTGGTGACGTTGTTAGCGTTAAAATAGACGTCATAAAGACAAGTACTAAGAAACGTATAGAAATAAAGATCCCTTGTCTTAAACCTTCCTCATAGACTTTTAAGAAGCCTAGCTGGAATATAATATCCCCTTCACGAGTAAATAAAATATGAATCATAAAGGTAAATACTAATAATATAATTACGGGCTTTAACCCATTAATTAAAAAGTATAATCGAATTTTTGACATCAAAATTACGAATAGGGTAAATGCCAATAATAGGGCATATGTCACTACATTATTTGCTAAAAACACAACAACAATAAAGGCAAAAACAAAAAGTAATTTTGATCGCGGATCCATTTTATGAACAAATGAATCACTTGGAATGAATCGACCAAATATCATTTTTTCCATCATTGTTGACCACGCCCCTTTCTTAAGACACGTGATACTTCCTCTGCAAGTTCCTCTTCTGTTAAACAGATTTTAGATAAATGTTGATTCATCATATTCTCAATCTTTTGTTGGAACCTTACGATATGCGGTAATTCTAAACGATAGTTTTCTAAAGTTTTGGCATCAGAAAAAATTTCATGTGGCGTACCATTCAACACACATTTTCCTTCATGCATAATAGCAATTCGATCTGCATATTTGGCCGCGTCTTCCATGCTGTGGGTTACAAGTATTGTTGTAAGTCCTCTTTCTTTATGCAAAGTATAAAACATATCCATAATTTCACGCTGTCCACGAGGGTCAAGACCAGCAGTAGGCTCGTCCAATACAATTACTTCAGGATCCATTGCTAAAACGCCTGCAATGGCTACACGACGCATTTGTCCCCCTGATAAATCAAAAGGAGACTTATTTAACGTTTCTTCAGGTAAGCCTACAAGTTTAATAAGCTCTCTTGCACGTTTTTCTGCTTCTGCTTCAGAAACACCAAAATTCATCGGTCCAAACATAATATCTTTTAAAACGGTCTCTTCAAATAACTGATGCTCTGGGAACTGAAAAACAATCCCAACTTTTTGACGAATTGGTTTTAATTCTTTCGCTTTCTTCCCTGCTTCAATAACACGTTCTCCAATATGTACTTGTCCTTTTGAAGGCTTAAGTAAGCCGTTAAAGTGTTGCAATATTGTGGATTTTCCTGACCCAGTATGTCCGATAATTGCCTGATAAGTCTGTGATGGAATCGCTAAATCTACATCAAATAAAGCGTACTTTTCAAAGGGTGTCCCCATTGAATAGGCGTAGCTTACTTGTTGAAGTTTGATGTCCATAAATCATTCACCAACTCTTCTTCTGTCATATGTTCTCCTACTAACTGTACACCTTTCGATTGTAGAAGTTTTGTCATTCGCATTGCAAAAGGTAATTCTAAACCAAATTCTACAAGCTTATCGCCTAAAGCAAATATTTCAGTTGGAGTTCCTTCTGCATATTTTTTTCCGTCATTCATAAATAAAATTCGGTCTGCATAAAGCGCTTCCTCAACATCGTGAGTAATGGATAAAACGGTTAAACCAATCTCTTCACGCAATGCACGAACTGTTTTTAATACTTCATCACGACCTTGAGGATCAAGCATTGATGTAGATTCATCAAGAATTAATATTTTCGGACGCATTGCGAGTGCTCCTGCAATGGCTACCCGCTGCTTTTGCCCACCTGATAAGTGATGAGGTTCATGATTTAAAAATTTCTCCATTTTAACTTGAGCAAGGGATTTGTGTACACGCTCAACCATATCTTCATATGGAACACCACTATTTTCAAGAGCAAATGCAACATCATCTTGTACAGTTGCTCCAACAAACTGATTATCTGGATTTTGAAAAACCATTCCGATTTGCGAACGAATTTCCCAAAGGTTATCTTCTGTTAATACCTCTCTCAACACACGCACTTCTCCCTCTTGCGGGAAAAGTAATCCACTAACAAGTTTCACCATTGTGGATTTACCAGAACCATTATGTCCAACAATTGCAATCCATTCACCTTGTTGTATCGAGAAGGAAACATTTTGAACGGCTTTACGAGCATCTGGATTATCTGGTGTGTATGAATAACTTACGTTGTTAAACGATAAAATTTCCGTCACTACTCTAATCTCCTCTCGTTCTAACTCTACTAACTAAATTACACTGTATTGTAGTGTAATGCTATACTTTTGCAGGTTTTTTCTTTTACATATATAAAAATAAAGTACGTTAACAAATCTATAAGATAAGGTTAGATTGTAACGTACACTATTTTTGTATATGTATAAAACTTAAATTTGTCAGTAAATGCATTTTAAAAATAATAAAAAAGCGCGCACCTCATTCAGAGAAATGCGCATTTTACATTTAATACGAGAACACGGCTGCTCAATTCCGTGTTCCGTTGAATGAGGTGCGGAGAGCTAGACGAGACGCCGCAATCGAAATTGCTCGCTCATTATAACGCTCATGCCATTTTATTGTCGTATAAATCATTATTAAAAAGGGGTGTCCGGGTTCAACCGGTGAACCGGACACCCTCTAGTCGCAAGTAGGTTAACTAAATTATACTAATTCAATTACTACTACAGGCGCACCGTCACCACGGCGAGGACCAACTTTAAGAATACGAGTGTAACCACCTTGACGGTCAGTATAACGTGGTGCAACATCATTAAATAACTTTTGAAGTGCAAATGAAGTTGTTTCGTTACCTTCTTCGTCAGTAGTTGTTACTACTTCACGACGGATGAATGCAGCCGCTTGGCGACGAGCATGTAAGTCTCCACGCTTACCTAAAGTAATCATTTTTTCGACAACTGAACGTAATTCTTTCGCACGTGCTTCTGTTGTTTCGATGCGTTCGTTAATGATTAAGTCAGTAGCTAAATCACGTAATAACGCTTTACGTTGAGAACTTGTACGACCAAGTTTTCTGTAACCCATGGATGTTCCCTCCTTTATTTCAAAACTATCTATATAGATATAAATACTTGATTAGTCTTCTTTACGTAGTCCTAATCCAAGCTCTTCTAATTTCGCTTTAACTTCTTCTAGTGATTTACGACCAAGATTACGAACTTTCATCATGTCGTCTTCTGACTTATTCGCAAGTTCTAATACCGTATTGATACCAGCGCGTTTTAAGCAGTTGTAAGAACGTACAGAAAGATCTAGTTCTTCAATCGTCATCTCTAAAACTTTCTCTTTTTGATCCTCTTCTTTTTCGACCATGATTTCAGCAGTTTGTGCCTCATTAGTTAAGCCTACGAAGATGTTAAGATGCTCAGTTAAGATTTTAGCTCCAAGCGAAATCGCCTCTTTTGGACCGATGCTACCATCTGTCCACACATCAAGAGATAACTTGTCGAAATCAGAATTTTGTCCGACACGAGTGTTCTCCACTTGAAAATTAACGCGTGAAACTGGAGTGTAAATAG
This sequence comes from Ureibacillus endophyticus, assembly GCF_024159215.1. NCBI lineage: Bacteria > Bacillati > Bacillota > Bacilli > Caryophanales > Caryophanaceae > Ureibacillus > Ureibacillus endophyticus. The sequence continues at coordinate 3,519,271 of NZ_JAMYWW010000001.1, forward strand.
AGTCGATCGGGATCACGCCGATACTTAGATCCTCACGTTTGTTTTGATCAGCAGGAGTATAGCCACGGCCACGACGAGCATACATGCGCATACGTAGATGACCATTTTTAGCGATTTGTGCAATGTGTAGGTCTGGATTTAAAATTTCTACGTCACTGTCATGTGTTATATCTGCAGCTGTAACAGTCGCCTCACCTTTCACGTCAATCTCAATAACTTTCTCTTCGTCAGAGTAGATTTTCAGTGCCAGTTTTTTAATATTAAGAATGATTGAAGCAACGTCCTCTACAACACCTTCTACAGTAGAGAATTCGTGTAACACGCCATCAATTTGGATTGATGTAACAGCAGCTCCTGGTAAAGAAGACAGAAGGATACGACGTAAAGAATTACCCAAAGTGTTTCCATAGCCGCGTTCAAGCGGTTCTACAACAAACTTACCATATTTGGAATCTTCGCTGATCTCAACAGTTTCAATCTTTGGTTTTTCAATTTCGATCATTCAATTTACCCTCCTTCAAAACATCGAATGTATAGGTTCATAACATCATAATAGTCAAAAATTGTTGACTTTATAAAATTTGCACAAGATTTTTGTTTTGTACAAGCAATGATGAACTCAAATTAAATTTGAGATGCACCCATTACACACGACGACGTTTTGGCGGACGGCAACCATTATGTGGAACTGGAGTAACATCTTTAATTGCAGTTACTTCTAGTCCTGCAGCTTGAAGTGCACGAATTGCAGCTTCACGACCTGCACCAGGACCTTTAACAGTTACTTCCAACGTCTTCAGACCATGTTCAAGGGATGCTTTTGCAGCAGCCTCTGCAGCCATTTGAGCAGCAAATGGAGTAGATTTACGAGAACCTTTGAAACCAAGCGCACCAGCACTTGACCAAGATACTGCGTTACCTTGCATATCTGTAATCGTTACGATTGTATTGTTAAATGTAGAACGAATGTGTGCAATACCAGATTCGATATTCTTTTTCACACGACGTTTACGAGTTTGTTGTTTACGAGCCATGTTAAGAAGGAACCCCCTTTACTTATTATTTTTTCTTGTTCGCTACAGTTTTACGAGGACCTTTACGCGTACGCGCATTGTTTTTCGTATTTTGACCACGAACAGGTAAACCACGACGGTGACGGATACCACGGAATGAACCGATTTCCATCAGGCGTTTAATGTTAAGTGAAATTTCGCGACGTAAGTCACCTTCCACTTTGTATTTATCTAATTGTTCACGGATTTTGTTTAACTCATCTTCAGTAAGATCGCGAACACGTGTGTTTTCGTTAACACCAGCGTCAGCTAATACTTTTTGAGATGTTGTTTTACCAATTCCGTAGATGTAAGTTAATGAAATTACCACGCGTTTGTCACGAGGAATATCAACACCAGCAATACGTGCCATACTTTAAGTGCACCTCCTTCTAATTAACCTTGTTTTTGTTTGTGTTTAGGATTTTCACAGATTACCATTACTTTACCGCGTCGGCGAATTACTTTACATTTTTCGCAGATCGGTTTCACAGATGGTCTCACTTTCATCTAACCCAACCTCCTTAATAGTCCGGAGTGCAAAAGATTATTTAAAACGGTATGTGATACGACCGCGAGTTAAATCATATGGAGATAACTCGATAGTAACCTTATCTCCTGGTAAAATTCTAATAAAGTGCATACGAATCTTTCCAGATACGTGTGCCAGCACTGTGTGCCCATTTTCTAATTCTACCTTAAACATCGCGTTTGGCAAAGTCTCAACAACTGTTCCTTCGACTTCAATTACATCGTCTTTCGCCATCAATCCTGTCTCCCTTCTATATGCAATTCCCAATTCTCTAACTTACACGACATAGAGAACTATTGCAACTGTTTTCTTCCAGTAAGAAGCAACTACATTATAAACTTGGATTGTGAGAGATGTTCGAAAGACGCTCGTCTGGTTTCGCTTCACACAATCCAGGAACGACTAACCGCATTCGGAAAAGTCTTGGATGAGAGATTCATACCCTTTATACAGATGCTTCCACGAAACCCTAACACTTATTCAAAAGTTGATAAAAATTCCACTTTCGTTTCAGTGTATACCGGGCACAATATGCTTTTGCAACTCTCAAAATAATGTTTTAATGTTGCCCTCCGCACGTCTCCCAAGTAAAGCAGTTTGACTTTCGCCTAATGCCGGGTATCAGCTGCGGCTGCCCTGTAATAAAAGAGCGTCAAGATCAGCAAACACTTTATTAATGTCTTGCTGTCCATCTATATTTGTTAACACACCTTTAGCTTGGTAAAAATCAAGTAAAGGCTGAGCTTGATTCATATTTACTTCCAGACGGTTTGCAACAGTTTCAGGATTATCGTCCGCACGTGTATATAATTCGCCACCATCTTTATCACATTTACCTTCAACCGCTGGAGGGTTAAATAATACATGATATGATGCACCGCAAACTTTACAAATACGACGACCACTTAGACGTGCAACCAGTTCATCTTTTTCAACTTGGATATTAATTGTATGTTCAATTTTTTTCCCTAGTTCTTCTAAGATGTTATCCAGAGCTTCCGCTTGAGGAACTGTGCGTGGGAACCCGTCTAATAAGAACCCTTTTTCGCAATCTTTTTGTGAAAGTCGCTCACGAACGATGCCAATCGTAACTTCATCAGGAACTAATGCTCCTTGGTCCATATACGATTTTGCTTTTAAACCAAGTTCTGTGCCATCTTTAATTGCAGCACGGAACATGTCGCCTGTAGAAATATGAGGGATGTCGTACTTCTCAACAATTTTGTCTGCTTGAGTACCTTTACCAGCACCAGGCAAACCCATTAAAACGATATTCATACGTTTTGTCTCCCCCTAATACTGCGGGTTAAGGAAACATATCGTTTCCTAAAACCTGCATATTATTTCATAAAGCCTTTGTAATGACGTTTAACTAATTGTGATTCTAACTGCTTCATTGTTTCTAAAGCAACCCCGACTACGATAATAACACTAGTACCACCGATTTGCGCAGTAGCAGGTAGGTTCATGAAATTAATAAATAGTATCGGTAACACAGAAATTACAACTAAGAAGATAGCACCAACAAATGTTAAACGGTATAAAACTTTAGTTAAGTATTCTTGTGTATCATTTCCTGGGCGGATACCAGGAATATATGCACCTTGTTTTTTCAAGTTGTCAGTCAAGTTTTCAGGATTCACTTGAATAAATGCATAGAAGTATGTGAATAAAACAATCAATGCAATATAGATAATCATTCCAACAGGTTTAGTATAATCAAACGTGTTTTGAATGAATGTAGTGACATCATTTTGACCGAAGAATGTAGCTAAAGTTCGAGGTGTAACAATGAAGGCAACAGCAAAGATTACCGGAATAACACCAGCCGCATTTACTTTTAACGGCAAGTGAGTTTGTTGTCCACCGACTTGAGCAGTACGTCCCGCAACTCGTTTTGCATATTGAATCGGTATTTTACGCAACGCTTGTTGGAAGTAAATAACACCGACTACAACAGCTAGCATAATCAAAGCAAGTATTACTAGGATTGCAATTTTAATAAATAGCTGATCACCAGCATCCTCGATTTGTTGTGCATAAATTTGGTTCACAGAAGTTGGAAGTGCAGCAACAATACCCGCGAAGATAATGATTGAAATACCATTTCCAACACCATGAGAAGTTATTTGTTCTCCTAACCACAGTAGGAAAGCCGTACCACCAGTTAAAACAACAGCAATTGTTAAATATGATAAAACACTTGTGTCTTTAATTAACGAACCACCATACATTTGATTAAAACCAAACGACATAGCGAAAGCTTGTATGAATGCTAAAACAACAGTTAAATATCGTGTAAACTGTGCAAGCTTACGGCGACCAACATCACCTTGTTTTGCCCATTCAGCAAACTTTGGTACTACATCCATTTGTAGAAGTTGAACAATAATTGAAGCAGTAATGTAAGGCATAATTCCCAATGCAAAGATCGAGAAGTTTGACAGTGCACCACCGCCGAATGTATTAAGGAAGCCAATCAAATTAAATTCATCGGCTACCTTTAATACTTCTGAGTCAACGTTTGGTACCGGAATAAATGTTCCGATACGAAAAACGATTAACATTAAAAGAGTGAAAATGATTTTATTTCGTATATCTCGAACGCGCATGAAGTTTGAGATTGTTTGAAACATTAAATCACCTCAGTTGTTCCGCCAGCGTTCTCGATTGCTTCTTTAGCTGAAGCAGAGAACTTATGAGCTTTCACAGTAAGCTTTTTATTAAGAGTTCCGTTACCTAGAATCTTAATGCCAGCTTTTTCACTGCTAACAACTCCAGTTTCTAATAATAATGCAGGTGTTACTTCTGCACCATCTTCGAAACGATTTAATGCATCAAGGTTCAGGATAGCGTATTCTTTACGGTTAATGTTCGTAAAGCCGCGTTTTGGTAAACGACGGAATAATGGGTTTTGACCACCCTCGAATCCAGGGCGAACACCGCCGCCAGAACGAGCGTTTTGACCTTTATGTCCTTTACCTGCAGTTTTACCATTACCAGAACCGATACCACGACCAACACGGTTACGTTCTTTACGTGAACCTTCAGCTGGTTTTAACTCATGAAGTTTCATATTAGTGGCACCTCCTTGTTCAAAGTTTAAATATTATTTTTCGTTAACAGTAACTAAGTGAGCTACTTTAGTAATCATACCACGAATAGCAGCGTTATCAGCTTGTTCTACAGTAGAGTTTACTTTGCGTAAACCTAATGCTTCAATGATTTTACGTTGCCCTGGTTTTGTACCGATCAAAGATTTAGTAAGGGTAATTTCTAATTTGTTTGCCATTATAATTCCCCCCCTTAACCTAATAGTTCTTCCACTGATTTACCGCGAAGTTTTGCAACTTCCTCTGCGCGTTTTAATTCGTTTAAACCTGCGATAGTTGCACGCACCATGTTGATTGGTGTGTTAGAACCAAGAGATTTTGAAAGAATATCAGTTACACCAGCAAGTTCAAGTACTGCACGTACAGGACCACCAGCGATAACTCCAGTACCAGGAGCTGCAGGTTTGATTAAGATTTGACCTGCTCCGAAGCGACCAACCACGTCATGTGGAGTTGTTCCACCAACAAGTGGCACTTCGATTAAGTTTTTCTTCGCGTCTTCAACAGCTTTGCGGATTGCATCTGGAACCTCTTGAGCTTTACCAGTACCGAATCCTACATGGCCGTTTTTATCACCTACAACAACTAGTGCTGTAAAGCGGAAGCGACGTCCACCTTTAACAACTTTTGCAACGCGGTTAATCGTAACTACGCGTTCTTCAAGTTCAAGTTTGTTTGCGTCAATGCGACTCATGAAGTATGTCCCTCCTTCTTATTAAAATTCTAAGCCGTTTTCACGTGCAGCTTCAGCTAAAGCTTTTACACGTCCATGATATAAGTAACCACCACGGTCAAATACAACAGCAGTAATATTTTTTTCCGCAGCGCGTTTAGCGATTGTTTCACCGATTTTAGCTGCAGCTTCTACATTGCTACCTGCACCCTCAAAACCTTTTTCTTGAGTTGATGCACTAACAAGTGTTACGCCAGCAACATCGTCAATAATTTGCGCATAGATGTTCTTGTTTGAACGGAATACGTTTAAACGTGGACGCTCAGCAGTACCTGAGATTTTAGAACGAACACGCGCATGACGTTTTTTACGAACTTGATTTTTATCTTGTTTCGTAATCACAGAGGTCACTCCTTTCTAACGCTTCTAAGAGCATTATTTACCTGTTTTACCTTCTTTACGACGTACGTACTCACCTTCATAACGAATACCTTTACCTTTGTATGGCTCTGGTGGGCGAACGTCACGAATGTTAGATGCAAATGCACCAACACGTTCTTTGCTAATACCTTTAACAACTACTTTAGTGTTTGAAGGAACTTCAACTTCTAGACCTTCTTCAGGTGTGAACTCTACTGGGTGAGAGTAACCTACGTTAAGTACAAGTTTTTTACCTTGTAATTGCGCACGGTAACCGACACCGATAAGTTCTAGAGATTTAGAGAATCCTTCAGAAACACCAGTTACCATGTTAGCTAATAGCGCACGAGTTGTACCGTGGATAGTACGGTGTTCTTTTGATTCAGAAGGACGTACTACAGTAACAACGTTTCCTTCTTGCTCAATTTTCATATCTTTATTGAATTGACGAGTTAATTCGCCTTTAGGTCCTTTAACAGTAACTGTGTTGTCATCAGCAACAGTCACAGTAACGCTAGCTGGAACCTCGATTGGTTTTTTACCTACACGAGACATTTAGTTGCACCTCCATTCATATATTACTAATTACCAAATGTAAGCTAAGATTTCTCCGCCAACTTTTTTAGCACGTGCTTCTTTATCAGTTAATACACCTTGAGAAGTAGATACTAAAGCGATACCTAAACCATTAAGTACTTTTGGTACTTCGTTTGTTTTAGCGTATACACGTAAGCCAGGTTTTGAAATACGTTTTAAACCAGTGATAACACGTTCGTTATCTCTTCCATATTTTAAGAAGATACGGATGATACCTTGCTTATTATCTTCAACATACTCAACGTCACGAACGAAACCTTCACGCTTTAAGATTTCAGCGATTTCTTTCTTTAAATTAGAAGCAGGTACTTCTAATTTTTCGTGACGAACCATGTTCGCATTACGGATGCGAGTCAGCATATCTGCAATTGGATCTGACATTGTCATTGATTTTACCTCCTTCCCAATTTCGGGGATTACCAGCTTGCTTTTTTAACGCCAGGAATTTGTCCCTTATATGCAAGTTCACGGAAACAAATACGGCAAAGTTTAAATTTACGATATACTGAGTGTGGACGGCCACAGCGTTCACAACGTGTATATTCTTGCACTTTAAACTTTTGCTTACGTTGTTGTTTAACAACCATTGATTTTTTAGCCACGTTTTCGCCCTCCTTGTTTTATTACTTTTGGAACGGCATACCGAATTGTGTCAATAACTCGCGAGCTTCTTCGTCAGAATTCGCAGTTGTTACGATCACGATGTCCATACCGCGTACTTTTGAAACTTTATCGTAATCGATTTCAGGGAAAATTAATTGTTCCTTAACACCTAAAGTGTAGTTACCGCGACCATCGAATGATTTTTTAGAAACACCGTGGAAGTCACGTACACGTGGTAGTGCGATAGAAATTAATTTGTCCAAGAATTCATACATACGTTCACCACGTAATGTAACTTTTGCACCGATTGCCATACCTTCACGTAAGCGGAAACCTGCGATCGATTTTTTAGCTTTAGTTACAACTGGTTTTTGACCAGTGATGATTGTTAATTCTTCTACAGCAGCATCTAATGCTTTAGAGTTTTGTACAGCGTCACCAACACCCATGTTGATTACGATTTTTTCAACTTTTGGCACTTGCATTACTGATTTATATCCAAATTTGCTCATAAGAGCTGGAGAAACTTCTTTTGTATATTTTTCTTTTAGGCGGCTCATGTTCGTACCTCCCTTCTCAATTTACTTATTAGTCGATTACTGCACCTGATTTTTTTGCAACACGAACTTTTTTGCCGTTTTCGATTTTGTAACCTACACGAGTCGGCTCGCCAGATTTAGGATCGATTAGCATTACGTTCGAAACGTGGATTGCTGCTTCTTGGCTTACAATACCACCTTGAGGATTTAACTGGTTAGGTTTAACGTGTTTTTTAACAATGTTTACACCTTCAACAAGAACACGGTCTTGTTTTGGGAAAGCAGCTAAAACAACGCCTACTTTACCTTTGTCTTTACCAGTAATAACTTTTACTTTGTCACCCTTTTTAACATGCATTATGTGTCGCACCTCCTTGATTGGTACTCTCATGAAATTAAAGAACTTCTGGAGCTAATGAAACGATTTTCATGAAGTTGCTATCACGTAATTCACGAGCAACAGGCCCGAAAATACGAGTTCCGCGTGGTGACTTATCGTCTTTAATGATTACGCAAGCATTTTCATCAAATTTGATATAAGTACCATCTTTACGGCGTACACCAGATTTTGTGCGAACGACAACAGCCTTAACAACGTCACCTTTCTTGACAACGCCTCCTGGTGTTGCTTTCTTAACTGTAACAACTACGATATCACCGATATTAGCAGTTTTACGGCCAGAACCACCAAGCACTTTAATTGTTAAAACTTCACGTGCACCTGAGTTGTCAGCAACTTTCATACGAGTTTCTTGTTGGATCACTTAGGTTACCTCCCTTCGGAATTTAAATGTTTCCGAAATGTTATTAAATAATAACCGCTTTTTCTACAACTTCCACTAGACGGAAACGTTTAGTAGCTGATAGCGGGCGAGTTTCCATGATACGAACGATATCACCGATTTTCGCTTCGTTTAACTCATCATGAGCCTTGAACTTTTTAGAGTATTTTACACGTTTTCCGTATAATTTATGTTTCTTATAAGTTTCAACAAGAACAGTTACTGTTTTGTCCATTTTATCTGAAACGACACGGCCTGTGTAAACTTTGCGTTGGTTACGCTCAGTCATTATTTCAAACCTCCTTATCAGTTATTTGCGCTGATTTCTCTTTCACGAATCACAGTTTTCATGCGCGCAATCGCTTTACGAACTTCACGAATGCGAGCTGTGTTTTCTAATTGACCAGTCGCCAATTGGAAGCGAAGGTTGAAAAGCTCTTCTTTCAGTGATTTCACTTTTAATTCAATTTCAGAAGTGGCAAGGTCACGGATTTCATTAGCTTTCATTAGATTCACCACCAGTTTCTTGACGTTTAACAATCTTACATTTCACAGGAAGTTTGTGTGATGCTAAACGAAGTGCCTCACGAGCAATCTCTTCAGATACGCCTGCAACTTCAAACATTACTTTTCCTGGTTTTACTACTGCTACCCAACCTTCTGGAGAACCTTTACCAGAACCCATACGTACCTCTAGAGGCTTTTTAGTATATGGTTTATGTGGGAAAATTTTAATCCAAACTTTACCGCCACGTTTCATGTAACGAGTCATAGCGATACGGGCAGATTCGATTTGACGGTTAGTAACCCAGCTAGCAGTTGTAGCTTGTAGGCCCCATTCACCAAATGCTACTTCTTTACCGCCTTTAGCTTCACCACGCATGTTACCACGGTGTTCACGACGATATTTTACGCGTTTTGGTAATAACATAATTATTTGCCTCCTTCCACAGAGTTCTTCTTCGTAGGAAGGACTTCACCACGGTAGATCCATACTTTAACACCTAATTTACCATAAGTAGTGTCAGCTTCTGCGTGAGCATAGTCGATGTCAGCACGAAGAGTATGAAGTGGAACAGTTCCTTCGCTATAGTGTTCAGCACGCGCGATATCAGCGCCACCTAAACGTCCAGATACTTGTGTTTTAATTCCTTTTGCACCAGCACGGATTGTGCGTTGAATTGCTTGTTTTTGAGCACGGCGGAATGATACGCGGTTCTCAAGTTGACGAGCGATGTTTTCTGCTACTAAACGAGCATCAAGATCAGCTTTTTTGATTTCTACGATATTAATGTGTACACGTTTACCAGTTAAATCGTTAAGGTATTTACGTAAGTTTTCAACTTCTGTACCGCCTTTACCGATTACCATACCTGGTTTCGCTGTGTGAATTGTAATGTTTACGCGGTTTGCTGCGCGTTCGATTTCTACTTTAGATACAGATGCATCTTTTAAAGCAGCTTCGATATATTTACGAATTTTAATATCTTCGTGAAGTAATGTCGCATAGTCTTTTTCAGCGTACCATTTTGACTCCCAATCACGAATAATACCAACTCGTAGTCCTATTGGATGTACTTTTTGACCCACGGATTAACCCTCCTTCTTCTCAGATACCACAAGAGTGATGTGGCTTGTGCGTTTATTAATTGCGCTTGCACGTCCTTGTGCACGTGGACGGAAACGTTTTAATGTTGGACCTTCGTCAACAAAAACTTCAGAAACAACTAAGTTGTTTACATCTAATTCATAGTTGTGCTCAGCGTTAGCAACTGCAGATTTTAATACTTTCTCAACGACTGGAGACGCCGCTTTTGGAGTATGACGTAAAATTGCAACTGCTTCACCTACTTGCTTACCTCGGATTAAGTCTACTACTAGACGCACTTTACGAGGAGCGATACGCACTGTGCGAGCGATAGCTTTAGCTTGTGTCATTAGGATTTACCTCCTTCCAAAATTAGCGTCTTGTTTTCTTATCATCTGCACCATGACCTTTATAAGTACGTGTTGGTGCGAATTCGCCTAACTTGTGACCTACCATATCTTCTGTCACGTATACAGGAACATGTTTACGTCCATCATATACAGCGATTGTTAATCCGATGAAGTTCGGGAAGATAGTAGAACGGCGAGACCAAGTTTTGATAACTTGTTTTTTCTCAGAACTCTCTTGTGCTTCAACCTTTTTCATTAAGTGGTCATCGACAAAAGGTCCTTTTTTCAAGCTGCGACCCATTTAGGAACCTCCCTTTCGTGACTCACCACGGCACGACTAGCGAACCGTAGTACAATCACATTATTTTTTGCGAGAACGAATAATTAACTTATTAGTTTTGTTTTTCTTCTTGCGAGTTTTGTAACCAAGAGCTGGTTTACCCCATGGTGTCATTGGAGATTTACGTCCGATTGGAGAACGTCCTTCACCACCACCGTGTGGGTGATCGTTAGGGTTCATTACAGAACCACGAACTGTTGGGCGTTTACCTAACCAACGAGTACGACCTGCTTTACCAATGTGGATAAGTTCGTGTTGTTCGTTACCAACTTGACCGATTGTTGCACGGCAAGTAGCAAGTACTAGGCGAACTTCACCAGATTGTAGACGGATGATTACGTATTTGCCTTCACGACCAAGTACTTGTGCAGAAGTACCAGCAGAACGTACTAATTGACCGCCTTTACCAGGTTTTAACTCGATGTTATGGATTGTTGTACCCATAGGAATGTTTGCAAGTGGTAATGCATTACCTACTTTAATATCAGCATCTGGACCAGAAACGATTGTTTGACCAACTTCTAATCCTTTTGGAGCTAAGATGTAACGTTTTTCACCGTCAGCATAGTTGATTAATGCGATATTTGCAGAGCGGTTTGGATCATATTCGATTGTGGCAACGCGTCCTGGAATACCGTCTTTAGTACGTTTAAAGTCGATGATACGGTATTGTTTCTTGTGGCCACCACCGTGATGACGAACAGTAATTTTACCTTGGTTATTACGACCAGCTTTGCGTTTTTTTGGTGCTAATAATGACTTTTCAGGCTTATTAGTTGTGATTTCCGCAAAGTCAGATGACGTCATATTACGACGACCATTTGAGGTTGGTTTATACTTTTTAATCGCCATTTGTTTTCCCTCCTTCTTGAAAGTTAAAATCTACTTCATTATGTGAATTAGATATCAAAAATTTCGATTTCTTTGCTATCAGCAGTTAATTTAACGATTGCTTTACGACGTTTGTTTGTGTATCCGCCGAATTTACCAACACGTTTGAATTTACCTTTGTAGTTCATGATGTTAACTTTGTCAACTTTTACATCAAAGATTTCTTCAACTGCATCTTTAACTTGAGTTTTGTTCGCACGAACGTCAACTTCAAAAGTGTATTTTTTCTCAGCCATAAGCTCAGAAGAACGCTCAGTAATGACCGGACGTTTTAAGATATCACGTGCTTCCATTATCCAAGCACCTCCTCAACTTTTTCTACTGCAGCTTTAGTGAATACAACTTTCTCGTGACCTAATAGATCAAGAACGTTAATTCCGTTAGCTGTTAAAACAGTTACACCTGGGATGTTACGAGCAGATAATGCTACGTTTTCATTTAAATCAGCTGTAACAAATAATGCTTTTGTATCGATGTTTAGGTTACCTAAAATTGATACGAAATCTTTAGTTTTTGGTGCATCTAATTGTAATGCATCAAGAACTACGAAGTTTTGTTCTCCTACTTTAGCTGATAAAGCTGATTTAAGAGCTAAGCGACGAACTTTCTTCGGTAATTTGTAGCTGTAGCTACGTGGAGTTGGACCGAATACAATACCACCACCGCGCCATTGTGGAGAGCGGATTGAACCTTGACGTGCACGACCAGTTCCTTTTTGACGCCATGGTTTACGACCACCACCAGCAACTTCAGAACGGTTTTTTACTTTATGATTACCTTGACGTAGAGAAGCGCGTTGAGCGATTACTGCGTCGAATAATACTGCTTCGTTTGGCTCGATTCCGAAAATCGCATCGTTTAATTCGATTTCACCAACTGAAGCACCTGTTTGACTAAGTACAGATACCTTTGTCATTCCTGTTTCCTCCTTTCTTCGAGAAATTATTTAGATTTTACAGCTGTTTTAACTGTAACTAATGCTTTTTTAGAACCAGGAACATTACCTTTAACAAGTAGTAAGTTACGCTCTGCATCAACTTTTACGATTTCTAAGTTTTGGATTGTAACTACATTTCCACCCATTTGACCAGGTAATTTCTTTTGTTTGAATACGCGGTTCGGAGCAACTGGACCCATTGAACCAGGACGACGGTGGTAACGAGAACCATGGGCCATTGGACCACGAGATTGTCCGTGGCGTTTGATAACACCTTGGAAACCTTTACCTTTAGTAACGCCTGTTACGTCTACTACATCGCCTTCTGCGAAAATTTCTACTTTGACTTCTTGACCAACTTCGTATTCTTCAACGTTTACGTTGCGGAATTCACGAATGAAGCGCTTAGGAGCAGTATTCGCTTTTGCTACGTGACCTTGTTCAGGTTTGTTTGAAAGCTTAACGCGCTTATCTTCGAAACCAACTTGGATTGCTTCGTAGCCATCAGTTTCAACAGTTTTCTTTTGAAGTACTACGTTTGCAGGAGCTTCAATTACTGTTACTGGGATTAAATCGCCATTCTCAGCGAAAACTTGAGTCATACCAATTTTTCTACCTAAGATTCCTTTAGTCATTTGTCACACCTCCTGTGATATTTAAAAAGTTCTATTTGTTTTTACCATTAAAGTTTGATTTCGATATCAACGCCAGATGGTAAATCAAGTTTCATTAACGCGTCAACAGTTTGTGGTGTTGGGTTAATGATGTCGATTAAACGTTTATGCGTACGCATTTCGAATTGTTCACGAGAATCTTTGTACTTGTGAACCGCACGAAGAATTGTGTACACAGACTTTTCAGTTGGTAACGGAATCGGACCTGATACACTTGCACCTGAACGTTTAGCAGTTTCCACAATTTTCTCAGCAGATTGATCTAAAACACGGTGATCATACGCTTTTAAACGGATACGAATCTTTTGTTTTGCCATTATTTTCCCTCCTTCTCGCCTATTTTCTAGACATTCTCCACGAAAATTTCCCACACACGCGCCATGGCAAAGCGGCCGGGTGTGTCGGCAACCTCTCGCTTCATCGCAGTCAAAGACCAACATTCAACATTATATACAATAAAAAACGAATATGCAAGTCTTTTTTACATATTCATTTTTATTGTTTGTTTTTACATTTCGCTTTTTTCAAGCCGATATTTAGTATATAAGAATTTATAATGTATATCAATTAAAATCTACATTTTATTTTATGGTAATTCGAGTTTCGTTTTTCTTTTAAATGTAATGCTATAAAACGAACATTACTGCAATCCAACCAAAGATAACTAACGGTATGTTGTAGAAGATAAATGTAGGTACACAAGTATCCCAAATGTGATTATGCTGTCCGTCTACATTTAAACCTGCTGTTGGCCCTAAAGTTGAGTCTGATGCAGGAGAACCAGCATCTCCTAACGCTCCCGCTGTTCCAATCAGGCATATGATTGCGAGTGTACTTAAGCCAAGTTCTAAACTTAATGGAACAAATATTGCAGCTATAATAGGAATGGTTGCAAAAGATGATCCAATACCCATTGTAATAATCAATCCAATTATAAGCATAAGCAATACTGCTAAGCTGACATTGCCATTTAATATACTTAAAGTCTCCTCAACTAATGATTCAACATCGCCTGTTGCATTAATAACTGAAGAGAACCCGTTAGCTGATATAATAACAAAACCGACAAAGGCCATCATACGCATTCCATCTGAGAGTATTACATCAGCTTCTTTCCATTTTAATGCGCCTGTAATATAAAGAATGAGAATCCCACTTAAAGCTCCTATAATCATAGAATCAGTATATATCTGTATAACTACTGCACCTATTAACGAAAGAATCGTAAATAGAATGTTTTTCTTGCTTACAATGACTTGATTCGCTTCTTGCTTAATATCCTTTTGAATATATTTACGTGGTTTACGATATAAGAACATAGCTAAACCTAACCCAAAAATCATTCCTAATGCAGGTATCGCCATTGCTTTTGTAAAATCCGATCCTGCTATTTCTAAACCCGATAATCCAATTTGAGTAGCCACTATATCTCGATAAATTGCACCGAACCCATATGGTAGGAACATATACGGCATTACTAAACCGAATGTTAAGATACACGCTATTAAACGACGGTCCACTTCGAAATGATTTAAAATCTTTAATATAGGTGGAATTAATAATGGAATAAAGGCGATATGAATTGGAATTAAGTTTTGAGAGAAGATTGCCATTAATAGGATGAAGAAGAAAATAACCGCTTTTGCTAATGCTTTATTTTCAGAATCTCCTTTTGTTCGTACAATCTTCAAAACACCCTTGATAAGTAACTCTGGAATTCCCGTTTTTGATATTGCAACTGCAAATCCACCTAGTAAACCATAACTTAAGGCTACTTGTGCACCTCCACCTAATCCATCGTTAAAGGCAGCTATTGTTTCAGTAATCGATAACCCGCCTGTTAGCCCACCGATAACACCACCAATTACTAACGATAAGACAACGTTTACTCTGAGTAAACTTAACACTAACATTACGACAACTGCAATTATCACAGCATTCATAAAATATCCCTCACACTTTCATTTGCTAAACTGCTAAACTGACAACGTGTTAAAGTGTAACTGCTCAATAATCTAAAGTCAATGTAAAGAAAATCCACTATAAATTCCTGAAATATTCGGAATTTATAGTGGATTTCTTCTATTATAATGATTCTCTTACAACCCTTTTATAATATTGAATAGATAATATTGCAAACACCATATACATTGCAACATATAAACAGATTGTGATGACTAATGGTGCAACAAGTTCTGTTCCAAATAGCCACCAGCCAGATTTAACTGCAAAGTAACTATGGGATAATCCAATAACTAATGGTACTCCGAAATTAAATGCTTGCTTTGCATAGATCCCTTTCATTATATGTGAAGTTGAATAGCCAATCTTACGTAAGATTACATAAGAAGATTTTTCATCATCCGCTTCTGCCATTTGTTTAAAATAAAGAATACTTCCGGTAGTTAGTAAGAAGGCTAATCCTAAGAAGGCTGTGACGAATATCGTAATACCTAAGCTAGCTACGTTCTCTTTTCGTTCTTCTTCAAAAGAATTGATTATGATACTGTATTCATTATCTAACATTACCTTTCTATCTTCAGAGAACTTTTTATAAAGCACTTCAGCCTTTTCCATATCATCTTTATCTTTAAGGTTAATACCTATTTGTGAATGAATATTTACTTGAGTTTTATTTTGCTCTTCAATCTCTTTAAAGAGATTATCTGGTACAACTAAAATTGGACTAGCATCTGAAGCATATTGTGATAACACGTAATCTTTACGAATATCTGTAATGTGCAGAGGAATTTCCGTTTCTCCGGATTTCACATTGACATCAACATCTTTTTGAAGCGGTAAAACTTCCGACAACACATTAGCATAACTCGTTAATAACGCTTCTCCTTCATTTAATGTATAGCCCGTTTTTATTTGATGAAAGTCACTAAGCGATACGACAGCAGTATCTACCTCTCCGTTAAATAGTAAAGGGCTATCCTGTAAATTTTCCGAAATCAAATCTTTAAGATTTAACTTTACATTGGAAATTTGATAAGTATCTTTTTTAAAATCAATTCCTTCTTGATATAAGGCATCTAAGAACTCTATACCTTGGTCGTTAAGTAAAATATAGTCATAAGGTGATGCAAACCGTGCATTGGAACCTGATGAGTAATAAGCAATATAAGCTAAACTCATAATTCCTACTGCAAGTCCTGTTAAAGTTGTAATTAAGGTTAAAGATTTTGAATTACTTTTCATTTTATGCATAATCGGTGTTACGGCTAAAACATCTGTTATTCGTAAATGTCCACTTTTACTAGCACGAACAATATTCATAATGAGGGAAACAGAATATCTAAAAAATAAGAACGTCCCTAATATTGTAGAGCCTAGTATAACGAGCATGTGTAAAAACAGATTATTATAAACACTCGCTTTTTCTACGTTAAATAACATTGTAGATTGATAATAGCCATAAATGATAAGCGCAACACCGATTAACCCCATTACCATCTGGAATATACTAAACCCTTTTATACGTTCGTCAGCTTTTTTTGCTGCAGTAAATAATGATAACAAAGATAACCTTCTAATCATCCATAACATTTGCAATAAAATAATTATAAGCAAAACAGAAAATAATAGTGCTGATTGTTGGAAAGCATCTAAGGAAAACTTTAATTGTACGATCATATCAATTTCTAATATCTTTAATAAGACCATTGCAAAAAAGCGTGAACTAAAATAGCCAATTACCATCCCTATCATTACTGCGAGTGAAAATAAAATGATGTTTTCTAAAGCAATTAAACGAAAAACTAAACCTTTCGTCATTCCAATTAATTGAAATAATCCAATTTCTTTACTGCGCCTTTTCATAAAGAGCTGGCTTGCATATAAGACAAAGAACGTGACGATAAAATATAATATATATGACGCTGCTTCAAAACCGGCTGTAGCTGTACCACTCTTTTTAAGCGCTTCTACTACTGATGGATTATACTGCAATGTCGTAAAGGAAAAGCATAATGTCACACTAAATATTAGTGCAAAGAAATATAAATAATATTGTTTAACGTTTTTCCTCATACTTCTAAATACTAACTTGCTAAGCGTCATACCCATCACCACCAAGCACACTTTGCGTATTTAATATTTGTTGGAATAATTGCTGACGAGTTTTATCACCTTTATATAATTCTGTATAGATTGCTCCATCCTTTAAAAATAGAACACGCGAACAAAAGCTAGCTGCCTCCGGATCGTGTGTAACCATCATAATCGTTGCGTTTTTTTGTTGATTAATTGTTTCTAAATTTGTTAATAGCGCATTTGCTGATTTTGAATCTAGTGCCCCAGTTGGTTCGTCTGCAAAAACTAAAGTAGGATTCGCAATAAGTGCTCGTGCTGCAGAAGTTCTTTGTTTTTGTCCACCAGAGATTTCATTCGGATATTTATTTAAAATATCTGAGATGCCTAAAATTCCAACGAGTTCTTTTAGTCGACTTTCCACTACCGCTTTTGGCTGTTTACTTATCGATAACGGCAATAATATATTTTCCTTTACAGTTAAAGTATCAAGTAAGTTATAATCCTGAAAGATAAAACCAAGTTGTTCACGTCTAAAATTGGCTAATGCCTTTTCCTTCATCCCTCTTAAATTTTGTCCATTAATTTCAACAATACCTTCTGTTGGGTGATCAATGGAACATAGTACATTTAATAATGTTGTTTTCCCTGACCCAGAAGGACCCATGATTCCAACAAACTCTCCTTTTTGAACTTCTATATCAATACCCTTCAAAACTTCTTGAGCTGTTGATTTCTTTCCATATACTTTTCTTATTTTTCTACCGATTAAGACTGACAAACTTTTTCGCCCCTTTCTTTAACTATTTTCATTTTACAGTCGTTTCAACTTATCTTCCTTCGTTTAAGATGACAAAATAAAAAGGTAGGTGACGATTTTGTCATCTACCAAGTAATTTTCCATATTCATTTTCAGTAGGGAAAACTAAAGTAAACATTGTACCTTCATCTCTTTTAGAATGAACTGTAATTTGAATACCTAGCTTTTGCGCAGCGTTTTTGGCAAGATATAAACCCATGCCTGTTGATTGCACAGACTCACGTCCAATTGTACCAGTATAGGATTTATGAAAGATACGTGGTAAGTCTTCTTGTAGTATACCAACACCATAGTCTTGAAAATGAAGCAAAAGGTGTCCAGTATCATCTACTGATGTGAAAATATCGATATTTTCATTCTGATGACTATACTTTATCGCATTGGATAAAATCTGGCGTACTATAAAGGCTAACCATTTTTTATCGGTTGTAACCTCTTCTTCTAACTCTTCAACTTGAAAACCTATCCCTTTTTCCATACACCATGAATGAAACTCTCGAATCTCTTTATATACAATAGTGCGTAATGTCACCTTTTCTAATCGATTATCTTTTTCTATAAAAGCTAACCTCGTATTATGTAATTGTTGATCCAATAATAAGTGAATTCGCATCCATTCGTTTTCAAGTTTCTTTCGTAAACTTGTATCTTCTATTTGTTCAACCATTAACTTCATAGCTGTTAATGGTGTCTTCATTTCATGGACCCATGCTAATAAATCCTCTGTGTCCTCCTGAAGTTGAACTTTTGATTGATTTAATAAAAATTCTTTTTCTTCTAAAATAGATAACATTTCCTCTAAATATCTTTTTTGAAATGGTGAGAATCCAACATTTTCAGACAGGAGATCATATCTGTTCGACAAATTTCCCAGGAAATTTGTCAACTGATGTACTTCTTTTATATACCGCCAAAATAGGAACAAAACTGTAACAGATATGGTCAAGATATTAAAATAGCCTAAAGATATTCTAGAAAAGCCATAATCCAAGTAAAATAAAATATTTATACATACCAGCAAGCCTACTATAAATAGTATCCATGTAATTCTTTCTCTTATAAATAATAAGAACATATGTCACCTCTATAATGTGATTGCCATATACCCTAGCCCCTTCTTAGTGACAATAACATTTTTCATTCCAATCTCTTCAAGCTTTTGTCTAAGTCGATTTACATTCACAGACAAAGTATTATCATTCACAAAGCGTTCATCATCCCATAACTTACGCATTAATTCATCCCTGGAAACAATTTTATCTATATGCTGTAAAAGTATTCGCAATATAAATAATTCGTTTTTTGTTAATTCACACGATTTATCATTATACATGATAACACCTTTAGCATAGTCGACAGTGGCCCCGTTCCATCTTGTTATTTCACTTTGCTCCTCAACATAATCATAAGTTCTACGGAGAATAGCTTGTACCTTCGCTAAAAGAACTTCCATGTGAAAAGGCTTTTGTATGAAATCATCCGCCCCCATTTGCATCGCCATTACCATATCCATCGGGTGATCACGCGAAGACAAGAAAATAATTGGCACCTTCGAAATTTCTCTAATTTCCCTACACCAATGAAAACCATCATATGCGGGAAGCTGTATATCTATAATGACTAATTGCGGCTTTATTTCTATAAAGGAGTCCATAACTTTATGAAAATCTAAAGGCCCTTCTACTGTTAAGTTCCACCCATTAAAACGTTCTTTTATCATTTCAAAAATAGAACTATCATCTTCAATTAAAAATATTTTCAAATTGCTCATTCCCTTCATAGAGATATGAATCTTCCTATAAAATCCAATTTTATTATACTATACTGTTTCAGATTCATCATAAAGGAAGGTTTTTATCCCGATACATAATTTTAATTGTATAATAGGTTGAAAGAGTACTAACAACGAGTTAGTCAATTATGTCGTAAAGGAGTTGCATCTTTTGGATATACGTCAGATTGAATACTTTTCAGAAGTTGCTAAACATTTAAGCTTCACAAAAGCCGCTTCAACTTTACATGTTTCACAGCCTTCTATCAGTAAGGCTATTCAAAATTTAGAAGCTGAACTGGGTGTCCCTTTATTTTATCGTTCTTCAAAACAATTAGAATTAACCGATGCTGGACGGGCAGTATTAGTAAATGCACAACATGTACTTGAGGCATTTAAAAATTTACGTTCAGAGTTAACAGATATAATGGAATTAAAAAAAGGACAAATTCGGATTGGTATCCCACCAATCGTAGGTTCCGAATTCTTTTCAAAATTGGTGAGCCAATATAAAGAGCAGTACCCTTATATCGAGCTTATCTTAACAGAGGTTGGCTCAAAAAAAATCCGTGCGGGTGTTGAAGCGGGTGAATTAGATATCGGGCTTATCTGTAATTTAAGTGTGGCAAATGAAAATTTAGAAGCAATCGGGATACTAAAAGATCCATTAATGCTAATTGTACATCGGGATCATCCACTTGCTAATCAACCTTCTGTTCACTTAACTGAATTGGAGAAGGAATCCTTTATTATTTATCGTAATGATTTTACATTATATGATCGAATTATAGATGAATGTTCGAAAAGCGGATTTTTCCCAACAATTGCTTGTGAAACTTCACAAAAAGACTTAATCATAGAAATGGTTGCCGCAAAGCTTGGCATTGCGCTATTACCAAAAAGAATTTGTGAAAAAATACAATACGATACTATTGTGTCAGTGCCTTTTAAAGAAGAAAAAATCTTCTTAGAGCTCGGAATGACGTGGAAGAAAAATAAATATCTATCCTTTGCTGTTAAGGAATTTATAAATTTAGCTCATGATTTTATTAAGCAGTAAGAGGCGTCTGAAAAGAGCAATTGAGCGTTTTTTTTACGATTGTCGCTATCGGCTATCGTCACATATAAATTGCATTTAAGAAGGGCTATGTTAAAATTTCGTTTGAATTTTAACATAGCCCTTTAATTTTATCTAATTAGTTTGCAACTACTGTACCATACTTTGCTTTTGCTTCTAAACGTTTTTTGTGTAAAATTGGCTCTGTATAACCATTTGGCTGTTCATAGCCTTTGAATACTAAGTCACATGCTGCTTGGAATGCAACTGACTCTTCAAAGTTTGGCGCCATTGGACGGTATTCAGGATCATCTGCATTTTGCCCATCAACCACTTTTGCCATGCGTTTCATTGTCTCTAATACTTGC
Organism: Ureibacillus endophyticus; assembly: GCF_024159215.1. Taxonomy (NCBI): domain Bacteria; kingdom Bacillati; phylum Bacillota; class Bacilli; order Caryophanales; family Caryophanaceae; genus Ureibacillus; species Ureibacillus endophyticus. The sequence continues at coordinate 3,540,413 of NZ_JAMYWW010000001.1, forward strand.
TCTTTAGTACAAATACCATGGTGTAACCAGTTTGCAACGTGTTGACTTGAAATTCGTAACGTTGCACGGTCTTCCATTAGACCAATATTGTTAATATCAGGTACTTTTGAACAACCTACTCCTTGTTCAACCCAACGAACAACATATCCTAATATACCTTGAGAATTGTTGTCTAACTCTTGTTGGATTTCTTCAGGACTCCAGTTTGTAGTAGGTGATACTGGGAATTGTAAAATCGCATCTTGGAAATCTTCTGAGCTAGATAATCCTTTTTGAACATCTTTAACATTTAATTGGTGATAATGTGTTGCATGTAATGTTGCTGCTGTAGGTGATGGTACCCAGGCTGTATTTGCACCTGCTTGTAAGTGACCAATTTTTTGCTTTAACATTTCTGCCATTAAATCTGGCATTGCCCACATACCTTTACCAATTTGAGCACGACCTTGTAATCCACAGTCAAGACCAACTGTTACATTTGATTTCTCATATGATTGTAACCAAATAGAAGTTTTCATTTCATTTTTACGAATCATAGGTCCAGCTTCCATAGATGTATGGATTTCATCACCTGTACGATCTAAGAATCCAGTGTTGATGAATACTACACGGTCTTTAACTTCTTTAATACATGCTTTTAAGTTTAAAGAAGTGCGACGTTCTTCATCCATTACACCAATTTTTAAAGTGAAGCGTTCTAAACCTAGTAAATCTTCAACACGTTCAAATAGTTTATTAGCAAATGCAACTTCTTTTGATCCATGCATTTTCGGTTTTACAATGTAAATTGAACCCTTTTGAGAGTTTTTATATTTCCCTGAACCTAAAATGTCGTGTTTTGCAATTAAGCTAGTAAACACACCATCTAAAATACCCTCTGGAACTTCGTCACCATTTTTATCTAGAATTGCGCTATTTGTCATTAAGTGACCTACGTTTCGAACAAACATTAATGAACGTCCTGGAAGTGTAATTGTTTCACCATTTAATCCTGTGTATGTACGATCAGGATTTAACGTACGTGTCATTGTTTTTGAGCCTTTTTCAAACGTTGCGGATAAATCACCTTTCATTAAACCTAACCAGTTGCTATATACTAGTACTTTATCTTCCGCATCAACAGCAGCAACAGAATCCTCACAGTCCATAATCGTTGTAATAGCAGATTCAAGAACGATATCTTTAATACCAGCAGCATCTGTTTTTCCAACTGGATGCTCACGATCAAATTGAATTTCAATGTGAAGGTCATTATTTTTAAATAATAAAACAGTTGGTTCTTCAAGTGAACCTTGGTAACCTACTAATTTTTGCTCATCAACTAGACCTGTAGATTCTCCATTTGCTAAAGTAGCCACTAGTTTATTATCAATAATTGAATATTTCACAATATCAATATGAGATGCATTCTTTAATGCAATTGCTTCATCTAATAGTTGTTTAGATTTAGTAATAACTTTTTCACCACGAACTGGGTTGTAGCCTTTACCGATAGTAGCACCGTCTTCTTCACTAATTGCATCTGTGCCATAAAGTGCATCATATAAACTTCCCCAACGTGCATTTGCAGCATTAATTGCATACCGCCCATTATTTACAGGTACAACTAATTGTGGACCCGCTTGTACGGCAATTTCATCATCCACGTTCTCTGTCGAAATTTTAAAGTCTTCTACTTTTGGCTCAAGGTATCCAATTTCTTGTAAGAAAGTTTTATAATTATCAAAATTAAAGTTTTCTTTATTTTCTTTGTGCCAGTTATTGATTGCTTCTTGTATTTCATCACGTTTTTCTAACAACGCTTTATTTTCAGGTGTTAAGTCATGGATTAGCTGATCAAGTCCATTCCAAAACTGTTCCTGCTCTACTTTACTACCTGGTAATGCTTGATTATTAATAAAATCATATAGAACTGAAGCTACTTTAAGATTCCCCACTTGAATGTAATTTGTCATGAACATATCCCCCAATATATACAAGATTCAAGAAAGAGGTCATTTCCTCTAACTTTGCTTAGTCATAATTATAATAGGAAGGCGGTACATAAATGAAATACATATTTTGAATATTCATTATTCTTTTTAGCTATAGTATAGAAACGATAGAAGAAAATTGAACAACAAAAAACATCCTACAGGCGTCCCCATAGGATGTTTGTATTAGCAATAAGCTAAAATTATTTTTGAATAGAAGATACTACTCCAGCTCCAACAGTACGTCCACCCTCACGGATAGAGAATTTTGTACCTTCTTCAAGAGCGATTGGAGAAATTAATTCTACGTTCATTTCGATGTTGTCACCAGGCATAACCATTTCTACGCCTTCTGGTAAGTTGATAACACCAGTTACGTCAGTTGTACGGAAGTAGAACTGAGGACGGTAGTTAGAGAAGAATGGAGTATGACGTCCACCCTCTTCTTTTGATAAAACGTAAACTTCTGCTTTGAAAGTAGTGTGTGGAGTGATTGAGCCTGGTTTAGCTAATACTTGTCCACGTTGGATTTCTTCACGAGCAACCCCACGAAGTAATGCACCAATGTTGTCACCAGCTTCAGCATAGTCTAATAATTTACGGAACATTTCAACACCAGTTACAGTTGTTGATTTTGGCTCGTCAACGATACCAACGATCTCAACAACGTCACCAACTTTAACTTGACCGCGTTCTACACGACCAGTTGCAACTGTACCACGACCAGTGATAGAGAATACGTCCTCTACTGGCATCATGAATGGTTTGTCAGTTTGACGTTCTGGAGTTGGGATGTAGTTATCTACAGCGTCCATTAATTCAACGATTTTTTCTTCCCATTCTGGTTCACCTTCAAGAGCTTTTAAAGCAGAACCTTTGATTACAGGAACATCGTCACCTGGGAAATCGTATTCAGAAAGTAAATCACGTACTTCCATTTCTACTAATTCTAATAATTCTTCGTCATCAACCATATCACATTTGTTTAAGAATACTACTAAGTAAGGTACACCTACTTGACGTGATAATAAAATGTGCTCACGAGTTTGTGGCATTGGGCCGTCAGCAGCAGATACTACTAAGATACCGCCATCCATTTGAGCAGCACCAGTGATCATGTTTTTAACATAGTCAGCATGTCCTGGGCAGTCAACGTGTGCATAGTGACGAGTAGCAGTTTCATATTCTACGTGAGAAGTGTTGATAGTGATTCCACGCTCTTTTTCTTCTGGAGCGTTATCGATATCAGCGTATGATTTTGCTTCCCCACCCATTTTTTTAGAAAGAACTGTAGCGATAGCAGCAGTTAATGTAGTTTTACCATGGTCAACGTGTCCAATTGTACCAACGTTAGCATGCGTTTTCGAACGGTCAAATTTTTCTTTAGCCATTAGAGTTAGCCTCCTAAATATGTGTTTATTATTTTTTTTAGAATTTTTATATGTTATAACTGCTGGCTGGAGGGCCCTTCACAGCCAGTCAATCATAGCTTACAAATTATTTATACTTGAAGCAAGATGAAATTTCAATTATTCACCTTTATTTTTTTTGATGATATCATCTGCAATTGATTTTGGAACTTCTTCATAGTGATCGAATACCATTGAGAATACACCACGACCTTGTGTAGCAGAACGTAATGTAGTTGCATATCCGAACATTTCAGAAAGTGGAACCATTGCACGAACAACTTGTGCGTTACCACGAGCTTCCATACCTTCTACACGACCACGGCGAGAAGTGATGTTACCCATGATATCTCCAAGATATTCTTCAGGAATTACTACTTCTACTTTCATTACTGGTTCTAAAAGAACAGGGTTACATTTAGAAGCTGCAGCTTTTAATGCCATAGAAGCAGCGATTTTGAACGCCATTTCGTTTGAGTCAACATCATGGTAAGAACCATCGAATAATTTCGCTTTGATGTCGATTAATGGGTAACCAGCAACTACACCGCGATCAAGCGCGTCACGAAGTCCTGCTTCAACAGCTGGAATATATTCACGTGGTACTACCCCACCAACGATTGCGTTTTCAAATTCGAAACCTTTACCTTCTTCGTTTGGAGAGAATTCGATCCAAACGTCACCGTATTGACCACGACCACCAGATTGGCGAGTGAATTTACCTTGAACTTGTGCAGAGCTACGGAATGTTTCACGGTAAGAAACTTGTGGAGCACCTACATTACATTCAACTTTAAATTCACGTTTCATACGGTCAACTAGGATATCAAGGTGAAGTTCACCCATACCTGAGATGATTGTTTGACCAGTTTCTTGGTCTGTATGAGCGCGGAATGTTGGGTCTTCTTCTTGTAATTTTGCAAGAGCTTGTCCCATTTTGTCTTGGTCCGCTTTTGATTTTGGTTCTACAGATAAAGAGATAACTGGCTCTGGGAATTCCATAGACTCTAAAATAACGAAGTCTTTTTCGTCACAAAGAGTGTCACCAGTAGTAGTATCTTTAAGACCTACAGCAGCAGCAATATCACCAGCGAATACTTTTGAAATTTCTTCACGAGAGTTTGCGTGCATTTGTAGGATACGACCTATACGTTCACGTTTACCTTTTGTAGAGTTTTGTACGTATGAACCTGATTCTAAAATACCAGAGTACACACGGAAGAATGTTAATTTACCAACATAAGGGTCAGTCATAACTTTGAATGCAAGCGCTGCGAATGGCTCGTCATCGCTAGCATGTTTTTCAACTTCTTCACCAGAGTCATTAACACCTTTAATAGCTGGGATGTCAGTTGGTGCTGGTAAGTAGTCGATTACTGCATCAAGCATTAATTGAACACCTTTGTTTTTGAATGCAGTACCACAAATAACTGGGTAGAATTGAACTGATAGAGTAGCTTTACGGATACCAGCTTTTAATTCTTCGATAGTGATTTCTTCACCAGCAAAGTATTTCTCCATTAATTCTTCATCTAATTCAGCAACTGCTTCAACTAACTTTTCACGGTATTCTTCAGCTTGTGCTTTATATTCTTCTGGAATTTCACGTTCTTGGATATCAGTACCAAGGTCGTTTCCGTAGAAGATAGCTTTCATTTCAACTAAATCGATAATTGCTTCGAATTGATCTTCAGCACCGATTGGTAATTGAATTGGGTGTGCATTCGCTTGTAAACGGTCATGTAGAGTTCCTACAGAATATAAGAAATCTGCACCGATTTTATCCATTTTGTTAACAAATACGATACGTGGAACACCATAAGTTGTAGCTTGGCGCCATACAGTTTCAGTTTGTGGCTCAACACCAGATTGAGCATCAAGTACTGTTACTGCTCCGTCAAGTACACGTAATGAACGTTCAACCTCTACTGTGAAGTCTACGTGTCCTGGTGTGTCGATGATATTTACGCGATGACCTTTCCATTGAGCTGTTGTCGCAGCAGAAGTGATAGTGATACCACGTTCTTGTTCTTGCTCCATCCAGTCCATTTGAGAGGCACCTTCGTGAGTTTCACCGATTTTGTGAATCTTACCAGTGTAATAAAGGATACGCTCAGTTGTTGTTGTTTTACCAGCATCAATATGAGCCATGATCCCAATATTACGTGTATTCTCTAATGAGAATTCGCGTTTCATAGGAAATTTTCTCCTTCCATATTGGGTATAGACTAGTGTTGAAATATATATTTAAACCTACGTACTAGCTTGCCGCTAGCACGTAGTTTAAATTACCAACGATAGTGTGCAAATGCTTTGTTTGCTTCGGCCATTTTGTGCATATCTTCACGTTTCTTAACTGAAGCACCTGTATTGTTAGAAGCATCTAGGATTTCGTTAGCTAAACGCTCTTCCATAGTTTTTTCACCACGAAGACGAGAATAATTAACTAAATAACGAAGACCTAAAGTAATACGACGTTCTGGACGAACTTCAACCGGTACTTGGTAGTTAGAACCACCAACACGACGAGCGCGTACTTCAAGAACAGGCATTACATTATTTAATGCAGCTTCGAATACTTCTAAAGGTTCTTTACCAGAACGTTCTTTAACTAATTCGAACGCACCGTATAAAATCTTTTCAGAAGTACCTCTTTTACCATCAATCATCATTTTATTGATTAAACGAGTTACTAGTTTTGAATTATAAATTGGATCTGGTAACACGTCACGTTTGGAAACAGGACCTTTACGAGGCATGTGTTTTCCTCCTTTCAGAAATATTAACCATTTTAAGTAGTACTAAGTTGCTAAATGAATGTTTCAATTCTTTTTGAATGGTTGCGCGCATTAAGATCTCCACTCAAAATTCTTTGATTGTTCTATAGCTTCTTGCTTTTAATTATTTTTTCTCTTTAGGACGTTTTGTACCGTATAAAGAACGTGATTGCATACGGCCGTTTACACCAGCAGTATCAAGAGCACCACGTACGATATGGTAACGTACCCCTGGTAAGTCTTTTACACGTCCACCGCGGATTAATACTACGCTGTGTTCTTGTAAGTTGTGACCTTCACCAGGAATGTAAGCTGTAACTTCGATTTGGTTAGTTAAGCGTACACGAGCGTATTTACGTAACGCTGAGTTTGGTTTCTTAGGTGTCATTGTACCTACACGAGTACAAACTCCACGTTTTTGTGGGGAATTAACATTTGTTAAAGATTTTTTAAAGCTGTTATATCCCTTGTTTAACGCAGGTGAATTTGATTTCGTTACTTTGGATTTACGAGGCTTACGTACCAATTGGTTAATTGTAGGCATCGGTTTTTCCTCCCTTCATTTATTCCTTGTTAATACCACACATCCAGGTGGTTCATTTTTAGGGTAAAAACAAAGTCTTTGTGTTTACCACACAAAAACTAACTTGCAGCGATTGCAACAATCGCAGCACCAACATGAATACCACAAGCTTTGCCAAGTTCTTTTTTAGACTCAACGAGACTCACTGGTACGCCGACTTCTTTTGCAAGAACAATCACTGGATCGGTTACCCAATTGTCTGCATCAAGTGCAACAAAAAGCTCTTTCACTTGACCAGCACGAATTGCTTTCACTGCTTGCTTTGTACCTATGATTGTTTTACTAGCCTGTTTAACTTTATCATAAGACATTTTCATATCCTCCGAAGTACAGACAGTTAACTATCAACCTTAAGTATATTAACACTATCAATTTAAACTGTCAAATATTTTTTATGAATTTCCTCGAGAGATTTAAAAATCTCCCGAGAAAATTATTAATTGTTTATTCTACTGAAGCAAAATCTTCACTTAGATCCATTGGGTCTTCTTCAATTTGAATTTGACGATAACGTTGCATACCAGTACCAGCAGGAACTAGTTTACCGATAATTACGTTCTCTTTCAGACCTAATAGCTCATCGCGTTTACCTTTAATAGCGGCATCCGTTAACACACGAGTTGTTTCTTGGAATGATGCAGCAGATAAGAACGATTCAGTTTCAAGAGAAGCTTTTGTAATACCAAGGATAACAGGGCGACAAGTTGCAGGGATTTTCCCATTAACAATTGCTTCTTTGTTCGCTTCTGTAAATTGATGGATATCAAGTAATGAACCTGGTAATAACTCAGTATCACCTGCTTCAATTACACGTACTTTACGTAACATTTGGCGTACCATTACTTCGATATGTTTATCGCCAATTTCTACCCCTTGCATACGGTATACTTTTTGTACTTCTTTTAATAAGTACTCTTGAACAGTAGCTACGTCTTTTACTTTCAATAATTGTTTTGGATCGATAGAACCTTCAGTTAGAATTTGACCAGGTTTAATCGTATCACCTAATTGTACTTTTAAGCGTGCATTGTATGGCGCTTGGTACTTACGTGTTTCAATTTCACCTTGAATCGTTAATTCTTTTAATCCTTCTCGAATTTCCTCTATTTCAGAAACTACCCCTGAAATTTCAGAGATAACCGCTTGCCCTTTTGGATTACGCGCTTCGAAAATCTCTTGGATACGTGGAAGACCTTGTGTAATATCGTTACCAGCAACCCCACCAGTATGGAACGTACGCATTGTTAATTGCGTTCCTGGTTCACCGATAGATTGTGCAGCAATAATACCAACAGCTTCCCCTACTTCAACCTCTTCACCTGTTGCTAAGTTAATACCATAACATTTTTTACATACACCATGTTTTGTATTACATGTGAAGGCAGAACGAATCGTCACTTCAGTGATGCCTGCATTTTCGATTACACGTGCAGCATCTTGAGTGATTAAGTCATCACGGTTAAGAATTACTTCACCAGTCTCTGGATGACGAATTGTTTTCTTCGTATGACGACCAACAATACGCTCTTCTAGAGTTTCGATAACTTCTGTTCCTTCCATTAAAGCACCAATAGTTAAACCACGATCTGTTCCACAATCGTCTTCACGTACAATAACATCTTGTGCAACGTCTACTAAACGACGTGTTAAGTAACCAGAGTCGGCAGTTTTTAAGGCTGTATCAGCTAAACCTTTACGAGCACCGTGAGTAGAGATGAAGTACTCTAATACCGTTAAACCTTCACGGAAGGAAGATTTAATTGGAAGTTCGATAATACGACCAGCTGGGTTGGCCATTAACCCACGCATACCTGCTAACTGAGTAAAGTTTGATGCGTTACCACGGGCACCAGAGTCACTCATCATGAAGATTGGGTTTGTATCTGGTAGAGAGTCCATCAGTTTACCTTGAATTTCATCTTTTGCCGCAGACCAGCTTGAAATTACACGGTCATAACGTTCTTCTTCCGTAATTAAACCACGGCGGAATTGAACCATTACTTTATCTACTTTTTTCTGTGCTTCTTCTAGAATTTCAGTTTTCTCAGGTAATACCACGATGTCAGAAATCGCTACTGTAATACCAGCTTTTGTAGAGTATTTGAAACCTAGATCTTTCATTCGGTCAAGCATTTTTGAAGTTTCAGTAATGTGGAATCGTTTGAATACTTCTGCGATGATTTGACCTAAGAATTTTTTACGGAATGGGCTAATTGGTTTTACGTTTTCAAAGTGTTTTCTTAACACTGCTTGACGTTGTAACTCAATTTTTTCGCTTTCATCCGCGTTTTTATATTCATCTAATTGTTCTAGTTCTTGTAATGTTTCTTCATCGATTGTTAACGATGCGAAATATTTTTCTGGTGTTTCTTTTTCTAAGTTTGTTGAAGTAGGTTCATTAATGAATGGGAATGATTCTGGTAAAATTTCATTGAAAATTACCTTACCTACTGTAGTTAATAAGAACTTATTATTTTGTTCTTCAGTAAACGTTGGGTTATTTAATGAACTTGCTTTAATTGCAATACGAGTGTGTAAATGCACTTTCCCGTTTTGATATGCAATTAATACTTCATTTGGTCCGTAGAAGATAGAACCTTCACCACGGGCACCCGCACGTTCTAAAGTTAGATAATAGTTTCCTAAAACCATATCTTGAGATGGTGTAACTACTGGTTTACCATCTTTCGGGTTAAGGATATTTTGTGCCGCTAACATAAGTAGACGAGCTTCCGCTTGTGCTTCAGCAGATAATGGAACATGGACCGCCATTTGGTCACCATCGAAGTCAGCGTTATAAGCTGTACATACAAGTGGGTGTAGACGAATCGCACGACCTTCTACTAATGTTGGTTCGAAAGCTTGGATACCAAGACGGTGTAATGTCGGTGCACGGTTTAGTAAAACTGGGTGCTCACGAATTACATCCTCTAATACGTCCCAAACCTCATTGTGTAAACGTTCAATTTTACGTTTTGCAGATTTAATGTTGTGTGCTAAGCCACGCTCAACTAGTTCTTTCATTACAAATGGTTTGAATAACTCAATTGCCATTTCTTTTGGAAGACCACATTGATACATTTTTAAGTTTGGACCTACTACGATAACCGAACGACCAGAGTAGTCTACACGTTTACCAAGTAAGTTTTGACGGAAACGACCTTGTTTCCCTTTTAACATATGTGATAACGATTTTAATGGACGGTTACCAGGACCAGTAACAGGACGACCACGACGACCATTGTCGATTAGTGCGTCAACTGCTTCTTGTAACATACGTTTTTCGTTTTGTACGATGATGCTTGGTGCACCAAGGTCTAGTAAACGTTTTAAACGGTTATTACGGTTAATAACACGACGATATAAATCGTTTAAGTCAGAAGTTGCAAAACGTCCACCATCTAATTGCACCATTGGACGAAGCTCTGGTGGAATTACAGGTAGTACATCTAAGATCATCCATTCTGGTTTGTTTCCAGAGTTACGGAATGATTCAATTACTTCTAATCGCTTAATTGCACGTGTACGGCGTTGACCTTGTGCAGTTTTAAGCTCTTCTTTTAAAGCAACTGTTTCTTCTTCTAAATCAATTTGTTCTAGAAGTTTTTTAATTGCTTCTGCACCCATTGATGCTTCGAAGCCATTTCCGAATTTTTCACGGTATGCACGATATTCTTTTTCAGAAAGTAATTGTTTCTTTTCTAGTGAAGATTCACCAGCGTCGATTACTACATAAGATGCAAAGTAAATTACTTCTTCTAAAGCACGTGGAGACATATCAAGGATTAATCCCATACGACTAGGAATACCTTTGAAGTACCAAATATGTGATACAGGAGCAGCTAGTTCAATATGGCCCATACGTTCACGACGAACTTTTGCGCGTGTTACCTCAACGCCACAACGGTCACAAACTACGCCTTTATAACGAACACGTTTGTATTTACCGCAGTGACATTCCCAGTCTTTTGTTGGTCCAAAGATACGTTCACAGAACAAACCATCTTTTTCTGGTTTTAATGTACGATAGTTAATTGTTTCAGGTTTTTTTACTTCTCCATATGACCAAGAACGAATTTTATCTGGTGAAGCTAAACCAATTTTCATATATTCAAATTCATTAACGTCTATCAAGGAGCCTACCTCCCTTTAGTATAAGTCCTTTAACGACTTTCCGAAGCTCAACAATTAATTGTTTTATTTAAAAAGGGCAGGCAGTATATTACTCCTGCCCTACTAACCGATTATTCAGCCGTTTCTACAGCGTCTTCTTCTTTAGGTAAAATATTTAATGCATCAGTTGGTTGAAGTTCATCTTCATCATCAAGATCACGAAGTTCGACTTCTTCATCATTGATTGTAAGCATCTTCACATCTAAACCTAGAGATTGAAGTTCCTTAATTAATACTTTGAATGACTCAGGAACACCTGGTTCTGGTACACTTTCACCTTTAACAATTGCTTCATACGTTTTAACACGTCCAACAACATCGTCAGATTTAATTGTTAAAATTTCTTGTAATGTATAAGCGGCACCATATGCCTCAAGTGCCCAAACCTCCATCTCACCGAAACGTTGACCACCAAATTGAGCTTTACCTCCAAGTGGTTGTTGCGTAACTAATGAGTATGGTCCAGTTGAACGAGCATGAAGTTTATCGTCAACCATGTGAGCAAGTTTAATCATGTACATGACACCTACAGAAACACGGTTGTCGAATGGTTCACCAGAGCGACCATCATAAAGAATTGTTTTACCATCACGGTTCATACCCGCTTCTTCCATCGTTTCCCAAACATCTTCTTCGTTCGCACCATCAAATACTGGTGTAGCCATATGAACACCTAAATATCGAGCTGCCATACCTAAATGAAGCTCTAATACTTGTCCGATATTCATACGAGATGGTACGCCTAGTGGGTTTAACATGATGTCTACAGGTGTTCCGTCTGGCATAAATGGCATATCTTCTTCAGGTAAAATACGTGAGATTACCCCTTTGTTACCGTGACGTCCGGCCATTTTGTCCCCAACGCGGATTTTACGTTTTTGAACAATATAAACACGAACTAATTGGTTAACACCTGGTGGTAATTCATCGCCATCTTCACGATTGAATACTTTAACATCAAGAACGATACCGCCAGCTCCATGAGGTACACGTAACGAAGTATCACGAACTTCACGAGCTTTTTCACCGAAGATTGCATGTAATAAGCGTTCTTCAGCAGTAAGTTCAGTTACCCCTTTAGGAGTTACTTTACCTACTAAAATATCGCCATCACGCACTTCAGCACCGATACGGATAATACCGCGATCATCTAGGTTACGAAGAGCATCTTCCCCAACGTTTGGAATGTCGCGAGTGATTTCTTCAGGCCCTAGTTTTGTATCACGAGATTCTGATTCATATTCTTCAATATGAACTGAAGTATAAACATCATCTTTTACAAGACGTTCGTTCATAATAACGGCATCTTCATAGTTGAAACCTTCCCAAGTCATGAAGGCAACTAATACGTTACGACCTAAAGCAAGTTCGCCTTTTTCCATTGAAGGACCATCAGCTAAAATGTCTTTTGGTTTTACGCGATCGCCAACTTTAACGATTGGACGTTGGTTGATTGAAGTACCGTGGTTTGAACGAGTGAATTTTTGAAGTTTGTATTTCACTAATTCACCTTTTACTTCTTTACCATCAATCTCTTCGATACGACGAACATGAATAGAACGAGCTTCAACATGTTCAACAATACCGTGATGTTTATTAACTACAGCAGCACCTGAATCACGTGCATCTACGTGTTCCATACCAGTACCAACGAATGGTGCTTCAGGGTTTAATAAAGGAACCGCTTGACGTTGCATGTTCGCTCCCATTAGGGCACGGTTAGAGTCATCGTTTTCTAAGAATGGAATACATGCAGTAGCGGCAGATACTACTTGCTTAGGTGATACGTCCATGTAGTCCACACGTTCTCTTTTGAAAACAGTGTTGTCACCACGGAAACGACCTAATACTTCTTCGTTCGCAAACGTACCATCAGGATTTAATGGTGAGTTTGCTTGTGCAACAATGTAGTTATCCTCTTCGTCAGCAGTTAAGTAATCAATTTGATCAGTTACACGACCTGTTTCAGGGTCTACCTTACGATAAGGCGTTTCAATGAAACCAAATTTGTTTACTTTTGCATAAGATGATAACGAGTTAATTAAACCGATGTTTGGACCCTCAGGAGTCTCGATTGGACACATACGACCATAGTGAGAGTAGTGAACGTCACGTACTTCCATACCAGCACGTTCACGAGTTAAACCACCAGGCCCTAATGCAGAAAGTCGGCGTTTATGCGTTAATTCTGCTAATGGGTTTGTTTGGTCCATGAATTGCGATAATTGAGAGCTACCAAAGAACTCTTTAATTGATGCAATTACAGGTCGGATGTTAATTAATTGTTGAGGAACGATTGAAGCTGTGTCGTTAATAGACATACGTTCACGAACTACACGTTCCATACGAGATAAACCAATACGGAATTGGTTTTGTAATAATTCCCCAACAGAACGTAAGCGACGATTTCCTAAATGGTCAATATCATCCGTATTTCCTACGCCATATAATAAGTTGAAGAAGTATGACATTGAAGCAATTACATCAGCAGGAGTAATATTTTTCACTTCTTCATCAATATAAGCGTTTGAAATTACGTTGATTTCTTTTTGCGCTTCATCATTTGGAGCATAAATTTTAATTGATTGAATCGTTACATCATCTTCTAATACTCCACCTACTTGAGATAAAGTACGGAATCCGATGCCATTCTCTAAATAAGGAATGATACGGTCTAATGTACGACGATCTAACGTTGTACCTTTCTCAACTACAATTTCTCCAGTTTCAGGATCAACAAGTGTCTCTGCAATCGTTTGGTTAAATAAACGATTTTTAATATGAAGCTTTTTATTCATTTTGTAACGTCCAACGTTTGCTAAATCATAACGTTTAGCATCGAAGAAACGTGAATATAATAAGCTCTTAGCACTTTCTACTGTAGGTGGTTCACCTGGACGTAGACGTTCGTAGATTTCTAATAATGCTTTTTCAGTGCTGTCAGTATTATCTTTTTCAAGGGTATTACGTAAGTACTCGTTATCACCAAGAATATCGATAATTTCTGCATCTGAACCGAAACCTAATGCACGTAAAAGTACTGTTACAGGTAATTTACGTGTGCGGTCAATACGTACATAAACGACATCTTTCGCATCTGTTTCGTACTCTAACCAAGCACCACGGTTTGGAATTACTGTTGCACCAAAGCCTTTTTTACCGTTTTTATCAGTTTTATCATGGAAGTAAACGCTCGGTGAACGAACTAATTGCGAAACGATAACGCGTTCGGCACCATTGATTACGAACGTACCTGTTTCTGTCATCAATGGGAAATCACCCATGAAGACATCTTGTTCTTTTACTTCGTCTGTTTCTTTGTTATGAAGACGTACTTTTACACGTAATGGTGCAGCATAAGTAACGTCACGTTCTTTACATTCATCGACATCATATTTAGGCTCACCTAATGTATAATCGATGAATTCAAGAGATAGATTACCTGTAAAATCTTCGATTGGAGAAATGTCACGGAACATCTCTCTCAATCCTTCTTCAAGGAACCACTCGTAAGATGCTGTCTGAATTTCAATTAAATTCGGAAGCTCCAGCACCTCTTTAATACGCGCAAAGCTTCTACGCTGGCGGTGTTGTCCGTACTGAACTAGTTGACCTACCAACTCATTCACCCCTCATTAAAGCGATTATAGGTCTTTGCAAAACCAACTAAATAGTGTATGATTTCGAAAGACAAAAAGAAAACGAGTCTTTTCTTAGACGTCATTTTCGGTTAAACTTAACTTATTCATGGCAAGTATACCCACTGAAATGGCGTTGCATACAAAAGGGCAAACTCCCACAAAATAATATTTTTGCATTTTATTATGTTATCATAGCCGATTTGTCAAGTCAATAATTTATACATTCCATTATTTTTTGGCACGTATAATCCAATATCCCTTTTTCTTCTCAACTACTTCAACTTCTGCAAATTTTTCTTCTAAATGAACTACCGATGATGGCGCCCCTTGTTTCTTTTGAATTACAACCCACAATTCTCCACCTTGTGCTAATTTCTCATAAGCACCATCATAAATCTTAAAAACAGTATCTTTTCCTGCTCGGATTGGCGGATTTGTTAAAATTGCAGCGACTTGTAAATCATTCTCTACTTCAGCTAACCCATCACTTTCAAAAATTCGTACATTTTGAATTCCGTTTAATTGAGCATTCTTTTTCGCTAATGAAACTGCACGCTCATTAATATCCATCATATAAACAGTACGTTCTGGGTTGTCTTTAGCAATTGATAAACCAATTGGTCCATATCCGCAACCAACATCCAGTATCGCACCATTTAAATCAGGCAACTCAAAAGTTTCTATTAACACACGGGATCCAAAATCTACTTCGCTTTTACTAAACACTCCTGTATCCGTTTCAAATAAAAACGAATACCCTCGTAATGTAAATTTCCATTGGCGTGGTTTACTTTCAGTTTGAGGCTTCTTTGAATAATAATGTTCAGACATCTACGTGCCCTCCTCAAAGAAATGAAGAAAGCCCGTCAAAATAGACGAGCTTTCTTTATTTATTGAAAATAAGGTAAGAAAGAAATTATTTAACTTCTACTGAAGCGCCAACTTCTTCAAGTTTAGCTTTAATTTCTTCTGCTTCTTCTTTAGAAACGCCTTCTTTAAGTGGTTTTGGAGCGTTGTCTACTACTTCTTTAGCTTCTTTTAAGCCAAGACCAGTAAGTTCACGTACTACTTTGATAACTTTGATTTTTTGGTCACCAGCAGATGCTAGTACTACGTCAAATTCAGTTTTTTCTTCAGCAGCAGCTGCACCAGCGCCACCTACTACTGCTACAGGAGCAGCAGCTGTTACACCAAACTCTTCTTCGATTGCTTTTACTAAATCGTTTAATTCAAGAACTGTCATAGCTTTGATAGCTTCTAAGATTTGCTCTTTGTTCATTTTATTTTCCTCCTATATGGATGTTAGTTTTATTTTAGGCTATACGGCCAATTTGTGTTTTGAAGTCAGGCTTGTAATTACGCACCTTGTTCTTCTTTTTGTTCTGCAACAGCTTTTGTTGCAAGTGCGAAGTTGCGCACTGGAGCTTGAAGTACTGATAAAAGCATTGATAGTAAACCTTCGCGTGATGGAAGTTCTGCAAGTGCTTTAACATCATTAGCAGAAGATACGTTACCTTCAATGATACCAGCTTTAATTTCAAGCGCTTCGTTCTTTTTAGCGAACTCGTTGATAACTTTCGCTGGAGCTACTACGTCTTCTTTTGAGAACGCAACAGCATTTGGACCAGTTAAGAATTCGTTAATTCCTTCTACGCCAGCAATTTCTGCAGCACGGCGAGTTAAAGTGTTTTTGTATACTTTGAACTCAACACCAGCTTCACGTAGTTGTTTACGAAGTTCTGTAACTTGAGCAACAGTTAAACCACGGTAATCCACAACTACTACAGAAGCAGCAGATTGGAATTTCTCAGCGATTTCTTGTACTTGAACTTTTTTAGTTTCAATTGCACTAACGCTCATGTTTGACACCTCCTGATAGAATGGGTCATTTATACCGACAAAAGAAAAGCCTCTAGCCATAAAAGTAGACTAGAGGCTGGAAAATTCATCATCTAATAAGAATCCGATTTCGATGTCCTCGGTAGGATAATTAAGTACTATAATTAGCACCCCTACTGTCTACGGTACAAATGGATATTCACAACGTCATACATCATATCAAGGATATATGACGTTGTCAACAGTTTTATATTATATATTTATTATTTAACGCTAGCAACATCAATTTTCACTGATGGTCCCATTGTAGTTGTAACGTTAACTGATTTCATGTAAGTACCTTTAGCAGCTGCTGGTTTAGCTTTTTGAACAACTTCAAATACTGCTTTGAAGTTTTCAACTAATTTTTCGTCTTCGAAAGAAACTTTACCGATAGGAGCGTGGATGATACCAGCTTTATCAGCACGGTATTCTACTTTACCAGCTTTGATTTCTTCGATAGCTTTAGTTACATCGAAAGTTACAGTACCAGTTTTAGGGTTTGGCATTAAACCTTTAGGTCCTAATACACGACCAAGTTTACCAACTTCACCCATCATATCTGGAGTAGCAACGATTACATCAAATTCGAACCAACCTTGTTGGATTTTGTTGATGTACTCTGCATCACCAACATAGTCTGCGCCTGCAGCTTCTGCTTCTTTAAGTTTTTCACCTTTTGCGAATACTAACACGCGTTGAGTTTTACCAGTACCGTTTGGAAGTACTACTGCACCACGGATTTGTTGGTCGTTTTTACGAGTGTCAATACCAAGTCTGAAAGCAACTTCAACTGTAGCATCGAAGTTAACTGTGCTTGTTTTTTTCGCTAAAGCGATTGCTTCTTCAGCTGTATATACTTTTGAACGGTCTACTAATTTTGCTGCCTCTTGCAGCTTTTTACCTTTTTTAGCCATTATAATTTCCTCCTTGATTGTGGTTATAGCGGATATTCCTCCCACGAATAGAGGTTGCGAGTCCCTAGGAACATACCGCAACCTCCAAAAACAAAAGCCTTCATCATCAAGTAAAATGGGAATTAGTCTTCGATAACAATACCCATGCTTCGTGCTGTACCTTCAACCATCGCCATAGCCGCTTCAACTGATGCAGCGTTTAGGTCTGGCATTTTTTGTTCAGCGATTTCGCGAACTTTATCACGTTTAACCGTTGCAACTTTTTTACGGTTTGGTTCACCTGATCCAGATTGGATACCTGCTGCTACTTTAAGTAACACTGCTGCAGGTGGAGTTTTTGTAATGAAAGTAAATGAACGGTCTTCGAAAACTGTGATTTCAACTGGAATGATTAAACCAGCTTGATCAGCAGTACGAGCGTTGAACTCTTTACAGAATCCCATGATGTTAACACCGGCTTGACCTAGTGCAGGACCAACTGGTGGTGCTGGGTTAGCTTTACCAGCAGGGATTTGAAGTTTTACAATTTTAATAACTTTTTTAGCCACGAGACACACCTCCTTAAGTCCGTGATGTGGTAATTGGGTTGCCCCTCCCACTCAATATCTGTCTGTCAGCTAATTGCTGATAACATTAAAAAATTAATTAATATAAGACAAACTATCTTTTGACAGTCTGACCTATGAAATGATACCACTTTTAATTTAGTTGCGCAAGTATAAATATCAATCAAATATACTTATGGGTATTTTCCGTCTCTATTATCCCTATTACCAATAGAGTTTTAACATGGTTTAGAACTAAATTTTTTGGATTTGTTCAAAATCCAATTCCATTTTTGTTTCACGTCCAAACATATCTACAATAACTTTTACTTTACCTTTATCAGCGTCTACTTCTTCAACTTTACCTTGGAAATGAGCAAATGGTCCATCTAATACTTCAACCACTTCTCCAACTGTAATATCTAACTCACCAACAGCTTTTTTATCGATACCCATTTGACGTAATAAACGTTCAACTTCCTCAGGTAATAATGGAGTAGGTTTTGCTCCACCACCAGAAGATCCAATAAATCCTGTTACACCGGGTGTATTTCGAACAACGTACCAAGATTCATCTGTTAAAATCATTTCCACTAAAACATAACCTGGAAATACTTTGCGCATTACTGTACGTTTTTTTCCATCTTTTAAATCTGTTTCTTCATGTTCTGGAACAATAACACGGAAAATGTTATCTTGCATTCCCATTGTTTCAACACGTTTTTCAAGATTTGCTTTAACGCGGTTTTCATACCCTGAATAAGTATGAACTACATACCATCTCTTCTCCATATTGTCACCGGACTAATAACGTCCGTCCCTCCTCACTAATCACTTGTGCGCTGGCGAAAATGAATTTAATAATACGATTATCACAAATTAATAAAAATAAACAAATGAAAAAAACCCGTAGAGTAAAAGACGGGCTATTTTCAAAAAGTATTAACATTTCTTAATTACGAATCCAAGTATAAACGGAATAGTTCTGAAATGCCTAAGTCAACTAGCACAAAAAATATTGCCATAAATATAACTGTCGTTACAACAACTACAGTATATTTTGTTAGTTCTTTACTTTTTGGCCAGCTTGTCTTTCTCATTTCTGACATTACGTTTGACAGAAACCCTTTAATCTTGCCCATTATAGCTTAACCTCCGAACAAATCATCTATTCTATGTTCCAACTAAAACTATTAGTAAAATTATCTAGTTTGCTTATGCACTGTGTGTTCGTTACAATGGGAACAAAACTTTTTCAATTCAAGACGACTAGTTTCATTTGCTCTAGCAGGAACCGAATAGTTTCGGGATCCACATTTTTCACAGCATAAAACAATTTTTTTAGACATATATGAAAATTCACCTATTTCGGCTTTTTATCTTCTAAAGACTAACACCTAAAGAAGATGATGTCAACAAGCTTAATATATACGAGATTAACTTATTTCTCCAAATGCCAGATGACGTTCAAGTTTACGTTTTACACGTTGAAGGGCATTATCAATCGATTTGACATGACGGTTAAGTTCCTCTGAAATTTCATTATAAGATTGTCCATCCAAATATAAAGCAAGCACTTGTTGTTCTAGTTCACTTAATATTTCTCCAATTTTCTCCTCTAAATGAGAGTATTCCTCGCGATTAATCATTAAATATTCTGGGTCTTCCGATTCAGAGCTTGTAATGATATCCATTAATGTGCGATCGGATTCTTCATCATAAATTGGTTTATCAAGAGATACATAGGAATTAAGCGGTATATGTTTTTGACGTGTTGCTGTTTTAATAGCGGTAATGATTTGACGTGTGATGCACAGCTCCGCAAATGCGCGAAATGAAGATAGTTTATCACCCTTAAAATCTCTTATCGCTTTATATAAACCTATCATTCCTTCTTGAACAATATCTTCCTTATCTGCACCAATTAAAAAGTAAGAGCGTGCTTTCGCTTTGACAAACATTCGATATTTCGTTATTAAATAATCTAACGCTTCTGTATTACCTTGATGTACTTGTTCGACCAGTTGTTCATCTGCAAAATCCTCAAAACGTTGTAACACCTGTGTTTGATTACTACTTAGCAACGTTCTCACCCCAGTAACGTTCTATTTGTATGATAGCAACAGTATAACGGAATTGGAAAATATAGGTCAAATAGTTATTTCAAACCCCGTCTCATTTTCTCAAAAGCTAGTTCAACTTCTTTCGATAATTGAATTCTAGATTTAGGCTTTTCTTCGTGTTTCACCTTAACTTCTTGTGCAATGTTTGACTTAACAATTTGCATATCAATTTCTAATTCGCGTGCTGACTTTCGCAATGCACCTTGTCCAAATATTACATTTTGCTCTGTCATATCGGATGTAGCTACATAGATTTGTATTTTTCTGCCCTTTAATTCATTTGTTAACTTTTCTATTTGTTCATCAGCAGTTTCGTTTTTTCTAGTATATATAATTTCTACACCATTTTGAACATAAGTCTGTTGCACACCTGGAACTAAGTGAGCATCAAATACAACAATTACTCGCCATCCCATGGCAGCTTTAAATTCTGCCATGAGCTCTAGCAAGCGATTACGGGCTTCTTCGAAATTCGTATCTTTTAAAGGACGTAATTCCTTCCAAGCTCCAATCATATTGTAGCCGTCAACAATTAAAATGGTTTGCATGTTTATTCATTCTTTTCTTGACGTTTTCTATATACTTCATACATTAAAAGCGCTGCAGCAACCGAGGCATTTAATGATGTAACATGTCCAATCATTGGTAAGTGGTAAAGGAAATCACATTTATCTCTTAACAATCGGCTCATCCCTCTACCCTCACTACCGATAATGACTGCTAACGGTAAAGTAGCATCCATCTTTCTGTAATCCACTGAGCCTTTCGCATCTGTTCCAGCAATCCATACACCACGATCTTTTAGTTCGTCCACAGTTTGCGCTAAATTTGTAACTCGCACTACCGGAACATGTTCAATCGCCCCTGTAGATGCTTTTGCGACAACAGCTGTTAACCCTACCGCGCGACGTTTCGGAATAATAATGCCATGTACACCAATTGCATCTGCTGTACGCATAATCGAACCCAAATTATGTGGATCTTCTAACTCGTCTAAAATAATAAAGAATGGATCCTCATTTTTTTCCTTCGCTGCATTAAATAAATCCTCTAGCTCCGCATATTTATAAGCTGCTACAGAAGCAACGATACCTTGATGATTTGCATCAGATAATTGGTCTACTTTTTTCTTTGGGACAAATTGAACAAGCACACCACGCTCACGAGCTAAATCAAGAACTTCATTAATTCCCGTCTTTTTTACACCTTCAGCAATCCATAATTTATTAATTTCTCTACCTGAACGCAAAGCTTCAAGCACCGGATTTTTTCCAGCAATCATTTCACCTTGTTGCTCACTCAAGTTATGACCCTCCCTTTGATTGTTCAACAATTTCTATTGCGTAATCAATGATTTCGTTAACACGTGTATATTGCTTCGTTAAATATAGGCTTCCTAATACCGCTTCAAACCCCGAACTATTTCGATAGGTTTGAACATCTGTATTTTTTGGAATTGAACCAGATTTAGCATTTCGCCCTCTTTTAAAAACCGCTACCTCTTCCTCAGTTAAGTAATTTTCATCCATCATTTTATGGACGATCATCGATTGAGCTTTTGCAGAGACATAACTAGTGGCTTCTTTATGAAGACGATTTGGTTTGGCTCTTCCATTTAGGAGGAGATGCTCTCTCACTCTTTGTTCAAGAACAGCATCTCCCATATAAGCTAGAGCTAATGCATTTAACTGCTTTACATCTTCTATACGAAGTTGAGACATTCTTATAACCCTCGTTTCCAACGTGTACCTTGGCGTGTATCTTCTAATATGATGTTCATACTTAATAGTTGGTCGCGAATTTCATCAGAACGTGCAAAATCACGATTTTTACGAGCTTGATTACGCTCTTCAATCAAAGCTTCAATTTCCTCGTCTAATAATTCTGCCTCCACTTTAAACTGAATACCTAAAACATCTCCAAGTTGATTGAACGTTTGTAGGAACGCATTTAATACACGTTCTTCTGTATTAGTTTCGTTTAAATATGTGTTAGCAAGTTTAGCTAATTCAAATAGAGAAGAAATTGCGTTTGCTGTATTGAAGTCATCATCCATTGCTTCTTCAAAGGATTTCTTAACCTCTTCTATTTTCGCTAAATATGATTCACCATTGTCAGTAAGATTCGTTGCAGCATTTAAACGATATTCCACATTTGAATAAGCTGTACGAAGTCTTTCTAAACCAGCACGAGCAGCCTCTACTAAGTCTTGTGCAAAGTTGATTGGATGACGGTAATGTACTGATAACATAAAGAAACGTAACACTTGTGGATCAATTTGCTTACGGATATCATTTACTAACACGAAATTGCCAAGGGATTTTGACATTTTTTCATTATCGATATTAATGTATCCATTATGCATCCAATATTTCGCAAAAGTTTTTCCTGTATACGCTTCTGATTGAGCAATTTCATTTTCATGGTGTGGGAAAGTCAAATCTTGACCACCCGCATGAATATCAATTGTGTCACCTAAATGTTCTCTAGCCATAACCGAACATTCAATATGCCATCCTGGACGACCTTCACCCCATGGACTTTCCCATTTAATCTCGCCTGGTTTTGCTGCTTTCCATAACGCAAAATCAAGTGGATCTTCTTTTTTCTCACCAGCTTCAATACGAGCTCCAACCTTTAGATCATCAATTGATTGATGAGAAAGTTTGCCGTAACCATCAAATTTACGTGTACGATAATATACGTCCCCTTGTGATTCGTAAGCAAATCCTTTTTCCACTAAAACTTTTATAAATTCAATGATATCATCCATATGATTTGTAACTCGAGGATGAACATCTGCTTTTTTACAGCCCAGTGCTGTGATATCTTCAAAATAAGCGTGAATAAAGCGCTCTGTTAATTCAAAAACTTCTTCGCCAAGTTCATTAGCAGCTTTAATAATTTTGTCATCTACATCAGTGAAGTTCGAAACATATTTCACATCGTAACCTTTATATTGAAAATAACGGCGCACTGTATCATACACAATAACAGGACGAGCATTCCCAATATGAATAAAGTTGTATACTGTTGGACCACATACATACATTTTTACTTTCCCTTCTTCAAGAGGGATAAACTGCTCCTTTTGTCGTGTTAAAGAGTTAAAAATTTGAATCGCCATACTTACTCTCTCCTTTTGAGATTCCATAAATTATTTAAATAAAAAACGTCTCTATCATTCCACTATGAAATGACAGAGACGCATTAAAGCGCGGTTCCACTCTGATTGAAAGCAAAGTTATGCCTTCCGCTTGCAGTCCGTTAACGAGGACGAATCGACTTGCCTACTCAAATTTTCAGCACAGTACTCGAAAGGTGCATTTCCGTAAAATAGAGGTTTAGGTCATTTTCAGCCAATGATGACCCTCTCTATAAAACATATTTTACGTACTTCTCCTTCTCAACGCTTTAAAAATATTTACGCTCTAGTCGAATAAAGTTAAATTCATTTTACAATAGGCTATTTAAAAGTCAATTAATAACATTCGTTTATTTTACGTATTTCTCAATACGAGCAATGGCTTTTTCTTTACCAATTAATGCAATTGCATCTGCTAATTCTGGACCATGAGTTTGACCAGTTGTTACGACACGTATTGGCATAAATAAATTTTTCCCTTTGTGTCCAGTTTCTTTTTGAACAGCTTTAATTGCAGCTTTAATAGATGCTGGATCAAATGATTCAAGGGCTTCAAGTTGAGCTTTAAATGACGTCATAACTTCAGGAATTTGTTCGCCAGCTAATACTTCTTTCGCTTCTTCATCATATACAATTTCCTCTGTGAAGAATAAACTTGATAACTCAACAATTTCCGCACCATAGCTCATTTGATTATGGTAAAGACCAATTAACGCTGTAGCCCATGCTTGTTGCTCTTCGTTTAATTCTGCTGGAAGTAAACCTGCTTTTTGTAAATGTGGTAAAGATAATTCCACAACTTGTTCAAGAGGAAGTTTTTTGATGTATTGGTTATTCATCCATGTTAGTTTATTTTTATCGAACATCGATGGTGACTTCGAAAGACGCTTTTCATCAAAAATTTCAATGAACTGTTCTTTAGTAAAGATCTCTTCCTCGCCTTCAGGAGACCATCCTAAAAGTGCAAAGAAGTTAAACATTGCTTCTGGTAAATACCCAAGATCTTTATATTGAGAAACGAATTGAATAATTGATTCATCACGTTTTGATAATTTCTTATGATCTTCATTTACGATTAATGTCATATGACCATATTGTGGATATTCCCAACCAAATGCATCAAAGATCATCATTTGTTTAGGCGTATTTGACAAATGCTCTTCTCCACGGAAAACATGTGTAATATCCATGAAATGATCATCTAGTACTACGGCATAGTTATATGTTGGGATACCATTTGCTTTTACAAGTACCCAATCTCCAATATCTTTTGATTCAAATGTAACTTCACCGCGCACAAGGTCAGTGAAATTATATGTTTTGTTTTCAGGTACACGCATACGAATTGTGTAAGGAATACCTTCCGCTTCTTTAGCAGCTACCTCTTCTGGAGTTAAATGACGACATTTACCGTTATAAGTAGGTGCAGCAACGCCACGTGCACGTTGCTCTTCACGAGAAGCTTCTAATTCCTCAGATGTACAGAAACATTTATAAGCAATGCCGCGTTCTAGAAGCTCTTCTGCATGTTTTTTATAAATGTCTAGACGTTCCATTTGGCGATATGGTGCGTATGGTCCACCGATATCAATTGACTCATCAGGTGTAATGCCTAACCAACGTAAGTTATCTAGTTGTGATGCTTCTCCGCCCTCAACATTACGCTCGATATCTGTGTCCTCAATACGTACGATAAATTTCCCATTATGATGTTTTGCAAATAAATAGTTAAATAACGCTGTACGAGCACCACCAATGTGTAAAAATCCTGTTGGTGACGGCGCATAACGAACGCGAACTTCTTTTGTCATTATATAAGTGCCTCCTATATGTTAAAAAATCACTTTGTCAATTTTACCACTCTGTTGATGGAAATAAAAGCTGGCATACTTAGTTTCCTGACTTGGTGTACTATTTACCAAATAGAGCTAATTATCCGTCTATTTTTATTTCTTAATTAACAGGATTGTTGCCATTGCAGCAATACCTTCTTCACGACCAGTAAAACCAAGCTTTTCAGTTGTTGTTGCTTTTACATTCACTTGAGATGCTTCTGCATTTAATAATTCTGCAATTCGATTACGCATTGGTTCAATGTAAGGAGCTAATTTCGGTCGTTGTGCCATAATCGTACAATCAACATTTCCAAGAACATAGCCCTTTTCCTCAACAATTTTCCAAATGTGTTGCAATAATTTTGCACTGTCAGCATCCTTAAACGCTGGGTCTGTATCTGGGAAATGGTGACCGATATCTCCTTCTCCAATTGCGCCAAGTGCTGCATCAGTTACTGTATGTAATAAAACGTCAGCATCTGAGTGCCCTAAGAGACCACGATCATGAGGAATAGTAATGCCACCTAAAATTAAAGGACGTCCTTCTGCAAATGCATGAACGTCAAAACCTTGTCCAACTCGAAACATATACTAGCTGTTGTAATCGTCTACAACGACACAAACAGCATTCACCGTCCTTTACATATAATTTAACTTAATTTTACTCTACATATATTAACATATTTCCAATTATGTTTGATTGTAAGCAGGAATTTACGTTATTTAAATCGTATGTAATTAATTGTGGTAAATTATTACATATCAGGGGGAGAATAAATGTTCGAATTAAAAGATAAAGTTGCTATCGTTACTGGTGGATCTTCAGGTATTGGATTAGCAACTGTAAAAGCATTTGTAGCAAAGGGTGCAAAAGTGGTTCTTTCAGATATTAATACAGAAGCAGGTAAGCAACATGTCGCTTCCATTCGTGAAAACGGTGGAGACGTAACATTTTTCGAAGCAAATGTTGCAGAGGAATCTGCTGTACAAGCACTGGTTCAATTTGCTGTTGATACTTATGGCAAGGTAGATATCATTGTGAACAATGCAGGTATTGGTGCATTAGCCTCTACACATGAACTAGACTATGAAGATTATCAACGTGTCATTAAAGTTAACCAAGATAGTATTTTCTACGGCAGTAAATATGCAATCCAAGAATTTTTGAAAGCCGGTAATGGTGGTGCAATTGTTAACGTAGCTTCAATTTTAGGAACAGTAGGTGAAGCTGGTGCATTTGCATACAACGCTTCAAAAGGGGCTGCAAACCTTATGACTAAATCATTAGCTGCAGAATATTCCGGTAGAGGAATACGAATCAATTCCGTATGCCCTGGTTATGTAGAATCTGGTATGGTGAACAAAGAAGCTTTAGGTGATTTCTATGATGGATTAGTTGCTCGCCATCCTGTTGGTCGTCTTGGTCAACCAGAAGAAATTGCTCATGCAATTGTCTTCTTATGTGAAAATGAATTTGTAACAGGTTGCAACCTATTAGTAGATGGTGGATATACTGCAATATAAAAGAACACCCGAGGGCAAACATTGCCACTCGGGTGTTTTAAATGAAATAATTAAAAACATTAACTATTAATGCCGCGCTTTTTGAGTATTGCTTCGCCCAACACTAAATCTTCTTTAGTTGTCATTTTTAAATTATCATAGCTTGCTTCTACGATATGAACGGGATAACCAAGTCGCTCAACTAGCATAGCTTCATCTGTACCTAGAAAACCAACTTTTTCAGCTACATCCTCTGCTTCTGCTAGTAAGTCATATCGAAATGCTTGTGGTGTTTGAATCATCCATAAACTTTCGCGGTCCACCGTTTCAACGATGATGCCATCCTTTACTTTCTTCATCGTGTCTTTGGCTTTCACCCCTGCAATAGCTGCACCCTGTTCAATTGCACGCTTAACAAGAGAAGCAATGATGTTTTGTGTAATAAAAGGCCTTGCCGCATCATGAACTAAGACTATTTCCACTTGTTCCATCTCTTTGATACAGGAGTGAACAGAATGTTGTCGTTCCTCGCCTCCATCAGGTAAACCCTTTACTTTTGTAATTTGATATTCCCTTAATAATTGCTGAATAAATTCCCGTTCTTCAGGTTTTACTGCTAACCAAATTCCTGTACAATTTTCATCTTGTTCAAATACTTCAAGAGTATGAATTAATATCGGTTTATTTGCTAGCAATAAAAACAATTTATTTTGACCTGCACCCATGCGTTTTCCACTTCCTGCTGCAGGCAATACTACTTCATATTGCACATCGTCACATCCTACTCCAACCACTTAAGCTACCTGTTCATCCTTTGGTTTTGCAAAAATCATTCGACCTGCAGAAGTTTGTAATACGCTTGTTACTGTAACTGTAATGGATTGACCTATAAACGATCGGCCACCTTCTACAACAATCATTGTACCGTCATCTAAATATGCGACACCTTGATTATGTTCTTTTCCATCTTTAATCACAACAACTTGCATGTCTTCTCCGGGTATAACGACAGGTTTTACAGCATTTGCTAAGTCATTAATATTTAATACTTGCACATGATGCAATTCACACACCTTATTCAAATTAAAATCATTCGTTAAAATTTGTGCGTCCATCTTTTTTGCAAGTCGTACTAATTTTAAATCTACTTCATTGATGTCTTCAAAATCAACTTCAGAAATTTGAACGGTTGTTGCACGTTCGTCTTGAAGTTTTTTCAAAATATCTAAGCCTCTTCGTCCACGTGTTCTTTTTAAGGTGTCGGATGAATCTGCGATATGTTGAAGTTCTGTTAAGACAAACTGTGGAACAACTAAAACACCCTCAATAAAACCTGTAGACGAAATATCAGCAATTCGTCCATCTATGATGACACTTGTATCCAGCAATTTGTATAATTGTTTTGGTTCACTGGCAGGAATAATGCCTACATCCGTACCTTTCTTTTTTGCATTTGGCCCGGATTTTGTAAACATTTGAATCAATTCATCTCGTTTTGTGAATCCTACTCGGAAACCGAGATAACCAAGAATAATAGATAATAATATTGGGATAACTTCAGAGACAATTGGAATCTGAATACGCTCTACTGCAAAACCTATTAAGTAAGCAAGAATCAAACCAATAATTAATCCAAGTGTACCAAAGATTAGATCGGCTGCAGGAATTTTAACTAAAACGCCTTCCATCCAAACAATCAACTTCACAAAATAGTCCGACAATGAAAATGATAAAAGGAATAATAAGATTGCACCTAATGCTACCGAAACATATGGATTGTTAAGCCATGGATTAGATGATAAATTAATAAATTCGTATAATGGCGGTAAAAAGACAAAACCTAACGCTCCTCCGATAAATAAAAATGCAATTTGAATCACTCTTTTTAGCATATTTCCACCTCCTTTTCCTTCTTATGTTAATTATACAGTGTTCGAAACTAGTTTGCCTAAATTACATCTCCATAATTTAATAAACAGTACTAGCTCCCCATTTTACATAAATCTATATAACAACTTATGTTTTATTTTTACCCATAATTAAAAAGAAAAATGCCCATATAATAAAAAGTTTATATGAGCTCTAAATGAAATATTATAAATCGTTAAAGCATGCTCTCAATGCTTCATTTATGGTTTCACAACCGATGATTTGAATGTCCTCTGGATAATCCCATCCACCTAGGTTTGATGCGGGAATAAAAATTCGTTTAAATCCAAGTCTTGCAGCTTCTTGAACGCGTTGTTCAATTCTTGAAACACGGCGTACTTCTCCAGTTAGTCCAACTTCACCTACAAAGCAATCTGTCCCTTTTACAGGTTGATCTTTATAACTCGATACTATAGACGTTAAAACAGCTAAATCGATAGCAGGTTCGTCTAATTTTACTCCACCCGCCACTTTTATATAGGCATCTTGCGCTTGCAACAGCATACCCATTCGTTTTTCTAGTACAGCCATTAATAATTGTACGCGGTTTTGGTCTACACCCGTTGCCATTCGTTTTGGATAATTAAAGCTGGTCGGAGTAACTAATGATTGAATTTCAACTAAAATCGGTCGAGTCCCTTCCATAGATGCTACAATTGTTGAGCCTGCTGCATCATGGGACCTTTCCTCCAAAAACAACTCAGATGGATTTAACACTTCTTTTAATCCTGAATGAATCATCTCAAAGATGGCAATTTCATTTGTGGAACCAAAGCGATTTTTCTGACTACGTAATATACGGTACGTATGATGACGTTCACCTTCAAAATAAAGAACGGTATCAACCATATGTTCTAGTAATCTAGGTCCAGCGATTTGGCCTTCTTTCGTAACGTGACCTACTAAAAAGATAGCAATACCTTTTGTTTTGGCTATTCGCATAAGTTCTGCTGTACACTCTCTTACTTGTGATACACTACCAGGTGCACTAGTTACCTCAGGGTGATGGATTGTTTGAATTGAATCGACAATAACAAATTTCGGTCCAACTTCTTCAATCGTTTTATGAATTAATTCTAAATTCGTTTCAGAGTAAATATATAACTCGGGTGACTGCACACCAAGTCGCGATGCACGAAGTTTCGTTTGACGCATCGACTCTTCACCAGATATGTACAATACACGATGATTTCTATTAGAGAGTAATGCAGATACTTGCATTAGCAATGTGGACTTTCCAATACCCGGATCCCCTCCAATTAATACGAGAGAACCTGGCACTATCCCCCCACCTAATACTCGATTTAGTTCGGACATTTCTGTAAGAACACGTGGCTCTTCTTGTGTTTCGACATGAATAATAGGAGTTGCTTTTTGACTAACACTATTGGAATGCTGGAATGCACCTCGAGGGCCTTTTGTTACCACTTCTATTTCTTCTACAAACGTATTCCATTCACCACACCCTGGACAGCGCCCCATCCATTTCGGCGATTCGTATCCACAAGAATTACAACAGAATTTTGTTTTTTTCTTTGCCATGAAATTCTCCTTTAAATTCTTTCTAGTAAATTTATTGTACAAGAGAACATACCAAAGAGCACATGATAAGAAATATATCCTCAACCCTTAAAACGACTGAGAGTTCCTAAAATCAACATTAAAACATAAAACTCAACAATCCTCGCTATCAAAATCCGTCATTATGAAAATTTGGAAATACTCTAAACCTTATTAGCCTGTTAAAACAAAGAGAAAAAGCGTGAAAATTTCTAATTTAACATTTTCACGCTTTTTTGACATGTTTCACATGAAACATTTTTCGACTACTTCGGACATCATTTTATGACGAATGCCGTTACATTTTGTTATTTTGAAGCTACAGCATTTTTAGATTTTACTACGAACTCGCCATCAACATAATCGAATACCACATGGTCTCCTGGAGAAACTGTTCCTTTTAGTAGTTCTTCAGATAAGCGGTCTTCCACATGTTTTTGTAATGAACGACGTAATGGACGTGCTCCATATTGTGGATCATAGCCTTCTTCAGAGATTTTCTCTAATGCTGCATCTGTTAATTCTAACTCGATATGGTTTTCTTTTAAGCGAGCAGTTAAAGAGTTAGCCATTAATGAGATAATTTGTTTTAACTCTTCTTTTTCTAAAGAGTGGAACACAATCATATCATCAATACGGTTTAAGAATTCAGGACGGAATGCTTTTTTCAATTCTTCTAGCATTGTGCCTTTCATATCTTTATATTTGCTCTTATCATCGCCCGTACCGAAACCTAGGCTCTTACGGTATTTCAATGCATCGGCACCGACGTTAGATGTCATAATAACCACCGTGTTACGGAAGTCTACTTTTCGACCTTTTGAGTCAGTTAAACGACCGTCATCTAATACTTGAAGTAAAATATTGAATACGTCCGGATGTGCTTTTTCAATTTCGTCAAATAGCACAACTGAATATGGCTTACGACGAACTTTTTCTGTTAATTGACCACCTTCATCGAATCCAACATATCCTGGAGGTGAACCAACTAAACGAGAAGTCGAATGTTTCTCCATATATTCTGACATATCAATACGGATCATCGCATCCTCATCGCCAAACATTACTTCTGCAAGGGCACGAGCTAGCTCAGTTTTACCTACACCTGTAGGACCAAGGAAGATGAATGAACCGATTGGACGTTTAGGATCTTTTAAGCCTGCACGAGCGCGGCGGATTGCACGAGAAATTGCTTCTACTGCTTCACCTTGACCAACCACTCGTTTGTGTAACTCTTCTTCAAGGTTAAGAAGTTTTGCAGATTCTTCTTGTGCAATTTTTGATACAGGGATTCCAGTCCACATCGAAACAACTTGTGCAATATCATCCACTGTTACTTTCGATTCTTCTTTACCTTGTTTTTCTTTCCAAGTTTTCTTTGTTTGTTCTAGTTCATCTTTAATTTTTTGTTCTGTATCTCGTAATGCTGCTGCTTTTTCAAACTCTTGAGAAGATACAGCGGCATTTTTCTCAGAACGAACACCTTCTAATTTATCTTCTAACGCTTTTAAGTTTGGTGGAACCGTGAATGAACGTAAGCGTACTTTTGAACCCGCTTCATCAATTAAGTCAATTGCTTTATCTGGTAAGAAACGATCTGAAATGTAACGGTCTGATAATTTAGCAGCTGCTTCAACCGCTTCATCCGTAATTTTTACTCGGTGATGTGCTTCATAGCGATCGCGCAATCCATTGATAATTTGTATTGTTTCTTCAACAGTAGGCTCATCTACTTGAATTGGTTGGAAACGACGCTCTAGGGCAGCGTCTTTCTCAATGTATTTACGGTATTCGTCTAGGGTAGTTGCACCGATACATTGTAATTCACCACGAGCTAATGAAGGTTTTAAGATGTTGGATGCATCAATTGCACCTTCTGCACCACCAGCACCAATTAATGTGTGAAGCTCGTCAATGAAAAGAATAACGTTACCTGCTTGGCGAATTTCATCCATAACTTTTTTCAGACGGTCTTCAAACTCACCACGGTATTTAGTTCCTGCAACAACTGTACCCATATCTAAAGTCATTACACGTTTATCACGTAATGTTTCAGGTACTTCATTGTTTACGATTTGTTGTGCTAAGCCTTCAGCAATTGCCGTTTTACCAACACCTGGTTCACCAATTAATACAGGGTTGTTTTTCGTACGACGAGATAACACTTCGATAACACGTGTAATTTCTTTGCTACGACCGATTACCGGATCAAGAGAACCTTCACGAGCAATTGCAGTTAAGTCACGAGCTAATCCATCTAAAGTTGGTGTATTAACAGATTGTGTTGGATTTGCTGAACTTTGAGCAGCATCGTTATTACCTAACAATAACAACACTTGTTGACGTGCTTTATTTAAACTTACTCCTGCATTTGCTAATACACGAGCAGCTACACCTTCACCTTCACGGATAAGGGCAAGTAAAATATGCTCTGTTCCGATATATGCATGACCAAGCTTTCTTGATTCATCAACAGACAATTCAATAACTTTTTTTGCTCTTGGTGTATAATGCACGATTGGACCTACATCTTTTTGTCCTTTACCCACTAGTTCCTCTATGCCAGATTCAATAATTTGCGGACTTACATCAATTGCTTCTAATGCTTTTGCAGCAATTCCGCCACCTTCACGAATCAAACCAAGTAAAATGTGCTCTGTACCTATTGATTCGTGTTTCCAACGAATCGCTTCTTCTTGAGCTAGTTGCAACACTTTTTGTGCTCTTTGAGTAAATCGGTTAAACATCATATCTTTCCTCTCCTTTTTCCAATGAGTTTTGACTATTTAAATTGAGTTTTTCGCGTAATAATTTTGCTCTAAAGATGTCGCGCTCAGTTGGTTGTAAAGTTGTACCTGCATACTGTTGCACAAAACCTGGTTGAATTAAAATCATGCATTCATTCAATATATTCAATGGAACATCTTTAATGATGCCCAAATCAACACCAAGTCGAACATTTGATAAACAAGATGCCGCTTCTTCACTCGTCATTATCCTCGCATATCGCAGAGTTCCTAATGAGCGGTTGAAACGATCTTCTAACACAATTCGAGAATTTTTGAGTAAAGATTGTCGTGCGCCTCTTTCGTTTTGAATGATTTGAACAACAACATTTTGTAAATCCTCGATAATCTCCTCTTCAGATTTCCCTAAAGTAACCTGATTGGAAATTTGATATATGTTACCTATATTTTCGCTACCCTCACCATAAATACCTCTTACAACCATTCCAAATCGGGCTAACATTTGCGTCACCGCTTTAATTTGTTTGGACATAGTAAGTGCTGGTAAGTGCATCATTACTGAAGCTCGTAGTCCCGTTCCTACATTTGTAGGACAACTTGTTAAATAACCAAAACTTTCATTAAAGGCATATGGTAAATGCTTTTCTAATTGACCATCGAGTTGATTTGCTAAAGTATAGGTTTCTGAAAGTTGAAGCCCCGGTAAAATACATTGAATACGTAAGTGATCTTCTTCATTGACCATTACGCTCATTGTTTCATCTTCCGAAAGTAAAACCGATGCATGTTTTTCCTTCTTAGCAAGTAATGGGCTAATTAAATGTTTTTCAACTAATACTTGCCTTTGTAACGCGGGCATTTCCTGTATAGTAAAATGGGAAAAAATCCGCTTATCTTTATTTATGTTTAATAGTGCCTGTGTTACTACTTCATCTACTTGTTTTGCTTCTTGTTCTGAAAAACTTAATGGGAATCGGTAGCCATCTAAATTTCGGGCTAATCTTATGCGAGTACTTAAAACAATATCTCCATCAAGACCTTTGCCATCCATCCATCCTGGCGCCTCACTTTTTAGAAAATGTTCTAGATTCATGGTGTATCAACACCCCCATGTTCCAGCTTACGTTCCAAATCTTTTATTTCGTCCCGCAGCTCTGCAGCATCTTCAAATCGTTCCTCCATAATTGCAGTTTGTAATTGCTCTCGAGTAGTCTCGATTTGTTTTTTAATCCAAGTATGATCATTCGATGGTTTTCCAGGTGCTTTACCACTATGCTTAGTGCCTGCTTGAATTTTAGTAAGAACTTGTGGAAGTTGTTTACTAAAGGTTTCATAACATTGAGAACATCCAAGTTTACCCTCATTCAAAAAGTGTCTGAAAGTAAAACCACATTTCGGACATTGGGATACCTTCTGAGTTGTCGTTTGAGTTTTCTCTTGAGTATTATTCCAAACTGGTAAACCAAATAAATTGGCCACTAGTTGATGGATTGGTATTTGATCTTCTTTATGAAAGTCGATGTTGAAAGGGTGAAATTGTTTCGCACATACTTCACAATAATGTCGTTCACTTTTTTGGCCATTAATTACTTGTGTTACCGTGACTGATGCCTGACGTTCTTGACAGTGCTCACAAATCATGACCAATCACCTCTTTTTAAGATTATATTGTTTTTAAAACTTGAAGAGTCGAGAAGATTTAACTAACTTTACTTATCATATTTTAAAGTCGTTAACATTGCTTTTAGAATGTTCGACCTCAGTTCATCTCTCGCAGGCAAATGCAATCTAAGAGTTGACCTATCCACAGCAGCTAACATTAATTTTGCTTCCCGTTTCGTTATCACCTCTTCATCGATTAGCCGATAAATAATATCTTCAGCCATCGATTGAGTTGCACCTTTTTCAATTTGACTTATCATATCTTCAAGTAAATCGATTTTCGAATTCGTTTTTACACGTAATATCCGAATATAGCCACCGCCTCCGCGTTTACTTTCAACTAAATAACCTCGTTCAGCCGTAAATCTTGTATTAATGACATAATTTATTTGTGAAGGTACACATTGAAACTTATCTGCCAGTTCACTTCGTTTTATTTCAATAAGTCCTTGACCACCTAATTCGATAACTTGCTTTAAATACCCTTCAATGATGTCAGATATATTTCTCATTTTTATACCTCACCTCACTTAATACTGACTTTGACTATCTTTGACTATATTATATAAACAGGAAAACCAAAATGCAATCAAAACGCCCACTATAATTTTTAATTTTATTTGACGTTTCATAAAGTTTCTTTCCTTTATATATGTATATGAGAGGAATACAGGTATAAAAAAATCGACATGCTGTATTAACCAGCTATGTCGATGTAGTATTCCCCTATTTCGCTGTAAATAACCTATATTTGCTATGTTTTACCAAAAAAACTTATACCCATCGTCCAACAATTGGGTAATTCCAACTTGTTTCATTAAGAGCATTTACAATCCCAATGATTGGTACAACGATTGTCATAATACCAAAGATAATTAAGAATGGTATACCGATTAATACAAAGCTTAGTAGGGATGAAATAAAAATTAACACCCACATAACACCTTGGAATAGTAAAGCTTGAATAGAAATCCGTTTTACTTCTTCCTCAGAACTTAATAATAAAAATAAAATTGGTACTAACACCGGAGCAAAAAAAGCACTTGCATGTACAATTACTTTGGCCCATTTATTATCCATAACGCTTCAGCCTTTCGTCACTTTTTGTATAATACATATACGATTCACTTCTACTTTAGTTTCATTTGATACAAAAAAATTTTAAACATATTTTATTATTGTTATTTTAAAAAAAGCATGGATTCACACCATGCTTTAAAAATTTATTTATTCTTTTTATTCATATTAGGCTTTGGGTCTGGCGCTTCTTCATCATCATGTGGAAATAACCCATGTGCTAAAACCCCAGATAAAAGCGTAGCGCTAATAACAATTAAAACCCTGTGATTTGTCGGTACTTCCGTATGATATTTCGCTAACATAAATACAGCTGTAACCGCAACAATGACCATTGTCGGAATGATAAATTTAAGGCGTCGTTTCTCCATTTAACTCTTCCTTTACTATGTATATTGACCTCTTCGAACAGTATATTTAAACTACTCGTATTTTACATGGGAAATTAATAAATTACAAATCAAGCTATATTTAATTGTTTACATAATAGAGAAAAAGACATAAATAATAAAGAGAAATTGCCCATTTCGTGGAAATTTATAGTAGAATAGATTTAATATAAAAAAAATTAAAACTAATAAATTATAAAATATATTAGGATAGAATGGAGAATAATATGGTTATTTTCAAGAGCAGAGCACAAAAAAACCAAGTATCTAACTTCTTTCAAGTTGAAAAATACTTAAATGATGTACAACTTGACCTATCTCAATACCCAGATTTACTTAAACAAGTTGAGTTAATCCAGTTACGAAAAGAAGACTTAGCCATATTAAAACAATTGCAACCCCTTACAGAAGAGTTAATCCCATCTATGGTAACTCAATTTTATGATGCTATTTCTATAAGTAGTAACTTACTAGACATAATTAATCAAAATTCGAATATCGATCGCCTAAAAATAACGTTATCTAAACATCTATCTGATATTTTCGAAAGTAAGATTAATAACACATACATAGAAGGACGTAAAGCGATTGCAGCTGCCCATGTTCGAATTGGTTTAGAATCAAATATGTATTTAAGTTCATTCCAATCATTAATGACTACATTCATTAATTTTGTGAATGATCTAGATATTTCTAAAAATGATGCATGCAAAGCAATTAATGCCTTTTCAAAAATTATTAACTTTGAACAACAACTTGTAATTAAAGCTTACGAAGCAGAACAACAACGAATTCGTACGGAAGATTTACAAGTTAAACTCGATCTTGTCGCTACAATCCGCAATACAGCAAAGGAATTAAATGCAATTAGTGAAGAAACAACTGCTTCGCTATATGTAATTTCTCACCAATCTGAAAATATTTCTTCTGCTACAAAACAAGGGTTGGACTTCGTGGCAGATACTGAGGACAAATCGAACCTTGGTAAAAATCATTTAGAAACGCAAACGAACCTAATGAATGTTATATTGGAAAGCGTTAACTTATTGGAAAAATCCATGTCGAGTTTACGAGTATCCTCACAAAAGATTAGTGAAATTGTTGGCTTAGTAACAGGGATTGCAGATCAAACAAACCTTCTTGCACTAAATGCATCTATCGAAGCAGCACGTGCTGGTGAACATGGAAAAGGTTTTGCAGTTGTGGCCGAAGAGGTACGTAAACTTGCAGAGGAAACAAAAAGCGCTGTTCAAAACGTGTCTCATTTAATTCGTGAAACAGAAAACAACATTGAAAATATGACGACATCTGTTAATAATGTAGATGAACAAGTTCAGAAAAGCGTTCAAACGCAAAAAAGCTTAGAGGAATCCTTTAATTCCATCGCAAAAGCAGTATCAGGTATTAAAGAACAATATACAAATACATCAAAAGACGTGAATGAAATTTCCAACCTAATCAGTGAACTAACAGCTAGCGCTACATTAGTATCATCTTCATCGGATTCATTGCTAAACGTTGTACAGGAATTACAGGAATAAAATGTGATGGGGATGGCGCGTTTTTAAGCGTCCACTGCGTGAGTAATAATTGTTAAAAGATATTTATTAAGAGGTAAGGGGGCACCAAATATTTTTTGGTAACCCCCTTTTATTTTTCATTATCTTTCAGTATCTAGTAACTTTCTACGTTCCTTTGTATTGTCCCGCTTCGCTTTTCTTAACTTTTGACGGGCCCCACCAGTTTCAAAAAGTTTTCTCTCCCATTCTTCTTCTGGAAAGACGCCCGGTACCGGAATTGGTTTTCCATCTTCTCCGATTGCAACCATCGTTACAAAAGATTCTGTTGTTAATTTTCTTTCCCCTGTACGAAGGCTTCGAGTCATAACCCGTACATATATTTCCATAGATGTACGACCTGTAGAAGATACCATTGATTCTAATTCAAGAATATCTCCAGCATAGGCAGGTGAAACAAAATCTACAGAATCGAGCGATACGGTTACTACCTCTGATCTTGCATGTTTCATTGCAGTAATCGCTGCAATTTCATCAATATAAGCTAAAACCTTCCCCCCAAAAACCGACCCATGATGATTGGTATCGGGAGGTAGTATTAAATGTGTTTGATAAGAACGTGAATTACTCATTGGTAGTGCATTGCCCATTGTAGACCTCCATTTTGTATATCCCATTTGTTAGAAAGATGTTTTAATCGTAATGAATTTTAAATCAGTCATCTCTTCAATTGCATACTTAATACCTTCTCGACCATAGCCACTATTTTTTACGCCACCATAAGGCATGTTATCTATACGAAATGTTGGGACATCATTGATGACGATCGCTCCTGCCTCTAATTCATCAGCAGCTTTCATAGCATCCGTTAAAACATTTGTATATATCCCAGCATTTAATCCTAAATCAGAAGAGTTTACGAACGAGATAGCTTCATCCAAGTTTTTATAAGGCACAATCGATACAATCGGTGCAAAAGTTTCTTGGCAAACAATTTTCATGTCAGGTGAAACATGTGTCATGACTGTCGGTGCCATTGTTCGCTCTGTAAATTCAGCGCCTGTTGCCACAACCGCTCCCTGTTGTTTTGCTTCTTCTATCCATTCTTTAATTCGTTCAACTTCTTTTGGATGAATCATAGCACTCACATCAGTGGATGCATCTAATGGATCGCCTAACTTTAACTTCTTCGTCTCTTCTACAAAAGCATTTGTAAATTGTTCATAAATCGATTCATGAACATATACGCGCTGCAATGAAATACAGACTTGTCCAGCATACCCAAAAGCACCAGTAACACAACGAGGTATTACTTTTTCAATTGGGGTACTTGGCTCTACAATCACAGCGGCATTTGATCCAAGTTCTAAGGTAATTTTGCGTAAACCTACTTTTTCTTTTAATTTTAAAC
Source organism: Ureibacillus endophyticus (assembly GCF_024159215.1). Classification (NCBI taxonomy): domain Bacteria; kingdom Bacillati; phylum Bacillota; class Bacilli; order Caryophanales; family Caryophanaceae; genus Ureibacillus; species Ureibacillus endophyticus. Next base: position 3,579,207 of record NZ_JAMYWW010000001.1, read on the forward strand.
CAACTGCTCCGCTTCCCGTGAATGTTACTTTTTTAACTAATGGATGTGTAACTAAAATATCACTTAATTCACTACCAGAACCAGTTACAATTTGTAATGCACCATCTGGTAAACCCGCTTCTTTAAAAATTTCTGCCAACACAAGTGCACTTAAAGGAGTTTGTGTTGCAGGCTTTAATACAACCGTATTTCCGACCGCAAATGCTGGTCCTAATTTGTGAGCAACTAAGTTAAATGGAAAATTAAATGGTGTAATTGCCGATACAACACCAAGTGGAACCCGTTTTGTGTAGCCGATACGATCTTTTACTCCTGGTGCCGCATCCATTGGTACAGTTTCACCCATTGACTGTTTTGCTGCTTCTGCTGAAAATTGGTACGTGGCAATCGTTCTATCAACTTCTACTAATCCAACAGAAAGAGGTTTTCCTGCTTCCATTGCTAAGATTTTTGCAAAATCTTCTTTTCGGTTACGTATTAACTCTACTACTTTATATAAAATTTCTGCCCGTTCAAAAGCTGTTGTCTTTTTAAATGATTGAAAAGCTTCATGAGCTCCTTCTATCGCTTTCTCTACATCTTGAACAGAAGCCATAGCAACTTTTGCTATCTCTTCTCCTGAGTATGGTGAAGTTAATACATAACTATTTTTCGTTTCTACCCATTGTCCATCTATCCAAAGCTTTTTCTCTTCCATCGAATCACCTCTTCCTTATTATACTTCTTAGCCGATTAATTCAAAAATCTGGAACGCTTAGTTAGTTAAAGAAATCTGCTACTTCAGATATTCCCCCAGGTAATATACGACCAATTTCAACTAGCATTTCAGCTATATCAAGCAACTCCACTAATTGGGGTAAATTTGTTATTGGAGCAAGGTCAATGATTTCTTGTATCTCTATTGTATCTCTTATAATTTTCTGTATTGCTACAATTAACGCATAATACTTTGCCGTTTTAAATACTTTTAGTTCCAATAATTGATTATGTAACTGTATAACCTCATCAATTTTTGAAGCATTCGTAGCTGCCATTGCTAGAACCCCTATAAATGGGTAATGCATCTTTTTAACCTTAATACCCCTTTTTTCTAGTTCCTTTTTAAGTTGCAAAACATATTGCAATAATATTTCATTATATACCGAACTATATATAGTCATAATTTGCGCTAACGCTTGTAATTGATTACCCATAACAAATTTTTGTTTTCTTAACGCTTGATAATATTTATATATTGTTTGAGCCTGTGTGAGAGGGTCATTTTCGTTATTGGATGTTAAAAATACAATATAAGGTATATCACCATTTGTAGTTAATATCCGTTGATTCCGATTCATTTCCACATACATTTTTCTAGCACGTTCTGCATGCTGTTGTTGTTTATCTTCTTGAAGAAATAGCGCTCCAATCCCTCGAAACGGTGATTTCTTAAACTTAGCTTCTTTTAAGAATTGATCATTTATTATAATATCAGAAATTGTTTTTTCCATATTCCCTTCCACAATTAAGTGAGATGCAATACGATAGTTCACCGTTGAATACTTAGGAATAGAAAATGTCCCTTTTCCTGCATCCTCTAATTTTTCGCACACCTTTTGTAGTTGGACACCACTAAATTGTTTCTCTGCCAATGTATATTTACACGCTAAGGAAATTAAAAGTTTTAAATCACCACCACCCATGTAATTAAAAACCCGATTATAGTTTTGTTGAAATGCTTCTAAAAATTGCTCATTATTCAAGTCAACCACTCCTATAATTTTTGTACGAATCCACTTGGAAATAGTTTCAAAATTTAGTAAAAGCATTTCATTAAAATGAGTGGAAGTATTTATCACTTCGGTCTTTCTAACGTAATTATCTCTCCTATCGTAGCGTAATCTGAGCCTGCTAAACGACTAATCGCATTTAACCCTTTTGCATCAATCTTTCCATTATGATAAATGGAATCATCAATATGAAATTGCACAATTTCCCCAATAATGAAGTCTGTATTCGTTTTCTCTTCTCCAAGTTGAATGGCCTTTACTAATTTACATTCCATACGAATTTTTGATTCGACTATGCCTGGTACTGCTATTTTCTTACTAGATACAGGAGTCAATTTTGCTAATGCTATTTCACTTACTTCTGGTGGTAAAGTTGCTGCCGTTTCGTTCACCTTTTGTAAATTTTCTTCGTCGACAATATGTACAACAAACTCATGCTTATGGTAAATATTCCGGGCAGTATCCTTCATTTCACCTTGATTACGTTGAATCCCTAAGGAAATCATAGGTGGATTCGCTGAAACGATACTAAAGTAACTAAAAGGTGCTCCATTTAATACACCTTCTTCTGATTGTGTAGTGACAAATGCAATTGGTCTTGGAATAATTGAGCCAATCATCAATTTATAATTATCTCTTTCACTATTTAACTGAGGATCTATTGAAATCATCTACTTCATTCCCTTCATGTATGGTGTACATGCCATAATCTTGCTATCAATTGTGCACAAAATCAAAACAATTTACAACAATCGGTGATAAAGAAAAACGCAAGAGTGATGGATAAAATCATCATTCTTGCGTTTTATTTTTATGCAGCTGGGTTAACTTCTAGCTCTACTTTAATTTTAATATCTTTACCAACTAAAACGCCGCCTGTTTCTAGTGCTGCGTTCCATGTTAAGCCAAACTCTTCACGGTTGATTTTTGTTTCTGCCTCAAAACCGTAAACTTCAACTCCCCAAGGGTTTTTCCCTTTCCCACCATATTCAACGTCAAACGTTACTGGCTTTGTTACATCTTTGATTGTTAAGTCACCAGTTACTTTATAGTCATCACCTGATTTTTCAATGTTTGTCGATTTGAATGTGATTGTTGGGTATTTCTCAACATCGAAGAAATCAGCAGATTTTAAGTGATTATCACGGTCTTCTGAACGTGTATTAATGCTTGCTACATCAAAAGAGAATGAGATTTGAGCAGTTGTAAGATCTGCTAAATCTTCTGCATCAATATCTGCAGTATAAGAACCAAAATCCCCTTTTACCTTTGAAACCATCATATGTTTTACTTCAAAACCAACTTGCGAATGTGATTGGTCAATAATCCACTTAGCCATTCATAATCTCCCCCAATTAATTTATTTAGAATTCGAGATATTATTTTAAAAAATAAATAATTAGAATCGATTATTATTTCGAAACTAATTATCTTTAATTCAAGGTAAATTTATCATACATTTAAGTACATTGTCAATAATACAATTTATAATTTTTTAAAAAAAATATGCACTCCATAAAAGGAATGCATATCTTTATTATTTACTTAATAGCGCCAATTCTTCAGATGTAAAGGCACGAGATCTCGTTAAAAATCGTTTCCCTTCCACACCTTCCAATGAAAACATCCCTCCACGACCATCAACCACATCGATAATCAATTGTGTATGCTTCCAATAGTCAAACTGGCTTTTATGCATATAAAACTTAGCTCCACCTATTTCACCAAGAAGGACATCTGCATCCCCAATAATTAAATCACCGACTGGGTAGCACATTGGTGATGAACCATCACAACATCCTCCTGATTGATGAAACATAATAGGACCATGTTTTTCTGTTAACTTGTCGATAAGGGCAAGTGCAGCATCAGTCGCGGTTACCCTTTCTACCATAAGATCCCCCCTTTGTGACGTTTAGTAAAAAGGTAAAACATATTTCAGGATCTTACTCTAATACGTTAACAATTTACTAATGCAGTATAGTAGTTTAAATCTTCCTTATTAGAAGAATCCTAATTTATTAGGGCTATAACTTACTAGTAAGTTCTTTGTTTGTTGATAGTGATTTAACATCATTAAGTGTGTTTCACGACCAACACCTGACATTTTGTATCCACCAAATGCTGCGTGTGCAGGATAAGCGTGATAACAGTTTGTCCAAACACGTCCTGCTTCAATAGCACGGCCAAAACGATATGCAGTGTTCATATCACGTGTCCAAACACCTGCACCTAAGCCGTATAATGTATCATTCGCAATTTCTAATGCTTCTTCTTTAGTTTTGAATGTTGTTACTGCAACAACAGGTCCAAAGATTTCTTCTTGGAAAATGCGCATTTTGTTGTTACCTTTAAATACAGTTGGTTTAATATAGTATCCATCTTTAAGGTCGCCTTCTAATTGGTTACGTTCTCCACCAATTAAGCATTCAGCACCTTCTTGTTTACCAATATCTAAATAAGATAAAATTTTCTCCATTTGTTCAGATGATGCTTGAGCACCCATCATAACAGTAGGATCTAATGGATTACCTGTTTTAATTGCTTCAACGCGTTTTAATGCGCGCTCCATAAACTTCTCATAAATAGATTCTTGTATTAATGCACGAGAAGGACAAGTACATACTTCACCTTGGTTTAATGCAAATAATACGAATCCTTCAATTGCTTTATCTAAGAACTCATCATCTTCTTCAAAGATATCTTCAAAGAAAATGTTTGGTGACTTACCACCAAGTTCTAATGTTACAGGAATAATGTTTTGAGATGCATATTGCATAATTAATCGGCCAGTTGTAGTCTCACCAGTGAACGCAATTTTGCCGATGCGTGGGCTTGAAGCAAGTGGTTTACCAGCTTCTAAACCAAAACCGTTAACAATATTTAAAACACCTGGTGGTAATAAATCTTCAATTAACTCTGCTAAAACTAGTATAGATGCAGGTGTTTGTTCTGCAGGTTTTAACACTACACAGTTTCCTGCAGCTAAAGCTGGTGCTAACTTCCAGCAAGCCATTAACAATGGGAAATTCCAAGGGATAATTTGTCCAACTACTCCAATAGGTTCATGGAAATGATATGCTACAGTATCTTCATCAATTTGGCTTATGCCACCTTCTTGAGCACGAATTGCGCCCGCAAAGTAACGGAAATGGTCAATAGCAAGAGGTAGGTCTGCATTTAATGTCTCACGAACTGCTTTACCATTTTCCCATGATTCAGCAACTGCTAACATTTCTAAGTTTTCTTCCATACGATCAGCAATTTTATTTAAAATATTTGCTCTCTCTGCTACAGAAGTTTTACCCCAAGCTTCTTTTGCTGCATGAGCTGCATCTAGAGCAAGCTCAATATCTTCAGCAGTAGAGCGTGCAACTTTCGTATACACTTTTCCAGTAACTGGTGTGATATTGTCAAAATACTCTCCATTAACTGGTGCTGTCCATTGTCCCCCGATAAAGTTATCATACTTTTCTTTGAAGTTTACAACTGCTCCTTCTGTGTTTGGAAATGCATAAGCCATTGTTAATACTGACATGTAAAATTCTCCCCTTTTCACCTATTAATCTCTACAAATACCTTTTAGCACTCACTTCCCCTAGCTATGAAAAGGTATTTGTATACTATATGTTCTTAATTTATCAAACATTCCAAAAAATTGAAATAGTATTTTCTTTTGTATAACGTTTTTTTCTACAAAATGTATCTATTTTACTATAAAATGTTATTAACTATTTAGTCTTATGTATTTCAAAGTAGTACGATGTCTACAATAGTAAAGTTAGAAATTCTAGGGTATTGTATACTAAAAATAAACAGCATTAGGAGTTTTTATGAGAATTAATAAATATTTAAGCGAAACTGGCATCGTATCTCGTAGAGGGGCAGATAAATGGATTGAAGAAGGACGCATTACAATAAACGGTGAACTGGCGACTGTTGGGAGTCAAGTAAATGAAGGTGATGTTGTTTGTGTAGATGGCAAGCCTGTGAAAAAAGAAGAAGAACTTGTCTATATTGCATTAAATAAACCCGTTGGCATTACGAGTACAACTGAAAAGCACATTAAAGGAAATGTCGTTGATTTTGTCGGTCACTCTAAACGAATCTTTCATATTGGTCGATTAGATAAAGATTCAGAAGGTTTATTGCTTCTTACAAACGACGGCGATATTGTGAATGAAATTTTACGTGCAGAAAACCACCATGAAAAAGAGTATATCGTACAAGTAGACAAGCCAATAACTGATCAATTCTTAAAAAAGATGGCCAGTGGGGTTAAGATTTTAGATACTGTTACTCTTCCTTGTAAAGTCGAAAAAGTATCATCACAAGTATTTAAAATTATTTTAGAACAGGGATTAAATCGTCAAATTCGACGGATGTGTTCAGCACTTGGTTATACCGTAAAACGACTACAACGAATCCGCATTATGAATATTCATCTTGGTAATTTAAAAGTTGGGCAGTGGCGTGATTTAACAGATAAAGAAAAGAATGATCTATTTAAATTATTAAACTATACGCCTAAGAAAGGGTAAAATGCATAATTTAATGGAAACGACAAGCAGTCATCTATGCTTGTGTTTCCAAACTTATATATGCAAAGGAGTTGGAAAAATGTTATCAATCGAGTGTACAGAACAGCATACAGGTGCACGAATTAGCGGGGATTATTGGGATTTAGATGAGCTAGTCAGTGCAGTTTACGTTGTCATAGGAGATGAAAACCGCTATTACGATTACCATGGAGCAAGGCAAAGAATTTTAAATGTTTGCTATAATTTAAGAAAAGCAATACAAGGTGAAAAAAATATAGAACTCATCTCAAATGGTGTTCATCGCGAAATGTTAAAACGTCATAATATGATTGCTCCAGAAAAAAATGTTTATTTCAGTGTTGAAATATTATGGCCTGAATTGATTTTTACAGCACTAGCCTTAGACGATTTTATTAAATTACATAATGAAATGATAGACGATTCTTTGTGGAATATACATATTGGCATTATACGAAAATTCCAAGGAAATGTATTAGATTGTTTAAAATACCAACTTTCTGATGAGCACAACACAGTTATCTCACAACTGATACAAAATCGAACATTAAACTATTTCCGCTATGCAACACAATATGTAGATTTATTAAATTTGGAATATATCAATCTATCAATAGAGGAAAGAAAAGAACATTTAGCTGCATATGCAATCCGATTAATGATTGAGGATGAGGCTTATGTTATCTTAAAAGAAGAAATTCTAGCAACTGCAAGCGTTACAAAAAATGAAATACACGAACTTCCCCTATCAATGAAATATCCTGAGCATATAGATTGGTAGGAAAAAATAAGATAACAAAAAAGAAGTTGTCTGAAAAGTCATTTTGAGACAGCTCATTTGTGACGAGGATGGTGACAACCACCGCAGGAACAATAATTCATAAGAGTTATTTATCAAGAAAGAATAGAGGTGTCCGAAAAATTATGATATTATCCCCTTTAAGTAGACAATGTAAAAAAGGCTACGGTAATCTGTAGCTAACAGTCTATTTAGAGGGGATTTTTCTATGTCCAGAAAAAACAATACTTATTCAAATGATTTCAAATTACAAGTTGTTTTATCTTACTTAAATAGTGAAGATAGCTATGTAACAACTGCAAAAAAGTTTAACCTCCGAAGTAAAACTCAGGTGGAAAGATGGGTTCAAAAATATAAAGAAGTAGGTTCGATTGAAGCTTTTAACCGCCTACCTTCTTCAGGATCTGGCGCAAAAGGTGTGAAGAATCCCTTAAAAGGAAAACGTGTTCACTTTAATAGTGTAGAAGAAGAACGTGATTACTATAAAGCTCAGGTTGAATATTTAAAAAAGCAGTATCCAAATCTGTAAATGGAGGAATGCCAACTTATCCAGATCGTTATCAAATTATAGAGGAAATGAAAGATCGCTATCCTATTACGTGGCTGACTGAAATGGCAAAAGTAGAACGTTCAGGCTATTATAAGTGGATTAAAAACGGTAAGACATCATCCCGTAAACAAGCTGATATCGTGTTAAAGGAACACATTTTATCGATTCATCAGAAATATAAAATGTATGGTTATCCACGCATGAAAATTGCTTTACGGGAGAAAGGATTCCATGTGAATCATAAGAAAGTTTATCGATTAATGTGTGAACTCGGCATTCACTCGATTATCCGTAAAAAGCGTCGTGTATGGAAAAATCAGATGTCACGTGTATTTGATAATGTACTAAAGCGCCAATTTAACGAGCGAACAGAAAATGAAGTATTCGTCACTGATATCACATATTTACCAACGAAAAGTGGATTCCTCTACTTATCGGCTGTGCAAGATTTATATAACAACGAAATTGTCGCTTGGAAGATTAGCGAACGTAACGATTTAGAATTAGTGATGGATACGCTACAGGAATTGACGGCAAAAAGAAATGTGTATCGAAGCATTATTCACTCAGATCAAGGCTTCCAATACACATCCATTAAATATCATCAGACAGTTGAACAACTTGGCATGATTGGTAGTCATTCTCGCAAGGGAAACTGCCATGATAACGCATGTATCGAGTCATTCTTCTCGCACTTTAAAAGTGAGTGTTTGTATTTATTACATGATCATTCAGCAGATGAAGTGAGACAGGCTGTGGAGGAATACATTTACTTTTATAACTACCAACGCTTCCAAAAACGACTCAACCACCTGGCACCGATAGAATATCGACACCAGATGGCTGCTTAGTCTCTTTTAAAGCTGTCTACTTGACTGGGGTAAGTCCATTATTACTTTTTGGACACCTCCTTTTTATTATTACTATAATCCTCCAAGATAAGCTGCTTTAACTTGTTCACTTTCCTGAAGCTCTTTCGCTGTTCCAGACAATACAATCTTACCTGTTTCTAAAACATATGCACGGTCTGCGATTGACAATGCCATATTTGCATTTTGCTCAACAAGTAACACAGTTGTACCTTGACTATTAACCATTTTGATAATCTCAAAAATCTTTTTAACGACAAGCGGCGCTAACCCCATTGATGGTTCATCCATTAGTAAAAGCTTTGGTTGTGCCATTAAAGCTCGACCCATTGCTAACATTTGTTGTTCCCCACCAGATAAAGTACCCGATAACTGTTTTCGACGTTCATCTAAAATTGGGAATAGTTCATATACATGATCCATATCTTTTTTAATGCCATCTCGATCATTTCTCAAATAGGCACCTAATTCCAAGTTTTCTTCAACGGACATATTAGAGAACACACGACGTCCTTCTGGAACATGGGAAATACCACTTTTCACAATTGATTGAGCGGGCTTTCCAGCAATTTGCTGCGTCAAATACATGATATTACCATGTTTTGGTTTTAAAAGACCTGATAACGTTTTTAATAAAGTTGATTTACCTGCACCGTTTGCACCAATTAGTGTAACAATCTCACCTTCATTTACTTCTAAGGAGATATCTTTCAATGCATGAATATTTCCATAAAATACGTCTATGTTGTTTACTTTTAGCATTAATCAATAACCTCCTCACCAAGGTAAGCTTCAATAACTTTAGGATTATTACGAATTTCTTCTGGCGTTCCGTCCGCAATTAATTGACCATGGTCTAGTACATAAATACGTTCGCAAATACCCATTACCAAATGCATATCATGTTCAATTAAAAGAATGGTTAAATTAAATTCTTTTCGAATAAATGCAATCAATTCCATTAAATCACGTGTTTCCTGTGGGTTCATCCCTGCTGCTGGCTCATCCAGTAGCAATAGTTGTGGATTTGCCGCAAGCGCACGAGCAATCTCTAATCGACGTTGCATCCCATACGGTAAATTTTTTGCAAGCTCATCTTTATAAACATCTAAACCAAAGATTTTTAAAAAATCGATTGATTCCTTTTCCATTTTTGCTTCCCCAGAAAAATGGCTCGGTAAACGAAGGATAGATGAAAGTAAAGAATGCTTAGCAAGATTATGGTTCGCTACTTTTACATTATCAAGCACCGATAAATCTTTAAATAGGCGAATGTTTTGGAAAGTACGACTAATACCAAGTTTACTAACTTGATAGGGTTTTAGACCATTTAGCTTTTTCCCATCAAAGGTAATAGCACCTTCTGTAGGTTGATATACACCTGTAAGCATGTTGAATGTCGTTGTTTTACCAGCACCATTCGGACCAATTAGTCCAATTAATTCACCTTTATTTAAATACATATTTACATTTTGAACAGCTTTTAAGCCGCCAAATTGAATACCCATATTTTCTGTTTTAATAAGAAGGTTACTCATACTTTAGAACCTCCCTTTTTTCCAAACTTGAATAATGATGTAATTTCTTTCGTACCCATTAAACCTGTCGGACGATAAAGCATTACGATAATTAATACTACTGAATAAATAATCATACGTGTTTCTGGGAAGTTTGCTAAGTATGCTGATACTAATGTTAAGAAAATAGCAGCAATTACCGAACCTGATAAACTTCCTAAACCACCAAGAACTACATAGATTAAAATATCAAAGGATTTTAAGAAATTGAATGTTGTTGGTTGAATGATGAAAAAGTTGTGTGCATAAATTGCTCCTGCAACACCTGCAAAGAAAGACCCAATTGTAAAGGCAACAACTTTATAATAAGTAGTATTAATCCCCATGGCATCTGCAGCAATTTCATCTTCACGAATTGAAATACATCCACGACCGTGTCGAGAGTTCGTAAAGTTGGCAATAACCAAAATTGTAATTACTACTCCAACAAATGCATATGTCCAAGTTGTCAGGTTAGTTACTACCATACCAGCAGCACCACCAACATACTCAACATTTAAGAACATAATACGAATAATTTCAGCGAATCCTAATGTAGCTATCGCTAAATAGTCGCCTTTAAGTCGTAACGTTGGAATTCCAACAAGTAATCCTGCTAAAGCTGAAATTACAGCTCCTAAAATAATCGCTACAATTAACGGTAAGCCTAATTTCATCGTTGCGATTGCACTTATATACGCACCAACCGCCATAAATCCAGCATGACCAATTGAAAATTGACCAGTAATACCGATTACGATATGTAAACTTACGGCAAGCATAATGTTAATACACATCTGAATTAAAATATTTTGATAATATAAATCTAGCATTCCGCCTGAGATCATGCCCTGTACGACTGCATAGATTACTAGTGCTAAAACGAGGAATCCCCAAAAGGCTTTAGACTTTTTCATGCAATGTCACCTACACTTTCTCACGGGCGTTTTTACCGAATATACCCGATGGTTTCAAGATTAAGATTAAAATTAAAATAACAAAGGCTGCTGCATCGCGCCATAACGAATAACCTATAGCACTTACAATTGTTTCAACTACACCTAAAACTAAACCGCCGACCATAGCACCAGGAATACTTCCAATACCTCCTAGTACTGCTGCAACGAATGCTTTTAGCCCTGGTAGTACACCCATTAATGGATCAATTCTTGTATAGTAAATACCAAAAATAACACCTGCTGCACCAGCTAGAGCTGATCCAATTGCGAATGTTGCAGAAATTGTATTATCTACATTAATACCCATTAGTCGAGCTGCATCTGCATCATGAGATACCGCACGCATCGCTTTACCGATTTTTGTTTTATGAACAATAAATTGTAATAAAATCATAAGAACAATTGTTACTGCTAGAATCATAATAGACTGCGTACTAATACTTGCTCCTAAAATTGAAATCGATTTATTCGCCAATACTTCAGGATAAGCTTCAGGTGATGCTCCTCTGAAGAAAATCACAGTATACTCGATTAATAAAGATACTCCAATCGCAGTAATTAATGCTGCAATACGAGTCGCATTTCGTAACCGTTTATAAGCAACTCGTTCAATAATAACCCCGATGATTGCGCAAAGTAACATCGAAATAATTAACGCTGGGATAAATCCTAAATCCCATCGTGCAATGGCATAGAATCCTATAAAGGCACCAAGCATAAATACATCACCATGGGCAAAGTTGATTAACTTGATAATCCCATATACCATTGTATATCCTAGTGCAATCAATGCATAAATACTCCCTAGTGATATACCATTCACTAGTTGTTGCAACCATTCCATAAGGCCTCACTCCTTTAACTACTTATTCCTTAATAATTACATCATTTAGTACTAAAGATTCTATTTAACTTAAACTATTGTAAAAAAATGATAAAAGTAAACTGTAAAAAGGGAGGCCTCAAGCCCCCCTTGTTTGTTCAAATACGAATAATACGTATTTTACGGATTAACTTTAGAGTTGAACTTTTGATTGCCGTCTACATATTCTAGAACTGTTGCAGATTTAACTGGGTTGTGTTTTTCGTCAACTGAGAAAGTACCTGTAATTAAGCTTAAGTCTGTTGTTTCAGCTAAAGCTTTTTGAATCGCTTCACCATCTGTTGAACCCGCGCGTTTGATTGCATCAGCAATGAAGTAAACTGTATCATAACCAAGTGCGTGGAATGCATTTGGTGCTTCGTTGAATTTACCTTGGAATGCTTCAACAAATCCTTGGATTGTTTTATCAGGATCTTGAGATGAATAGTGGTTTGTAATGAATGTGTTGTTTAATGCATCTTTACCAGCAAGTTCAACTAAAGTTGGAGAGTCCCAACCATCTGCACCCATTAAAGGTACATCAATACCTAATTCACGAGCTTGCTTAACGATTAAACCAACTTCTTCATAGTAACCAGGGATAAAGATAAATTCTGGGTTTTTAGATTTTAAATTTGTTAATGTTGACTTGAAGTCCACATCTTTTGCTACATAAGCTTCTTCAGCTACAACTTTTCCACCGTTAGCTTCAATTTGTTGTTTAAATGATGCTGCTAAACCTTTTGCATAGTCAGAAGAGTTGTCCGCATAGATTGCTACGTTTTTCGCACCAAGTTCAGTTGCGAAGTTAGCAGCTACAATACCTTGGAATGGGTCAATGAAACATGTACGGAATACATAATCATTGATTGAACCATCTTCGTTTTCTGTTACGTTTGGCGCAGTACCAGAAGCAGTAACAGTTGGAATTTTATATTGGTTTGCAATTTGAGCAGTTGCAATTACGTTACCTGATGTTGCAGGAGCAATCATAGCAGTAACTTTATCTTGAGTAGCTAGTTTAATAGCTGCGTTTGTTGCTTCTGAGTTTTCTGATTTATTATCAACTTTTACAAGTTCGATTTGTTTACCATCAATTCCACCAGCAGCGTTAATTTCTTCAACTGCAAGCTCTGCACCTTTTCCAATAGAAGAACCATAAGATGCAACCGAACCAGAAAGTTCTAAGTTAGCTCCGATTTTAATAACTTCACTAGAATCGCCATCAGAGGATGAGCTTCCGCCACTTGATGATGTTTTTTCTTCTTCGCTTGAGCTACAACCTGCTAAAGCACCTACGATTAATGATGATGCTAAAAATACTGATGCGAATCTCTTTAAAGTCTTTTTTTCTGTCATTTGGATTTCCCCCCGCATAGATGTTAGTAAGATTATTGATATTTCTGATAATTATAGCTAATAGAATAGAATCCAGCAATAGTTAATCGAAATATTCTGAATGATTTAAATATTGCTAAGTCCTGTTTTCTGACTATTTGACTTTACGATTGTAAACCATTCTATCTATTTCGTCTAGTATAATTTTTAGTAAATTTAGATTGTTTTTTAAAAACTAAATATTATGCGTTAACAAAACTGTAACATTATTCTGATAATTAATGGTGGTGACCACACTTACAATTATTCTTGTATAAGAGAAAAACCTATCATTCGATTGATAGGTTTTTACTAGATTATGAATATAGCCGAACTTCCAAAAGAAAACACATTTAGGATGCGCACTAAGCATCTTATTGTTTGCCCCCATCAAAAAAATACTAGAAATTAATTTAATACAATAAAGTGGCTGCTTCTAAAATTATTTTTTCCCTTTCTTAAATAAGTCTCTCGTTTTATATCCTTCCGACAAAATCTTTTTCATTTCTTCTTGTCGTTTTTTCCTCGTAGAATCTTGTTTTGCACTAAAAATATATCGAGCCCAATCCTTTTTGTACCCCGGAGTTAATGATTGATAAAAGGTTAACAAATCTGGGGTATCTATTAAAATCTGTTCTATTTCCGGAATATATTCTATATAATCATCTACACTTTGACTCGCTTTTCTGGATGCTTTATTTTTCGATTTTGCATCTTCTTTTAAGCCAACTACCGTAAATACGTCATCTAAACCAACCATTCTTGAAAATTTAATAGTACTATTACCGACATACCCATCCTGATCTGCACCTAATCCTTCTAGCAATTCATCGCGGTGAATATAGGTTTGATACACTTTATTTCCTTTTTTGGGATAGGCAAAATATACGTAGCCTTGTGCATTTAAATAATTTCCTTCTATAATTTTACTTACACGACTTTGTAAGCTTTTCATATCGAATACAAAGGAAAATATTAAGTCATATTTCTTTGTTTCTAGTTCTGTGTCATAATCTGATAACTCATCAAAGTAAAGAATGTCTTCTGGAACATCTAATAATGCAACTTCTTTATATTTCTTCAATTTTAACTTCTCTACAATTGTACTTGTATTTTTACTAACTCCCAATTTCAAGTTAATCATTCACCGTTATATGCTTTTTTCCAGTTGTTCAACATTCATTTTCTTCCGTTGTAACAACACTTTCATTTTTATGACAAGGTGCTAGTGATAATAAGGAAGTTTGATTGTAACAGTTGTCCCTTTGCCAACAGCACTTTCATAATGTATGGAGCCATTATTATTTACAACAATTTGGTTACAAATCATTATCCCAAGGCCAGTTCCCTTTGATTTCAATGAATAAAAAGGAGTACCAATTGACTCTAATTCTTGAGATGACATGCCTTTTCCATAATCGGTTACTGTAATAATCACATCTTCATCCCGTTTAACTGCTCTTACTACAATTGAATCTCCACTATACGATGCTTCTATAGCGTTTTTAATAATATTAACGAGAACTTGATGCAACTCCATTTTATTCATATTAATTGTACAATCATTTTCTATATCTATTTCAATTTTATTTTTTGTCGATAACCCATAAGATTGAAGCAGTTCTGCTACATTATCAATTACTGTTTGTACATTAATTTTCTCAGCAACTCTATTAGTTGACGGCTTTGATAAGGATAACAAATCAGTTACTACTTGTTCTGCAGTTTCTAGTTCTTCTATTAATAGTCTAAATTTTTGTTTATTCCCAGAATCACTAGCTGCGTCTTGATCATAAATTTGCAAATATCCTTTCACTACAGTTAGTGGATTTCTAATTTCATGGGCAACAGCAGCAGCCAATTCTCCTGCCGTTTTTAACCGCTCATTGTGTTTCATTTGCTCATAAAGCATTTGTTGCCTTTTTATTCGTTCAGAAGTTAAATGGAAAATAAACGCAAGAATGATTTGACTAATAATTAAATTAATACAGTTTCCTATTAAATCATTAGTTAAATAAGGATACATCGCCTCTAAACTTTCAAATTTTATATATGCGACAGATATTGAAAGCAATAATGTATTAAGGATAATAGAAAAATAAAATAGCAAAGTATCAAAAAATAATATTGAAATTGCAGGGATAAAACAGATTAATAATATTGTCGATCCAGTATCCGGATATAAAAAGAAAAGTAAATAAAGTAACGCAAAGGATATAAGAACAATACTGAATCGTATATGACGTGTATTAAATTTAGGATAAATTAATAAACATACAGATAGAATTATCACTAGGGCAACATGTATTAAAAAGCCAACATCACCTAATCCAATACGTGGGTTAAATACACTTAAACCCATCACCATAATAAAAATCGTTATACTTACCGTAATGTAATAGCGACTCGGACTACTTTCATATAGTATCTTTTCCATAGGAACTCCTTTAATTAGTATTAAATTCCCCTTCTCCGCAATAATTTTATACTTAATTTTCCATCGTTTATAGCCTTATTGAGATTAATTATGTTAATTTTTCTTAAAAAGAGCATGAATTTTTCATTATTCTTATGAATTATTCATAAATATAATCATGTTGATAGTTTTCTAAAATAGCAAAAACCCTACTTAGGGTGAGAGGAGGAAATTAATTATGAAGAAATGGAACTGGGACAATGCGAGGCAATATTTTTCAAAAACGTTACAATGGTTTTTAAACAGTTGTTTAATTATTTTGGCTGTCATTCTATCAATTCTACTTATAAAAGAAATAGTTAAATTTTTTGAAATCCTCCTTATATCAGGGACTGATTATAAAGTCTTCTTAGCAAATATTCTTTTATTCTTTTTATATTTTGAGTTCATTACAATGATTGTGAAATACTTTAAAGAAGACTATCATTTCCCATTACGTTACTTCATCTACATTGGTATTACTGCAATGGTTAGACTTATCATTGTAGAACATGATCATCCAAAAGATACACTCATTTATTCCATTGTGATTTTAATCCTCATTATTAGTTACTTTATTATTAATATTACTCCATTAGAAAGACCCAAGACTTCGTTAATTTTCCGTAAACACACCCAATCAAATAAGTCTTAGTAAAAAGGAATCAAACTCTCCTTTCTGATAGTCCCACTTTAACATGTGGTGCATACACTATCATAGAAATGGAGGAATGTATAAGTGTACTGGTATAATGGCTATCCATATTTTGCTCAACAAGTCCCTATGCACCCTACACCTCAACAATATCCGCAATATATTGCACAACAACAAAGACAACCACAACGACAACAACAACCATCTCGACAATCTGAAAAGCCAAGTGTTCAAGAAATTATGCAAACAATTCGAACACAACATAGTAATCTTTATACACAATTAGAGCAGGCAGGGGTAAATAGACAGCTAGCTGAGACTTTTATTTTTTTAATCGTGAACTTTACTCGAAATGAAGCAAATATAAATCAATCTGCAAGTGAGATTTATGAACAATTTCAAAGAGAAACACCTTGGTTCAATATCCTTATTCGCCAACTGAATTTCCCACTTAACACGATTGACCGTATACTAACAAGATTAATTGAAATAACAGTTAATATTCTCCGAGGACAACAACCAAGTCCAGGACCAACTCCTACACCAGGAGGTCGATGGTCTGACTGGGAGAACCTTGGAGGAACAATTGTTGGCGCACCTACAGTTTCCTCTTGGCAACCGAATCGTCTAGATGTTTTTGCAAGAGGTACGGATAATGCCCTTTACCACATTTGGTGGGACGGTAGTAGATGGAGTAATTGGGAGAACCTTGGCGGCGTTTTAACATCTTCCCCTGGTGCAGTATCTTGGGGGCCAAATCGTATTGATGTGTTTGTGCGAGGTACAGACAATGCACTGTATCATAAATGGTGGGATGGAACACGTTGGAATGACTGGGAAAACCTTGGCGGTGTTTTAACTAGTGGTCCTGCAGCATCCTCTCGCCGAACAAATCAGTTAGATGTTTTCGTAAGAGGATCAAACAACCGATTATACAAAAGAACTTGGAACGGATCTCGTTGGGAAAATTGGGAAGATCTTGGTGGAAACTTAAATTCAGAACCAGCAGCAATCTCATGGGGGCCAAATCGTATTGATGTATTTGCTCGTGGACAAAACAATGATTTGATTCACAAATGGTGGAATGGCTCAACGTGGTCTGATTGGGAATCCCTTGGTGGAACATTAACAAGTAGCCCAACCGTATCATCAAAACGTGCAAATCACCTTGATGTATTCGTAAGAGGTACTGGTAACCGACTTTACAAACGTACTTGGAACGGTACTCGTTGGGATAGTTGGGAATCCCTTGGTGGTAACTTAACAAGTGCTCCTGCAAGTGTATCTTGGGGACCTAATCGTACAGACGTATTTGCTCGAGGACAAAATGGTAATTTAATTCATACGTATCAAGGTAGATAAAGATGTTTAAAGCTAGGCCATTGGTATTCTCTCTATACTAAGCCTAGCTTTATTAATATTACTCTACTTAAGTAAATCTTTCTTTACCATCTCCACATTTCATTCATAAACAACATGATAATTTTGAAATTTCTTATTACATATGACATGGTTTCTGTTAAAATTTTTTATAAAAAGTAAAATTTCTTCTTAAAAAAATAATGCGTTAAGATTATATATTTACCTATTTTTTCTAAATCGAGGTTTATTCCTTTATTTTGGCGGAGGTTCCTGATGTACAGAAAGTTGCAAAAAGACAACGATCAAAGCTTGTTTCAAAACGGAAGTGATAATAAAAATAGAAACCATATAGATAGTTGGAAAATTTTAATTGTAGATGCTACTCAACAAATGCACGACCAAACAAAAAACACACTTAAGGATGTCATGTTTGAACAGAAACCTGTTACATTTTTGCATGTATATTCTGCAAAAGAGGCTGAACAGCTTTTGTCTAAATACGATGATATTGCCATCATAATTCTAAGTGCAGAATTAGAAACAAAAGATGGTAGCGTCCATTTAGTAGATTACTTACGTAAAGATTTACAAAATAATAGAACAAGAATTTTCTTATTGATTGATCAACCAGACCAATTGCCAATAAATGAAGTAATTATTTCCCAAGATATCAATGAATGTATAGAGAAAAAAGAACTTACTTCACAAAAGCTTTTTACTTCCGTTATTTTTATGTTACGTTCCTATCGAGATCTGTTCACAGTAGAAGATAGTAAAAATAGGTTAGAAGATGTTATTACTGCTACATCAAAAATTATACGAGATACTTCGAAACATCAATTAGTAAATAACATCATGCTACAATTTACATCCATCCTCAATCTATCTGATTCATCCAAAATTGGCGGTGTTTTTCTACAAAGAACAAATGAAGATTCATCTATACTAATTCACAATGGAATTTTTGATAATATACTAATTAACGACCTATTCAATAGTTTCACTAGGGAAGTTTTAGATAGCATTAATAATTTGCAAAGTTTTATTGGCAACGATTCATTCTTACTCTATCTAGGGACTGTATTTAATCGCCATTATTTCATTTATTTTTATACAGGTAGAACATTATCAGATTGGGATAAGAGAATGGTTGAAATATTTTCTTCTCAAACTTCAGCAACGTTTAAAAATGTTTGTCTTGTTGAAGAAATCGATAATACTCAACGCGAGATTATTTATACATTAGGTGAAATTGGAGAAATGCGCTCAAAAGAAACTGGTAACCATGTTAAACGGGTAGCTGAGTTCTCTAAACTGTTAGCTCTAAAGTACGGCCTTTCAGAAGAAGAATCGGAAATTATACAACTTGCTTCCCCTATGCATGATCTTGGAAAAGTCGGGATTAGTGATGCCATTATGAACAAACCCGATAAGCTCACAAAAGAAGAATACGAAATAATGAAAAGTCATGCTCAAATTGGATACGATATATTGAAAAACTCAGAGCGTCCTATATTAAAAGCAGGTGCGATTATTGCCCATCAACACCATGAAAGATATGATGGAACTGGTTATCCAAGGGGCTTAAAACAGAAAGAAATTCATTTGTATGGTCGAATTACCGCAATTGTTGATGTTTTTGATGCATTAATTAGTGACCGTGTTTATAAAAAAGGATGGAAGATGGATAAAATCATTAAATATTTTCAAGAGCAACGTGGAAAACATTTCGATCCTGAACTTACAGATATTTTCCTATCTAATATAGAAGAATTTATTAAAATTAATAATGAAATTAAATAGTTATTTAATTCTAAAAGCTTAAGTCCTTTTCAAGAGATTTAAGCTTTTTAATTTTTTAGAAAAATAACAAATATTTAATAATTAAGAACATTTAATTTAGCAAATTGTTATAAATTATCTACATATTCGATAAAATTCGTCATTTCATATAATAAATATTTGACCAACAGCTGTAATCATAGTAGTATTTCTTCATAATAAAAAGAATAGGTGTATATCGTGTCAAATTTGTTCAGAAAAAAGAATATTAATGAATTGTTAAGCAAAAACAATGGTGTACGTCTTAAGCAAACATTAGGTGCCTTTGATTTAATATTATTAGGTGTTGGTGCAATTGTTGGTACGGGTATTTTTATCTTACCTGGTACTGTAGCAGCTAGTCACTCGGGGCCAGCTATTGTTTTCTCGTTTCTGATAGCAGCTATTGTTTGTGCTCTGGCCGCAATGTGTTATTCAGAATTCTCTTCTGCAATTCCTGTTACTGGTAGTGCTTATACATACGGCTATATTATCTTCGGAGAATTACTCGCTTGGTTTGTAGGCTGGGCTTTAATTCTTGAATATGGTTTAGCCTCAGCATCCGTAGCTACAGGGTGGTCTGCATATCTAGTCTCATTATTAGAGGGCCTTAAAATTAAGATACCGTCATCTTTAACAGGTCCTTTTAATCCAGCTGAGGGTACCTTTATTAATTTACCTGCCGTATTAATCGTATTAATCATTTCATTTTTATTAACTCGAGGATTACAGGAATCAGCCAAAATAAATAGAATTATGGTTTTTGTTAAAGTAGGAGTTATATTACTATTTATTTTAGTTGGAGTATTTTATGTAAAACCGGAAAATTGGCAGCCATTTATGCCATTTGGATTTGAAGGAGTTTTAGCAGGTGGGGCTCTCGTTTTCTTCGCCTATCTTGGTTTTGATGCAGTCTCTTCCGCTGCTGAAGAGGTAAAAAACCCTCAAAGAAATTTACCTATAGGAATCATTGGATCATTATTAATCTGTTCTTTCCTATATATATCCGTTTCATTAGTTTTAACTGGTATTGTTCCTTACACGGAGTTAAATGTAAGTAATCCTGTAAGTTACGCTCTCCAAATTGTTGAACATGATTGGATTTCAGGTGTGATTTCTTTAGGGGCAGTAACTGGAATGATGACCGTTATACTCGTTATGCTATATGGTGGTTCTCGTCTCATTTTTGCCATTGCCCGTGATGGTTTACTACCACAAGTTCTGACAAAACTAAATCCAAAACATAAAACACCAGATGTTAATACATGGATTTTTGGAATTGCTGTTGCTTTTTGCGCTGGTTTTATACCATTAAATACATTGGCAGAACTAGTAAATATGGGGACTTTAATTGCATTTACGATTGTCTCCCTAGGTGTAATTTTCTTAAGGAGAAATAAAAGCATTCCTAAAGGTGGATTTAAAGTTCCGCTATTTCCACTCTTACCAATACTATCGTTTCTCGCATGTTTATTCCTAATACTTCAGTTATCTATTCACACTTGGATTGCATGCGGCATTTGGTTTGTAGTTGGACTTATCTTCTATTTTGTATATGGAAGAAAACATAGTAAACTAAACAATTAATAATTAGAAAAGGTGAGTACCACTCAAACATTCATGGTACTCACCTTTTATCTTTCTCCATTCTTTTCAATCTCAATTTGATAAAGAAATGCTATCCACTTACATTGATCATGTGTTCTTATATTCTTTAATAAGCCTTGAATGATTACATCACTTAAATTAGGTTCAATTAAATTCTCCCTTAATAACACTAATGACTCTTGAACAAGTTTATGATCTTCAGTCTCAATGATAACCTCATCTATTAATTCAATAATCATTTCCCTCGTAACTTGTACTTCATCGTTTGTAGAAGCAAAATAATCTGGTGTAATAGTGTGAATCTTTGCATGCTCAGCAATAATTGTTACTTTCTCAACAATGGAATTACATAAATTCTCTATATCAACAGAACAATCGCCTAGAAAGAATAACTCTGAATAACTCTTTGTAAGACCATTAATCACCATCACAAGATCCAAATGCATTTTTTTATTCGTTTGCACAAATTGTCTTTGCACGACAGAAAGAATCATTTTATTAAACATTGATTGATACATTTTCATTTTTTCCAATAATTCTTTATTAAAGGATACAACTTGTTCCTTCATAAACAACTTTGCAATATTTGCTTGCTCTTGGAACTCATTAAATATTAAGTGCAATAGATTGTATAGTAATTCTTCCGATGGTGTTGCTTCACTGACCGACTGTTCAACTTTGGCAATAAAGTCACTCATAAACTGGTCAATTAAACAATAGATTAACTCGTCCTTAGATTTAAAATGGAGATAAAAAGCCCCCTTCGATATGCCGCATCTTTCCGTAATTTGTTGTACAGAAGTTGATTCAAAACCATTTTCAACAAATAACTCCAAGGCTTTTTCCATAATGAGTTGTTTTTTAACCATTTGTAAACACTCCTACTCATTCGTTGACAACTGACCAATTAGTCATTAGTATAAATAACGGAAACACAAGAGTCAAATAAGGGCAGGTGTAAAAGTGAAAGGGTTAGTTAATTTTGTCCTGAAAAATAAACTCGCTGTATGGTTATTAACAATCATCATTACAGTATCGGGTATTTATTCAGGTACACGTATGAAAATGGAATCAATACCTGATATCTCTATTCCATACTTAATCGTTATGGGTGTATATCCAGGTGCTACTCCAGAGCAAGTGATGAATGAAGTATCCATACCGATGGAAAAAGCCGTTGAGAGTCTTGAAGATGTAAAAGCAGTCTATTCAAACTCTTCATCAAACGTCTCTCAAGTTCAAATAGAATATGAATATGGCGTGGATATGGATGAGAAAAAACGCCAATTAGAATCTGCTTTAGATAATGTCAAATTACCAGATGTTGTAGAAGAACCTACAATCATGGCAATTAGTATGAATATGATGCCTGTTGTTGCATTATCAGTAAGTAGTTCTGAAGAAGATATTGTTGAGTTAACATCAACAGTTGAAGATGTTTTATTACCAAAAATCCAAAAAATCGATGGGGTTGCTTCGGCTACAATTACAGGACAACACATCGAGGAAGTAAATTTCACTTATGACGAAGCAAAAATGACAGCACTTGGCTTAACTGAAGACACAGTAAAGCAAATGGTTCAAGCAAGTGATATGGCACTTTCTCTTGGTCTTTATGAATTTGTAGACGGTGAAGAAGCTGTTGCAATTGATGGTAAATTTAAAACCGTTGATGATTTAAAAGAAATGCTGATACCTGTAACACCATCTGCTGAAAATCCAGTTCCTTTTGTTAAACTAAGTGATATTGCTAAGATTGAAACTGTAGGTAAAGTTCAATCTGTTTCACGTACGAATGGTGAAGATGCAATCTCCATCCAAATCGTAAAAGGGCAAGAAGCAAATACTGTAACAGTAGTAAATGCAGTGAAAGATTTAATGGAAGAAGAAGAAAAAGCAATTGATGGTTTAAATGTCGATATAACTCTTGACCAAGGTGAACCGATTGAAGAATCTGTCTTCTCAATGGTAGAAAAAGCTGTATTTGGTGGTTTAATTGCCGTATTAATTATCCTACTATTCCTACGTGACTTTAAATCAACTATTATTTCCATCATCTCAATACCAGTGTCTATCTTTATGGCAATGTTATTATTAAATTGGATGGATATAACGTTAAATATCATGACGCTTGGGGCGATTACTGTAGCAATTGGTCGTGTAATTGACGACTCGATTGTTGTTGTAGAAAATATTTATCGCCGTATGCACTTAAAAGAAGAAAAACTTCGTGGTCGTTCATTAATCCGTGAAGCAACAATTGAAATGTTCAAACCAATCTTAGCTTCAACAATCGTAACTGTAGCTGTTTTCGCACCACTTATGTTTGTTGGTGGCATGGTTGGAGAATTGTTCATGCCATTCGCATTAACAATGACATTTGCATTAGGAGCTTCATTACTTGTAGCGATTACAATCGTTCCTGCTCTTTCTCACTTCTTATTCCGTAAAAAACTATACGGAGAGAAAACAGAAAAGAGCCATAAAGAAGTAGGCAAACTTGCATTATGGTATAAAGGTGTATTAGAAAAAGCGTTAAATCATAAAATCATTACGTCTCTAATCGCTATTATTTTATTAGCTGGCTCCCTTGCTCTGACTCCATTAATTGGATTTAGCTTCATGGGATCATCTGAAGAAAAGGTAATGTATTTAACTTACACGCCTGCAGCAGGAGAATTAAAAGAAGAAACGTTAGCTAATATTGAAACTGTTGAAAAAGAGTTAATGAAACATAAAGATATTGACATTATTCAATTATCTGTAACGGATTCAGAAAATGCAGATCCAGCCGCAATGATGATGGGTGGTGGCGGAGGCGGTGCATTAATGTACCTAATCTTTGACCCAGATATGAAAGACTTCCCAGCAGCACGCGAGGAAGTAGAGGAATATGTATTTAACATTGGCCAATCAGGTGAATGGAAATCACAAAACTTCACATCGATGTCGATGTCATCAAATGAAATTAGCTACACTCTTTACAGTGAAGATTTAGACGACTTAATGAAAGCCGTTGATCAAGTAGAAGATGCTCTAGTCGGTGTGAAAAACTTAGAAGATATTACAAGCGATGCTGAAGATCCATACGTAGAAAATGTCTTTAAAGTAGATCAAAAACATGTCCTACAATATGGCTTAACAACTGGTCAAATTGTGATGGCTCTATCTGATAAAGGAAGTAAAGAAGTATTAACAACTGTTGAGTCAGATGGAAAAGATATTGATGTAATTATTCAACGAAAAGCAAAAGCGACACCAAAAACATTAGAAGAATTGCTAGATATCGAAATTCAAACTGGTATTGGTACAACGATGCCATTATCTGAACTTGTTACTTTAGAAAAAGGTACAACGCTTAATACACTTAACCGTTCCAAAGGTGAATACTATGCAACGGTTTCTGGTACTGTTGTTGGGGATGATATTTCTGTAGCTTCACAAGCAGCAGATAAGAAAATTGACAAACTTGACTTACCTAAAGGTGTAACAACAGGTGTTGCAGGTGTTGCAGCAGATATGGCTGAAACATTTACACAACTTGGAGTAGCAATGATTGCAGCAATTGGTATTGTTTACTTTGTATTAGTTGTAACATTTGGTGAAGGATTAGCACCATTCTCAATTTTATTCTCATTACCATTTACAGTAATCGGAGCATTCGTTGGACTGTTTATTACAGGACATACAATCTCTGTTCAAGTAATGATGGGGCTATTAATGTTAATTGGTATTGTTGTAACAAACGCAATTGTATTGGTAGACCGTATCATTCATATGGAACGTGATGGACTGTCAATGCGTGAAGCCATCTTAGAAGCCGGTGCTACACGTTTACGACCAATCCTAATGACAGCCATTGCCACAATGGGTGCGATGATACCAATGGCCATTGGATTCGGCGGCGGTGGCGGTCTAATGTCAAAAGACTTAGCAATCACAGTAATCGGTGGTCTACTAAGTTCTACATTACTAACACTAGTCGTAGTACCAATTGTATACGAAATCCTATCAAAAATGCTCAAGAAAAACCGTAAAGAAGTAGAAGAGGATTAGAAATGCGAAGCGCGTTCGTTCAGCCGTGACGGAAACTGGAGGCTTCTGACAAGTGTGCTTGCACACGCAGAAGGAAGGCGAAGTTTCCGAACGGCTAACGCGCGGAGCTGGACATAGAAAAGCGGAGAACGCTCGCTCAGTTCTCTTCCAAATCTAACTTAAAAAGGTGTCTCACTCAATGATGGTGAGACACCTTTTTCTATTCAATGAGCATCAATTCTACAAAGATTAACGCCCTACTCTACTCTCTTAACATCTTACATACTTTCGTTTGAAACCTATTTTACCTCTATCAATTTCCTTTTGAATATTTTCGTAAGCATTTAGGAAACTATTTTTCTTTTTATCCCGTTTAATTTCCACGATACTAATTTCTTTTGCTGTCTCGATTGCCTTTTCATGCAATGGTACATAGGAAACCCCAACTGTATATACAAAATTATTCATTGAAGCTTTTGTTCTTTCTGGAGATTGATGAATTGCATTTTTCACCCTATCCAACATATTCGCAATTTTCTCTTCAGAGAATTCATGGTCTTTACGGTTTCCTAAGAGCCAACAATAACAACTCCAGCCAGCCGACATTTTCAACTCGTCTCCGCTCTCAATCCACTTATCGGCAACGTCTTGTGCAATGTCTGATTCTGCTAAAGTAACTGCAACCACATAATCAGATAGCATATAAAAATATGCTCCTTCAATCCATCGTTCATAATCTGACTCTTTCATTGCTTTTGGATCAGCAATAACCCCTGCAAAATACATTGCATCATAGTTACCTGTAGCATAGAGCTCTTCCGCTAAAGGTTGATTAATTTTTATTTTCTTTGCCATCGGTTTCATTGCTCCTGTAGCTACACCAAAAACTGGCTCATGAGCACCATTGGAAATGTACATCTTTTTCATCCGTTCTTTACCTAAAGCTTCAAGCTCACGCATTACTGTTTCGAAATCCAAGTTATTACCCTCCTCATTCAAAGATATTATTCATGGTTAAATATTAACATTTAACTTGGCGATAAAAAAACGCCGAGAATCATTAGTTCCCGGCGAGTAAATATTTAATTACTTTTGAATAAACATTTGTGTCCAGTAGTTACCATTTGATACGTAACCAACACCAATATGAGTATAGTTTTTGTTTAAGATGTTTGCTCTATGACCTGAACTATTCATCCATGCATTTACAACTTCAGCAGCACTACGTTGACCTTGTGCAATATTTTCCCCTGCAGAACGATAGCTAATTCCATAGTTTTTTAACATTGTAAATGGTGATCCATATGTAGGGCTATTATGGTCAAAGTATTTTTTAGTAGCCATATCTTGAGATTTATGTTCTGCAACTCGAGCTAACTCCCAATCATTTTTTAATGCTGGAAGTCCAACTTTCGCTCTCTCAACATTTACTAAACGAACCACTTCTGCTTCAACAGCTTGGCCTTCTTGGTCTGGTACGTTAATTTTTTGACCTGGATAAATTAAATTTGGATTTGCTAGTTGTGGATTTACATTAATTAATTCTTGAACGCCTGTTTGAGTTTTTACTGCGATTTTCCAAAGAGTATCTCCTGAAGTAACTGTATATGTTGAATTTGCTGCTAGTGCAGTTGCTGGAATTAATAAGGATGCTCCAAGTATAGTAGCCATAACACCTTTTTTTAATTTCTTAAACATTGTATGTATCGATCCTTCCTGTTTCTTGTTATACCTCTATATTAAAATAGTTTTCTAACACCTATAAACCCGCAATTTTTGGTTGCATTATTACGAAACTATTACATTTATTAACTATTAAACTAAAAATCCAAAAACAGTAAGGCTTCAACAAATGAAATAATTGTTATAAAAGTAATAATGTTTAATTTGGTAATTTCTTCTGAGTCTATCTATTCTTTAATACAGACGCCATGAAGGGGAAATTTGATAATAATCTAGCAATCTATAAAAGGAAAAAAATAATAATAATATAAATATTTCTGAATTATATTAATAGTTTCCTTAACTACAATAATGATAGAATATTAATAGAAAGGAGATGGTTAATATATGAAAAAGCAATGGAAGTTTATTTGTTTGCTTTTAACTGCACTATTACTAATTATCCCATCAATTGCTAGTGCCTCAACTTTATCGGATAAAGTTGAAAATGTACCTACTAACAAAGAATGGAAGATTACATTTAACTATCCTGTCGACCAATCTACTATCAATAAGGACACCCTTTATGTAACAAATAGCCAAAACGTAAAACAAGAAGTTACGTATTCTTTTGACGGAAAAATTGTAACGGTTCACCCTCCAAGTAACGGCTATAAACTTGGCCAATCTTATACATTACATATTACAAAAGCAGTTTCTGGTATTGTGAATGACCAGAAAAAGTCTTTGAATCAAGCAATTGCAAAACCATTTACTATTACAGAAGGCTATTCAGTTGTGACCATACAAGCTGATGGTACTTCTTCAAAGATCGCAAACTACAAAACTTTTGAAGAAGCAAATAGAAACCTAAAGGCTAATCAAGGGATTATGAAAAACGGTGAATATTTGAAAATTCCTAGTGGCATTGTTTCTACTAATGTTTTGACAGTTTATTATGGGGATACAGCATTCAAAAAAGATTACGGTGGAATTGCTGCAAATAATGAGTTAGCTTATGTAGACTCAACTGAAGACTATGTGAAAGTCAATGTAGCTGGGCAAGAAATGTATGTGAAGCATAAAGATGTAAAACTTATACCTGCGCCAAATGTGAAATCCTATTATACAGCTAATAACACAGGATTATATCATTACGTGTATCGCCCAAATACAAGGAAATATGACGGTGCTTATTTAATTGGTAAAAAACCAAACTTCATGACAAATGGCGAGAAGTATTATAGTGTAGATGGAATTAACTTTTATGACACATCTGGAAATTTTGTAGGTAAAAGCTATTCCTACTTCCAATACGTGTCTCCACGTGTTTCTACTAGCTATACTGCAGCTCAACTAGATCGATATATTGCTAGTGTACTTCAAGAAAGACAAAGTACAGGTCAATCGAAATATGCTAACGCAACAACGAAAAGCCAACTTATTGGACTTGGTACTAAATTAAAAGCACTTGAAAAAGAAAAGCGCTTAAATGCATTATTTATTCTTTCGCTTGCAATACATGAAAGCGACTATGGGATGAGTTGTCATGCTCAATACTATAACAACTTATTTGGTTTAAATGTGCCTGACCATAACGATTCATGTTCATCAGTAGTAGACAAAGATTCTCCGAAATATTTCACTTCTATTGATAAAAATATTAATGATTTTATCAATAGCATAAATTCAACATACTTTAATCCCCTTAAAATGGGTGATTATCAATATAACGGGGTTGCTTTAGGGAATAAAATGATCGGTATGAATGTACGTTATGCAACAGATCCTTATTGGGGATCTAAAACAGCAGGCCATATGTATCGAATTGATCAAGCACTTGGCGGTAAAGATTATAAAAAATATCAAGTTGGAATTACAACTACAGAACAAGTTAGTGTTCGAACTGAACCAATTGTTATCAATACACCTCCAACAAACCGCGCATATCAGTATTTAGTTTATGGTTCGATTAAACGCTTAGATAAAATGCCGATTACATTGTCTAATACCCCTTCAGAAGATCCAAAGTGGTATCGTGTAATTTCAGAAATACCAACTAGTGATGCTGATTTATATACAGTAGTGGAAAATGTAGAAATTGTCCCTACTCATTAATTTAAAGGTCGTTCCAATCTTTGGGACGGCTTTTTTTATATGTTATGATGGAGTTGGGGTGATGAAATGAAAACGAAACTTTACTTAGATAATCAATCTCTTATTTGTGGGACTACTCTAAAAGATAAGTCTGAACCAGAGCAGAACAATATGGCTTTACACGTATGCGAACGTCCTCAGCAAGTAATTGAAAATCGATTAAAATTAGCATCAGCATTAAATTGTGGAATCGATCAATTCGTTTGTGCGAATCAAACCCATAGTGCTAATGTTCACCGAGTCTCTGCTAACGATAGTGGTAGAGGGTCTCTTAGCACAGAAACTGCAATTAATGAAACAGATGCTCTTTACACTTTTGAACCAAATATTTTGCTATGTACATTTACTGCAGATTGCGTCCCTGTCATGTTCTATAATAATTTAGCTGGGGTTGTGGGAGTTATTCATTCTGGATGGCAAGGGACAGTAAAAGAAATAACAAGTAAAGTGTTTCAGCATTTAGTAGAAGAAGAACATTGTAACCCATCAGATTTTCACGTAATTCTCGGACCTGCCATTAGTCAAGAAAAGTTCGAAGTAGATGAAGATGTATATGTAAAATTTAAAAACCTCGGATACGCTGATGACTTTATTACATTTAATGATAAAACGAAAAAATACCATATAGATAATCAACAAACTGTGAAGAAGCAATGTGAATTAATAGGCATCCCTTCAGAAAACATTCAACTTGACTTAACTTGTACATTCAAAAGTAGTGAAGGTTTTTCATATCGAGAAGATAAAAAGGCTGGTCGACATTTAAGCTTTATTATGAAAAAGAACTAAATGATATTGCCCATGAAATAATTACTATTAGCCAGGTATGTTAATTTGCCTGGCTTATCTTTTATTTAACTCCCAGAATATATCCCTCTTTTAATTTCACTGATACTTTCTACTAATCTTTCATATATTACTTTATTGAACATAAATTAGAGGGGGCTTTTATATTGCTCGTACATGTTGTGCGACAGGGTGAAACACTTTGGTTACTTGCAAGCCGCTATAACGTAAGTGTAGATAACATTATGAAAGTCAACGAGCTACCTAATCCCAATCAATTATTAATCGGCCAAGCAATTCTCATTCCAACACCTGGCACCACTCACACCGTTCAAGTTGGAGAAAATTTATGGTCTATTGCTCAAAGCTATGGAGTTTCTGTTAACTCCATTATCATGGCAAATAGAATCGCAAATCCTAATCTACTCCTTCCTGGAACAACTTTATATATTCCACCAATTACCCACACTGTGCAACCAGGGGAAACCTTATGGCGCATTGCCAATAGGTATCAAACAACAGCTCAAGCAATTATGAATGCAAACAACATTCAAAATCCGAATATCATCGTTGCTGGTACTCAGCTACTAATTCCATGGAAAAAACCAACCATTGCAGTAAATGCTTATACGTATCAGAAGGATGCTGCAGCTGCACAAACCGTCAATGAACTCGGTCATCTTTTAACCTACCTAAGTCCATTTGCTTACATCATTAAGGAAGATGGTACGCTTCAGCCATTTACAGATGAATTAATGTTAGAAGCTGCGCGAGCTAATAACGTCACACCTATGCTTTCCATAACAAATCTTTCTTTGACAGACGTAGGTACAAATTTAGCCCATGAAGTTCTTTCAAACCCTGAAGTTGTTGAAAGACTTATCACTAATATTCTTAATGTGATGGATGAAAAAGGATATAAAGGATTAAATGTTGACTTTGAATATGTACTACCAGAAGACCGCGAAAATTATAATCAATTTCTTCAGCTCGTTGTTGACCGTCTTCACCCTAAAGGCTATTTTGTGTCAACAGCCGTTGCACCAAAAACAAGCGGTGCTCAAGAAGGTTTATTATATACAGCTCATGATTATGAAGCACATGGTAGAATAGTAGATTTTGTTATGTTAATGACTTATGAGTGGGGATGGAGAGGGGGGCCTCCACAGGCAATCTCACCAATTAATGAAATGCAAAAGGTTGTTGAATATGCCTTATCTGTTATGCCTGCAGACAAAATCTTTTTAGGATTCCAAATCTACGCAAGGGATTGGAAAATACCTCGCCAAGTAGGTGATGAAGCGGAGACCTTTAGTGCACAAGAAGCAATTCGCCGTGCAACACAATATAATGTACCCATTCAATATGATATAGCGACTCAATCACCATTTTTCCGTTATGTCGATGAACAAGGGCAAGCTCATGAAGTGTGGTTTGAAGATGCCCGTAGTGCTCAAGCAAAATTTAATCTAGTTAAACAATATAATTTAGGGGGAATTAATTATTGGGTATTAGGCTATCCATTCCCTCAAAACTGGGCGTTATTAGAAGATAATTTCGAAATACAAAAGCGTGTATAAAAAGGAGAGATGCTATGGATATATATGTTCGACCCGGAGTAACCTTTTGGTATTTAAGCCAGGTATTTTCCATACCCCTTCGATTAATTATCGACTCAAACCGTAATGTCAATCCACAACTCTTAACAATCGGCCAAACATTACGCGTTCCAGGGTATGTAACATACAATTATCAAATACGAAGCGGCGATACTTTATGGCAAATTGCTCAACGAAATAATCTACCTGTCGATACACTTTTCCTTGTAAACCCTGATTTAAATCCAAACCGCTTACAAATTGGTCAAGTCATTCGAGTGCCACGTAGAGTTACTTGGCGTTTTGTTAATGGCAAACAAAATTACGATTACAATACAATGATGAATGATTTATGGACACTCGTTGCTGTCTATCCTTTTATACAAATGGAGTCAATTGGAAATAGTGTTTTAGGTCTAAATATTCCTGAAGTTGTCATTGGGAAGGGTTCTAAACATGTTCATTACAATGCCTCTTTCCATGCAAATGAATGGATTACTACACCAATTCTTATGACTTTTTTAAATGACTATCTATTATCACTCACCAATCAAAATTCAATTCGCGGCTTATCTTCACTTCCACTATATATACAAACATTCCTTTCTATTGTACCAATGGTGAATCCAGATGGTGTAAATTTAGTGATTAATGGTGCCCCTCAAAATGCCTCATGGCGAGATCAAGTTATCGAGTGGAATAACGGCAACTCTGATTTTTCCAATTGGAAGGCCAATATAAACGGGGTAGACTTAAATGATCAGTTCCCTGCGAAATGGGAAGAAGAAAGAGCACGAAATCCAAAGACACCTGGACCAAGGGATTATGGTGGGGAAGCTCCATTAACTCAACCAGAAGCAATAGCAATGGCAGACCTTACTAGAAGACGGGATTTCTCAAGAGTACTTGCTTTTCATACACAAGGGGAAGTCATCTATTGGGGCTTTGAAAATCTTGAACCCCCTGAATCCGAAACGATGGCAAATGAGTTTAGTCGTGTAAGTGGTTATCAACCAGTAAAAACACTTGAAAGCTATGCTGGTTATAAAGACTGGTTTATACAGGATTGGCGTAGACCAGGTTTTACAATTGAGATCGGTTCAGGGACAAATCCACTTCCTCTTTCTCAATTTGATGGGATTTACGATGATGTACTCGGAATATTTTTAGCTGGACTTTATCTTTAAAATAAAATGCCGGATCAAAGCATTTCTTGATCCGGCTATCTTTATGTGAAATATTCAATCTTTGCCTTTGGAAAGAACTTTTCCATTGCTCGATACAAATGTTCTTTCATCTCTTCTTCTTCATCTTTTTGATAGATAAATTTATTAATTCCATACTTCCCCCATTTAACTCGCCTTTTTGCTTCATCCAATTCTAACTTTGTCATTGGATAGTTTTTTTCAATGACCTTTTTAGCAGGTCTTGTGAAACGGTGTTGAATAAATTCAAAAGTTATATCATCACGTACATCTTGTGGAAGTTCTGCATCAAGTCGTTCAAACATGTGATAATACCCT
This sequence comes from Ureibacillus endophyticus, assembly GCF_024159215.1. Classification (NCBI taxonomy): domain Bacteria; kingdom Bacillati; phylum Bacillota; class Bacilli; order Caryophanales; family Caryophanaceae; genus Ureibacillus; species Ureibacillus endophyticus. Next base: position 3,612,169 of record NZ_JAMYWW010000001.1, read on the forward strand.
TCTTGCCAACCCTCATGTAAATAGATGGGAGCCACTATAAAACCTAGTGGGTAGCCTGCTCTTGCCACTTTCCCAGCAGCTTCAATTCTACTTGCTAATGGAGAAGTTCCGGGTTCAAAATGTTTAATGACATAATCTGCATTGATGCTAAAACGAAACCGGGTATTTCCATTATGTTTTGCATCAAGTAAATGGTCCACGTGATGAAATTTCGTAACAAATCGTAAACGGCCATATTCGGTTTGTCCAAAATGTTCAATCGCTCTTTTTAAAGTATGGGTTAAGTAGTCAATACCAACAATATCTGAGGTACACGATGCTTCAAAACGAGTTATTTCTGGTGCACGTTCTGCTATATATTTGTCTGCTTGTTCTAATATTTCTTCCACATTTACATATGTACGAATATACGGTTTACTGCCCATTGTTGTTTGTAAATAACAGTAATGGCAATGTCCCATACATCCTGTTGCAAATGGAATCGCGTATTCAGCAGATGGTTTTGAAGTATCAAATTTTAACGTTTTTCTTACCCCTACTACTAATGTAGATTTTGCAATACGGTACTTTTGAAAATCGTTATCTCCAGGAAGATTACGAATTTGATTGTGGGACGTTGTTGTACGAATTTCAATCCCCATACCTTCAAATTTCCCTTTTAGCTCTTTTCCAAGTGGGTAATCTAAAGCTTTCGGTTCAAAATAAACAAGCTGAGGGATAAATGGTTTTCTCATGCAGTATCTTCCCCAAAATATTTATTGTAGGCTTGCTCGGCTTCTTCAAAAGTCGAATAAATAGCCAATTCCTCCGTTAAAGGATAGTACGTTTCATATAAAAATACAGCCAATTGTTTTGGGTTTTCTGGATTTTTGACAACTGCTGCTTCCTGTATTGTAGCTACATCCGGTATATGGGGATTACGAATAAAAACATAGACAATATCCCCCGCTTTATACTTGTTAAACATGTCTTCACCTTCCTCAAACAATAGCATGTCAAAAGAAGAATAAATTATGACAATAAAACTATTCTCCTAAAAATATTTACTGGGACAAAATAACAATTAATATATAGTCGAATATAATTAATCGTGCTTTATTTTAAATTTTTCCAAATATACTACGGAAGGATTGGAGACCCCATGAAAAAACTTTTGCTATTTGTTTTTGTTTCTTCGCTCATGTTTTTGTTCGGGTGTAGTGCCTTTTTTGGATCAAAAGAAGTACCTGCAACACCAGTCACTAGTAGTGAACAACCTATTAAAACAGAAGAGACAAAGACAATTGAAACGCCAAAAATTACAGAGCCAACCATAAATAATTCCAATGATAATTTAGCAGATGCATTTACAAGTTATATGGATGAAATTTTTTTATTAGCACCTGAAGAAGATCGCTTAATCAGTCTGTATGGTAGTGTAACAGGTGCCAACTATACAGATGATGCAACAATGTACTACACACTAGTAGATGAGGTGCTGCCTGGGTATAGACAATTTGTTGTTGATTTAGAAGCCATTAGGCCGAAAAATCAAGAGATTCGAGATTTACATGAACTCTATATTGATGCAGCAAACGTTCAATATAATGCGTTTGTCATTATGATTGATGCTTTAGAAGAACAAGATGGTAATAAAATTGCAGAAGCTAACCAAGGGCTGGATGAAGCAAGACAGCTCATTCGTCAGTGGCTATATGGGGTTGAAGATCTTTCAGCTAAGACAGGAGTTAGTTTAGAATAGTATGTGTAATATGTACACACAACATGTAGAAGTTTTGCATGTTGTGTATTTTTTTGTGATAAAAATTTTCAGTCCATGCCATATTAAGAATGTACAAATTAGAAGGGAGTGTTTCTTATGGGTAGAGACGATAGTAATAGTAAAGGTACAAACAAGCAATCATTACCCCAAACACCAGATAATTTAAAGATAGCCCCAAACAAAATAAGAGAAGAAATTGCATCTGAGCTAGATGAACTCCACCAACTAGTAGAAAAGACAAAACAAAATACAAAACGCAAACTATAGGAGGCCTTTACTTTGGACTTTAGCCGTGCTCAGCAAATTTACTCTTCTCCAAAAGAATATGAAGTTAGTTATAATGGTGTATCAATTTGGATTGATAAATTACATGAAGACGGAAAAACAGCAACTGTACATTTGAGACATTCCTTAGAAGAACGCTCCGAAGTGGATGTTTCGGAATTAAAAGAAGAATATTTAATTCAATAAAAATTTTTTATACTGGCACAAATAAAAATAGCCCATTACATTATTGTATTGGGCTTTAACCGTTATTACTTTAAAAAATACCCCTCTATCAATTCTTTTAAAAGAGCAAACACGAAGAAAAGGCACGGAACGATTAGTATATAGAAAGCAATATAACAATATTTAATATGTGCTATTTCTTTTTCAATCCATTTTTCAGCAATCATTACGAATTTAGATAAAATTATTCCTCCAATAATGAAAAGGAAAGAAAATAAAAATATTCCCAAAGGTTTCTGAGGGCCATTTAATTCCCCATTTTCTTCTGTGAAAAATGGATAACTAAAAATACATAAAATAATCAATCCGTACAGAAAACCACCAATGAACCAATTGCGAGGTAAATAATTACGACAAAATATAAACAATGTACTAAAGGCTAATGCAGACCCAATACCAATGATTATTAAAAGTAAGGTACCTTGAAATGTAAAACCTGTTGAAAGATTAGGATAAACAACTGCTACAATTTTCATGATAAGCCGTAATAATATCCCTAGTATGATTCCAGTACCCATTGCCGCAATAAATCCAATCCCTATTTGTTTTATTCCCCTACTAAGTAAAGATCTAATATGAGTCCCCCCTAATTTTGCTACATTCCTATATATTATTTTTTTAAAATGGAAATATTTCAATGTCAAATAAATATTATGAAGAAGGGAAAATTAACAACTTCAATCAGTTTGAAAATGGGGATTTATGTTAAAAATAATATTGTAATTATGTTCTAAAAGGGGATTTTATGAATAAAAAAAGTTGGATTATCTTATTGAGTGTTCTAGTTGCGTTTTTAAATCTTTTTGATGGGGTAGCAACATTTATTGGATTGGAGAATCATTACATTGATGAGTCAAATCCCTTCATGAAATTCATCTTTACTGTTAGTCCTGTGTTGTTTGTCTGTTTCAAAATTGTGCTATCATTATTAATTTTCTATGTATCCTTTTTAATCTATAAACACAGTAATTCTTCATTCCAAGATTTCTATCTCTTCACCTTAGTAGGGGTTAGTTGCTTGTATATCGGTATCTTTGGATTGCATGTATTTTGGATTAGTTCCTTCGCATAAAAAACGCCCTAGTTATTAGGACGTTTTTAGTAATATTATTAACCCTTAAGTAAAAATTCATTACCTTCTTCATCACAGAATTGTACAAAAGTACCCCATTGCATCTCTTGCGGTTCAGATTTGAAAGTTACACCATTTTCTTTCAATGTTTGATATGTGCCAAAAATATTGTCACATTCAAATACTATTGATGCCTTAAAGTTTTCATATCCTTGCATCATTTCTTTAGGATAAATTACAAGTCGACTTTTTGCATTTTCCGGAGCTACTTCCAACCAAAAAGAATTTGTTCCCATTGGTTGTTCTGCAACTACAACAAATCCAACTTTCTCTGTCCAAAATTTCTTTGCTTTTCGTTGATCATTCACATAAATTGCTACTGTCCCGATATTTGTAATCACTTTATTACTCCTTCTTATCACCATACTGCTCTTAAAGTTTCTCTAAATAGATTATCCAATTGTTCAGTAGTATCAACATTTTTTATAGCAGTTAGTGAACTTATATAGTCTTGCAAACGGATAAGTTCTGTTTCTATAAATCCATTTGTTGCTAGTAATTTCCCCTCAAAACCTTCCAATTTAGATCTTTTTTTATGTTCAAATAAGATTTCTATCTCTTCCTTTAATTCACCCTGTATATCTAAACTGTGTAATAATTGTTGGAAATCGATAGGAGGGAAGGAGTGGTTTTGCATAATCCATTTACATACAAATAACGATCTTAGTACATAAAAATATAATTTATTCTTTTGAGAACACTTCTGATAATTAGTCTTAGCTACATTGAAATAATGATGCAAACATACTTTTGAATTAAATACCTTAGACTCCAATAAATTTAACCGTTTTAAAAAAGTTGAGTTTTGATAATACACAATTTCACTTCTCATCCATTCAAAAAGTGTCGGGTTACTTTTTCGGAATAAGCGTAAAGCTTTTGTAATTTCCCAACCGTTGATATCTAAAAGTTCATCTATTGATAATTCAATTACGTCTCTTTTCCCTCCAACTCCTTGTGGGTCAATGGATAAATACCATTCTGGGGGAGGACAGTATATAAAGCGAACATCATAATCACTATTATTTGAAGAGTATCCCCATGCTCGACTACCTGACTCTACAGCAAAAAGTACTTTAACATTCGATTTATCTTCAATTTCTTTTATCTTTTCTATTATCAAATTTTTCATATCATCACTCTTTAATTAATTTAAAGGGACTATAGAGATATCTCTCTAAAGTCCCTCTTGAATCAATGTTTTGTAAGCTGCTAACAATCTTTTTCCGGTTTGAAGGTTTTACAACATGTTTCATTAGAACTTTTTGCTTCTTCAGAAATCATGTCGAAGTCTAAATCGGAAGCAAACTCTGTATTTCTGTTTTTAGAATGGTAATCCATATCAACCTCAATTTTTTCAGCTCCACAAATATTTCCTTCTTTATGGAAAAAACAGTTAGATACAGCACAGTTTACTTGTACATTTGCCATTAGCAGCTTTCCTCCTCATTGATGTTTTTAGAGAATCCAATTGCTATGAATTCTCTTAACATATTTTGTCCATTTTAAAATAAATTATTGATACTGTTTCGTACCAATAAACGTATATTTTTTTAATATAATTTTCGATGTTATTTTAATATAAAAATATGAGGGGTTTTTCGAATCAGTTTTATATGCATCACATAAATAAAAAGGCAATTCGACACTACATGGATTGTAGCGGATTTACCTTTTTTTAACTCTATTTTAAATTGTTTACTAGTAAATCTTTAATTCTTATGAATGCATCATGTTCTTCACCAGTTGAAAGCTCGCCTTCCAATTTTTTCGTTTCAATATCTATTATCAGGCGAACAATGACATCGATGAAAATATTATTAATTTCTAAACCTTCAGTCAATAAATTATAGAAATTCACCGCTTCTTCCATATTCCCGCTAATTACACTTGCAGAGAAATAATTCCAATATATCTCCTTTTTATCAATAGAGTCATCTTCAGAATTATCAACCACCTGATCCCACTTAACAAAACGACTTATTGTTACTGAGAAATTTAATGGCAACTGATAAACTTTGCTCGTTCCAAGTTCCTCAAGAATAGGGAAATATGGTTGATTATCATGGACATAACGAATACGTGCCTTTTTACCATTTGATAAATTTACAATACTTGAAGTAGGATAAATATTTATTAGCTCCATTAGTTTAATAACGTATTTTATATCGAATTTATTTCCCTTACTCAACAATAGCTCAAATGCTTTTTTTGCAGGAAATGCCTCTCGATAAGCTCTTTGTAACGTAAGTGCAGAGTATGTATCAATAACTCCTAATAAACGAACTTCTTCAGTAAGGTCTTCTCCTTTTAATCCATCTGGATAACCAGTTCCATCTAATCGTTCATGATGATACTTTACAATGTCTAAAAATGGACCGATAATTTTATGTTTTACAATAAAATCTATTCCATAAAGTGTATGTTTTTGAATTTCATCAAATTCCGCTTTAGAAAGGGCACCTTCTTTATGCAATAACTCATTATCTATATCTAATTTTCCAATATCATGAAGTAAACAGCCCATCGCAAAAGAACGAACGTCTCTAATTCCACATTTTTCCGCTAAAAGGGAGCCTAACAAGAAAACATCGAAGGTATGATAATAACTATATGGGTCTTTATTCTTTAAATTATATAGGGCGATTGCTATATCAGTGTTTAATAATGAGGAAATAAATAAGTTTTCAAGCCACGATATTTTTGTATCACTGTTTAATATTAGACCATATCTCGCTTCACTAACTACATTCTGTAAACTTTCAAAGAATAACTTTTTTATATCAAAAAGTTCTTTGGAATAATATATTTTCTCTTTCTTTTTTACGGCAGTTTCGAATGGTTGTATTAGTTCTTCATTTTTATTATTTTCATCTTTTTCAGTTTTAATATATAAACTATTTAGTTTGGTAATACCCCAACTTTTTAAGTTTCTTAGGATGGTATCATCAATTTTAGTTCCAGCTTTAATCAATAAGGTTTTATTAAAATATATATCGTTAGGAATGATTTCCCCTTTTCTTAAACCCCTTATATAATGGATATCTATATTTGACATCATTATCCCCCTTCGGATAGCCGTACATTTAGTTTATTTAATATGGTTATTATAACCTAGTTGTGGGAATAAGTAGTATATTATTTCATACTATATCTTAACAATTTTATATCAATATTCATGAGTATTCCTTCCTTCGATAATAGAAACCTAACAAAAACTAATATTTATTAACATATAAGAAATGTTGTATTTTAGGATAATAAATCCTAATTTATTTAGTAAAGTGGGAATGAAACAGGTAAATTTAACCTAATTAAGAAGCATACCGTTATGATAATAGAACTACTTTTTAAAAGAGAACAAATTCCAAATTTTAATAAAGAAAAAACCTGCACTTATAAAAGTGCAGATTTATTATGACTTATTTTTTTGTAAAGGTAGTTATCTATTTGTTTTTTATTGAGCTATTTTTTCACGACTTTCCTTTAACCAAAGAACTTCAGATACTGGCTGAGGATTACGTCCATAAATCTCTTCTACTTTATAAGCATGCACTTCTAAATAGATTTCCTGCATTCTTTCTAAAACCCAGCTATCTGAAACTGGTGCTTGAGACCAGCAAAAAATATCCATTTTATTTAATTCACTTGTTATATTATGGATTCTTTCATACCCAATATTCATTTTTTTAAAGTTATGACGTTCTTCATAGAATCGAACTCGTTTTTCTGAATCCGGATCCTCTTCGCTAACAGGTTCAACCTCAAGGATAATTGCTTTTCCTTTACTTTTTAGCTCGTTTAGTACAATACTGCCTACACCTTTACCTCGACTTGTCCCAGAAACGATAATATAGTCGATGAAAATATAATCTTGCTGCTCAAAATAAACTACGACATAATCTGGGCCTTCCATTAATTTGTACATTGCTTGTTCCTGAAAAAGTATTTCAAAGTGCTTTCTAGATTTCATTTCTCTTTCTGGGAAATACTCTCTCAACCTATTATACCAGTTACTAGTACTAAATACTTCCTCGATTAAGCTTGCTTTTAAACTTTCTCCTCTTTGCATTAGCAATGTAACATACCCCTTTTGTTCGCAATATACTTCAATTTTCAATCAAATCTGAATATTGAGCAAGACCTATTCTAACACCAATTTGGCAATTTGATTTTTAAGAGATTGTTAAGATAATGTTACACAGATTAAATTTTATAAGAATAATGAAATCATTTGTCGAAACAATTTGAATTTCGAATATTATCAGTAAAATGATAGGTGCAAGTTTTAATTTGCTAGTTTTTACAATACATTTCAAAAGGCAGGTTGAATTATGGAGATGAAACAAATTCACGGAAAAACAACAGCACTTTTAGGATGGAGTTTACAGGCGATTGAGGCGATTGATAAAATGAACCGCCCTTATGTCGTTGTCGGTCCTCCTGAATTTAAGCCTTTTGCTGATAAAAATGGAATACAATTTGTTCCATGGCAATTCGATGTTCCAATTGAGCACTCCATGGAACTTTATGAAAAACTTAAAGAGCTTGATACAAAAGTTGCAGTTCCAATATATGAAGAAACCGTGGAATGGGCAGGTATGTTAAATTCATTACTTTGGGAAAATCCTAGAGTTTTTAATAAATCCTTACTTCTTCGTGATAAATCACTAATGAAACGAAGAGCACATTTAGCTGGACTTCGTGTAGGTGTCTTTGAAGAAGCTTTTAATAAAGAAGATGTAGCACATTTTCTAAAAAGAATGAATGAAGCTTTATTAAATATGGATGAGGAAAATTACGAACCTATCCATGTAAAACCATTTGATAAAGCAGGTACTGTAGGTCACCGAATGATTAAAAAAAGAGAAGATATTGAGGAAATTGATGATTCTGAATTCCCACTTCTTATGGAAAGCCACTTAGAAGGACAAGAATTTTCTTGCGAAGCCTTTGTCCATAATGGAAAAGTACATTTCCTAAATATTACGGAATACGTTAAACTAGGACATTCTAATTTCGTCCCAGCATCTCCTACACTTGAACAATGGCGACCACAAATACGAGAAACGATTGAACAACTGGTAAAAGCTTTTGAAGTAGAAAATGGTATATTGCATCCTGAGTTCTTCATTACACCAAATGGAACAATTTACTTTGGTGAGGTTGCTGCACGTATTCCAGGCGGTCACATTTTTGAGCATATTGAAAGAGTATATGGATTTAGTCCATATCAAGGTCAAATATTATGCTGTGATCCTGAAACAACTGATGAAGAATTAAAAGCATTCTTCCCAGAAGAAGTTGTTTCAGCAAAAGGACACTCCGGAAATTTGATGGTCTATCCAAAAGTAAAATCCATCTCTAAGCTTAATATCCCTGATGAACTGAAGGAACATCCATATTTCTTAAAACACAATATGTTCCTACCTGCGACATCTAAAGTATCTGAACGTGTTGGGTTCGGAAATCACTATGGTTCGATTTACTTTTTCGGGGAAGACAGTACGGAAATGCGAAAACTTTTAGAACAATACGAAAAACATGATTTCTACTTATAAGGAGTGGTTCGAAAGATGAATACAGTAATAAAAGAAAAAAAGACAACTACTGCCACTAGAAGAAAAACAACTGCAAGAAAAAAAACAACTACAACTAAAATCAGCCCTTTAGAGAAAAAATTTGAAACAGCTCTAGAGACATTGAATCAAGCAAAACCTTTTGCAAAAAGCTTATATCAAACAGATGTTTATCAATTAGCAAACGAACTGGCATCTACTATTGAAGGAATGTCAGTGCTCTTTAAATATGCTCATTTATTTGACCAAGCAGGCGTATTCCTGAATGGAGATTGGGAAGATCTAACAAAGTTACAACCTCCATTTGTAGGTGGCTCCCTAAGACTAAGAGGAATCTACTCAATTCTTGAACTATTAAGTGAAATGAGAATGCTTGCTATTGCAAAAGGAACTTATAAACATGAGAGCTTAAGTTCTGAGCATGCAAGTTCATTCCTTAATGAAGTATTAGCTCTAAACCTCGATTTACTGTTTCCTGAAGAACAAGAATCGGAACTAGAAGAACATCTAATTCGAGCTCAAAATTTATTTACCTACCTGCAACAAGAACTTTCCTGTGAATCAGTGGCAGAGCAAATGGTTCAGGAAATAAAACGTATCACTGTTCAACGTCCTATCATTACTAAGAGAATCATTGAGTTAATTGAGAATTCGAAGTTACTAATCAATGACGAGATTGATAGTAAATTTGCGGAGGAGCTTGCAAAATACTCTAGAGCAATTGATGCTCCTACACCTTTAAGTTTAGAAGCAGCTGATCAAAGAGACTATCGATTAAAATTAGAGCAAGCTTCTAGAGAAGAACTGATTAGTGAAGCTGAGCGATTTGCTGAATCAATGAATGAAACTGGACTTGTATCGCCTTACCATGCGATTCTACTTCGTTTCCTAAACCGTAAATATCAAGAGATTATTCCAAGTGCATTGCATTTAACTGAATCTGGTATCACAAGCTTTAACGAAAATATAGACCTAATTCACGATATTATTCAGCTGTCTATCTATCCTGAAACGAAACAAGCAATTTATGGGCTTACTAAATTGCTCAATCGAGGAGTTCTTAAGCTTGAGACATTAATTCCTGCATTACGTCAGTTATTTGAACTACCAATTCATGCCGAAGTAAAAAATGGCTTATCAAATTATATTGGATTAAATGGTATTAGCATCAATGGTATTTTAGTTGCTGGAGTTGTAAGTGTTATTGGGCAACCATTAGGAATTGGGCAAGGGGTGAACCCAATCTGCCAATCTGCTAGAGCAATCTCACTTTGGGCTCAGTATGATATTGAAAAACTCCTTACATTGATTACAACAGCTGCTCGCGATAATAATATCGAAATGACATTCGAAGGTGAACTAATCAACTCTAACCTTCTTCTTGATGGGGTTGTAACTGCAAAATTACAAGATTTAGATCCAGTTTCTATTATTCTAGTTCCTCATCTTGATAGAATTTATAATGAAATGATGAAACGTACCCTACTGCGTGGAGAAGATGGTCATAAGTGGGTAAATCGTGAATTTTATGGGGAATGGATTCCAAGTGGATTTATTAATGTTATCGATCCACTAACATTAAAAGTGACAAACTACCCTACATTCGTAAAACTTTTCTATGCAACACATCATCCTGACTACAATGAAGGTTACAAAATGTTGTATCCAAACCCAGTGGGAATATATTTAACAAATGTCCATGGAGAATTACTCGGACTTCACGCTGTTTCTATCCAAAGAATCGAAAAAGATCAACATGGCGAGTGCAGAATTTACTTCTACAATCCGAATAATGATAGCACTCAAAATTGGGGGCAAGGTATTAAAGCTAGTGTGACTGGCTTTGGTGAACTTGAGGGAGAATCATCCTTACCGTTCCATGAATTTGTTTCAAGAATGTATGCATATCACTATAATTTATATGAACAAGGTGATACTTACATGGTTGAAGAATCCATCGTTGAAAAGGTTGAAACTTTAGCCAAAGATAGTTGGGGCAAAAATTATGAATGGGCATAATAAGGTTGCTTCCTAAATCATACATTTTAATAACCAATTTGACAAAAGACCCGAATTTTCTTCGAGGTCTTTTTTATTCCTCATGGTTAAACAATTTGAAATAATATTTATTTCGTGGTACATTAATCGAAATTTTAAAATATTCTAAAATAAGAAGTTTTCAAACAATTTTAACTGTACTTTTGGAAATTGCTGAAAGGAGGACGAACAAATGGGACTTTACCTTTACTCATCAGAGAATTCATTTCAGAAAGCCTTTCAACATCTACTGCTTGCACCGACATCAAGTAAAAAGTTTTTTCAGCAAACCGTTTTTGACCTCGCCTCAGATCTTCTCAAAGAACCAAATGGATTGGAAAAAATTTATAGGTATGCACATCTCTTTGATTCTTCTGGATTATTTATTGGAAAACCATGGGAAGACGTAACGAAATTAAATCCAACCCTTGTTAGAGGGACTCTTCAAGCTGGTGGAACGACAGAAGTTGCAGAAATTCTAAGTGAATTAAGAATTCTTGCAATTGCTAGAGGGGAATATGTACATCCGGAAATGAATGCTCTAGAAGCAACCGAGTTTTTAACGAAGGTATTGGCTTTAAATATCGACTTATTAATAATGAAAGAAACGGAAGAAAACCGAGTTAAACAACTTTATAAAGATGAACAGGCATCTGAAATATTGAGGTTCATTTCAGAGCATTGCTTTTCAGAACGGGTATTTGAAAACCTTTATCAAGAAGTTGATAATCTTGCCGTACAGAGGCCTATTATTACTGATAAAATATTAAAATTAATTACAAGTGCAAAAAAGTTAGCTGGCGGGTTAGAAGAAAAAGACTCGAAGTTAACTCGTTATGAAAATGCTGTTTACTCTCCAACTGATTTGGCAACCGATACTTTGGAGAGTTATGAAATAAAACTAAAAACATGTGATGATACAATTTTAATTAAGGAAGCACATCAGCTAAAAAACACGATGGTACAGACAGGTCTTGTGTCCCCTTATCATGTTGTATTTTTAAAATTTATCGCCAATGAAAAACAACACTTACTTGAAAGTATGTTAACTGTAGATAATATATCAAAGACCAATTTAAATGCTAATCTTCCAATTATTTTATCCTTAATTTCTTCATCAATTTCTATTGATACGCGAAGAAGCATATATGGGTTACTTTGTTTATTACAACGGGACATATTTACAAAGGAATTTGTCCAAGAGTTAGAACAATTAATGTCATCAGCAATCCATGAAGAAATTCTCATTAATATTAATAAATTAAAGGGAATTCAAAATGTTGATTTTATTAAATCCTTAATCGTATCAGAAATGATTAATATTTTAGGGACGCCTTTAGGCATTGGCCAAGGATTTAATCCTACTTGTCAATCAACAAGAGCACTTAGTTATTGGTCTCAAAATGAGCCAACAATGTTGTTAAATATGATAAACACCTTCTTAAAAACAGCAAACTTGACAATAGAATTTGAAGGGAAAAAAATCTCGTCAAACTCACTTCCACAAATTCCTTTAGAAGATGAGGAGCATATTGATTTTATCTCCTATTTGGTAGTACCACATCTTGATTCAATTTACTTTGAAATGTTAAAAGCTGCAGATGGTCGGGGGCAAGATCCTCATAAGTGGATTAATCCTGCCTTTCATATAACAGGGATATGGTCGGGGTTTTCAGATATCTATAGTGATTTGAATTTTCTAGATAATTTTTATTATTATTATCACCCCACTAATAATCCAAATGTCAACAGAGGACTGCCTCAACCGGTAGGCATTACAATTTACAATCGATCAGGTCAAGTGCTTGGTGCCCATGCTATCCTCATTCAACGTGTTGAAAATGATCCAAAAGGCGTAACGCGTGTTTATTTTTATAATCCAAATAACGATAGCTTACAAATTTGGGGTAAATCTATTCGAACAAGTGTTAATGGAAATGGAGAGCTCCCTGGTGAATCCTCCCTTCCATTTGAAGATTTTGTACAGTTCATTTATGCCTTTCATTATCCACAATAATTGTTTGTTTAGGGGACTATTTGGAATAGTCCCCTAAATCAAGCTTACTGGAATTTGCTTATCTATAAATAAGCTATCTTCCTCAACAATTGAATCATAGGCAATAATTTGTACTCCTTGTTGGGCTGCCTGTAAAAGTCTATCAGCGAAATTTGGATCCATTTCTCGATTCGGGGTAAAACTTTTGCATCCTTTCATTTGGATTACAAATAATATTGTGCCTTTATAACCTTCTTGAACTGCTTGGCACATTTCAAGTACATGTTTCATTCCTCTTAAAGTAGGTGCATCTGGGAAACTAGCAACCTCATTTCTCTCTAACGTTACACCTTTTACCTCTATAAATCCCTTCTCATCACCATTTTCATAATAAAAATCAAATCGTGACTCACCAAATGTTACTTCTTTTTTTAAGAAATCAACTTTCCCAATTTCCTTAATTTTTCCTTCCTTTAACGCTTCAAATATTACTGCATTCGGTGCTTGAGAATCGATATTAATCCATTTGTCATTTTTATTAGCAGCAATGATTGAATAATTAGTAGTTCTTTTAGGGTTATTACTTTTTTCCAAAAGCACTTTGTTATCGGGATATAAAAGTTCTTTTAATCGTCCAGTATTTTTCACATGTACCCGCTCTACACTATCGTTAATTGATACTTCTGCAACAAATCGGTTCATTCTCTTAATTAACGTACCTTGTACAACTTGTTTATATCTCATTTTTTCGCTCCTTAAAGACCAACTTCCCTAAATATAGTTTATCAATTTTAATATCTAACATAAAAAAAGACCATCAAGAGATGATCTTTTAAATAATTATGATTCTGTAATAGCTTGTTTCCCGTTTAAACTGTATATTTTCCCAAATACAATTGCTCCAATCATTTGAATCAATGACTTTACGATAAATTGACCTGCTATAGCAAATGGTATTGCTTCCCAAGGTAAAGCTCCTGCTCCTAATGGACTTAACCCAATAACTACGAAAATTACTGAGTCCAGAAGTCCACCAATAATTCCACTATAGAATACACGCCATGCCATTGATACTTTTAAACGTGAATAGATTTCGGTATCCGCAGTTTCAGAAATTAAAAATGATATCGCTGAAGCTGCTACAATCATTAATGTGTCGCCTAACATGGAAGATACAACCGCAGATAAAACTAATGCAATAAAAATAAACAAATAGGTCTTTTTTCGACCATACTTATTTTGTACAAGATCTCGGAAAATGAAAGTTGCTCCAACTAAAAGCGTTCCCATTGGTACAATAAATATCCCTAATTGCATTGGTGCAAATGCTGCAGTTACTACATTGGCAATGACTATTGATAATAAATAAAATAAGATTCTCATATTCACGTCTCTCCTTAGTTTTTTATAGAGGGTCAGCTAAGAACCTCTTTTTTGTTGATTATTTTAACGGTTATCAATTTTTTCCGGGTTAAGGTCATGATTCATTAATCGATAATTAGCCATTTCCTCATATTTCGTTCCTGGTCTTCCATAGTTACACCATGGGTCAATTGAAATACCACCACGTGGAGTAAATTTCCCCCAAACTTCAATATAACGAGGGTCCAATAACTTTATTAAATCGTTCATAATAATATTTACACAATCTTCATGGAAATCCCCATGATTACGGAAACTAAATAAGTAAAGTTTCAACGATTTACTCTCTACAATTTTCTTATCTGGAATGTATGAAATGTACATTGTTGCAAAATCCGGCTGATTTGTTAATGGACATAAACTCGTAAACTCCGGACAATTGAATTTAACAAAATAGTCTCGATTTGAATGAAGATTATCTACCGCCTCTAATACTTCAGGTGCATATTCAAATGCGTATTTTGTATTTTGATTTCCTAGTAAAGTTAAGTCTTTCAAACCTTCTTCATGGCCTCTGCCAGACATAAAAAAGCCTCCCTTATGTATGTTTCCCAATACTTGTAAGAGAGGCGTCTATAAAAAATGATAAAAACATATAAAAAGCCACATCCAATTATGGACATGGCGTAATAGACATGTTTCCATAGTTTTTTATAGAGGGTTTCAGCTATGAACCTCTCCCGTTCAAGTACGGGACATTCTTTTACTAAAATAATAATATATGAAACAGAAATGAACGTCAAATAACTTATAAAATTTTAACTTAGCGTTAAGTTTATATTTAAAGTTTCAGGGTATTTTAATTAGAAAAGAACCTTTAACCATCAGGATGATTAAAGGTTCAAAGTTTATTAAACTGTTTCTAATACTTTCTCTTCATTAGAAGTTGCTTGATCTTTATCTAAACCTAGAGTTTTAGCAGTTGAATCAAGAAGTTCTTTGAAAAGTTTTGGATTTTCTACTAATGATACACCGTAAGATGGAATCATTTTTTTGATTTTTGGTTCCCAGCCTTTCATTTCTTGTGGGAAACATTTTTTCATTACTTCAAGCATTACGTGAACAGCTGTAGAAGCACCTGGTGATGCACCAAGTAATGCTGCAATTGAACCGTCAGCAGCACTTACAACTTCAGTACCGAATTGTAGCGTACCTTTACCAGCTTCAGTATCTTTAATAACTTGTACACGTTGACCAGCAATAACGATATCCCAATCATCTGATTTAGCATTAGGGATAAACTCACGTAATTCTTCAATACGTTGCTCTTTTGAAAGCATAAGTTGTTGAATTAAGTATTTTGTTAAAGGCATTTCTTTAACGCCTGCTGCTAATAACGTTGTAAGGTTATGTGGTTTGATTGAAGCAAATAAATCCATATATGAACCAGTTTTTAAGAATTTAGGTGAGAATCCAGCAAACGGTCCGAATAATAATGATTTTTTACCATCAATATATCTTGTATCAAGGTGAGGAACTGACATTGGTGGTGCACCAACTGCCGCTTTTCCGTAAACTTTTGCATGGTGTTGTTCTGCGATTTCTGGGTTATTACAAACTAAGAATAATCCACTAACAGGGAATCCACCAATATGTTTACCTTCAGGAATACCAGATTTTTGTAGTAATTCTAAGCTTCCTCCACCAGCGCCTAGGAATACAAATTTCGCTTTATAATATTTCGCTTTGCAACCATCAAGGTCATGTACTACAACTTCCCATTGACCATCATTAGTACGTTTTAAGCTATGAACGCTGTGTTTGTAGTTAACTTCAACATTTTGTTGTGCTAAGTTGTCAACAAGCATACGTGTTAAAGCTCCGAAGTTTACGTCTGTACCAGAGTCAATTTTTGTAGCTGCTAATGGCTCGTTGAATACACGATCCTTCATCATAAGTGGAATCCATTCTTTTAGTGTCTCTGGATCATCAGAGAATTCCATACCTTCGAATAGATGACTTTTTGACATTGCATCGAAACGATTTTTTAAGAATTTAACGTTATCTGCCCCATGTACATAACTTAAGTGTGGTAGAGGCATAATAAAATCTTGTGGGTTACGAATTAAGCCTTTTTCAACTAGATATGCCCAGAACTGTCTTGAAAGTTGGAACTGTTCATTGATTTTAAGA
Source organism: Ureibacillus endophyticus (assembly GCF_024159215.1). Taxonomy (NCBI): domain Bacteria; kingdom Bacillati; phylum Bacillota; class Bacilli; order Caryophanales; family Caryophanaceae; genus Ureibacillus; species Ureibacillus endophyticus. The sequence continues at coordinate 3,628,740 of NZ_JAMYWW010000001.1, forward strand.
GCTTTGCTAATATCTACAGAGCCATCTGGTTTTTGAACAGTATAGTTTAGCTCACATAACGCAGAGTGACCTGTACCTGCATTATTCCATTCGTTAGAGCTTTCTTCTCCAGCTTTTTCGAGCTTTTCAAACACTTTAATTTCCCATTCTGGTACTAATTCTTTTAGTAACGTTCCCAAAGTCGCACTCATAATCCCAGCACCGATTAAGATAACGTCTGTTTGTTCATGTCTGTTACTCATAATAACCTTCCTTATCTCCCCTATTTTTCAAAAAAGATGTAGGCGCTCTCCTTAGGTGTTTCAAAAGTCGACTGTCCTAGAACACACCTTTTCTGTATCTATTAAATCTTCAATATAGTATAACACTAATATTTATAGATTGAAATATCTACTATTATATGATAATACCTATAAAATGCTAGTGAAAAGATGTTTCAAATAAAATCATTAAAAACAAAGTAAAAATTTAAAGTAAGATTACTAACGTGACCTATTATACCATTAATACAATAAAATTTAAGCCATCATTATTTGCACCTATATCCAAAGATATACAAGTAAGAGAAAATTTCATACCTTTTACAGTTTAGTTCAATAAAAAGTGACAATTAATTTGTGACATAGTAATTCAAATATTTAGTATATCTCATTCCTAGTAGAACATCTTATTAAATAGTACACATGTCCATATACAGACAATAAAAAACGTTATTCTGCCCCTTTGGAGCAGAATAACGTTCCTATTAATTAATCTTCCACTATATCTTGTACTTCCTCGATTTGCTGTTTCAATTGTTCTAAATGTGCTATATTTTGCTCGATGATATCCATATGTTCATTATGTTCTATTGCATTCATTTTTGCATTCTCTGCATGTGAAATGGCATTAAATGCATGCTCTACCGCAATTTCTTGTGGGTGTGACATTGCCTGCTTAACTGCGCGGTCTGCCTTTTGAACAGAGTTACTAAATAAAGTACTTGGGTGATCTTGTTTCCAACTTTGATCCGTATGTTTTGCCATATTTCCCTTCCTCTCTTTTTAGATTAGATAATGCTTATCTAAAGCATAGTATTGTAAAGAGGAACACAAAATATGTATACATAGGATTTCGTAATATGGGAAACGGGAGTGTCTGAAAATTTGTTTTGAGACTCTCATCAAATATAAACTACAGTTTCTTTAATTGCTCAACAAAGTGTTTTAAAATTCTTGCTGTTAATCCCCAAATGGTATATTTTCCATAATCAAAGAACCATTCTTCTATAGAACGAGTTCTCCACTGATAATTTGCTCCATTCATAATTTTTTCAAACGGGAAATCAGCTTTAGGAGCAATTTCAACAGATACTGAGTGCATATAAGGCTCATATTGTAAAAGCCATTTAACAGGTACTGTAAACACCTCTTCGACTTCATCTTTATTGAACGAAAGCTGATGATAATCCAGTGTTGCAACAGAAGGATATACGACAAATGAAGGGGATGCAATATAGGGGCTTAATTCACCAATAACATTTATTGTTTTAGGATTTATGCCAAGCTCCTCGGAAGTTTCCCTTAAAGCAGCAGCTAGTGGAGATGAATCTGTATCATCAATCTTTCCACCAGGAAAACTAATATCCCCAGGTTGCTTTCTCAAAGTGAAGGAACGTACTTCAAAAAGGATATGCCATTCATTTTCTATTTCCACAAGGGGAATCAAAACTGCTGACTTAAAAGCTGTCTCTTCACCGATAAAATGAAATTTATTCTGCTGTATTTGATTTTTCAGTTTTTCTAAGAACATATTCTCCCCCATTACTTTAAACATTTTCATCATTCCTTAATTATCATTTTATTCTAATTAAAAGTAACAAGCTAGGACATACATTAATCTAAATATATATGTAAGTTTTAAAAAAACATACCCACTCGATAGGATTCGAGTGGGTTATTTATTAATATGCAATTACCTGTTCTAACTCAATTGTACTATTATGAACCTTTTCAAATAATTGTTTTAATTTTTCTAATGTCTCTTCTACTTCAATAATCATTGAAAGTAACTCTTCACTATTGGCAGCATTTCTTTCAATACTTTCATTTAAATGGGTAAAGATTTGTTGAACATCTTTTTCATTGGATGATAAAATTGCAAATTGCATATTTAAATTATTAATTTCAGTAGCAGTGTTTTTCGTTTCACTAATCAAGTTTTCAATCTGATCAACAGATGCTTCTACATCCGTATGACTACCTTTTATAAAATCTGTTAGCTCTAAGTTTGCTTCATTTGTAGCAGCTACATCAATTTGAATTTCGTGTAGAATTTCCCCTATTTTTTCCGTAGCAGCTTTGCTGTCTTCTGCAAGCTTTTTAACTTCTTCTGCTACTACAGCAAAACCTTTCCCAGCTTCTCCTGCTCTTGCTGCTTCAATTGATGCATTTAAAGCTAAGAGATTCGTTTGTTCAGAAATTCCTTGAATCACTGAAATAATGCTACTAATTTCAGTAGAATTATTTTGTAGCTTTTCAAGTCTTCGTTGGTTTGTGTTAGTCTCAAAACCAATCTTTTTAATAAAGTCTGACATTTTTTTAAGTCCCTCAATGCTGTTATTAGCATTATTCGTTGTTTTAACGGAGACATCCTTCAACTTAATGTTAATATCACTTGCTTGATTTACTGCATTGCTCATTTTAGAAACGATTTCATTTCCTAATTCTACATTTTCTAATTGCTTTTGATTAATAATAGCAGAATCATGAACTGCCTGAGAAAGTTGTCCAATATTTTCTAACATGTGGATCATTTTATCTTTAAAATCACTTTGTACATACGTTAAATTTTCTGTGCTTTTTTCAATTGTTTTAAATACATTTTTGCTTTCGTCAATTACATATTGGATAGATTCTTGTATTTTTTTCAATTCTACTTCATCTCTAGTACCTACAGAAACAGAATCTCCCTCTGTTCTCATATTTCTTAAAACTCCAGAGAATCTTTGTAGTTTGTTTGAGAATTTTGTAATGATAAAAATTAATAGACTGATGAATAACACTGTTACTACTATTACTGCAATTGCTATATTTGTACTAGATTTTGTAAATGCTCCTTGCGCCTCAATTAATGCATTTGGCAATCAAAAAATGTAATAAATGGTCATTAATTTTGCGACCACTTGCCAACACTATTTTTACTTATTTTCGAATACTAGAATTACGGTATCGATAGCTTTCTCCAGTAAAGATGATTAAATGTGAATGATGGATTAAGCGATCGATTACCGCCTCTGTTAAAATTTGATTCCCAAATACATGATTCCATTGTCCAAATTGAAGGTTCGTCGTAATAATGACGCTACGCTTTTCATAACACATCGAAATCACTTGAAAGAGAAGCTCTGCCCCTTCTTTTCCTAACGGAATATAGCCTAGCTCATCAAGAATAAGGAGGTCTAATTTATCAATTTGGTTCATTAATTTATTCAGCTGCCCTTTTTGATTCGCATCAATCAGTTGATTAACGAGTCCTGCAATTGTGTAAAAGCGTACTTTATGACCAAACTTAGTAATGGCATTTAATGCAATGCAACGACTTAAGTAAGTTTTTCCAGTGCCTACACCACCGTAAAGAATAAGATTCTCCTTTTCAGAGATAAACTGTCCATCCCATAAATCCTCTTTCGATAATGTTTTGGCTAGTTGCACATGCTGCCAATTAAACGGCTCATGACCACTTTGAGGCAACTGCGCCTGCTTTAATAATAAATTCAGTTTTGTTGCTTCACGATGCTCAATTTCTCGTGTAAAGAGCTGCTCTAGAAACTGAATTTGATCAGCGGTTAATTCCGCAATATGTGAACGTAACTGACTTAATTTCAAACGTTTTGCACAATCCTCTAGTAGCTGCGTCATGATTTCTCCTCCATTTTAAAAAGATCATCATAGTGACTTGAACCTCTAGTCACTTCTGGCAGTTTAGGGATTTCCTCAGAGGTTTGAATGTCCTGATAGAGCTGCTGATTGAATTTTTGTGCATTAAAAGCCTGCCTAATTTGTTCAGCCGAAGGATGCCCATTACTAGATGCGGTCATCAACGCTTCGTTTAGTTGACCAAATGTAGCTACGGTCATTAATTCTGCTAAAAGTGATAGTGCTGCCTTTTGCTCATCTTCCGTAGAGGCTTTTAAATAGGCTTGCCATTCTGATGGTAAATGATCATATACACCCGAATATTTAATTGCTTTTGGCCGTTGTGCCAATAATTTTAAATAAGGTTGCCAAACCATAGATTTGGCCTGATTGCCATACAATCTCGGATGCTTTACAATGCATTCATAGTTTTCGTTTAAAATCCGAATTTCATCATACAGAACTTCTACGAACACTTTCTTTTGCGCAAAACGCGGTGAAGTAGAATAAAGTTTTGAATCGATGTGCACAAATCCAGATTTGTCTGCTTTCGCAGTCATGATACGAGCGCAATTAAACTCCTTTTCTGGTAAAACTAAATGTTTTGCGACGGACTCTAAATGAAGTTCAGACTGCTTTCGCTTCTTTTCATAGTGAATCCGTTCCCAGTCTTTCTCAGCCTTTTCCCATAATTGCTCATTCAATTCATTTAAATCTGTAAGCGATAGCGCAGGTAATAAATAGTTGTTTCGTGAATACTTCACCATGTTTTCAACGTGTCCTTTTTCATTTCCCTTGCCAGGATTACAGAATTCATATTCGAATCCATAATGTAAAACAAAACGTTCGAACATGTCCGTTAACTCACGCTCTCCCTTTGCGTGAATCTTTTTAACCGCAGGTGAAAGATTGTCAAAACGAATTGTTTTAGGTACGCTACCTAACCGTTTAAATATACGTTGCAGACCTTCTAATAGACATTCTGTATTTTCGGATGGAAATACCTGAAAGTAGAATGTATTTGAATAAGGAAAAGACATTACTAAAAATGGTAAATCTATTATTTCCCCTGCATATTTAAAAGGGGCTTTCCCAAAATCAACTTGTGCAGTACCTTTATGCGCCTCTAATGGAAGTACAGCACTTTCTGCTTCTTTCTTTAACTCTTCTTTTCGCGAGCTAACATAACGTCTTACAGTTCTTGCTGAACCTTTAAATCCATGTTCCTCAACTAACTGCGTATACATGCGTTTTGCAGTACGCTGGAACTTCTTTTTCATTTTTAAATCTTCTTCAAGCCAACTATTTAAGATCGGTTTTACGGCATCTAATACGGGCGATTTGCGTTTTTGCTTTAACTTTTGTGGAAACTCTTCTAAATCAGCGTACTTTTTAACTGTACGTTGATCATGATTTACGCTTTCTGCAACTTCCTTGTAGGAACGCCCTTTATGATTAACTTCATGTCTGATATAATTAATTTCTACCACTTGCAACATCTCCTATATTACCTCCTGTTAAACGTTGTTGGTCCAACGAGGAGTGTAACTTTATTGGATAATGTTGACAAGTGGTTTTTTCATGCATAAATTAATGTCCGAATGGTACATTTTTAGTTTGCCATAACCATCAATTAACGCTTCATTAGCTGATAATGATGCAAGAAAATATGGATTTGCATCAATTTGAGAATAAATGACGTATATCGTTTTCCCATCAACTTTTATTGGGTAATAAATCTCAGAAACTTGTTCTTTTTGTACTTTTAAAATGGGTTCGCCATTTTCCATTACGGCTTGTACATTTTGATCATTGATTGTTACGCCTTTTTTCCAATTCCCTTCATAATTACCGTTAATATTTTCAGTTAATACTAGACCAGATGCATCAACTAAAAATAGACTTTGGATCGTGTTATCTTGTTGAATAAAAGTTGAGATGGATCTTTCAATTTCTTCAGCATTTAATGCTGTTTCTATAATGCCTTTACCATCTGTTCTAGGGATTGCAGTAAATTTAAAAATTTCTCCTGTTTCCTCTTTAATCTTTAAGTTGGAAGGTAAATAAGTAGATTCCCCTGTAAGAAGCATTTTATATCCATCCCAAATATCAAATAAATTTAGGCCAACTGCCGCTTCTTCAGTAGTTGTTGTAAAAATACCATTTTCATCTGTTAAATAGAGATCTGCCATCCCTGTTTGTTGTTTTAGTTGTTCTAAGTCTTCAGTAGAAAGGCTGTTTGTAGAGTCCATATATTGAATAAGGTAGGCTGTATTTAACATATTCTTATCAATCTCTTGCTCTACAGTCACTATATGATTTGAAATCGAACTTGTTAACTGTTCTAATTGTTGGCTGACTAATTCTTTTGATTGCTGATCAATTTCATTAGTTAGTTTTTGAGAGTTACTCTTCATCTTTGAACTCTCAATAAAAGAAAATAGAATAGTACAAGCAATGATAGCTGTCATTAATAACATCAATAGAATAACTAATTTTTTCTTCAGTGACATCGACATGTTTTTCCACCTTCTTAAGGGTAATTTTAATAAACGTTATTAGAACAATAATATTAAATTAAAAAGATAATACCAAAATATTACATTATCTGTAAGTAATATTTTTACCTTTTTATGGTTTTTAAATTTTTGGACTATTTTACCATTTAAAATATGTTTCTCCTCTTTCTTTCCTACATAAAAACAAATGTTGGTTACATGCCACTTAGTGAAGGTGTGAAATCTAATGTCAGAAATACTGAATTTTATAACTGCAACAACCACGATAGAATAATAAAGTTGTAATAAATAAGCCACCATTCTGAAAATGAATGGTGGCTTCCTTATTAGATCTTTGTTAATACAATTCCTGCAACAGCTGTAAGAATTCCAATAATTTGATAACTTTTAAGTCTTTCTTTAAATAATAGACAACTGCCTAAAACGACAACCAAACAGCTTAAACTGACTATTGGAAAGACGATACTTGCAACGCCAGTTTTTAAAGCGAAAAAATAACTACTATAACCTATTACACTAATACAACCAATCATAGTACCTAATGCAAATTCAGTGCGCTGCCATTTTTCCTTAATGATGAAGCTATTTATAAATAGATAGACAGCACCACCACCATACATACTGACAAGAATATTAACTGAATCAATATGTAAGTTAGAAGAAGTTTTCATTAGTATACCAAGTATACCAAATGAACCAATCGATAATAAAATATGATATAGCCATGGCTTATAATCAATTTGTATATTGTTACTTGGTACATATTGAATAATTGCAGCAGAACTCAGCATTACTATAATACCGATCCATTGTAATAGAGTAATATGTTCATGAAAAATAAGTGCCGCGCTTAATAACGGAATAATCGTATTTGTACTAATTAATGGAGAAGTAATGCTTGCTGGTCCTTTTTCAAAAGCCTTAGACATTTGAATATTTCCGTTTGCATTTAATATTCCAATGGTCGCACCAAGAATAATCGTTAATGCGTTAAAGGGTGAAAACTCTACAACTACTCCATAGAAGAGCATGATTAAAAAGGCAGCAAGGTAGAAGGTAAACTGCAAATGTACTTTTGATAAACCTTTTCCTGAGGTAATCTTGAAAATCATATTTGAAATACCAAAACAAAACATTGTCATCAATGCTGCTACAATCCACATGTAAAATCCCTCTCTCTGATGATCGACGTTAGTTTAATATAAATCTATTTTCTATTAAATGAATCCTACAATTAGAGAAAATAATTGTCAATGGACACCCTAAAACTAGAGACAGATTTTAATGAAAACATAAAAAAGCCAGAGAAGTTTACTTTCCGTAAATTTTCTCTGACTAATTATTGCTGTTAAAATAAATCACTTAGGAAGGATTGCATAGATTCAGGTAGCATCTGAAAGAATAATCCTTGAAATTTAATATCTAAAATTCCGGCAATAAGAATGATAATTACACCGAAAAATACAATCCATTTCTTTTTTAAATTCACTAGTTAATCCTCCAACAAAAATATTATAGTTCATAGTTTATAGTACTTTCTTGATTAAGGCTAACTAGTTTATATCTAATTAATACGGATTAGTTGCAATAAAACTCGCTGTTTTTACATAAATACGTGGATTTAACTTTAATTGATTCACGATAAATTCTGCGATATCTTCAGGTTGCATTAACTTGCTCTCATTATTTTCTTTAATTAAATTTAAGTCGAGGGCTAAATCTGTAGCAACTGTACTTGGAGTTAAAGCAGAAACTCGAATATTATTTCGGCGAACTTCTTGTGCTAGTGATTCAGTGAACCCAATAACACCAAACTTTGATGCACTATAAGCACTTGAAGTAGCAGCACCGCTTAAACCATTTGTCGATGATATATTAATGATATCCCCACCATTTTTCTCAATTAACTGTGGTAATACAGCACGAGTTACATAGTACGTACCCATTAAGTTCACATCAATAATTTTTTTCCATTCTTCAGGATCCATATCTAAAACAGAAGCGAAAGATGCAATACCTGCATTATTAATTAAAATATCCGCAGTTCCTAATGTTTCTGTTAAAAAGGCAATTGCTGTATCCACTTGCTCCTTTGACGATACATCGGCTACAGCATACGCTACTTTCACACCAAAACTTTCAATTTCTGAAGCCACATCTTTTAAAGATGATTCAGTTCTTGCAACTAAACCAATGTTTACTCCTTCTTTTGCTAAAAGTAATGCAGTTGCCTTCCCAATTCCTCTTGCTGCTCCTGTGATAAATGCAACTTTTCCTGTTAATGATTGTGCCATATACTTATCTCCCTTCAGTAGTACGAATTCCGCTCCCATTATACAGCTTTAATTATTATTTGGCATTAATTTGAATTTCGCATTTTCCTTCTATGAATTAAAATTCTATTAAAGCCATTTATAAAGTGAGGCATGTTATGAAAGTTTTGATCGAAGTGATTAATAAAAACCAAGAAGAGGAAATTTGTATTCGATGTCATGAAGTAAATAATGAAATCAATCAGATTGTGAATCAATTAAAATTGAATCTCACTACTATAGTTGGTCATGAAAATGATAAATATCATCAAGTTAAACTTCGAGATGTGTATTATTTTGAGGCAGTAGAAGGGAAAGTTTTTATTTATTGCAAAGACAAAGTATATGAAGTGAAAAACAAACTTTATGAAATTGAAGAAATGTACAAAGGGAAAAAATTTTTCCGAGCATCAAAATCAACTATTATTAATATTGCTAAAATCTCTCACATTTCACCTTCCTTTAGCGGTAGATTTGAAGCACTACTTGATAATGGAGAACGTCTTATGATTTCTCGTAAGTACGTACCAAATCTTAAAACGATGCTTGGTTTATAAGAGGAGGAAAAAAATGCAGTTATCTGAATTTATCAAAAAGGTACTTCAGCAATTCCTAATTATTTTTGCGCTGATTATTATAATCCTTACGTTTTTACGCCAACTATATTATCCAGAAGCCTCTTTCGATTTGAAATCCATTTATATTGTGATGGCATTTTCATTTTTCGCTTCACTACTTGGGTTTATACTATATTCTCCAAATAATTTAAGTGAAAAAAACAGTCGTATAAGAATGGTGATTCATTTCTTAGCATTAGAGGCATTATTAATTACTCTTGCTTCAATAACTGGAATTGTAGATAGTGTAATAAGCAAATCCATTCTTGCCATTCAGATTGCAGTCATTTATTGCATAGTCCGTCTACTCTCTTGGCAACAAGATAAGAAAGTATCAAATGAGATTAATGAAAAGCTCCATTTATTAAGAAAAAGCTTAGAGGAATAGCTGTTATTTTGAGGTGTCTCAACGCATGTGGAACACCTCTATTGCATCTTACATAGCTCAAAATGCATCTTATCGATTTTTTGTAGATTTCCACTCCAAAATTTCCTATTCTCAAATTACCAAATTTGAACTAAAGGGGAATTTGAAAAAATGGGGATTGTATTATTTTGTATTACATTGGTTTTAGAATGCGGTTATGCTATTTACTGCATTGCTACAAAACAACATCATAAAAAGATAAAAAATTGGCTGAGAATTGCTGTACTAATTGTATTTTTAATACTAATTCTTTCACCGATAATTACTTGGAGTTTCCGTTGGGTATTAATTACGACCGTGTTTACAATATCAGCAGGATTGGCAACAATCTCATTAATTCGTCAAAAAGCATATACTAAAGAATTTAAAAATTCTAGAATCATTTTCAATACATTCTTTACAACATGTATCTTCTTTTTGGCCCTTACACCTGCTATCATTTTCCCACAATATCACAAGCCCGAAGTAACAGGGGAATTTAAAGTTGTTACAGCGACTTTCACATATGTGGATGAAAATCGAAAAGAAGAGTTTGAAAACCCTTATAACAATCGAAGTGTAAATGTTGAATTTTGGTATCCTGAAGAAGCAAAAGGTACTTATCCACTATTGGTATTCTCTCATGGAGCGAACGGTGTTAAAGCTAGTAATGCATCAACTTTTAAAGAGTTAGCTAGCCATGGTTATGTTGTCTGTTCCATCGACCATCCTTATCATTCCTTTTTTACTGTTTCCGATATGGGTGAGATTACGACCATTAATAATGAATATATGAAGGAAGTTATGGATTCGAATAAAGGTATTTATACAAATGAAGAGTATTTTGAGCTATTTCAAAAGTGGATGAAACTCCGAACAGAAGATATAAATTTTGTCATTGATACCATTCTTCAAAAGACTGAAACTGATACAAACCTTGTTTATCAATTAATAAATCCTGAAAAAATAGGGGTATTTGGACACTCTATGGGTGGCTCAGCAAGTGTTTGGGTAGGGGGAAAACGAGAAGACATAGATGCTGTTGTAAATTTAGATGCTCCATTTTTCAGTGAATTAAAATTTAATAAACAACAAAATATAATAGAAGCAAGCAACCATACGTATACAACTCCTATATTGAATATCTACACTGACGATGTTTGGAAACAACTTGGAAGTAATCCTACTTATGCTGCAAATAAAGCTGCAAATCAGAATTTTGTAGAATCCTATACAACGCATTTCCTGGGTGCAAAACATTTAAGCTTAACCGACTTATCAATGATTTCTCCTTTCCTTTCAAATCTATTGCAAGGTGGAAAAGCAGATATTGATCCATTGAAATGTCTTGAAAAGGAAAATCAACTTATACTCCAATTTTTTGATTATGCATTAAAAGATGACACTAATTTTGAACTAGAACAAACATATGTACTGAAGTAAAATTTCCCAGGAATTTTTCTGTTAGCACAAGAAAAAAGGCAACCCTTGACCTATCAAGAGTTGCTCATTTTTCATTGTAGACTCATGTGCATTAAGAAGTTCGTTCCTGCAAAATCGATTGAACACTTTGTTTTGAATCCTTCTTTTGTAACATTCGTACATATACATTATTCGATATGAGCGAAATAATAATTAAAATAGTGCCAATAAAATCGAATAGTGTTACAGGATTTCCCTGGAAAATAGAGATTAATAGTGTTGTAACAGGAACAAAGTTAATAAATAATAAGCCATTTAATGGTGTCAAAATACTTACACCGATATTCCACCCAAGCAGTGCAATGACTCCTGGGAAAATAATCATAAACAATAAATGCGGACTTACAATAATAATTTCATTTATAGATGGAATCTCAGTATAACCAAATAATGTTGTACCAACTGTAATGACAATAGCTGTAATCGTTCCAAGTAAACAACTTAATGTGGAATAGCGAAGAGCTGACCATCCACTAAACTCACTTCCACCCATTGTATAAATCACCCATCCTATTACGGCAATAAAGATAAGCATGGATGGGATAAAATGATCAGTTGCACTAAGGAACCCTTGAATATCGCCTTTAGTAATAACTAACACTGCACCGATAAATGATATTAAAACACATCCTAATGTGAATGAATATGGACGTTTTTTTAATATCATCCACACAATCACAATGGATATCATTGGCATCAGTGATTCCATAATAGACGCAACCATTACTCCTGAATGACCTAATAAATCCTCTCCCCAGAAGATAAAGAGATTATAGATTGTAAAGGCCATTGTGCCAAAAAACCATAATTGCAGACCCTTTCCTTCAAAACGAAAAGCACCTTTTCCTTCTTTCCATAATAAAATTGCTACTAAGATAACAGAAACAGATCCATAACGAATAATTGTAAAATAAAATGGATCTATATACTTAAAAGCTGCATGTGCTACAGGAAACATTGCTCCCCATGAAACGGCAGCTATAAAACATAAAACTGCTCCAACTAATACACTATTTTTCAATTTCTTTCTACCCCTTTCACCAGTTTGTCATATTCAACATATTAGCTCCATTTCCATATCTCGTAAAATGAATAAAAGGGATGTTTAATATCATTTTTTTTGATACCATGAATATTTAAGAAGGGGTGAGTAAATTGGAACTTAAAGATTTGGAAATTTTTCAAATGGTTGCGGATAAGGGGACGGTTTCAGAAGTAGCAAAAGAATTGAATTACGTTCAATCAAACATAACTTCAAGAATACAAAAGCTTGAAACAGAACTGAACACTGCATTATTTAATCGGCATCGTCGTGGGATGAGTTTGACACCAGAAGGAAAGAAACTATTAACTTATAGCAAAAAAATACTTCTACTAACTGATGAAATGAAAAAAGCTGTCCAAAGTAATGACGAACCTTCTGGAAAATTAGAAATTGGTACTGTTGAAACAGTCTATCGTTTACCTGAAATTTTATCTGCCTATATGAAAAAATATAAAAATGTCGAACTTTCCTTATTTACTGGGGTTACAGAACTATTAGAAGAGGAAGTACTTAATCACAAGCTAGATGGGGCATTCGTTACAGAGTCGAACTTCCATCCCGATATTATTTCTCATGAAGTATTTCAAGAAGAGCTAGTATTGATCTCTGATTCTCGTGATTATACATTAGAAGAGTTAAAAATCGAACCATTTTTATGTTTCAGTGAAGGTTGTGGTTACCGCGCACGTTTTGAATCATGGTATAAAGACAACAACATTAAACCTCAAAAGGTAATGGAATTTGGTACATTAGAAACTATACTACGCAGTGTCTCCATGGGGCTTGGTGTTTCATTCGTTCCAAGGTCATCAGTTACTTATATGGAGCAAAGTGGACTCATCCAATGCCATTCACTACCTGATAAATATAGTAAAATTAAAACCGTTTTTATCAGAAGAGCAGATACCTATTTAACTTCAACGATTAAAAAATTTATTGAAACAATCGAATTAAATAAGTAATACCTGGCCTCCAAATGGATCGCCAGGTTTTTTATTTTTATCTTATTCCTCCAAATAAATTTTAAATTTTATCTAGAAATATCTTGAACCTCACGTAAGGTGATGTTTTATGATTAAAACAGGAATTAAAAGGGAGATTGATTGAAATGAAAGAGCACCTTTCAATTGGAGAATTTGCAAAAAGAACAGGCGTAAGTATTCGAACGCTTCATTATTATGATGAACTAGGGTTATTGACTCCACTACGTACTGAAAGTGGAAGAAGGGTTTACAATAACACTCATTTTGTAACGATGCAAAAAATCGTTACGTTAAAATTTCTTGGATTTTCCCTAGAGCAAATGAAAAATTTAATACAACAAAACGACTGGAGTGTAAAACAATCTTTAGAGTTTCAAAAAAAACTTATGGAAGAAAAGCTTAGTCAAATTCAAAAAGTTATCAATGCATTAGATCATAAATCAATCTTGTTGATGAACAGGATGCAATCGATGCAAGTATTTTTGCCTCGATTATTCAAGGGATACAACTACAGGACGAACATAAAGAATGGTTAAAATCGATATACACTGTTGAAAAAGTGGATGAAATTTTTGATATCTCAATAGAAAAACAACAAGCATTAGAAAGGAAATTTGCCAATATCCTAGCTGAGTTAAAAAATAAGTGCGGCGCCAACCCTGCAGATGCCGATGTACAACAGTTAATACATGAATTAATGACCATGCTACAAGAAATAGTCGGGGAAGATTTACATTCATTTTTTGAAAAAGTAGATGGAGCTGAAATAGAAGAAGAAGATCCTATGCAGCCTTTACCACTTTCTGATAGTGAGCTGGAATGGGCACGAGAGGCGATGAAAATTTATTTGAAAGAAGCTGGGATTGAGGAGGAAGTACAATGAGTTTCTATGAGCTATTTTTAATTACGATTATCCTATTACCTGGTATACTACTAATGGTGTTCAATGAAAAAGATTTATATAAAGATCTTTCACAAGAGGTACCATCTTTTGCTCTTCGATTAGTAAATCATGTCATATTATCATTTCCATTTGCCATATTAGGTTTATTTTTTTACAAACATGGTGATTTTAATTTATTTTCATTAAACATTGATAAAATTTCTATTCTACTTAGTCTATTGGTCGCTTTAATTAATGTTGCTGCTTATTATTACTTGAAAAAGAATGACTTAAAGGAAGCCCTTTTAGAAGGGGATAAAACGAGAAAAAAAATATGGATTTTAACTCGTTGTTTTTACGGAGGCGTTGTAGAAGAAATTATTTTCCGCTTTGGTATGATAAGCTTCTTTGTGTGGGTTGGTAACTTATTCATCGCGCAATCAACCGTATCATTTTGGGTTGCGAATGTGCTGACGAGTATCTTATTTGCTCTTGCTCATCTACCAGGGATCTATCAAAAACAGAAAACTGTAACAAAAACAATGCTTCTTTATATTAATAGCATAAATCTATTAGTTGGCATAACTTGCGGTTGGTTGTATTGGCAATATGGACTTCTAACAGCAATAATGTGTCATATGTTATTCCATCTAGTGTGGTATATATTTGAAAAATTTGAATATCAGTTTAATGGTAAGCTTGAAGTATAATGTGTGCTTTTAAGAGAGAAACCAATAACTAATTTAAAGCAAGGGAGAAATCTCTTGCTTTTTTTATTGTAAAATATCCCATAAAAATTTGAACAATTTTCAGAAGTAATAGCGTCTAAGATTTACAATACAAAGGAGGTGGTCTGAGTTGGAACTAGAAGAGATAATCGAGAATTATGGTGAATATCTATATCATCTTAGTTATTTATACGTTAAAGATTGTCAACTTGCAGAAGAAATTACCCAAGACGTCTTAATGAAATATATGATAAATCGTACAAATTTCCGGGGAGATTCCTCTATTAAAACCTATTTAACTCGAATTTTAATTAACTGCTGTCATGATAAACTCCGAAAACTAAAACGAAAAACCATGTTAAGTCAGTTAATGTTTTTTAGAAAAAATGAACCTTCTATTGAAAAAATGTATGTGCAAAAAGAAGTTTACAAAACTTTAAAAGATAGTGTCCTTGCTTTACCACTACATTATCGAGAAGTAATTATACTATTTTATTACGAAGAATTTGAAGTAAAAGAAATTGCAAATCTTTTAAATGTATCGCCTAACACCATTCGAACAAGGTTACGCCGCGCACGTGAACTATTAAAAACAAATGATTCTTTAGAAGAAATGTATGCTGAGTTAGGAGGGGAATTTTATGAAGGAGTTTAAGGATAAATTAAAAGAGGAATTACAAAGTGAAGTACCTTTTTCAGCTGATGTAAAAAAGCGTTTAATGCAAATTCCACCAAAAAGACAACAAACAAATTGGAAGGTACAGACTATTGCAGCATCGGCTTGTATTTTACTAACGTTCTTGATCATTACTCAATTTCCACAACTATCTAAACAGGCATTTTCAAGTGAAGTTGAACCTCTTTCAATCATAACAACAGATTCTTCTAATGTAATTGACCCTGAATATGCATTTCTATTAGGAGACCAATGGATGCTGAGGGGGCTACCAATGATTGTCGAAGAAAATGCGCAATTAAACTATGGAGATTATGTTGCCTATTATTCGACAAATGGAATTGTTGTTTCGACCGTTTTAGGGTTATCAGGGGATAAAGTACATATGGACCAAGGACAAATTTTAGTAAATGACAAAATTTTACACGTTCATGGATTAGGAGAAAAGATTACTAATGATAATGAAGACAATCCTCTTCAAAATCCATACTTCTTCCATAATATTAGTAAAGTAATTGATGATTTTATTAATAAAGAGGTAATGACTAAAAAGGGTGAATTCGTTATATATGATAATCAAAGTGGACATACAATTACAACGATTACGGATGCCCAAATAATAGGAAAAGTCATCGGTGTTCAAAATTTCAAACCAACATTTAGCTTAAGTACGGATGAAAAAAAATTGTACGATGCATTTAAGGAAAGTCTGGATATTGAATTATTTAGAGGCGTATCTCCACTATCTATCGCTAAAATTTATATTGTAGCTGAAATGGAGCTTGATTATGAAATATATAATGCATTATTTACTACTGTAGAAGACCCTTCTACTAAGCAGATAAGGAAATACAACGAAAAAGCACAAAAAGTACGGGAAGCTTATTTTACTAAGGAAATTCAACAACTAATTAGCGCTTATGTATTTGCAGGATTAGAAAATGGTACCTTTAGAGAAATTAACGATACTTTAGGCGAGATCAGTTACATTTCACCAATCAATGGCAGTGAAACATCCTTCAATATGAGAAAAAATAAAAAAGGCATTTGGCAACCAGCATTCTCACGTGCCTTATATTAACCATAAGAGGGCGAAATACAAGCCCTCTTCTTTAATTTTAAAAAAAAATTAAATTCGATGTTTACAATTGGTAATTAATTGCATATGTTGGCTTACCAGTTACTTTTTATACAGCAGTGTCTTTTATGCATGAACTGTCTTTAGAAGAAAAGCTTGCGGGACTTGAGGATCAGCTTCAGCTTTTAGAAAAGGAATTGGCTGTTCTTCAATCTGGACAAAAAGCAAAAGAGCAACATATTAGCCTTGATCCAATTGCCAAACTCCAATTTGAAAACATGTTTAATCACTATCAGCTTCAAATTGACTTTATCAATAAAATGATAGAAGAATTGAAAACTCAAGAAAACGCACAAACCAAATTAACAAAGGAAGACTTACAAAAGTATTTTGACTAGATAATATTTTTTAGCAACAGGGTGTGAGCATTTAATATTGGACGCTCACACCCCTTTAAAAATATACTACTGCATTATACTTTACTATTCAAAACGAACATCATTCGAATAAAGTTTAACCTTTCCCCAATTTAAAACTTGTACTTTATCTCCCTCTCGATGAATAGTTCCTTCTTCATTCCATTGCTTTAATATACGGTTTAAATGTCTCTTCGTTGTGCCAATTAGAGAGGCTATTTCATCTAAATTATTTGTCGTTATGTATTCACTATTTGCTCTAGAAGATTCGATTGTACAATAATATGCAGCTAACCTAACAGAAACCGGAGATAGAGCATTCACTCTTGAAGAGATTGTACATGTCTTTAATTTATAAGCCATTTCTTTTAATAATAAATGAGTAAAACTACTATCCGATTTTAAATAATTATTATAAATATGTAATGGTACAAATATAAATTCACAATTCTCTGCGGCAATACAATTTGATTGAATTTTACATTGTTCAAAAATCTCAATATCCCCCAAGATGGACGGTTTTTTACTATACCTCAACAACAATTCTTTACCAGTTATCTCAAGACTTGAAACGTAATATTTCCCTTCTATTAAAAAATATAATCCATCAATTTCATCACCTGTTTTTAAAATACACTCATTCTCTTTATAGGTTTTCAATTGAAGTTTGCTTATTATGTCATTGCGAAATTGATAGTTATATATTTTGTAGAACTTCTCTAAATTCATAATTGGAGACACCTGTCCTTTCAACAGCGATTCATTCTCATTATACTAATTACAGGAGGCGAGAGAATGAACTTTGTTTTTGATATTGATGGAACATTATGTTTCAATGGCAAAACGATTGACGAAACTATTATTGCAGCATTAAAAGAGCTTATAGCAGAGGGGCATGAAATTATTTTTGCTTCTGCTAGACCCATTCGTGATTTAATACCTGTATTACCTGAACAATTTAAGAAGGGGAAACTTGTTGGTGGAAATGGTTGTTTTATTTCTCAAAATGGAAAAATTACAGCTAATTTTTTCACACCTAATTTGACACAGGAGCTACATACAATTATTCAACAGCATCAGCTTACATATTTAGCAGATAGTGAATGGGATTACGCTTTTACGGGTAGCTTTGAGCACCCAATCTATCAAAATATAAATCATAGTTCTGCAAAAAATACCCCACTTTTAGAGTTACAAAAAATTTGTAAATTAGTATTATTTAAACCTAATTCAGCTGTTATTGATGCACTTAGCAAATTACCGGTTAGTATCACATCTTATAAAAATGAAGATGCAATCGATATAAGCCCATTAGGTATTAACAAAGTGTATGGTCTTGAAAAGCTACAAATAAAAGAATTCATCGCATTCGGAAATGATAGTAACGATCAATGCTTATTTGAAAAAGCTCAATTTAGTGTCTGCGTGGGAACTAATGACGTACATAAATACGCTTCAATGACCATAACAAAAGAGGAAGTTGCTAAAACCATCATTCATTTAAAAAACAATATTCTAATTAAACATTTCTGAAATACTGCTAATCACAGTATTTCTTTTTTTTTACCTTGAATAGTATTCGATACCTTCTATTAGATTTTTACTGGAATTAACATGCCAGATTCGTTTTTAAATAACATGGTTAAAATATCTATTGTATTCACGAAAAAAATCGCGATTGCGTAGTAATTTTGCGGTTTATCATCAGGAGGTTACAGATGCAATACGTTATATCTGTTTTAGGAATTCTTATAGTATTGTTCTTAGCGTGGTTGGTAAGTTCCAATCGTAAAGAGATTAAATACAAACCCATTATCATAATGCTTGTCATTCAATTCCTCTTATCTTTACTATTGTTAAATACAGAATTTGGCTTAATCATTATCAAGGCTATAGCTACTGTTTTTAGCAAGTTACTTGAATATGCGAGTGAAGGAATTGCCTTCGTATTTGGTGGTATAGCAAACGAGGGAGAAGCACCATTCTTTTTAACTGTGTTATTACCAATTGTATTTATTTCTGCTTTAATTGGGATTCTTCAGTACCTTAAAATTTTACCTTTTATTATGAAAGGAATTGGTTTTCTTTTAAGTAAGGTAAATGGGATGGGAAAACTGGAATCCTATAATGCGGTTGCTTCATTGATGGTTGGACAATCCGAAGTTTTTATCACATTGAAGAAACAACTCGGTCATATCTCAAACCATCGTTTATATACGCTATGTGCCTCAGCAATGTCGACTGTATCCATGTCCATTGTCGGTGCATATATGACCATGTTGGAACCGAAATACATTGTCACAGCCTTAGTTTTAAATTTGTTTGGAGGATTTATCATTGCAACTATTATTAATCCATACGATATTGATCCTAAGGAAGATATATTAGAAATACAGGATGAAAGAAGACAATCCTTTTTTGAAATGCTTGGTGAATATATCCTAGATGGTTTTAAAGTTGCCATTATCGTTGGCGCTATGTTGATTGGATTTATTGCTTTAATGGCTGGTTTCAATCATGTATTTGAGTTAATTTTCAATATTTCCTTCCAAACAATATTAGGCTATCTTTTTGCGCCAATAGCCTTTATTATGGGCATTCCTTTATCAGAAACAGTAAGTGCTGGAGCAATTATGGCAACTAAACTATTAACGAATGAATTTGTTGCGATGTTAGATTTGTCAGAGGGCAGTTATAACTTTACCGAACGAACAATGGGCATTCTCTCTGTATTCCTCGTTTCCTTTGCCAATTTTTCATCAATCGGAATTATTGTAGGGGCAGTTAAAGGGCTAAATGAACAGAAGGGGAATGTGGTTGCCCGTTTTGGATTGAAATTGTTATACGGGGCTACCCTTGTAAGCATTCTTTCAAGTATTATTGTTAGCTTCGTTTTATAATAAGGCATACAGCAACACCACAGCTTATCGGGGAATATCAAGAAAAAAAGGAGATGTCCAAAAGTTTTTACCTTTTGGACACCTCCTTTCTTATTTACCTTGAATAAAGAAAATAATATCAATATATAATTTAGTCATTTCTTCAGGCGTTTTGTCTAAATCATTTTGAACCCATTGTTCGATTAATCCTAAAAATGCAGATGTGATAAACGCTAAAAAATAATCCATTGGAACTTGTAAATTCTCATTGTAGTTTTTATTTTTTTCTAAATTAATGCGTACCTTTTCTAATATTGCCAATTTAAATCGAAGGTGAAATCCTGCTCTACCATGATCACTTAATAAAATTTTTAATAATGGTGAATGCATTTTAATTGTACTAAATAATGTTGCTGCTAATTGCTCTTGCCCTTTTTCAAATGAATGAATCGATGAATAACTCGATTGCAGCTCATCAATATGATTCCCTAAATCCTCAAATAATTGTAGTTCTATTTTGTCTAGCAAATCAAATTTATCAACATAGTGTAAATAAAATGTCCCACGATTAATGTTTGCAGTTTTTGCAATATCCCCTACTGTAATCGATTCAAATGGTTTACTCTGCAGCATTTCCAAAAAAGATTCTTGAATAAGTTTTTTGGTTTTACGATTTTTTTCTATATAAACACTCATCAAAAACACCTTCTATTTTTCAAAATTCAACAATATGTTTATTTTGTTGATTGCTTGTGCGTACTCTTAGATTATAAAATAATCACGTAGCAAACAACAACATGTTGAAAATTGAGAAAGGGGAAAGAAATTGAGATTATTTAAAGAAAAATTAGCATGGGCTGCTCCCATTGCCGTTATATTAATTATTGCGTTATTCTCGGTAAACTTATTCGCTCAAGGGAATCCACAAGTAAAGAACTTACCAGCAGCATTAATCATAAATGATGAGGGAGAGCATGTAGAAACTGTAAAAGCTGCAGTCGAACAAATGAGTAAAGGTGTAAACGGCGCTCAGCCAATGTTAGCTTTTACAACTGAAAAAGAAGAAGATATTGAAGACTTATTTAACGATAAAAAGTATTACGCAGCATTAGTTATTCCTGAAGGCTATAACGATTCATTACAGAATGTGATGACAAATAATATTCCAGCAACATTAAAAATATATATCAACCAAGGATTTAATTATACTGGTGCAAACTTCGCAAAAACAGCTTTAAATGGATTAATTACACAGTTAAGTGGACAATATTCAGCTAACTTCATTCAAAATATGAACGGTCAACAAATTGATGCCACTAAAGCATCTGTTCTTGTAAGTCCAATTGTGCCTGAAGAACAAATATTCAATCCAATTACTGCTTCTACAGCAAACGGTAGTGCTCCAACATTAATGGCTGTACCTGCATGGGTTGGTGCTTTAATTGGTGGTTTCATTCTATTCTTAACAACATCAAGCATCTTAAAAAGAGAGCTATTTACACGTAAACAAACTTTACGTTTAATGGGTGAACAAGTGCTGTTCGGCGTTATTGTTGCATTATTCTCTGGTTTTACAGTTGCAACATTAGGGCAGCTAGCTGAAATTAACATGCCAAGTTACTTATTAGTTGCATCTTTTGTATCCTTTGCTGCATTCTGTTTCTTCTTATTAGTATCAGCAATTACAGCTTGGATTGGTAAACCAGCCATTACATTGTTCATGGTTGTAATGCTTTTAGGTATGGGTGTACTAATGACACCACAAGAAATGCTTCCAAGTTTCTTTGTAAACTTCATTCGCCCATGGGTGCCACTTCGCTTTGCGTCTGAAGGTTTACGTGAAATTTTCTACTTCGGTAGTGGTTTCTACACTGGCGGATCATTCAACACAATTTTAGGAATTGGTATTGTAGGTTTAATAATTTTTGTACTGTCTATTTTCAAACCAGTAAAAGTACCAGTACAAAAAGAAGACTAATAGAAAAAAAGCTAACCTTTTGTGGTTAGCTTTTTGCATAATCTATCTATTTTAATTAAATTCCAATTTAACTGTTTATATAGACAATAATGTATACAGGTGATATGCCATATAGATTGCCATAACCCAAATAATTATTGCTGAAGCTTGGTTCATTCGAGTTAAGAACTTACCGGTTTTATCAATTTGACCGATCTTTCTACCAGAAAAGGCTAAAGAAAAGAACCAAATCCATGAAACCAATATACATGCCATAGTAAATATCCATTTATCATATCCTATGTAAGCCAATGAGCTAGTGCCAATAACACCAATAGTGTCCATAATTGCATGAGGATTCAATAAAGATACTGAAGCTGCGAAAGTGATTTGACGTCGAGCTGAGAATTGGCTTTTCTCTTGATTTGTGTTTACTTCTGGTGTGCTTTTCCACATAACCCAGCCCATATAGGTTAGGAAAAAGAAGCCTATTAAAAATAATAAGATTTTTAACCATTCAAAACTAAAAACAATCATTGATACACCAGCTACGGCCAAGTAAATGAGTATTGTATCACAAACTCCTGCTGTTATGATTGCTGGTAAAGCATTAGTAAATTTGTTATGTGTAGCACCTTGGTTAAATATAAATACGTTTTGAACTCCTAAAGGTAATATTAAACCGAATGCCAATATGATTCCATGAATAAACGGTTCCACTGTTATTCCCCCTGTTCTTATATAGAATAACGGTAGATGTAAAAAACTACTATCATTTTGTCAAAAAGAAAAGTTTTCCATTAGGATGCTATACTGAAAATAGAATATAAAGGAGGAAGATTATGAAAATTATTGTATTTGGAGCAACTGGTGGTGTAGGAAAATCCGTTGTGAAGCAAGCGTTAGAAAAGGGATTTGAAGTAACTGCATTTGTTCGTACTCCATCAAAGGTAGAATTAAAACATGAGCAGTTACATATTCTCCAGGGAGATGCCTTCAATAAAGAAGAGGTCGCTGCGGCAATTGCAGGACATGATGTAGTCGTGTCTTGTTTAGGATCCAGTCAAGGAATGAAAAAATCAACAGAGCTTGAACAAATGACGAAAAATATAGTAGATGGCATGAGAGAAAATAAAGTCAATCGCATCATCTACACAGCTTCTGCTGGAATTAACAACGAAATACCAGGAATCACCGGTAAAATGGTTATGAAAATGCTAAAAAATGCTTTAATAGATCACCGCAATGCTGTTGATTATATTGAAGCAAATGGATTGAATTTCACAATCGTTAGACCAATGGGATTAACAAATGACCCCTTAACTGGCGAGTATAGAGAAGCAAAAATTGGCGTACCAGAAAAAGCAAAAAGTATTCCACGTGCAGATGTTGCTCATTTTATTGTGAAAGCATTAAGCGATAAACAATACGAAAACGCATCTATTAGTATAGCTAAATAAAGAATAATCAACTTACCGAATACCGAGATTATTTTCCTTCTAACTTTAAAAGAACTGACTTATGATATCTCCTCATAAGTCAGTTCTATTGTTTTTTCCCATCTTAATATGTAATTTTTAATTTGATTTTGATAGCTTTTTACTTAAATGTTAGCTTTACAGTATATCCAAGGTTGCTAAAAAAATTATCCAGAACTTTCTCTGCATTCTCTTCTGCTGTTTCCAATAAACCTATTTCAACGGCTTCTTTTTTGATTTCCTCCTGTGCTACTGCTGCTAGATCAAAACCTTCATCCCATTTTACTTCTCCCCGGAATAACCCCTCATCCGAGAATGTTTTGATATGATCCATCTGAATTGCGGGCTCCTGTATAAATGTTGCTCGTGGTAAAGTTATTTCTAATTTCTTTTGTTCATCATCTACTTTTATCGCATCTGAAGTAATACTTTTAAAGTCAACGCCGGCAATGACTGTAGCAGGAACGATTAATAATATTTCTCTTTTTGTGCCTGGTATATTAAGAGAAATATCCTTTCCGAATAACTTATTATCTTCTTCTTCGATTATTACTTTAAGATGTGCTTCCGCTGTGGCAAGCGTTGCTAACTGTTGAACCTGCTCTACAAATGTTGTACTTTCCTTTTTAACTGTACTTCCAGATAATAACCAAGTAACACCAGCTGTAATAGCAATGAGAAATAGTGCAATTAAAAGTATCTTTCTCCCCCAAAATTTAAAAGTAAGCTTTAATAATGCTCCAGAAATACTTTTCTTACTTCTACTTTGTCCTATAAGTGCCGTGGCAGCACTTTCATTTTTACTTTCGTTAAGTTCTTTTAGTACATGTGCAAAATTTGTTAATGCTTCAGCTCTTTTATTCATCATTTCCCCCTACATATTACATCTTCATTTCTACTAGACTCATATTTTAAAAGTAGGTGAAATTGTTAAATTTATCAAGTTATTGACACAAACGATGAAATTAATGAGAAATCCTTTACTTAAAGTTACTTCACTGTATGGAGCTATATGCAAACCAAAAGCCAGTTACTCTTTAATAGAATAACTAGCTTTAGATAGCGATAGTATAAAGTAGACCTTTTTCTTATTCAAAACGAGCCTTTTGCAAAGCATCTAAATCGATTTTTTCCATTTTAAAAAGCACCTTTTGAACTTTTTGGATTTCATCTTTCGAACCATTAGTCATAAACTCATCTATGTTATCCGGAACAATTTGCCATGAAACACCATACTTATCCTTCAACCATCCACATTGTTCTGCTTCAGGTACAGCAGAAAGTTTACCCCAGAAGTAATCAATCTCATTTTGATCTTTACAGTTTACAATAAGAGAAAATGCTTCATTAAAACTGAAATCAGCACCAACTCCATTATCCATTGCCGAAAAATTCATGCCCGCGAGTCTAAATGCGGCATAATTTACTTTTGCCGTTGGTGTTGCGGCTTCACCTGGCCGATATTTGCTAATAAACTCGATTCCAGAGTCCTCAAATATCTCCGTATAGAACTCTATTGCTTCTTCAGTCTTCCCACATGAATCACCTGAGAAAAGTAGGTTGGGTGTAATCTTTTGAGCAGTCTGATTATTGTCTATCAGCATCAACTGCCATGACAAACCATATCTATCTTGAACCCAACCATAACGCTTATTAAATGGATATTCACCTAAGGGCATTAATTCAGTACCGCCTTCTGATAAAGCCTTCCATTTAGTATTTACTTCATCTTCAGACTCACATGCTACCATCAAAGATATAGAGGAATTAAATTTGAAGTAAGGTCCTCCACTTATAGCTTGGAATTGCTGTCCGGCCAATTCAAAGTTAACTAAGTCTGCATCTCCAGAAGGGGTATTTTCCAAAACGTTCACATTCAATATTTTTGAGTCTTCAAACAAACTTACATAAAAAGATGCAGCTTCTTTTGCTTCTTTGTCATACCATAAATGTGGAATTATTTTTTGCATAAGTGGCCTCCTTAATGGTGGTAAATTAATTCTACCTAATTATCCCCTCCTACAAAAAGCTCAAACATAGAAAGGCAATATAAGAAATCTATCTCTAAAGCAAAATACATAAAAAAAGTATGTGAAGTTCACTTTCACATACTCTATTAAAATACTAAATTACATCGATTTAGTATTAATCGTAATGGACGAAGCACACGCTACTGGTGTACAACATCTAGCATTCTATACTTTTATCTCAAAGTGAGCGCCGACTAATTCATGTATGAAACGTAATCATTCTGTCGTTTAACTTATTTATGATACGGTTCAACGTGACTAATAAAAATAAATAAGTTTTCTAAAAAATACCGTCATTAAATTCAATTATTAATTATTCATTAACCAAATAAAAGCTTCAGGGAACCGCTTACTCCATGATTCTATTCTATGTATACCATCGGGATCTATCACCACGTTTACATGTTCTTGATTAAAACCAACATTAAGTAGTAGTTCCTCCATTTCCTTTACATCTTGAGCAGCCAATGGAAACTCCTCTTCGTTTTCTCCAGCATCAAGGTATATTTTTACATCTTCTTTCATTTTCTCTTTATTAATAAAAGCTACATATGGCGCTTTATTAAAACCAAATATTGGTGAAAACGCAGCCACTTTCCCAAATACATCTTGATATTTCATCGTTGCATATAAAGAGATGTACCCTCCCATAGAAGCTCCTGCAATACTAGTATTCTCTCGATCTTTTAATGTTCGGAACTTCTCATCAATATATGGTTTTAATTCTTTAACAATGAAATCTACATATAAATCCCCTTCACCCCCATCATTGACTTGATTTTTCCAAGGAGCATATTCGTTAAATCTTGTTTCAGGATCACTTTCAATACCAACAATGATTGTTTCTTTTGCCTTTTTATCTTTGAAAATACTTTCTAGTGATTCATCAACCTGCCATTCAGTTTCTTTAGATTTAAATAAACTCTGACCATCTTGCATATAAAGAACGGGATAATTGTCATTAGACTCATCATAACTAGGAGGTAAATAAACCCAAATGTTTCTTTCCCTATTTAACGTGTTCATTTTAAAATCAGGAATCACTTTAATATTTCCAACAAGTGCTTTCTCATTTCCATCGAGAAACTCAGATCCCTCTACTAATTGGTATTCTTCTTTTGAGACATTAACTTCTCCACATCCAGTTAATACGATTGATAATACCATTGGAACAATTAATTTTTTCACAAATTTTCTCCTTTCAAAGTAAGTGAATAGTTCACTTTAAAGATAATTTTCCAATTAATTTTAGTAGTCATTGATAACTTCTTAGAAACTAATCTACATATTTTGAGCTCTCCGTGATGTCAGTATATAGAAAATTGTTTGTTCATTTTTTCCCATAGTTAACCTTCAGATTCACTTCAGCACATAATGACTAGGAAGTATCTCAATCAAGTGCAGCTCGAATCAAAACTATAATGGAAATATTAATGCAGTACCAGTTGATAAAAGAATGCTGTAAGCCTACTTACTTTTATTGTAGGAACTGGTTGTCTATCTCTTATGGTAATCTGTTGATTTTGTACATAAATATACCATTTTAACAACAGGTGCTCAATCAATTTAAACATGAGCAATTAAAGTATGAAAGGAAGATTTTTTCAGGGATAAGATCAGCATTTGCAGTTTTTCATTAAAATTAAATATAAAAACAAACAACTTGAAATTCAAAAAACAATCAGTTGAAGTGATTATATATTTAACTGACTATTTAAAGGGGTGAATAATTTAAATGGAAAAATGGAATCAATCTTATGGTTTTTTACTCGGAAAAGTTCTTCAGCAAATGGAAACTAAATTCGCCGAGGGGCTTGTCCCATATCACATTAATGCTAGACAATATGGGGTTCTTTTATTTATTAATGGAAACCCTTACTCATCACAAAAAGATATTTCTGAAAATCTACAAATTGATCGGACAACAATGGTAAGTCATATTGATCATTTAGAAACTTTAGGCTTTGTAGAGAGGACAAGGAATCCTAATGATAGAAGGTCCTACAGCCTTATGATTACACCAAAAGGAAAGGATTTATTGGATTCACGTTGGGAATTTTTAAACGATATTGAATTAGAAGTTTTAGCCCCTTTAAGTAATCAAGAAAGACAATTGCTAAAGGAGTTTCTCATTAAAATTTGGACCACACTTTAAAAATGGAGGTAACATAATTATGAATGCACTTGATTATTTTAATGCCCGTTTAGAAGCAACTATTAGCCCTATGGATTATTTGAGATTGACACAAATAGATCCAGATAAATACTTTTTGCTGGATGTAAGAAACGGCCCACTTCATGTAAGAAGTTTAAAAATTAAGGATGCTAATGTCATACCCGAACAAGAACTGCAAGCTCGTTTAAATGAAATACCAAAAGACAAGGAAATTATTGTTTACTGTTGGGATGTCTGGTGTAACACGGCTGCCAAGGTAGCAAAGTTTTTATTAGAACGTGGATATATGGTAAAAGAGCTAACGGGGGGTATTGCAGCGTGGAAAGAAATGAACTTTCCTGTTTCAGATTCCACTCAAGAGGTTAACATGTCTGATAGCTGTGGGTGTTAACTCTGATGCAAAGGGAATCTAATTAAATAAAAAACAGCTAACACTTTGTAGTAATCTTAACTGCTGGATTGAACGTTCCCTACGTGGCATTGAACTGCACCCCATTTGTTAGACACATACTATCAAGGAGGTGCGGTTGCTTTTGGGAACGTTTATTAAGATTTATATTACATAATGTATAATTTTTTTATGAAAATAGAGATGCTCCTTCAACAATCTCAATAATCGTATCTATCTAGGCAATCCCCACGCCCAAGTTAAGATGGTTACAATAAATGTCCCGGATACAACAAACCATAGCACATTCTTACTTATGTCCGATTCACTTTCTTTAATAAGTTACCTATTTATCTCAACTAAATTAATCAAGAAAACTATAGAAAAAATTGGGTTAAATAGAAAACCTAACCATACAAATGCTTCTACCACTACTCTTATCCCCTTACCTGTTACGTTTAATGTTCTTTTTAATATCCAATTATTTTATTAAATGTTACCCATTGATTTGGTCCGATTGTTGAATTACAAAAATGCACCCAAAGCTGTGTTTGGGAAGAATTCTATTCATAACCTTGTAATTGCATTCACTATTTCACCATCTGAGCGCTTTTACTGAACTACAGAGACTTAATTACCTTATGTTTAACCGATAAATTATTGCAAAATTAAAAGGCTTAAAATGATATTTAACTAATCATTTTAAGCCAACTTACAAAAACCGCCTCTATTTGTGATACGGTTCACCCTTCATTATCCGGAAGCTTCGATAAATCTGCTCCACTAATACCAGCTTCATTAGTTGGTGGGGAAGAGTCATTTTACCGAAGCTGAGTTTTTCATCCGCGCGTTTTAAAACATCATTATGTAATCCCAGTGAACCACCTATAACAAAAGCAATTTTACTTGTTCCGTATGTCATGAGTGATTCCAAGTCACTGGCCATTTCTTCAGAGGATTTCATTTTTCCATCTATAGCTAGGGCAATCACATGGGTGCCATCGCTTATTTTGCTTAGAATACGTTCTCCTTCTTTTCGTTTTACGATTTCCATTTCGGACTCACTTAAATTTTCTGGTGCCTTTTCATCTGGTACCTCAACTAATTCAATTTTGGCATAAGCCCCTAATCGTTTTACATATTCATCAATGCCCATTTTTAAATATTTCTCTTTTAACTTTCCTACTGAAATTATGGTGATATTCACAATTAGTCCACCTTTACATTACATTCTTATTGTTATCCACATGTAATTTCAAATTACTCTAAACATGTTTCAATTCTTGTAACAATGTGGCTATCTTTTTTCATTCTTGTTAGAAAATTTTAATATATACAGTTTATCCACCTTAATTTTTAATTTACGAACAAGTTATCCACAAAAGTTATACACATATCCACATGCACTTTCTAGATATTGTGTAAAGCTACTTACTTGATACAATATATGTTGCTTTCTCTTCACAATAAGAACAATTTGTGGATAACTTTTCTTCATCATTTAATTGTTCCATGATTGGAAACTCCTTTGTTTCTGCAACAAGCATATCTAAAGCGTGATTTATATGGGTTTCACAGCTATATACTTTCATTTATTATTACCTCTTTCTAATTTATATTTTCCACAGACTTATTCACATTTGTGAATATTTTATCCACAAACCATTGTAACAAACAAAAAACGAGTAGGGAAGAATAGGCTTTATCCTTCTCTACTCGTTGTGCTTAATGCACTGTTGATAACTTATAGTTTTCCACAGATGAAATCCTTTATACGTTTGTTCCTTCAGTTAATGTTAATTGTAATTCAACTAATTTTCCTTGACGGTACACTTTAATTGGAAGTGTGTCACCAATATCTGTTTCATTGTATAAATGTTGTCGTAGGTCGATGGAGTTTTCAATTTTCTCTCCTCCCATTTCTACAATAACATCATATTGTTTTACACCTGCTTTATCTGCTGGTGATCCTTGAACAACTTCTGATACAACGACACCTGTTGTTACTTCTTCTGGTAAACGTAATGTTTGTTGTTGATAGAAAGCAGGTACATCTGTTAAGTCTAATAGGCCGATTCCCATCGTTGGGCGACGTACTTCGCCATTTCTTTCTAACTCTTCAACAATCGGTATGACCGTATTTATTGGTATAGAAAAACCTAAACCTTCTATCGTCGACTCAGCGATTTTCATCGAGTTAATCCCTACTAAATCTCCGGCAATATTGATTAACGCTCCTCCACTATTACCTGGATTGATTGCTGCATCAGTTTGTAATACTTCTGTTTCCCAATCTTCCGTACCATCTCCATTTAGATCAACAGGAACAGCACGATCCTTCCCTGAAATAACACCCGTAGTAACCGAACCATAAAAATCTAATCCAAGTGGGTTCCCAATCGCAATGACTGTCTCACCTTGTTTTAATGTTTCTGAATCACCGAATTGGGCTACTGTTTCAATATTTTTACTGTCAATCGAAACAACGGCTAAATCTGTCCAAATATCGCTTCCTACAAGAGTTGCTTCTTCTTTAGTACCGTCCGCTAATGTAACTTCCAGTTGTTTAGCTCCTTCTACAACATGGTAATTTGTAATGACAAAAGCTTTCCCATCTTCTACTTTGTAAATGACACCAGAACCACTACCAGCTTCTTGTTCTTGTGAGCGTT
Organism: Ureibacillus endophyticus; assembly: GCF_024159215.1. Classification (NCBI taxonomy): domain Bacteria; kingdom Bacillati; phylum Bacillota; class Bacilli; order Caryophanales; family Caryophanaceae; genus Ureibacillus; species Ureibacillus endophyticus. The sequence goes on from NZ_JAMYWW010000001.1 coordinate 3,659,361, forward strand.
GGTTCCAAAAGTCTGTTACTTCTTGAATGTTTGTAATACCTACAACAGCATCGGAGACTTTTTCAACGGCTGAGGTAATATCCGTTGTAACTTCTGTTGCTGTTTGTGTGATTGTTGTGGTGTTCGTTTTGTTATTCGAATTGCTTGGAAGTTGCCCAACCATAGAAGGAAGTAGTAACCACATCACGAGTGCACCAACAATGACACCTGCAAGGCCACTTAAAAAGTAACCGCCTTTACTTCCATTATTTTTTTTATTTACCCGTTTTTTATTTTCTTCTTCCTCACGCATTAATCGTTCCTGTAATGGTGAATAAGAAGAACCAGATTCGTTTTCGGTTTGTTTATGTTCATCATCATTATTATAGTAACTCATATAACCAATCCTTTCTTCCTCTTATTGTCATTATGATACAAACTAAAGATTAAAATTACATGAAAATGAAATAAAACAAAAATAAAAAAGGGCTCAGTCTGAAAATATTTGAGACAGAACCCTTATGACTTGCACTTTCTTCACAGATATATTGCGTCAAATATAGTGCATCCATCGCAGAAGCAATTTATCTACTAGAAGATATTTATAAATAAAAAAGGTGCCCAAAAAGTTTTTTCTCTTTGGACACCTCTGCCTATTCACACAGTTACTAAAAGAGTCGGCTCTTCAGCATCTGTATCATGTAAATGAACATATTCACCTGTAATGATTCCGCATGATTGTAATGTTTGTGAAACTGTCATACGGGCTAAATCTTTCATATTATTATCTTTACTTAAATGAGATAAATAGATTTGAGTCGGCTTTTCAAATACCACTTCACTCATTGCTATTGCAGCATCTTCATTGGAAACATGTCCAACATCACTTAAAATACGACGCTTGATCGACCATGGATAGCGACCCATTTGGAGCATACCGATATCGTGGTTCGACTCAAAAACAAAAGAGTCGGCACCACGAATAATTCCTTTCATGCGATCACTCACATATCCAGTATCGGTAATTACAACAAGTTTTCGATCATTTTCATGGAATACATAAAACATTGGGTCTACTGCATCATGGGAAACTGCAAAGGATTCAATATCTAACGAACCAAAGGATTGAACCGTCTCCATATTGAAAATAAACCGTTGTTCTGTTGGAATATTGCCAATATGCCCATCCATTGCTTGCCATGTTTTTTCATTAGCATAGATTGGCACTTTGTATTTCCGCGCAACTACTCCAATACCTTTTATATGGTCACTATGTTCATGAGTAACTAATATCCCCGTTAAATTCTTCATGTCACGATCAATCTTAGCAAACAGCTGCTCCATTTTTTTGCCGCTCAAACCGACATCAACTAAAAATGCATGTTCATCATTTTCTACATAAATGGCATTTCCAGTACTACCACTTGCTAAAACACTAAATCGCATAACATTACTCCCTATTCTTCATTAACTTCTTTTATATCAAGTGCATCATCAACTACATCCACTCTTGTATGATCTAGTTGAAAATCAATTACCTTTCCTTCTACAGCATTTACAAAGTATTCTTCATGTACATCATCTTGAGTTTTCACACGAACTTCCCAAGTTGGAACGAATACTTGTGTCTTTAACTGAATCAGTGTTGAATACCCTAATTTCATTTCAGTAATTTTAGAGTCAGGCTTTAATAAACGTTTTCCATAAAGAGCTTGAATTACTTGGATTGGTGGTAGCAATGTTTTCTCTTTATTATATTCTTCTATATTATCTAGCAATGTTTGTTCATATCGGATGATTTCATCATTGTCATTAAGATAAGCTGTGAGAACACCGTTAATATTATAATAGATTTTCCGATCATTCAATCGTTGGAAAAATGTAATTTTCCTATTTTCTTGGTCAACTTTCCATAATGCATAAGAGGCACCTTCATGAACTTGAAATTGGAGGAAGTTTCGATAGCTTTCTTCCTGATCAAGATTACTAATTTTCACTGGATCTTTTAAAGTGACAATTAATTTATTTTTATTTTCCACAACGATTTTTTGCGCATTTTGTAAAACAATTTGTTCTTCTTCAAAATTTTTCACCGTCGCAGAAATATAGGATGCCTTTTCTATATTGGTTGGTAAAACTCCATAAGTAATATGGTCATCTTGGAGTTGTGCTTCAATCGTTTTTTCACCTAATACTTCTACCAATTGTGCTTCCGTGTGTCGGTTTAAATATAAAGAATAGAGAAACACATTCAATATTAGAAATACAACGATGAATATAGATTTTGATTTACTCCAATCCATATCCAGCCCCTCCTAATGACTCTGGCGTAATACGTGTAGCACTTCCATCTTGAATAGAAAACCAACTTGGCTCTAACGTATATAACTTTTCATCAATTTCACTACCCGTTAAATAATATCCAACTATTATATCATCAATATCTTGGATATTTTGTACCCACTTTGCAACTTCAACACCTGATGGTAATTGACGAACTGCTCTCTCTGAAGGAATTGCCATATCTAGTTTAAAATAAGGTCTTCTATAACTGAAAATTTGATTATCTCCCCAAATTGTTGTGATTCGAGTGGATGTGATACTACTAAACACTGGCACACCTCTCAAGAATAATTGATATTCTGTAATATGTTTAGGAACATTTCGATACACATACCGGTAATCCCCTGTTAATCCGCCATGCTCATTTACAAAATCGAAACTTTCTTGTAATAAGGTAGAACCTTTTATATCGTTAATGCTCTCAGAAGTTGGGTACACATAATTAATAATCTTTGTTTTAGTATCAGATGTCATAAAAGACATTGCATCAGTATACTTAGACGATGTTGCACTCTCAATATTTTTCTTCACAATGTTTGTATCTTTAAATAAAATTTCTTTAAATCTTTCAGGTGATACTTCATCGATGTAATACGTATATTTCGCTAATTCTACTGGGTTGGATGGTACATATAAAGATAGTTTATTGTTTCTTGTGATTTCTTCATATTTAATTGCATCTTTAAATAAATCATTAAATGTGGAATTAAAATAGTCATTACTTAATGCAATATCTGTTGTATAGAGTGTTCTGTTTTGTTCACTTACAAATAATAGTTGCAATGTATTGGTTTGATTAAATTTTCCCCAATCAATAACAAGATGACTAAATGATATCTCTGGTAAATCACTTTGAGTAAACTCCAAAATAGATTTAAATATATTAATAGGTACTTCTGATTGGAAAAACAGTGTAATTCGATTATTTGCGCCAACCATAGAATTAATCTTAACGTCCGAGAGGTTACTTTGAATAAAATCTAGCTCTGTAGCCCTTACTTTCGATAAAGTTGTCATTACATTATCAATTAAAGTAGAAGATATAGTACCAGAAAATTGATTATCTTGGCTTAATAATATCCGATAAGGTTGAATAACATCTTCAATAGATTTATGTTCTCCGATTGTAATTTGTTCGACCTGTGACTCTTCAATTACTTGATAAGGTGGTGTGTAACTCCATATGGCAAAAGTTAAAATTAAGCTTAATCCGACAAGGAGTGTAAGGATGATTGATTTAACCTGCTCAACATATTTCACTCCCAATCACCTGCCTCATCTAATTCAAATGGTAACGTAAAGAAGATTGTCGTTCCAACACCTTCTTCACTTTCAGCCCAAATCTTCCCTCCATGTGCTTCAATCATATCTTTTGCGATGGCTAAACCTAAACCAGTTCCCCCCATTGCACGGGAACGAGCGCGGTCTACACGATAAAATCTCTCAAAAATGCGATTAACATTTTCTTTTGGGATACCCATACCATCGTCTGAAATCATCACTTTCAACATATTATCTTGTACCGTACAACCAAAACGGATATTTCCTCCATCAGGTGAATACTTCAATGCGTTAGAGATGATATTATCAATTACTTGTGTAAGTTTATCTGTATCGATTTCTACAAAATATGATGTATCAGGAATAAAACGGCTAAATGTGACGTTTTGAGATTTAGACATTTCAAATCGATCAATGATACGATTGAAAAATTTATTAAATTCGACAAACTCTCGATTCAATTTATAATCACGGCTATCCATTTTTGATAATTGCAGTAAATCATTAACTAACCGAATCATTCGTTCTGTTTCGGTTTGTGTAACATTTAAAAAGGTTGGTGCAATATTTTCATCACGCCATGCTCCATCTGCTAATGCTTCTAAATAACTTCGCATTGTTGTTAATGGGGTACGTAACTCGTGAGAAACATTCGCCACAAACTCTCGGCGCTCCATTTCAATTTTTTCTTGTTCCGTAATATCGTGTAAAACTGTAATTAACCCATTTACAAATCCTGTTTCTTTTTGAATTACAGAAAAGTTCGCTCTTAAAATTAATGGCTCATCTTGCGTACTAAAATTAAGATTTAATGAATCCTTCATATATATTAAATCTTCAAAACTGTATTCTTGATCAACACCAAGTACCGATGTGATTGGTCGATTTAACATTGTTTCACGTGTAACATTTAAAAAGTTTAAAGCTGGGTCATTAATTAAAATTACTTTCCCTTTACGGTCTGTTGCGATAACTCCATCTGTCATGTTACTTAAGACTGAAGCTAGCTTCCTCCGTTCTGCTTCTGTTGTGGATGTTGCTTCTTGCAGACGATTTGTTAAATGGTTAAAAGCAATAGCTAGTTGCCCAATCTCATCATTACCATAGACACGAACTTTACGTGAGAAATTTCCTCTAGACATTGCTTGTGCTTGTCTACGCATATCTAAAATCGGCTTAGTAATTGTTTTTGCAATCAATATCCCAAGAATAATGGTAATTGCCAGGGACATCGCTGTTCCGACAGCAAAGATCCGATTGATATCATTCATTTGTTCAAAGACTTTTTCAATATTTGACTCAAGATATATGGCACCAATAACATCTTTGTTTGGACCAAGTGTATTGGTTATTGGCGTAGCTAAAACCCAAACACGTTTTCTAGTATCTTCATCAATCGCAATTTCATCTTGAAAAATTTCAGCGGATATCGATTTCGTTACAATATCATGATTAAATCTCTGTCCTACAATGCTTTGATTATCAATATCGGATGTTGCCAACACCTTGTTTCGGTTATCAACAATTCGAATTTCATTTATATCACTTGTAGTGAACTCTCGTAAAATGAGATTCAAACTTTGCTCTAATGAAGGTCCTGTTGTTTCGTCCCGATCCTTTAACAACTCTTCTCGAATACTGTATTGAACTAAGTCAATCCGTTGCGTAATTGACTCTTTGAAATTGTTTTTTAAATTCTCTTCTAAATTTGATGAGAAATAAAGCCCAATGATCTGTAATGCAATGATAATGAGTAAAACATAAATCAGTACTAGTTTTACGTGGATAGACTTAAAAAAGCTAACTTTATGCATTTATATTACTCCTGCTCAGGATTTCGTAAGTAATAACCTACCCCGCGGCGCGTAACAATCCAATTCGGATGACTTGGGTTATCTTCTATTTTTTCACGTAAACGTCGAATCGTAACGTCTACTGTACGTACATCTCCAAAGTAATCATAACCCCATACTGTTTGAAGTAGATGTTCACGAGTCATTACTTGTCCAATATGTTTCGCTAAATAATGAAGTAATTCAAATTCACGATGAGTCAATTCAATTGCTTCTCCACGCTTTAACACGATATAAGCATCAGGTTGAATGACTAAAGCACCTACTGTAATATCATTTGACTCCTCTTTTGTTTCTTCCACTTGAGCAGATACTTTAAGTCGACGCATATTTGCTTTTACTCGTGCTATTAACTCTCTCGTACTAAAAGGCTTTGTAACGTAATCATCTGCACCCATTTCTAATCCAAGCACTTTATCAATTTCAGATCCCTTTGCAGTTAGCATAATGATAGGGAAGTCATATTTCTTTCTGACTTCACGGCACACTTCCATACCATCACGTTTTGGAAGCATAATATCGAGAAGCATTAAATCAGGTTGGGATTCTTCAATTTTTTCTAATGCCTCATCCCCATCATAAGCACAAATTACTTGATAACCTTCTTTTACTAAATTAAATTGCAATATATCTGCAATTGGCTTTTCATCGTCCACAACTAATATTGTTTTTGTCATAAATTTTTTCTCCTTCTCTACTCTCTATCTATAGTTAAGTATGTTTAATTTCGATTTTCCTATTATTAACTCTATCATGCTTTACGTTTCGCTGCATTATACTACCCCACACTCCATTATATCAAACAATGTGTTACAACGTTTAAGCTGAGGTTACAATCAGATAACACTAAATATCAATATGAGAACATCGCTATAATATTTTCCGGGGAATATTTCGACAAATTTTGATAGTTAATAATAAAAAAGACAGCCCATAGTGTTTGGACTGTCTTATAATTAGTCTAATAATGTTAATGGATTTACGTATGAACCGTTTTTATGAACTTCGAAATGAAGGTGAGTACCTGTTGAATTTCCTGTTGATCCCATAATGCCGATAATAGAACCTTGTGGAACAACTTGTCCAACAGTTACTTTAATTTCGGATAGATGAGCATATAATGTTTCATATCCATTATTATGGTCTACAACAATTTTTTGACCATATGTTCCATCCCAACCAGCGAATGTAACAACTCCATTATCTGAAGCAGTAATATTATAATTTGATGGTCTAGCAATATCGATACCTCTGTGGAATTCACCCCAGCGATTACCCATATTACTTGAAATATATCCACCTGAAGTTGGCCAAGCAAATGCACCCGTTCCTCGATCTGAAACAACCTTCGTACCAACGACAACAACTCGATCACTAGGTTCAGAGAGTACTGTTTCTTCCGTCACTGCTTTTTCTACTCTTTTACCGTTTAATTCAGTAATTATATACTCGACCTTTTTCTTACCGTATTCGCCTTCTTGTTTAACGATTTTCTCGCCTTTATACATTGAGTCATTTTCTTCTACAATTTTTGTGAAGTCAATTTTTTCTACTCTTGATTTTTCATAAACAACTTTAACATTTACTAATGGCTTTTCCACTGTTACATTCAGTTTTTGACCAATTTGTAATATTGTATTTTCATTAATATCAGGATTTAATTTTAAAAGTTCTGCTACTGATAAATTATGCTTCTTTGCAATTTTGCCAAGAACATCACCATTTTGAACGGCATATAACTCTTGTTCAACAGATCCTGTTTTAAGATAATCTACAGCTTTCTCTGGAGTTAAAATTTGTTCTGGATTAACTTTTGTATTTTCTATTGCGAGATTTTCAACAACTGAAACTTCTAATAGTCGTGATTCATTTTTAGCTAACTCTTTAGATACATTGTTTTCTAATTGTTGTAATTCTTTTTCTGTTACGTATTCAAGTTTTAATTGATGAATTGCCTCTTCATAATCCTGTTCACTTTTGAAGTAAGCTACTGGTTCTTCATCAATTTTCATTGCGAAAGCTGGTGTTTGAACTTCTAACTCTGTATTTAATTTTTCTAAAGTATTCGTATCATCAATTTCGAATGAAAAAACATGCTCCGGAACTAAAGAAACATCTGAGCTAGCATCTACTTCCATATTTTCATATTGTAGACTTGCTTCTTTTTCTTTTTGTTCAACAATTTCAGTTACGGACTCTTCATTAGTTACAGGTCCAATATATGTATCACCTAAATAAACATGGTATATTTTATTTATAGAATTATCGCTTTCTTCTCCGTTTGCAAATGCAAGGTTAAATGTTACTAATGATAAAAGAGCAACAGTTAAAGTAATTTTTTTAAATATATTCTTTTTCTTAGAATCAAGACTTGTATGTTTTTTCATCGAAACGTCTTTTTTCAATTTCCACTTCGAACTCATTATGAAGCCCCTTCCAAAGGTTCCCCTAATTAAGGGTTATTTTTCCATGTGAGATTTTCAAGCCTTTTCTAATTTAACATACTCCTTCTTTTGGTTGAACCGTCCTGAGTCTTTTGTAATGAAATTGTATTATTTGCACGTTTTTTGTTATATTATAGGATTTAAGGACCAAAATTCTCTATTAAATTGTCTAAGGACTGAAAAGAATTTTAGTTTATTATTACTTTTCGAGATTTCTCGACAATATTCTTGTTATTTTTTATGATAATGTTTTTTATTTTACTAGATTTATAATAGAAATTTTTTTATTTTCATAGTTTCATTTCTTTAAACATTAGGGAATAATTATATAGAAAGGGAATTTTTATTATCATCTAGAGAGTCCTTTCATATACAGTTACAAATAAAATTATTAGAGATTGGGGAGAATTTATGGAAGTAAGTGCAAAACATTCTGAAATTAATAAAATACCTATGAGGCATCACATGTTCCGAGTTGTAATGGTAATTATAGGTGCACTAATTTTTGCTATAGGTCTAGAGTTATTTTTAGTTCCTAACAATGTTATGGATGGTGGAATTGTTGGGATTTCAATTATTATTTCTCATTTAGTTGGTTTGCCTGTTGGTGTTTTTATCTTCATACTAAACCTTCCTTTTATATTCATCGGTTATAAACAAATTGGTAAAACCTTCGCATTAACTACTGCCCTGGGAATTACAATCCTTTCGATTGCCACGGTAATTATGCATCATTTAAATCCTTTTACAAAAGATTTATTATTAGCTACCGTTTTCGGTGGAATCTTATTAGGTGTTGGTGTTGGACTTGTTATTCGCTATGGAGGATGTTTAGATGGAACTGAAGTTTTAGCCATTTTATCCAATATCAAACTACCCTTTTCTGTTGGTGAAATTATCTTATTTATTAACTTAATTATTTTCACTGTTGCTGGTTTTGTATTTACTTGGGAACAAGCAATGTATTCCGTTGTTGCTTACTATATAGCATCAAAAGTTATTGATGTTGTCGTGCTAGGGATGGAGGAATCTAAATCCGTTTACATAATTAGTGAAGACATAGAGGAAATTGGCCAAGCCATATTACACCGTTTAGGTCGAGGGGTTACTTATTTACATGGTGAAGGGGCTTATACAGGGGATAATAAAAAAGTGATATTCTGTGTTATTACTAGATTAGAAGAATCTAAGATGAAAGAAATTGTTCGAAGTATAGATAATCAAGCATTCCTAGCAATTGGTAATATTAGCGAAGTAAAAGGTGGACGCTTCAAGAAGAAAGGTATTCACTAATACACATATAAAATGTTTAGAAAAACCGAGCCACTTTTGCTTGGTTTTTTGTTTGGTTGTGATTTGAAAAAAGAGCAATAATAAAGAAAAAACTGCTAACGATTTATTTTATTAGCAGTTAGTTAGTTAGTTTCTATATATAATTTACCTCTAGTTTGCACCTGTCGCTACGCTATCGGTGCAGAACGAATGTCGTTTAAAGTAAAAATTGCTAACGATTTAGTCTGTTAGCAGTTAGTAACTATTACTCCCAGATTGGGTTATCCCAAGGTTTGCGCCTGTCGCTACGCTTTCGGCGCAGACTAACGTGGATAAAAAGAAAACTACTAACGATTTGTAATCGTTAGTAGTTAGGATGTCCCCCAGATTAAGTTAATCCTAAAAGTTTGCACCTGTCGCTACGCTATCGGTGCAGAACGAATGTCGTTACTCCCAAATCGGATTAACGACATTCGTTTGCTCACGTGCTGGGCCTACTGAGAATGTCATTAGGTTAATACCAGTTAATTCTACGATGCGTTCTACGTATTTGCGTGCGTTTTCTGGTAGATCTTCTAATGTACGAACGCCTGTGATATCCTCTGACCAGCCTGGTAGTTCCTCATAAACTGGTTCACAAGCTTCGATTACATGTAAGCTTGCTGGATATTCTGTAATGATTTCATCATTGTATTTATAAGCCGTACAGATTTTTACTGTTTCTAAACCAGATAATACATCGATTGAGTTCAATGCTAAGTCTGTAATTCCACTAACACGGCGAGAATGGCGTACTACAACTGAGTCAAACCAACCTACACGACGAGGACGACCAGTTGTTGTACCATATTCACGACCTACTTCACGAATATGATGGCCAATTTCGTCAAATAACTCAGTTGGGAATGGACCATCGCCAACACGAGAAGTATATGCTTTACATACCCCAACAACACGAGATACATGAGAAGGTCCAATACCTGTACCTGTTGTTACACCACCTGCAACAGGGTTAGAAGAAGTAACGAATGGATAAGTACCATGGTCAACGTCTAACATGACACCTTGTGCACCTTCGAATAATACTCGTCCACCTTCATCTAATACATCATTTAAAACTTTTGATGTGTCAGTAACATATTGCGCTAATTCTTGACCATAACCGTAGAATTCTTCAAAAATGTCCTCAAATTTTAAACCTTCTACTTCATAGTATTTTTCGAAAAGGCGATTTTTCTTTTCTAAATTTTCGCGTAGCTTTTGTTCAAAAACTTCACGATCAAGTAAATCTGCAATACGAATACCCATACGTGCGATTTTATCTTGATAACATGGTCCAATACCTTTACATGTTGTCCCGATTTTTTTGTCGCCACGAGCAGCTTCGTCTACTTTATCTTGATAAATATGATAAGGAAGAATTACTTGTGCACGGTTTGAAATACGTAAATTTGATGTATCAATACCACGCTCTTGTAAACCTTTTAATTCAGTTACAAGAGATTTTGGGTTAATAACCATTCCGTTCCCCATAACTGATGTTTTTTCTTTATAGAAAATACCTGATGGAATTAAATGCAATTTATACGTTTCACCGTCAAACTTGATTGTATGACCTGCGTTATCCCCGCCTGAAAAACGAGCGATTACATCTGCCTTTTTAGATAGGAAGTCAGTAATTTTACCTTTACCTTCGTCTCCCCATTGTGTCCCTACAACTACAACTGATGTCATATCAGCACCTCCGCTAGACATTATGTCCTTTATACCGCAATATTTATTAGTAAAACATCCACAAATAGTATGTCCTACTTTCTTTAACTATATCAAACAGAACCATTGTAACAGTGATTCATTATAGAAGTCAATGAAGAATAAGAAAAAACACGAACATATAATTGAAAAAATTCAATTAACGTTCGTGTTCTAAATATACTTATGCATTAACTGGCTGCGGATGCTGCGACCAATCAATATTAATAAATTTGTTAAATTCCTTTTTAAAAGCAAGCGTTACAGTACCTGTTGGACCATTACGTTGTTTTGCAATAATGATTTCGATCATATTTTTACTTTCGGATTCTTTATCGTAGTAATCATCACGGTATAAGAAGGCTACAATATCCGCATCTTGCTCGATACTTCCTGATTCACGAATATCACTCATCATCGGGCGTTTATCTTGACGTTGTTCTACACCACGAGATAACTGAGATAAGGCAATAACAGGAACTTTTAATTCACGGGCCAAAGCTTTTAAGGAACGAGAAATTTCCGATACTTCTTGTTGACGGTTTTCTCCACTTCGGCCACTACCTTGAATTAACTGTAAGTAATCGATTAAGACCATACCTAATCCACTTTCTTGGTGAAGGCGGCGGCACTTTGCACGAATTTCACTAATACGTAAGCCCGGTGTATCATCAATATAAATACCTGAGTTTGATAAACTACCCATCGCCATCGTTAGTTTGCTCCAATCTTCAGAAGTAAGAGCACCAGTACGCAATGCTTGAGCATCAATATTTCCTTCAGCACAAAGCATACGCATTACGAGTTGTTCTGCCCCCATCTCAAGAGAGAATATTGCTACATTTTCTCGTGCTTTAATCGCTACATTTTGTGCAATATTCAAGGCAAAAGCTGTTTTACCAACTGATGGACGGGCAGCTACAATAATTAAGTCATTTCGTTGGAAGCCAGCTGTCATTCGATCTAAATCACGGAAACCAGTTGGAATCCCAGTTACATCTCCATCGCGAAATTGCAATTGTTCAATATTATCGTAAGTTTGAACGAGTACATCTTTAACGTGTTTAAAGTCACCGGCATTTTTACGATTCGCAACTTCCATTACTTTCTTTTCAGCATCTGCTAAAAGCGCCTCAACTTCATCTTCCCGTGTATAACCTTCTTCAACTATCTTTGTGGCAACACGAATTAAGCGGCGTAATAGTGCCTTTTCTTCAACGATTTTAGCATAATACGCAATATTAGCAGCGGTAGGTACAGCATTGGCAAGCTCAGTTAAATAAGAAAGACCACCAACATCTTCAAGTTCTTTTTTTACTGAAAGTTCTTCTGTAACAGTGACAACATCTATCGCTTTTCCTTGGTCACTTAAATCCAGCATTGTCTGAAAGATTTTTTGATGACTAATTCGATAAAAATCATCAGGAACTAAAATTTCAGATGCAGTAATTAAACTTTGTGGCTCAAGGAATATGGCACCAATAACGGATTGCTCTGCCTCATGGTTATGCGGTGGAACGCGATCCATCATGCCTTCGTTCATTACAGTTCTCTCCTTACGCTTCTTCTGTAACGTGTACCTTTAAAGTCGCTTTAACTTCGTGGTGAAGCTTTACAGGTACATTTGTAAAGCCTAAAGAGCGAATACCTTCGTTACATTCCATTTTTCGTTTATCAATTTTAATACCAAAATCTTTTTGAAGGGCTTCAGCAATTTGTTTTGTAGAAACTGATCCAAATAGTCTACCGCCATCACCTGATTTTGCTTTAATCACTACAGTAAGTTTTTCAAGTTGTTCTTTTAAATCTTTCGCTGCCTGTAATTCAGCCGCTGCATTTTTCTCTGCTAATTTCTTTTGACCTTCTAATTGACTAAGTGCTTGGTTCGTTGCTTCAACAGCATAACCATTTTTTATAAGGAAGTTTTGTGCATATCCATCTGCAACGTTTTTAACTTCTCCTTTTTTACCTTTTCCTTTAACGTCTTTTAAAAATACTACTTTCATTCTTCATTTCTCCCCTCAAGTATATCTATTATTGCATTATTTAATAAAGAAATCGCATGTTCTATCGTATCAACATTTAGTTGGCAAGCAGCATTGGTTAAATGGCCACCACCACCAAGTTTCTCCATAACAAGTTGAACATTAAAGTCTCCTAAAGACCTTGCACTGATTCCTATTAATCCATCAGGTCGATGGGCAACCACAAAGGAGGCTGATACGTCTTTAACTGTGAGTAAAATATCTGCCGTTTGTGCAATTAATACAGAGTCATATATTTTGTTATCCTGTCCATGTGCGACGGCAATTCCCGGATAGAGGAATTCAACAGTTTGAATAATTTTTGAGCGTTCAATATACGTATCAATATCTTCTTTTAATAATTGTTGAACTAATACAGTATCTGCTCCATTTGTTCTTAAATAAGAGGCTGCTTCAAAAGTACGTGCCCCTGTTCGGAGTGTGAAGCTTTTTGTATCTACGATGATACCCGCTAAAAGTGCTGTTGCTTCTAATTTTGATAGTTTTTCATCTTCTGGTTGATATTCTAATAATTCCGTTACTAGTTCAGCTGTAGATGATGCATAAGGTTCCATATAGACAAGAGTTGGATTTTTAATAAACTCTTCCCCTCGTCGATGGTGATCGATTACAACAATTTTGTCAGAGCGTTTTAATAGTCGATCATCAGCTACTAAACTTGGTTTATGAGTATCCACTATAGCTACCAATGACTTCTCCGTCATTAAAGCTAATGCTTCATCAGGGGAAATAAAGTACTTATAAAAATCGGAGTTTTTCTCTATATTCCCCATTAACCGATTAACACTACCATTTAACTCATCAAAGTTTAAGACAATATAGCCTTTAACTTTATTTTTTTGTGCCATTTTTCGCACACCGATTGCAGCACCGATGGAATCCATGTCAGGATGTTTATGTCCCATTATAAATACTTGATCACTTTCAATAATCAGATCTTGTAAGGCATGGGAGATAACACGAGCACGCACTCTAGTACGCTTTTCAACTGGATTTGTTTTTCCACCATAAAATCTTAATTTTCCATTCGGTTGTTTAATCGCTACTTGATCTCCACCACGACCTAAAACTAAATCTAGACTAGATTGAGCTAATTCGCCAAGTTTAATAAGAGAACTTGAACCAGCTCCAACTCCAATACTTAGTGTCAATGAGAGATTCTTTTGTGCTGTTTTTTCACGTATATCATCTAAAATTGAAAACTTTTTCTTTTCAAGCTCAGATAAAATTTTCTCATTTAATATTGCTAGGAAACGATCGGAATTAATGCGCTTTGCAAAAATTCCATGTTCAGAGGCCCAATCATTAATGATAGAAGTTACGATTGTATTCGTTAAACTTCTAGATTGGTCATCCATTCCTTGTGTTAACTCGTCATAGTTATCAATAAATAAGATAGCTAAAACAGTTCGGTCTGCGTAATATTGTGATTCAATTTTTAATTGCTCCGTTACATCAAAGAAGTATAATAACTTTTCTTCTTGTTTATAAACCACTTTATACTTTCGATCATTAATTGTAACGGTTTGCTCTCTTTTATCATCAGATTTCGTTAACTCATATAACTCCTCTGAAAGAATAAACATTTCTTCTCCAATTAAAGATTCTTCATCCATAACTTGAGACATATATGGATTTGCCCATTCAATTATATATTTATCGTTAATGAGTAAAATCCCTATAGGCATTTCTAAAAGTGCTTCAGATCCTACTTTTTTCATACGAAACGAAAGCGATTCGATATGTTTTTCTGTATTAATAAATGTGATTTTCTCAATTTTCCACGCATATATTACCGCAATGCTATAAAAGAGCAAATAGGCTAAGCCAAACCAGATATTCCAAATGGATATAATAGTGGCGCCTATTAGACCAATCACAGTTAGATACATAAGAGGATGTCGAATTAGCCGCTTCCTATAAGTATCCATTTTATCAGCTCCCTACCTCTGAATCTTCCCTTTGACAAATGAACGAATGTCAAAGCCTAAATCAAAAATCCCAATTAATACGACAAAGGAATATAGTGGAATGGCTATAATTGTTGCAAGTACTTTTAAAATACTAGGTGACCCGTATGCATCAAGACAAAAATGAATAAAAGATATTCCTTGAAGGGTCAGTAATAACCATAAGACCATCGATAAATTTAAGCAAATAACATAAAGAGGTGTGCCAGTTTCAGGGCTAATAAATAAGTTAACCGATAATAGTATTAAATAATACCATAAAATTGATTTTGGTAAGCGCAGGTTTTTAAATGCGTTAAACTTTGGAACATTAACTCCTAGACGCTTTAACATCGGTAAATTAATTGAAATGATTAAGAAAGTAAAGAAGAAAACAGCAATGGTAATGGAAGCTGGTAATGTCATCTCCATAGTATCAAAAAGTAAATTTAAAGCCGTTTCATCCATTGGTGTTTGACCAGTTAAACTTTGTGATAGCTCAAAGGATTTTTTGTAACTGTCACGCATTAACTGCATTGATTCTTTAATAAAATCCGTTTCAAACAATTTTAATGAGATAATGTACTGAACTGCAAATGTGATAAGTAAAGTAATACCTGATGACATAAGTAAAAATACTTTACTTTTCTTTAATCGTAACGAATCACCCATTACTACGCCTAATGAAGCAAAAATAAGGGCAAACGGAATGATTAATAAACCTCCAAAAAAGAAGGGGATAATACAACCTAGAATTGCCACTAATATGGATGAACTCCTATCAAATTTTGCACTGTACCATGCAATAGGTAACGGTGCAAAAAGGGTAGCAATAAGATTGATGAATGGTACATAGAAAGCGATTGCAACGAGTACTGTAAATAAGGCAATCATCATAGCACCATGAGCTAGCCTTTTTGATTGATTATTCGGCATCGATAACCTTCCTTTTAATTTAAAACTGTGCTGATTATAAGTCTTTAGAAGTTCAGCCTAAGAAGCCTGATGCATAATGTGATAGCATAATACTTCTTAAGTAATAATCTTATTCATTGATATATTGTACCATTTTTTTAGTTATGGGACAAAAATGCGCTTGTGTAATTGTTATGACACTTACAAAAAATGCAAATAAAAAGTCGACAAAATTTGTAATAAATTTTGTCGACTTTATTATATGCGTAAAAAATATGCTTCGCTTATTTAAGCTAAGGCTTATTTATCTTCAGCTACGAATGGAAGTAGTGCCATGATACGAGCACGTTTGATAGCTGATGTTAATTTACGTTGGTATTTTGCGCTTGTACCAGTTACACGGCGAGGAAGAATTTTTCCACGCTCAGAAATGAACTTTTTAAGTAAATCTACATCTTTATAATCGATTGTAGTGATGTTGTTTGAAGTGAAGTAACAAACTTTACGGCGTTTGCGGCCTCCGCGACGTTGTGCCATTTCGATGTCCTCCTTTATTATTTTTAGTTAGTTTCGAAGAGCGCTACGCTTTTCTAATTAGAACGGTAAATCGTCTTCTGAAACTTCGATTGGTCCTTTGCTTGATGCAAATGGATCCTCATCTACTCGTGTATAATTCTGCTGATTCATAGAAGGTTGACCTTGTGGATATGAAGCAAATGGATCCTGTTGTTGACCCATGTTACCAAATTGTTGATTAGGCTGGCTTGTACTATATGTAGGTTGGTTGCCCCCATAAGGTTGCCCTCCATATTGTTGATTTGGTATATTTGCTCCACCACCAGCGTTGTTACGAGGTTCTAAAAATTGTACAGAATCTGCAACAACATCTGTTGTGTAAACACGTTTTCCATCTTGACCTTCAAAACTACCTGTTTGAATTCGGCCTTCTAGACCAATCAAACTTCCTTTTCTCATGAAGTTTGCTAAGTTTTCTGCTTGTTTTCTCCAAGCGATACAGCCGATAAAGTCAGCTTCGCGTTCACCAGATTGATTCGAAAATGTTCTATTTACAGCGATTGTAAAACGAGTCATCGGAATTCCACTTGGCGTATAACGAAGTTCTGGATCTTTCGTAAGTCTTCCAACTAATACGACACGGTTTATCACAATGTCAACCTCCTTTACAGCGTTTATTGGTAAATTTTATTATGCTTCTTCACGAACAACGATATGACGGATAATGTCTTCGCTGATGTTAGCAAGACGAGTGAATTCGTTGATTGCTTCTGTACCAGCGTTTGCTTTCACGATTTGGTAGAAACCTTCGCGGAAGTCGTTGATTTCGTATGCTAGACGGCGTTTGCCCCATTCTTTCGCTTCTACGATTTCAGCACCGTTTGAAGTTAATACTTCATTGAAACGTTCAACTAAAGCTTTTTTAGCTTCGTCTTCGATGTTTGGACGAACGATGTACATTAATTCATACTTTTTCATTATTTTGCACCTCCTTATGGACTTTGGCTCTTGCTACTTTACAAGAGCAAGGAGTAAGTAATATATACTCACATCGTAGAATTGTACCATGACAATTAAATAAATGCAACAATGAATGTTACGTTCAAAAAGGGAAGGAAAGTCGTTATAATGATTTAGAAGGAGTGGAGAGATGTCTAATACTAACGATCCGATTGTCATTGAGTTGAATATGATCAAAATTGCTAAAGTAAATTTGTGGCTTACTCTCATCTTAACGATACTTTTTATCATTGTGAATAGTTTAATCCATCAGCGTTTTAGTGCTTCATTTTCATTTTGGGATATTTTTATCTTTATAGTCGGCTATATCTTACTAATTATTTTACACGAAATATTCCATCTTATAGGTTTTATGATTTTTGGAAAGGTCAAATTTAAACAATTAAAATACGGTGTAAATTTGAAACTAGGTGTTGCTTATGCGACTACAACAAAACCTTTAAAAAATGCTGCGATGAAAAAGGCGTTAATGCTACCATTTTGGACTACTGGAGTTATCCCTACTTTAGCAGGGTTTCTTTTCGATTCATTCTTGATTGTTACGTTAGGAGCTGTGTTAATTGCTGGGGCAGTGGGGGACTTTTACATGTATAAAGAACTGCGCAAATATTCTAGGGATGCTCTAGTAAAAGATGACCCTAATCTACCGAAACTTTACGTATATGAATAACATAAGAGGTGGAAATATGTCAGAAAACGTACATATCGTTTCAATAAATGAACAAAAAATTATGAAACAAACGGTTATTTTAACTATATTATTAAGTATTATTTTTGTCGGAATTAATTATTATTTACACCCTAATTTTGATTTTAGTATTCTTCGTTTTTTATTTGGAATTGTTATTTTCATTTTTGTATCACTACTGTTAGTTGTAATCAATGAAATACTAAATTTACTTGGGTACAGATACCGTTGCAAAGTAAAGCCTGAATCACTATCATTATCCATTCACCTTGAGAAAGGGTTAATCTACTCGACTACATCTGAAAAAATAAAAAATGGACAATATCAATCGGTATTTTTCACTTCTTTTATGGTTACAGGAGTAATCCCGTTAGCCATTGCTTTTTCACTAGGGAATTATGCCTTATTATTAGCGAGTGCTTCTTTTATTGCAGGAGGTTTAGCAAATTTTATTGGGATGTTTAAACTTAGAAAATTCCCTGATGAGGTTTTAGTAAAGGATGTACCGTCTGAATTTAATGTTTATGTTTATTTAAATGAAAAGAAATAGATAAAATAAAAAAGTCGATTTGCCTTGGCAAAATCGACTTTTTTGCGTTTAGAAATATATATTAAACATTGAAACGGAATAACATAACATCTCCGTCTTGAACTACGTATTCTTTACCTTCTAAGCGAACTTTCCCAGCTTCTTTAGCTGCAGCCATAGAACCTGCCTCTACAAGGTCATTGAAAGAAACTGTTTCTGCACGAATAAATCCACGCTCAAAGTCTGAGTGAATAATACCAGCACATTGAGGAGCTTTCATCCCTTTACGGAATGTCCAAGCACGTACTTCTTGAACACCAGCTGTGAAGTATGTTGCTAAACCTAATAAATCATAAGAAGCACGAATTAATTGATCTAAACCTGATTCTTCAATACCAAGTTCTTCTAAGAACATTGCTTTTTCATCGTCATCTAATTCAGAGATTTCTTCTTCTACTTTTGCACAAACTGTAATTACTTGTGCACCTTCAGCATCTGCATATTCACGTACTTGTTTTACATATTTATTATTTCCAGCATCTGCAACTTCTTCTTCTGAAACATTCGCTACATAAAGCATTGGTTTAATTGTTAGTAAATGTAGACCTTTAATTACTTTTAACTCATCTTCTGATAAATCAACAGAACGAGCTGGTTTTTCTTTTTCTAAAGCATTTTTAATTTTTACAAGTACCGGTTCTTCAACTAACGCTTCTTTATCTTTTTGTTTTGCCATTTTACTAACCCGTTGCAAACGTTTTTCTACTGATTCCATATCAGCTAAAATAAGTTCTAAGTTAATAACTTCAATATCGTCAATAGGATTTACAGAACCTGAAACGTGCGTGATGTTTTCGTCTTCGAAACAACGTACCACTTGACAAATTGCATCTACTTCACGGATATGAGATAAGAATTTATTCCCTAACCCTTCACCTTTTGAAGCTCCTTTTACAATTCCTGCAATATCAGTAAATTCAAAAGCAGTTGGTACTGTTTTCTTCGGTTCTACAAGTTCTGTTAATTTATCTAAACGTGCATCTGGAACTTCTACCACTCCAACGTTCGGATCGATTGTAGCGAATGGATAGTTTGCTGCTAAAGCACCTGCTTTTGTAATTGCGTTAAATAATGTTGATTTCCCAACGTTTGGTAAACCTACGATACCTGCTGTTAATGCCATTGGTTGGACACGACCTTTCTATTTTCAATCAATTCTTTTATTTCTCGTTTTTTTCACCATTGTTAATTATATGGATAACCATAGAAAAAGTCTATTTGGCAAATTATTCACTCTTCATTTGCTCGTACTAAAACTTTTTTCATTTTTTTCTCAAACTCACGACGAGGAATCATCACGCTATGACCACAACCTTGACATTTTATGCGGATATCAGCACCTAAACGAATAATTTTCCACGCATTCGTTCCACAAGGATGTTGTTTTTTCATTTCCACAACATCATTCAAATCAAATGATTTTGCCTGCATTATCCTTCATCTCCCTCTGAAATCATACTACTTCGATCATATAGCATCATTTTTGGATATGCCATTGGAATTCCGTTTTTCTCTAAAATTTCTTTTACGTCACGACGAATCACACGCGCAATACCATAATGTTGTAATGGTTGTGTTTCGGCGACAATTCGAATCGTTACCTCTGTACCCGCAACATTTTGTACTCCTAAGAAGGTAGGTACATCAACTAGTTCCTCATGTTTTGGCGGTAATGTTTTCAGATATTCTTTTACGATTCTTTCTACTTTTTCAATATCCGCGTCAATTGCAACTTGCATATCGATAATGGCCTTTGAATTATTAACTGAATAATTTATAACATCTGTAATTTGACCGTTTGGAATAATATATTGTTCTCCAGTTGTTCCGACGATTTTCGTAGTTCTTAGACCAATTTCAATTACAGTTCCTTCTGCTTGATTTAATCGAATATAATCTCCTACACCAAACTGATCCTCTAAAATAATGAAAAAGCCTGTAATAATGTCTTTTACTAAACTTTGTGCACCAAAACCAATTGCTAAGCCTGCAATCCCCGCTCCTGCTAATAAACCACCAATATTGATATTTACAGAAGATAAAATTGCAATGATAGCAGAAAAATACACTAAGTAAGACAAGGTACTATGTAACAATTTCACAATAGTTTTTTGACGCCGTTCATTTTGATTAAGCGTTTTTACCTTTAAAGTGAAAATTCGTGTAATAATTCTTTTTCCAATAAAGGTAACGATGTAGGACACTAATAAAATTATAAGAATTTTTATGGAAGCACTAATAACGAAGTTCCATAATTCTTCGCTTTTTAAGTAATTCCAGAATCTTTCTGTCATCCCTACTAGTTCTTGTGTCTCAGTTTCTATAACTTCTACTGCCATTTTTCCACTCCTTGTATAACTTCCTAAAAAATTGAATATACTAAAAAACAATATAGCTTAATTTTTACCATAAAAATCAAAAATTTATCATAATAATAAGTAAGGGAGGATTGTTTACGTGCAAAAGATTATTAATAGCTCAATAAGGTCATTTGTTCATCATGAACAAACTGGTGCATTATGGCGTCTTAGTGATATTTTTTTAGAATATATCCCATTTGACCATGAAAATATTATCTTTTGCTGTATTGGAACTGACCGCTCAACTGGTGATGCGCTCGGTCCATTGACAGGCAGCTTTTTATCTAGTTTTCACTCGTTTCCGTTTGAAGTCATTGGTACTCTTGAAAATCCATTACACGCAATCAATTTAGCATCCACAATTGAAGAAATTCAACAAAAACCTACTACACCATTTGTTGTTGCAATTGACGCCTGTTTAGGAAATGAAAAAAATGTTGGTGAAATTATTGTTCATGAGGGTCCTTTATTCCCTGGTAAAGCAGTAAAAAAAGAACTACCCCCAATCGGTGACATTTCAGTAAAAGGAATTGTCAATGTTGGAGGTTTTATGGAAATGCTTGTTTTACAAAATACTCGTTTAAATGTAACGTATTCTATGAGTAATAAAATTGCCCGTGCATTATTATTAGCATGGCAACGTCATTTATTGAAAAAGAAACATGATGGCAACAATGAAACCAACTACAACAATACCCGGCAACAAATTGGCTACACGAATTTTAGTTAGGCCTGCAATATTTAATCCAATTGCCATGATCATTACTCCTCCAGTAGCGGTCATTTCCTTTATAAATAAATCTAATGCCGCTTCTGGTATGTATGCACTTATAAATCCTGAGGAAATTGCAATAATCCCCTGATATAAAAAAACTGGGACAGAAGATAATAAAACACCTATTCCTAACGTTGATGATAAAATAATTGATGTAAAACCATCAATTATTCCTTTTGTTATTAAAACTGAATGATCGTTTCTTAACCCACTATCTAAAGCACCTAGAATTGCCATCGACCCTATTACAAATAATAGGGTAGCATTCACAAACCCCTCAGCTATACTACTTTCTGTCTTATTTTTCCCAAGTTTCAGTTCAATCCATTTTCCAAAACGATTTAATAGTTTGTCTAAATCTAATAACTCTCCAATAACTGCTCCCACTACTAAACTAATTATAATAATAACAAAATTCGTAGATTGGAATCCCATTTGAATTCCTAATAATGCAACTGCTAGACCTATAATTGATAAGACAGTATTTTTCATAGTTTCTGGGATGTTTTTAAAAAAACGCCCTAATATCGATCCAACGATAATTAATAGTGCATTTATTAGTGTGCCTAGCAAAACCATGTTGAACCTTCTTTCCAAAAAACAAAAATTACTTATTTAGCTACAAAAGACGATTCTTACAGCTATGTTTACACATCTAGAAGAAGCTGAAGTTTCCGATGAGCTAACCACTATAGCTTAACATTTTTTAAATCCAAAAAATAGAGCGCCTAAAATTTGGCGCTCATACTTTTTATTCTTGTTCAACTTGAAGGATTTCCAAAATACGTTCAAGATCATCTTCTGAATAAAATTCAATCTCTATTTTACCTTTATTTTTGGACTTTTTGATTTGTACATTCGTTCCAAAGTATTCTCGCAATTGAGTTTCAGTTGCTTGAACAAATATATCTTTTTTAACTGGTTTCTCAGTTTCACGTGAAACATCTTCGTTTAACTGTTTAATTAATGCCTCTAGCTGACGAACGTTTAATTCATGTTTCACTACTTTTTCCGCTACTTCTGGAATTCTTCGTTTATTTTTTAACCCTAGTAACGTTCGACCATGGCCCATTGTAAGTTTTCCATTATTTACGAGTTCCCTTACTTCATCGGGTAATTGTAATAATCTCATATGATTCGTAATATAAGGTCTACTTTTTCCTAATCTTTTTGCTAATTCCTCTTGGGTAAAGTTTAATTTTTCGATTAAGCTTTGATAGGCTTCGGCTTCTTCAATTGGTGTTAAATCTTCTCGTTGTAAGTTTTCTAGAATAGCTACTTCCATCATTTGTTCTTCCGTCATCTCACGAATGATTGCCGGAATTTCTTCTAGATTAGCTAATTTAGCAGCTCTGAAACGTCTTTCACCTACGACTATTTCAAACTTTTTCCCCTTTTTACGAACAACGATTGGTTGAATAATTCCATGCTCTTTAATAGATTGTGCTAATTCGTCAATCTTCTCATCATCGAATGTTTTTCTTGGTTGGAATGGATTTACTACTAATTTTTGTAGTGATATTTTTTCAATTGCATCTTCATTTTGAACTGTTTCTAATGTTTCTAGAGTCTCAGTCGGAAATAATGCACCAATCCCTTTACCTAACCCTCTAGCCATGCTTAATCACTTCCCTTGCTAACTCTAGGTATACCTCTGCACCACGAGATCTTGAATCATAAATAATGATTGGCTCACCATGACTAGGTGCTTCACTTAATCGAACATTTCTTGGAATAATCGTTTTATATACTTTATCTTGGAAATATTTTTTTACTTCTTCGATAACTTGTATTCCTAAATTTGTTCGAGCATCAAGCATCGTTAATAATACACCATCAATATATAACTGTTGGTTTAAATGTTTTTGGACAAGACGAACAGTAGAAAGAAGCTGACTCAAACCTTCCAACGCGTAATATTCACATTGTACTGGAATAATTACAGCATCCGAAGCTGTGAGTGCATTAATTGTTAATAATCCTAATGAAGGTGGGCAATCAATAATTATATAATCATATAATTCTTTTATATCCTGTAGAGCATGTTTTAAACGTACTTCCCTTGAAATTGTAGAAACTAGTTCAATTTCTGCTCCAGCTAATGATATTGTTGCAGGGACAACAAATAAATTTTCTATTTTAGATGGTTGTATAACACTTTTTACCTCTTCATCATCAATTAATACATCATAAATGCAGCTTTGTATTTCGCCTTTATTTACACCAACACCACTCGTAGCATTTCCTTGTGGATCAATGTCAATTAACAGAACTTTTTTCCCTAGATAAGCAAGACAAGCGCTCAAATTTACAGATGTTGTAGTCTTTCCTACACCACCCTTTTGGTTTGTAATTGCAATAATTCTTCCCAACTCTTGCACCTGCTTTCAAATCAATATGGTCATATAAAAAAAGATTTTTACTTCTTATATTCTATCAAAATTACATTCAAGTTGTATTCTATTCTAAACAGAATTCCTTGATTTTTATAGAAAAAAAGGTTCCTAATTACAGATAAGGAACCATAAAAATACATTATGCTTTTTTCTTTGGAATTTTTACTGTTATTTGATAATACTCTTCAGTATCTTCTTCTTCTGTTTTTACATTAATCCCACTTTTTGTAACCATCGAAAGAGATTGTTTAATTGTATTTAATGCAATACGAATATCTTTACTAATTGCCTTACGTTTTGGTTTTTCCTTCGTTTCTTTCGGTTTTGTTAGTTGGATAATATATTCCTCTAACTGGCGGACATTCCACTCATTTTCTTTAATTAATTCTACTAAATTTCTTTGAACATCTGGATCTTTAATAGATATGAGAGCCCGCGCATGTCTTTCGGAAATTTCTCTCTTTAATATTGCTTCTTGCACAAATTGAGGAAGCTTTAATAATCGAAGTTTATTTGCAACAGTAGATTGACCTTTTCCTAATCGTTGAGCAAGCGCTTCTTGAGTAAGTGAATGGAGTTCTAACAATTGTTGATAAGCTAATGCTTCTTCGATTGCAGTTAACTCTTCCCGTTGAAGATTCTCAATCAAAGCAATAGAAGCAGTTTCTTTATCACTTAAATTTCGAACAATTGCAGGCACTTCTGTCCAATTTAGTTTCTTCATTGCTCGGTAACGACGTTCTCCAGCTATGATTTCATAGCGATCATCAAACTTTCTTACAACGATTGGTTGAATGACACCATGTGTATGAATCGTTCTTGATAATTCCTCAATTTTTTCTTCATCAAAAACTGTACGAGGTTGGAACCGATTTGGAATAATTTCATCGATTGGAATTTTCACTACTTCTTCAGCTGCTTTTTTCTTTTCTACCAACTCTACTTCTTCTACTTCACTTTTTACAGAAACAGCTTTATCTCCGCCTCCGAAAAAACGTGAAAAAGGACTTTTCATTCAATAGGCACCACCTTTTAGAAACTATCTTGCTCTAACATCTCTATAAATATTATTTATTATAAACTATAAAATGTACAGAGTCCGATAGATTTATAATCTATTAAAAGATAAACATAAATATAATTTATGTATGCTTCACAATTGAAATTTATATCTAAAATAAGAGACATTTCGATAAATTTTTAAAAAATTTTTTGTTCCACATGAAACAAAGATATGAGTATATTTAAAATTCCCTAGCACTAAGTTAATAGATTTATTTTAAGCCTACTAGAAAAAGCAGGCTATTATATCTTTATTGAATTGGTGTTTTATTCGGTACACCTGGTTTGCGTGGGTATTTTTTGGGTGTTTGTTTTATTTTATCAAATACATAAAGAGTTCGTTCACTTTCTTCAACCGGTAATAAGTAAGAAAACTCTTCTTTTAATTTAGCACCTAAAGTTGTAATTGCTTTTTTCGCATCTTTTAATTCTTCTGGTCCAGCAGCAGCTTTTAATGCAACAAAATATCCGCCTTGTTTGGCTAATGGAATACATAACTCTGATAAAACGGATAATCGTGCTACTGCGCGGGCAGTAACAACTTCAAATTGCTCACGATATTTTACATTTTGACCAAATTCCTCAGCACGCGCATGCACAAATTGTACATTTTCTAATTGAAGCTCCTCACTTAAATGATTTAAAAAAGTAATACGTTTATTTAATGAATCAACAATTGTCACATGTAAATGTGGGAAGCATATTTTTATTGGGAGACTAGGAAAACCTGCACCTGCACCAACATCACATATTGATTCTACCTTTGTAAAATCAAAGTAAAAGCTTGCACTAATGGAATCATAGAAATGCTTTAAATAAACACCTTCTAAATCAGTGATTGCAGTTAAATTCATTTTTTCATTCCACTCAACTAAAAGCTCAAAATACTTTTTAAACTGTGTAATCTGGTTATCAGTTAGTTCGATTCCTTTTTCTTTTAACGCAGCAATAAATTGTTGTTCGTTCATTGAGATCTCCCTTTAATAATTTTTTCATAAAAATGAACGAGCGCCCAAAAAAGACGCTCGATTTAATCTTTATTCATTCCCTATGCGTGCAATTTTCCCTTGTTCGATATATACAAGAAGAATTGAAATATCGGCAGGATTTACACCAGAAATACGAGAAGCCTGGGCAATGGATAATGGACGAACTTCTTTTAGCTTTTCTCGAGCTTCCGTCGCAATACTTGGAACATCATCATAATCGATGTCTTCTGGTATTTTTTTATTTTCCATTTTGTGAAGCTTTTCAACTTGTGTTAATGCTTTTTGAATATAACCTTCATATTTTAATTGAATTTCAACTTGTTCTTTTACTTCATTGCTTAATTCAATTTCTGATGGTGTTAATGATGCAACTAATTCATAGTTCATTTCCGGACGTTTTAATAAATCTGCAGCACGGATACCATCTTTCAATTCTGTACCACCAACAGAACGGATTACTGATTGGGTCGTTTCATTTGGTTTAATAATCACTTCACGAAGACGAGCAATTTCATTCTCGATTTGTTCTTTTTTCGTAGTAAATTTTTTGTAACGTTCTTCAGATATTAAACCAATTTTATAACCAATTTCAGTTAATCGTAAGTCTGCATTGTCATGGCGAAGAAGTAAGCGATACTCAGCTCTTGAAGTTAGTAAACGATATGGCTCGTTAGTTCCTTTCGTCACTAGGTCATCAATTAATACTCCAATATAAGCTTCTGAACGTTTTAGAATTAGTTCTTCTTTTCCTAAAACTTTTGCAGCGGCATTAATTCCAGCCATTAACCCTTGACCAGCTGCTTCTTCATAACCACTTGTTCCATTAATTTGACCAGCAGTATATAGGTTTTTAATAAGTTTTGTTTCAAGAGTTGGCCAAAGTTGAGTTGGTACTACTGAATCATATTCAATTGCATAACCAGCACGCATCATTTCAGCATTTTCTAAACCTGGAATGGATTTTAACATCTCACGTTGAATGTTTTCAGGTAAACTTGTCGATAAACCTTGAACATAAACTTCTTGTGTATCTCTTCCTTCTGGTTCTAGGAATAATTGATGACGTGGTTTATCGTTAAATCGTACAATTTTTGTTTCAATTGATGGACAGTAACGAGGACCTTCTGCCGTAATTAATCCTGTAAACATCGGTGCTTTGTCTAAATTATTGTTAATAATATCATGCGTTTCGGCACTAGTATAAGTTAACCAACAAGGAATTTGATCCATAATAAATTCAGTTGTTTCAAAACTAAATGCACGTGGTTCATCATCACCAGGTTGAATTTCTGTTTTACTATAATCTATCGTTTTACTATTAACACGAGGTGGTGTACCTGTTTTAAAACGAATAATGTCAAAACCTAATTCACGTAAGTTGTCGGCTAATTTAATGGAAGGACGTTGGTTATTTGGACCACTTGAATATTTCACATCTCCAATAATAATTTCGCCGCGCAAGTACGTACCAGTTGTAACGATTACCGATTTAGCTCGATAAATTCCACCTGTTTGCGTTACAACTCCAGTAACTGTACCGTCTTCTATAATTAACTCATCAACCATTGCTTGGTTAATTGTTAAATTTTCTTCTTCCTCTAATAAACGTTTCATTTCACGTTGGTAAAGCACTTTATCAGCTTGGGCACGTAAAGCACGCACTGCTGGACCTTTACCCGTGTTTAGCATACGCATTTGGATATGAGTTTTATCAATAACTCTCCCCATTACTCCACCTAATGCATCAATTTCACGTACGACAATTCCTTTTGCCGGTCCACCGATAGATGGGTTACATGGCATAAAGGCAATCATATCTAAACTAATTGTAAGCATGAGTGTTTTAGCACCCATTTTTGCTGCAGCATATGCTGCTTCTACGCCAGCATGACCTGCGCCGATGACGATAACATCGTACGAGCCTGCTTCATATGTTGTTGTCATGCCGAATCTTCCTCTCTATTTAAAAAATATTATTGTACATTTATATTTGACTTAACTAATAATAAGGCAAAAGTTAATTCTTTTACACTTAAAATTAATTAAGTCTTATCATTTTTAGAACTTACTTACCTAAACAGAATTGTGAGAACAACTGGTTAATTAAACTTTCTTGTACTGTATCGCCTACGATTTCTCCTAAAAGCTCCCACGTTTTTGTCACATCGATTTGGATCATATCTACTGGTACACCAGCATTAGCTGCATTGATTGCATCTTCAATTGTATCCTTTGCTTGATGTAGAAGTGCTATGTGTCGAGCATTTGAAACATACGTTAAGTCATTTGCTTCTACTTGTCCTTCGAAGAATGTTTTCGCAATGGCTTCTTCTAATTCAATAACTCCTTGTTCTTGTAAAAGAGAAGTTGTCACAACTGGACGTCCATTTGCTAGTTGTTCTACTCTATCTAAATTGATTTTTCGAGGCAAGTCCGTTTTATTCACTACAACGATAAAATCCATATTTTGAATCGTTTCAAATAAACGCTCGTCTTCTTCAGATAATTCTTCCGCTGAATTTAATACAAGCAAAATTAAATCAGCTTCTTTTAATACTTGACGAGATCTTTCTACCCCTATACGTTCAACGATATCTTCCGTTTCACGAATACCTGCTGTATCGACTAAACGTAACGGTACGCCACGAACATTGACATACTCTTCTATAATATCACGAGTTGTCCCTGCTATATCTGTAACAATTGCTTTATTCTCGTGGACTAAACTATTTAACAATGAAGACTTACCAACGTTTGGTCTACCTAAAATAACTGTTGAAAGCCCTTCTCGTAAAATTTTCCCTTGAGATGAAGTTTGAAGAAGTTTATCAATTTCATCCCGCACCCAAGAACATTTTTCTAATAAAACAGGAATCGTCATTTCTTCAACATCATCATATTCAGGGTAATCAATATTCACTTCGACATGAGCAAGTGTTTCAATCAACGCTTGTCTTAATTGTGCAATTAATCGTGAAAGTTTTCCTTCCATTTGCCCAAGTGCTACATTCATCGCTCGGTCAGTTTTCGCACGAATTAAATCCATTACTGCCTCAGCTTGCGATAAATCAATTCGACCATTTAAAAAGGCACGTTTTGTAAACTCACCTGGTTCTGCTAACCTTGCTCCATTGCGTAAAACAAGTTGTAACACACGATTTACTGAAACAATCCCACCATGACAATTAATTTCTACTACATCCTCACGAGTAAAGGTTTTTGGGCCGCGCATTAGTGAAAGCATCACTTCCTCAATAACTTCCTCTGTTTTTGGATCGATCAAATGTCCATAATGTATCGTATGGGATTTCTCCTCACTCAGTTTTTTCCCACTGGGCGATTGAAATATATTTTCTGCTATTTGAATTGCTTCATCCCCACTCAAACGAACAATGGCAATTGCACCTTCGCCCATTGGTGTAGATATCGCAGTAATTGTATCGTACTCCATGAATGAAACCTCCTATTTTCACGAACTTCACTCAAAATAAAATTTATGTTAATTCCGAACTTATCCACATGTGAATAACTACAACGAACATTGTTTACTAACAACTTAGGGTAACATATTTTGAGTAAATACGAAAGTAAAGCATTTTTCCACATGTGGATAATGTATTTTAGGAGAAAAGGTGTGGTTATTCACAGGGGACTTTTTTGGAAATTGAGCATAAAAAATACGGTCTATTGAAATAGACCGCATTCTATAATCTGTATGTTGTTTATTTTAATGGCTCAATTACTAGATGACGATTAGGTTCAACACCTTCAGAGTATGTTTCAATATCAATACGATTTGCAAGCGCATTATGAATCACTTTACGCTCATATGACGGCATTGGTTCTAATGAAACTTTCTTCCCAGTACGAACTGCTCGATCTGCCATTCGTTCAGCTAATTGTTCTAAAGATGCCTGACGTCGTTCACGATAATCTTCTACATCTAGCTTAACTAATAAAAATGATTTTGCACTTTTATTTACAACAAGTTGGGTTAATTGCTGGATTGCATTTAACGTTGAACCTCGTTTTCCTATTAAAAGTGCTGCCTTTTCACTCTCTAACTTTAAGAATAAATTTTTACCTTCAGTTTTTGAATGAATTTTTAAATCTTCAATCCCCATTTCCTTTGCAATACTATTTACATAGTCCTTTGCAACACTCATCGGGTCAACTTTTACTTCTTCTTCAGTTAGTAACTCTTCTACTTCATCAACATTTTCATTTGCTTCTGGTTGATTTAATGGAGCTTCAATTTTCTCTAGTTGTTCAGCTTCAACTTGAACTACTTCTTCTAATTTAGTAGTAGCTGGTTGTTCAATTTGTACCTCTTTAACCGTTACACGCACCTCTGCAGGACGTGTACCAAAACCTAAAAATCCTTTTTTCGCCTCTTGTAAAACTTCAACTTCAACTTGAGCACGGGTTGTCCCAAGTTTTTGTAACGCTAATGAGATCGCTTCTTCTGTGCTAGCGCCTGTTTGCGTAATCTGTTTCACTTTTTCGCTCCTCCAGTTGTCATAGGTTCTGTTTTCTTTTTATTCCAAGGTTTATAAATCACAAGGTTTTGAATAACTGAGATGATATTTCCGACAACCCAATATAATGATAATGCAGCTGGTAAGGCAATACCAAATCCAATAATCATTAATGGCATGATGTACATCATAACCTTCATTTGTGGGTTATCTACTGCAGGACCTGTCATTAACACAACAAACTGTATTAAACCAGCCAGTACAGCTAGTACAACACTTGGATCTGCTAATGGGAAAACTAAAAACGTTCCTAAGTCAAAAGCCGGTGTTGCATTCATACGGCTAATTGCATGGTAGAAACCAATTAAGATTGGCATTTGAATGAATATTGGTAAACATCCAGCCATCGGATTTACACCAGAAGATTGCATCAGTGCCATCATCTCTTGTTGATACTTTTGTTGAGTAACAGCATCTTTTGAAGCATATTTCTGTTGTAATTCCTTCATCTTAGGTTGAATCTCTTGCATTTTTTTCGAACTTTTTACTTGTTTAATTGTTAGAGGTAATATTACGAGACGGATAATAATTGTAACAGCAATAATACCCAATGCATATGAGCCTAGTAGCTCGGCAAAATATTTAATAAATGAAACTAACGGCCAGACAATGAATTCATTCCAAAAACCTTTGCTTTCAGAAGAAATTGGCTCGTTAAATTCTGTACATCCAGATAGCAGCAACGCTACTGATACTAGAGACAAAACAATCCAAAGTCTTTTTTTCAACCTTCTTCCTCCTAGAGTACTATTCAATTCAAAAAATTCATTGAAGTTATTTTAACACGGGTAACGCTTTCACTCTACTAATTGTTCTTTTAGAAGTACTATTTTTTCCGAATTTTCAATCCAAAAAGTGAACAGCTATTACTAACTACTTCTTCTTTAATACCTTTGCAATCTTTAATACATGCTCTAAACTTTTCTTTGTTTCATGAAAATCTAATGTGGCCGCTGGTTGTCTAGCGATAATAACATAATCCATATCTTGTCTAACTTCTTCTTTCAATTCTAAAAATACTTGTCTTATATACCTTTTAATTTGGACTCTTGTAACGGCTTTACCGATCTTCTTCCCCACAGATAAGCCGATACGAAACTCGTTTTGTCCCTCTTTTGGTAAGCAGTAAACAACAAATTGACGATTTGCAAAGGATTTTCCCTTTTTAAACACCTTCTGAAAATCTTCATTTTTCTTAACTCTTTGCCGTTTTTTCATACTTCTACCTACACATCCAATCAATCTTCTAGTATCTTAAAATGCCGAAAAAAAAGACCACTGAAGAAGCTCAGTGGACTTATGCTGATAATACTTTTCTTCCTTTACGACGGCGAGCAGCTAATACTTTACGTCCGTTCTTTGTGCTCATACGTGCGCGGAATCCGTGTACTTTACTATGCTTACGTTTTTTTGGTTGATATGTGCGTTTCATTATATATGACACCTCCAAATGAAAGTTAATTTTTATCCTACATACAGACCAATACATTATATAGTTAAAAGAAATAGCTTGTCAATTAATAATTTATTCTAACAAACCAAACCCTCTTTCGCCATTTTCTAATATCGGCTGTCCCTCATTTCATTCTATCTTTGTATATCAAAATTAAAGGGCCTTTTTAAATAAAAAAATTATCCACAAGATTTTCTCGCTACGAAAAAATCGAATGTGGATAAAATTTTTCAATATTTTTTTATCCACAAGGTTTACTGACAACTTTTACACAAATCCCAGCCCTGTGGACAACTTATTTGTGATTAAAAAATAGTTGTGTGGATAAGTTTTACCAACTATTGAAATGACAATATTTTTTTGTTACGATAGTTGTGTTTTCCTTTGTGGAAATCTTTGTTGGGAAATATTTTATCCACAGATGTTAATAACTTGTGGATAAGAATAAACACACCTTATGGATAATAGTTATCCACAGTATGTGATTATGTGTTTTAATATAATTCTGTTATTCTTTATAGATGCATTTTATTAATTTGAAACTGAAATTATACATGAAAAGGAGAAAAAAGC
>NZ_JAMYWW010000002.1:0-204801 GCF_024159215.1 Ureibacillus endophyticus
GATTTCTTATATCACGCACTAGTGCAAGAAATGGAAGATCGTGAAGTGCGAGCAAAAGCGAATCGGATTCGATCCGCAAATTTCCCTGAAAAGAAACTATTAACTGAATTAGAGATTGAGAGATTACCGCAAAATGCGGCCTCTCGCCTCCCACATTTAAAGAAATTGGACTTTATTCAAGAAAAACAAAACGTCTTATTAATTGGCTCACCTGGAACAGGTAAAACCCATATAGCAATAGGTTTAGGAATTGAAGCTTGTTTGGCAGGATATAAAGTGTATTTTACAACGGTATCTTCTCTAGTAAACCAATTAAAAGAGAGCCGTTCTGAAAGAACTTTACGTTCATTTGAACTTAAGTTTGAAAAATATGATCTGGTGATCATTGATGAATTAGGTTATATCTCCTTTGATAAAGAAGGAGCCGAGTTATTATTTACGCATCTTTCCCTTCGGGCAGGACGAGCATCCACCATAGTTACGAGTAATTTATCATTTGATCGCTGGGAAGAAATATTCCATGATCCGGTTTTAACAGCAGCTTTAACTGACCGACTTACACATCGAGCTTACATGGTGGATATGGTAGGACCATCTTATCGAATATTAGATACAAAAGAATGGTTGGAAAATAGTCAGGTTTAAGTGGCTCAGTTTTTAATTAATAAATGGCTCAATTTTTACTTGCGAAATACATACATCCTGAACATCTTTAAAGTACTCATAAAAGGTACTTCGATTATATCCAGCGAGACTTGTAATGTCTTTTACCGTAACTTTTTGGACACCATTTTCTTTATATAAAGTCCAATAAGCCGAAGCTAGATTGCTTTTTGTAATTGATTTACTAGATATTTTCTTATTCATACGCTTGTTTCCTCTAAGCCCTTATCCATTTTGTATATGAATCTACTCATTTTCTTGTTTCAACATTCGAGAATACGTTGAATGGCGACAATCTCCCCATTAAATTTGTCCATAAAAAACCTTCATGAGTTTTTTACACCCAACCCAAGCATGAAAATAAGTACCTTCGGTTCATAATGGTAATGACACAAACAGATGTAAGACGTGGTCTTTTTTGGTGGCTTTGACCCT
The DNA here is from genome assembly GCF_024159215.1 of Ureibacillus endophyticus. Lineage (NCBI taxonomy): Bacteria > Bacillati > Bacillota > Bacilli > Caryophanales > Caryophanaceae > Ureibacillus > Ureibacillus endophyticus. Next base: position 1,099 of record NZ_JAMYWW010000002.1, read on the forward strand.
GTATAAAAAACTGTTTGAGTGGTTTTGTGTTCAACCCTTTGTTAGCTCCACTTGATAGTAGGATGACTACGTACAGAAAAATGCTTATCTTCAAATTCACTCACTGTTTGTGATCATTTTAATTTGGAGTGATTTAATGGAAGTATTTATTGAGAAGTGTGCAGGTTTAGATGTACATTCTGAAACGATTGTAGCTTGTGTTATTAAAGGAACTCGTGAGGACGAATTGTATACGGAGACTGAAACATTTCCAACACTCACAAAAGATTTGTTTCGATTATTAAAATGGTTAGAGACTCATGAGGTTACACACATTGCAATGGAAAGTACGGGCGTGTATTGGAAACCTGTTTTTAATATCTTAGAAGATTTCTTTGACATTACATTAGCGAATGCTCAACGAATTAAAAATGTACCTGGAAGAAAAACAGATGTTTCAGATGCAGAATGGATTGCGAAGTTGCTACGACATGGTTTAATTGAGAAAAGCTTTGTACCACCTGTAAACATTCGTGAACTTAGGGATTTAACAAGACTTCGTAAGAAGTGGATTGGTCATTTAACTTCCGAAAAAAATCGAATTCAAAAGGTATTAGAAAGTTCAAATGTAAAACTAAGTACTGTTATTTCTGATGTATTTGGCGTTTCGGGACGGAGACTATTGAATCGATTAATCGAACAAGGTTATGTTGATGAAGATGATGTAGAAAAAGACATTCATGGGAAGTTGGCTCCGAAAAAGCAAAGGATTACCGATTCATTATTTGGCACAATTAATGAGCATCAAATCTTTCTCATTCGTCAATCCTGGCAACACATTCAATATTTAGAAACCTTGATTTCAGAAATCGATGAACGTGTAGATCAATTACTACAAAATTATCAAGAAGAACTACAATTGTTAATCACAATACCGGGAATAAGTAAAGATACTGCCGCAGTAATTATTGCAGAAATCGGAGTAGACATGGGACAGTTCCCGACATCTCAACATCTTGCATCATGGGCAGGCGTTTCACCGGGTAATCACGAAAGTGCTGGTAAAAGAAAGAGTACACGTACTGTGAAAGGAAATCCTCATATTAAATCAGCTATGTGTGAAGCAGCGTGGGCTGTTTCAAGAAGTCGAAACCGATGGCTAGCAAACAAATATTGGTCACTCGCTGCACGAAGAGGAAAGAAAAAAGCACTCGTTGCGATCTCACATCGAATGCTTCGGGTTATATACTCCATGTTGTTAAACAAGGAGGCTTATAAAGAACCCCAAATAATATAGGTTAACCAAAACCAAAAAGTTTTATACAAAGTTACCCCACAACAGGTAGCTCTGCTTTCTTATTGGCTTTTTTCGGTCAATTTAAGAATAAACATATCTGATCAATAATATTCAAAGACCGAAGGGATTATTTATTTTCACAGAAAAATCCGTTGTAATTTCAGACAATCGTTTTCCTTCATTGTCAAATTGAAGACTCTCATGAGCTAATTTCAGTTTTTCTATATTTAACTTGAGGTTATCTAGTTTGCTTTCTAATATCCGTACAATTCGTGATTTATCAACATACTGTAAATAGAAAAAACCAAGGATATAATCTGTTAATGAGTTACCTTTTTCAAAAAGGGCATAAATCTTTTTGGGAAGTTTTTCTCGACCCTTTTCAGTAATCGCATACATTTGTTTATCTGGGCGTCTTTCTTCCTTTACCACTTCAACTGGCTCAATTAGCCCCTGTTTTATTAATGATTCAAAATGATAATACAATCTACTTTCTGAAAAATATCCTAATAAATCAAAAGAGCTTATCTGTGAAACCTCTTTTTTCAGTTTATATGGGTAATTATTTCCCTCGATCAACTTGCACAATATATAAATTTGGATCGACATAGACGCTCCCCCCAGACCAAACATGAACACAAAAATAAGATTTAGCAGAATAATGCACTGGTGTAAAATAAAAAGATATATCAAAAATACATCTTATCGCACAATATTGCAATACAAGAATAATAAAATCATACTCACTTCACCAATAAGTGCCCATAATTATTCATGCTTATCTAGATATTTATGTTAAAAAATTCGCAAATGATAATCATTCTCTAGTAAAATTGATTCATTTTAAATTATAATACTATATTATCATATCCCGTATTTACAGTGATATAAATTTAAAGTTTACTATAATTTTTATTATAAGATTCTCCGAAATTTTTATTTTCCTCATAAAATGCTTCAAGTCGTGAACCTCGCAATTTTGAATGGCATATTTTTAACGAATCCTATGTAATTTAAGTACTTCAATTTGTCCCACTTTTAATAAAGTACTAAAATTCGATGTATTTTGATAAAAAGTACTCAAATTTGAGTTCTATTTGGCATAACATATATCATGCATACCGTCAGAGTACAGCACGATACACTGTCCTACTATACTTTGTGCTGTATGTAACAGGGAATTCCATATTCCAATAAAAAAAGACCATCAAATAAGTTGATGATCTTTTCCACTTCATAATTATTCAAATACAGCGACTAAACGACCTTTTACTTCATGATTTTTAAGTTTTTCTAACCCGTTAGCGATTTCTTCAAATGGAATTGTGATAAGATTTGGACTCATTTTGCCAGTTGCGAAACATTCATATACGCCTTTTAAGTCTTCTACAGTACCACCATTACTTCCTAGAAGCTTAATTTCCTTAGTAATCATTAAATACGTATTGATATTCGACTCTAATTTACCCATACCCACAATGACAACTGTTCCTCGAGGTCTTACTGCTTCTAATGCATCTGATGTTGTTTGACCAAATCCAGCAAAGTCAACAATCACATCACATTCTGCTTCTTTCATATCTAGAATTGTTTCGTACACTTTTTTCGCGCCAAGTTCTTCCGCTAATTGACGAGCTTCTGGAGAAACATCTGTTGCATACACTTCGCACTCTTTAATTAACGCCATTTGTAATGCAAATTGACCAAGGCCACCTACGCCGATAATCCCTAATTTTGTACCTTCTTTGGCTTGTCCAATGCTGAAAAGGGCACGATACGATGTAATGCCTGCATCTGTAGAAGCTGCTCCTTCTACAAAAGATACACCTTCTGGAATGATGACACATTGATCTGCAGGAACACGTACTTTATCTGCATATCCGCCGTCATAGTTGTATCCAGCAGTTATTTTCGTTTCTCGATTCATTGGGTTAACTCCAACACGGTCCCCAACTTTGAAATCTTCAACGCCTTCACCCACTTCAATTACAACCCCAGCGAACTCATGCCCCATAATCACAGGACCATTTGGGAAAAGTGGCATCCAACCTGGATCTTGTAATGCAGCTACGTCTGAATGACATAAACCAGCTGCTTTCACATCTATTACAACATGACCAGGAATCGCTTTTGGATCTTCTTTTTCAATCAATTCTAGTGGTTTGTTTGTACCTGAAAATAGCCAACCTTTCATACCTATCGCCTCCAAAATGTATTCGTTTACATTATACCTTCGTAGAACTATTTCTTGGTTTAATTCACTAATATTTAACAATTAATTAGGGGATTTAAGACACAAAATCACCATGATATATCAGCTATATCATGGCTAGAAATCTTGATTTATCACTATTTAATAACTAAGAAACCTTCATCATCTGCAATGACTGGTACTTCAATGATGGATACATTTCGTACAGAAGCACGTTTTAAAGATTTCATGCATTTAATTAAAAAGTCTATTTTCAATTCTTCCCCTTGAAATTCCCCTTCTACACTACCATCTTCTAAATTTCTAACCCAACCAATTAACTTCAATCTCTCTGCAAGATGAAATACCTCTAAACGAAATCCTACATTCTGAACTCTGCCAGAAAAAGTGATTCTTTTCCTCGTAATAGGACTTTGTTCAAAATTAGGGATCTTAAATTGATTGGCATGCCAGAATATATAGCCATCTCTTAATTTCTTTAAAGAACGCATTCAAACCACTCCACTTCATGAAAGTAACATTTTCCCATATCCCTTTAAGGCTACTATATCTAATCCCTTATCACAAACTTCAATATAAAAAAGGGAAAGAGTAAAAATTCTACCCTTTCCCTCAACCATTATATTATTTGTTTTACTTCTTTAGTTTCTTTAACCTTACTTTGATTTTTAATATAGCCCGCAGCAAGAACAAGTCCTGTTACCACAATTAAAATAACATAAGATACAGTTCCATGTGGCATATGAATCAAATTATTTAAGCTATTGTCTTTTAAAATCATCTCAGTTGCAGTCCAAGCCAAAATTCCAGCACCTACATAAGCAATCCAAGCGTACTTCTCCATAACTTTTACAATAAATTTTGATCCAAAAATCATGATAGGAATACTAATAACAACACCAAGAGCGATCATTCCAATATGACCATGAGCAGCCCCTGCTACTGCTACTACATTGTCCAAACTCATTACAGCATCAGCAATAATAATTGTTTGAACAGCTTTAAATAGGTTATTGTGAGACTGGATATTTGCTTCTTCTTCACTTTCAACCAAAACTTTATACGCAATCCAAAGCAGAAGAGCTCCACCAAGTAAGTTGACAAATGGGATTTGCAGTAAATACACAATCACTGCTGCAAAGGCAATTCGTAAAATTACAGCTCCACCTGTACCCCATAAAATAGCTTTATTTTGCAATTCTTTTGGTAAATTTCTTGTTGCCATCGCAATTACAACAGCATTATCACCGGAAAGAATAATATCTATTAATATTATTTTAAGTAGGGCTATAAAAGCTCCCGATGAAACTAATGTTGGAAATAAATTATCCATCTTTGTTATTTCTCCTTTTATCAGTCAAATAGTTTCCTAAAAAACCATACAAGAAGTATATTACGAACTTTAATAATTAAACAATATCCATTTTAGTTAGGTAGAATTGTATTTTTACTATAAAATATCCAAATTTTATAATAAACATTCCATATCAATGAAATAAATAGATATTCCAATATAATTTCTTGAGGAATAATAATAGTTTTATAACGCAAATTAATTAATTTAAATTCCCTAGAATAGCTATTTTATAACCTTTTATCCAAATCATAATAGTTTATTTAAAGTGAATTTGTTATTTAAAAATAATAAATAACAAAGATGCCAATTTATAAGTATATACAATGATTAACTATATCCTGTCGTATATATTCCAAATTTTATAATTAAGAATAGTAATTTTTGCTCGTATAGGAAGAGAGATATTTATCAAGAACAAAAAAAGAGCCATCCAAAATGGACAGCCAAATAAACATATATTTAAGGGGATTACTAATATACTGTCCAATACTCGTAAACTTTATACATACTAAATAAAAAAATTTTAATAATTTTATAGAATCAAGCTAACTTTTTTAATCTTTCATCAATCCAAAAGAACTTACCTCAAGAATTATCTATGGTAAAATTTTGAAAGTAAGGGGGATGAAACGATGAAAGCTATTATTCAAAATGAATTTGGTAGTACAGATGTTTTACAATATACCGATATTGAAAAACCAACCATTACTAAAGAAAATGAAGTACTTATTAAAGTCGCTTATACAAGTGTCAATTACGCTGATATCAAGCAACGAAAAGGTAATAAATCAAAGGGTACTTTTCCAATGATTTTAGGATTAGATATTTCAGGCACGATCGAAAAAGTTGGAACAAATTCAACCTTTAAAATTGGCGATAGAGTTATAGCGTTTCCAAAAAATGGAACTTACGCAGAATATGTCATTGCAGATGAACAATTAGTTTTTAAAATTCCAGAGAACTTATCACTAAAAGTTGCTGCAACGATCCCAACTGTTTCAATTTTATCCTATATGCTTTTACATGAAATTGGTCAAATCAAACCATCAGATACTATTGTCATCCATAGTGCAGCTGGTGGAGTAAGATCCGCACTTGTCCAGCTAAGTAAATTAGCAGGCGTACAAAAAGTTATTGCGACTGTAGGGAATATTGATAAAGCAAATTATGTAAAACAATTAGGTGCAGATACAGTTTGCACTTACGATGATTTTACAGATGTTGTATTAGAAGAAACTAATCAACTAGGCGCAAATATAATCTTTGACTCAGTTGCTGGAAATGTCACTACAGATAGCCTAAAATGTTTAGCTGACTATGGAACACTCGTACAATTTGGAAATAGTGGTGGAACTGCAGGTATTATTAAAACAAGTGATGTTCATTCAAGTTGTAGAAATATTAAGGGATTTAGTTTAGGAACAACCCGAAAAAAACAACCATGGCGATTACATCCTGCAGCCAAACAAGTCATTGAGTTATTTGCTTCTAACAAATTGACTCTTCCCATTGCAAAAATTTTCCCTCTAAGTGAAACTGCACAAGCACATAAACTTATGGAAAGTCGAGATTACCAAGGGAAAATATTAATTAATGTTGGTGAAAACTATCATTGAAATTAAATAACGATACAACCAGGTAATGAAAGGAACATTGCCTGGTTTTTTTACACTCCTAACAATAACGAACCACATATGTCCCACATAAACAACTATCATCGTGTCTATTTAAACTAACTAACTTTGTATATAACCTCATAGAATCTAAAAACTTAAATGACATAACTCTACACAGATGATATAACGCCCATATCACCACTCCGTACATGCATTTTACCGCCTGGCAAGGGCCGAGATGTTCCCCAAGGGGGGCTGAGCTAAAGCCCTTCACGCCCTTATTCATAATAAAGTAATTAAATTAAAATCATTTTTTTTACCAAAAATACAAATAAACACACCATTACATTACAAATCAATGCAATAAACAACTAGATATCATTTTATAATTTATATATTTCTTTTAAAAGTACTGAGAATACCGATGATATATCTGCTATAGCACCCTAAACCATAGCAAGCTATACCTACTCAAACTCTATGTAACTAGAAATATGTTAGGCAGAGTGGAGTATTAAATTAACCAATACCCCTTTCAATAATTTCCTGGGTGGTTGGTGGGGGCTTGACGTCTAATTTATGTAAGTAATCAATGAGTAAATCATAGCCTGCAATCGGTTCTAATTCGTGGAACCATTCGTTTACAACTTCTTGTAAACCAATACGGTATAAACCTTTACTTTGAGCAAATTCTTTTGCCTTTCTTAGAATGTATTGGATGAATAGGCTAATAGTTGTCCAACCCGTTTTCGCATAGCGTCCTCTCCCTTTAGTTGTTTTTAAGAGTCTTGTAGATTTCTTTAAGACAACGTTTAGTGTGCTTTGTGGAATACCGATTGCTTCACAAAGCTCTTTTTGGGAACGCCAAAGAAACATTTCGGAATTTGATTTTTCAGCCGAAATGTATTGAATGATATCTTGCTCCCATTCTTCATAATGACTGCGAACGCGATCTTTGCGTTCCTTTTTGAATTTGTACCAAACCCCTTTATATCCTAAACGAACTGGTACAGATGACCCTCCAGCAACATATTGAGCTAATAATTCCTCTATGTATTGTTTGCTTGCGCCTTTATATTTTCCTGAGTAAGCAGAATCTAAAATCGTTTCAATCTCTATTAGTGAAAGAGGGTAGCATAAATTTGTATTGTATTCATCGATAAAGTTGAACGTACGCTCTTTCTCCCATCCTTCAGAAAAGCACACTAAAGCAAGGGTAAACATGGCGTTATTTCGCCCTAGTTGACCCTTTTCACCTTTAATATCTACTGCGTGAATAAGCTTTGTAAACCATTCAGAGTGTACAACAGAATCCTTTGTGAAGTTAGAAGGCACCACAAATAAAGGTCGCTCGATGTCGTCGTCTTGACGGCGGGACCATTCGATTAATTGTGCCATTGTATATGTTTGATCTAATTGATGCCAAACGATGTTGTCTTGTTTGGGAATACGGAAGAAACCAAAGTCATTGCAGAAAATATCCGCATCCACAGACTTTAAGCTACGTTTTAAGTTATCGGAAATGCGTTTTGCGACAGTTAAGCCACGGTAGTTTTGTTTATTGGAGATAAATAACGGCTCTGAAAGCACGAAATACACTTGATAGCCACGATCAGATTCTATGATTAATGTAGGCGTGCCGATGCTTTCATCCATGCATGCTAAAAGGATGTCTTGCACGCTGTGACGTTTTGTATCGATATCAACAACGAAAGTATTGATTTGAAGAAGATTCTTCTCTTCAAATCCACGAATTTTCGTGCGCTTTTCATCAGTATAACCGAACTCACGGTAAACGTTTGGCGTGAAGTGAGTAAGCCCTTCAGCGTCTTCTAGAAGCGTTTCTTTGGACGTAACGATATAGCCTTTTACACCGTTAGATGTAAAGTCTGCTTTGGAGCGCACAACAAAGATAGCCCCTTTTTTATGGCGCTTATCCACTTTAGCAGCCTTTACACGTGCTGGTAGAGAAGCTTTGGAGTGTTTTGGTTTATATGTAGTTAATCCTTCATGGAGGACAGCATTAAAAATATCTAGTAGTAGATTAGTAGACACAAAAATAGCCACTGATATCACCTCTAATAGTTTTTGGGTAAATGTCAGCAGCATGAAAAGAATTTTCAATAGATTTTATTGAAAATTTAAATGGAAATTGTTATAATCTAGTCATTCAGTATCATATATGATATATATAACCAATTGTGTTACCAGCACAACGGTTATAACAATATGCCACTGACATTCAGTTGAGTATTCAATTGATTGTTAGGCAAACGAGGTAAAGTCATTCCAGTCCGGCCAAAGACTATAAGGAATGGCTTTTTTCATTTGCCTGGAAATTTATTTAAAACTAATAAACCATAAAAATAAAAGCTTGTAAACTATGGGAAAAGCTAGATTTCCACTAGCTTTCTCGCGTAGGTGGAAATTTCTACTTTTGTGAGAAAGTTAGTGTTTCTCGCAAAAGTAGAAATTTGTGTATTTCCACTTTTGTGAGAAAGTTTTCTTTTTTTTATATTCAGGTCCTCTCGAAATACTATGCTACTCAAGACTTCTCCTAACTTCCTCACAAATTTCCACCTTTGAAAAGTAGAAATTTCTACTTTTGAAATTAAGTTAGTGTTTCTCACAAAAGTAGAAATTTGTGTATTTCCACTTTTGTGAGAAAGTTAGCGAAATATTACATTTTTGTTACAAATTTTGTTTTGTCCGAAAATTCTTATATTAGAACTAACTTATTTGCAAAAGTAGAAATTTGATAAGTAGATATTTGAAAGGTAGAATATTGTTTAGTATACTTTTATTAATAGAATCTGAGATTATAGATAGATAGGGGGCATTAAAATGGCAATAACAATTGTAGTAGGTAACTTTAAAGGTGGCGTAGGCAAAACAAAAGTCTCCGTGATGGCGTCTTGGGAACTTGCATTTGAACTTAATAAGAAAGTTCTTATAGTAGATATGGACCCACAAGGTAATGCTAGTACATTAATTGCTCGTTCGACAGGGGTAACTGAAATTAATACGAGTATCTTTGATGGTTTTAAAAATGGGTCGTTAAAAGAATGTATTGTGCCTGTAACCGAAAATTTACATATGATTCCTGCACAAGTGTCATTTAAAAATTTACCAAAGTTTTTATATTCTCATTTTACAGAAGAAATCGATCAAGTTACATATTTAAAAAAATTACTCGATCCAATTCGAGATGATTATGATTATATTTTCATTGATGTACCTCCTACAATTAGTGACTTTTCCGATAACGCTATGATGGCTGCTGATTACGTATTAATCATTTTACAAGCACAAGAATTATCGCTTGAGGGTGCTGAAACCTATGTAAAGTATCTTCAATTTATGGCAGACAATTATGATGCAGATATACAAGTTGTTGGTGTGCTACCAGTACTGCTTCGTCCAGGTGGTCGCGTTGATATGTCCACTATAGAACGTGCCAAAGAAATGTTTGGTGATGAAAACGTAATGGAAAATGTCGTGAAGCATTTAGAACGTTTGAAAGCATGGGACATTACAGGTATCACAGATATTGACCAACACGATAAGAAAGCACATAAAGTGTTTATGGATGTAGTAGATGAAATGCTTGAAAAGTTACAGCATTTCGAGGAGGCTGGTAAATATGAGTGGGTTGATTAAAAAGAAAAAACCTTTAATGCCACCCCCAGCCCCAGTAAAGAAAACACAACAAACAGATTTTAGTTATTCGGAACCAAAACAAACAACTCAAACTGATATTGCTAAAAATAACACAGCAAATATTGCAAAGCAGCCTATATCCAATGTTGAAGTACCAAAGACTGAGAAATCAACTAAATCTGTGACGAATATTGGCAAAAATAATAGTAACAAAAGTATTAAAGTGCCTACCGTAATACATACGCAAATTAATTTACTTGGTTCGTTCATAGATGAAACTAAAACATATGCGATTCTACAAAAGTTAATTGATAGCTATTTACAAAATGAGCTCACGGATCGTCAACGAAGACAATTTGAGTTTATGGTGGAATCGTTTATGAATGAAAATAAATAATTAAAAGAGATAGTCCTTGAGTGGCTATCTCTTTTAATTATTTATTAGGAGATTTAAATTCTTTGCACCAACTGAGTTCGATTTTGAACGTTGTATTTTTCATAGATGTTCTGTAGGTGCTTTTTTACGGTGTTTACCGAAATGTGCAAGGAGTTTGCGATTGCTTGGTTGGTCATGCCTTTTTTGACCAGTTCTACGACATCCATTTCACGATTTGATAATAAACACCCTTTATCTTTTGCTTGATGCAGGATAACCGATGCAATGACATCTGATAAGAGTTGAAGCTTATAGGAATCTTTTTGTGTAAATTTATATAAATCTTTCTTTTGCGCCATCCCAATGACGCCGACAATCTTTTCTTGATGGATTAGTGCTACAACCATTTCATCATGGTATCCATGTTCTTTTAAATACGAGTGAAATGGAAGTTTTTCCGTTTCCATTGGAGGAACTAGGTCATCTAGTCGAATAGCTTTTTTCTCACGAAATAGACGTACATTTTTAGAAGGATGTAATAAGTCATAATGGTGATATTTCGTTAGATATTCTGTTAATGCTTTATCACTCACCTTGTAATTAATAGGGTCTGTTAAGTTTCCATGATCATCTGCATACCAGAAAATCGTTTGATCGTATCCAAACATATCAGCTAGTTTTCGTTGGATGTGCAACCGTGTATCTTCTACTGGGTACGCAATTTGGGCTGAAAAGTGAATAATTTTCTCATATTCTTCAGGTTTCAAACCGTAACTATTCATAGATTTCCTCCTTATATCTACTTCACAGTTTAGTATACTTCAAAATTAAGAATTTTCTATAAAATCACCCAGGTAGGTAATAGGAAGATGCTGAAAAATATATTTTAATTAGATTAGTGGTAAACAAACAGCATTGATGGAGGGATTATATGAAGAAAACAGGTTTTATTTGTGATGAAAAGTATTTCTGGCACGATACGGGGAACGGTGCTTTATTCATGCCGCCTGGTGGTTACATTGAAACAGATGTACATTCAGAAAATCCTGCAACAAAACGACGCTTTAAAAATTTACTTGAAGTAAGTGGATTAATGGACCAATTAACTCAAATCAAACCACGAGCTGCGACAGTGGATGAGATAAAGTTCTATCATACTGAGAATTATATTAATAAGGTTAAAGAATTAAGTGATGCTGGATTTGGTGATGCAGGTGAATTAGCCCTTGTCGGTAAAGGATCCTACGAAATTGCCTTATTATCTGCAGGTGGCGCGATTACAGCCGTTGAAGCGGTCGTTAACGGTGACGTGGATAACGCGTATGCTTTAACACGTCCTCCTGGACATCATGCGGAAGCGGATTTAGGAATGGGCTTCTGTTTATTTAATAACGTTGCCATTGCTGCAAAATACGCACGTAATGTCCTTGGCCTAGAAAGAGTATTGATTCTTGATTGGGATGTTCATCATGGTAACGGAACAGAGTCTGCTTTCTACGAGGATCCAAATGTATTATTTATTTCTCTTCATCAAGAGCGTAATTTCCCACCTGGACGTGGAAATGTAGAGGATATCGGTAAAGGTGATGGTCTTGGCCGTACAGTGAATATCCCACTACCTGCTGGAACTGGAAATGCGGGCTACCTACACGCATTAGAAGAAATTGTTGGACCAATTGCTGATCAATTTAAACCAGAACTCATCCTCATCTCTGCAGGGCAAGATCCAGGGATGTTTGACCCACTTGCACGAATGATGGTAACGGCAGAAGGATTCCGTCAAATGACACGTTTTATGCTAGATTTAGCGGATAAACACTGTGGTGGTAAGCTTGTGGCTTGTCATGAAGGCGGTTATAGTGCTGCTTATGTACCATTCTGTTCTTTAGCAATCGTTGAAGAATTAAGTGGTATTCGTACAGATGTTGAAGATCCATTCGCAAAAGCATTAACGGAACTTCCAACCGATGAATTATTCGATATTCAAAAGGATTATGTTAATAAGGTAAAAGAAGTTCAATCTGCTTATTGGAATTTAGCGATTAAAGCTTAAAAGGTAAAAGACACTCCATTTTCGAATATGGAGTGTCTTATTTTATTCTATGAGTTGCTCGCTTTATTGTTCAGTCCTAGATTACTAGATGGAACCAACAGTGTGATACCCACAATGACAATGACTCCTGTAATTAAACCGAAAATGATTGGCAGTGTAGATGTAATTCCATAAATTACGAATGTCGAAAAGATCACGATGGAGCTAGCAATAATCGAATAGAAAGCGGCTTTTGTTGTGACACGCTTCCAGTACAGACCGATAATTAGAGGAACAAAAATTGCTCCTGATAAAATTGCATAGGCCATATCTAATGCAACTAGAATGTTTTGAATCCACATGGAGAACACAATTGCTAGTACGCCTAACCCAAGAATAACGAGTCGTGATGTTTTTATCACTTCTTTATCCGTCATATCCTTTTTCACGTATACCTTGATTAGGTCGTTTGTGATGAGGGTTGCAGAAGCGAAAATTGCACCTGATGCATTTGACATCAGTGCTGAACATACGCTAGCAAGTACTAAACCTAATAAACCTGGTGGCAGAATCTCTAATGCAAGACTCGTAAATGCCGTTTGAGAACTATCTAAGTTTGGAAGTAATACGAGTGCACACATTCCGACTAAACTTAGCGCTATAGCATAGAAAGCACTATAAACCCCTGCTGAGATGGCACTGCTTTTCGCAACCTTTGTGCTTTTAGCTGTAAATACCCGTTGCCAAATGTCTTGAGAAACCATTAAACCGAAGAAGTATAGTAAAAAGTATTGGAAGATGCGATCCCAACCTATATTTGTGACACTATGATGTGTTTCCGGAACACTTGTAAATAATGCGGCTAAACCACCAACGCTATCCACACTATACGGTAACATAATAAAGAATACACCGACTGTCATCACGACAAATTGAATAATATCCGTTAACGTAATACTCCACATACCACCTAAAATCGTATAGAAAAGAACAATACTTCCACCAATAATCATAGATGTAACCACTGGCCAACCGAGTAGCACGTGAATCACGTTCCCCATCCCAATTACTTGTGTTACGACAATCATCAGCGTATAAATCGCTGTCACAATCGCACTAATGAGCTGAGTTTCTTCTCCAAAACGTTTGCCAAGTAATTGACTGATGGTAAAGACCTCATAACCGCCAATTTTATTCACAACAAACAGACCTAGAGCCGCAATCCCTAGCCCCATCATTGATACAAACCAAAAACCAGAAATTCCGAAGTCGTAACCTAACGTTGTTGTACCCATCGTTGCAGCACCACCAATAATGACAGCTGCTAAACAGCCAACGTGTGTAAAATATCCTAACCGACTACCTGCAAGGACAAAATCTTTTTCAGATTTCGCCTTCTTAATTCCAATTATTCCGACAATAATTAAGACACCAAAGTATGCAAGAAGAACTACAGTATCTAAAGCTCCCATCTATTCACCCCCAGAATATTCTAATTCGTACTCGGTAATCGCTTCATCTAGTAAAGCTAACCCGAAATCTAGATGTTCTTTATCAACATTCAATGGAGGCATCATGCGAATTACTTCCCCTTTATTCCCACTTAGGTAGAAGATTACGCCCTTATCCAAACACTTCTCTAAAATTTTCATAAGCCCTTCACCATTTGGTTTTCTCGTTTCAGGATGAATGACTTCAATTCCTAACATCAAGCCAATTCCTCTTACGTTGCCGATAACAGGGTGTTTTTCCTTTAAATCTATTAATTTTTTTAATGCATAGTCACCTAATATTTTTGCGTTTTCGACTAAACCTTCTTCTCTTAGAACATCAAGGGTTGCACATGCGGCTGCACAAGCTACTGGATTTCCACCAAATGTTGTGCTGTGACTTCCAATTGTCCATTGCTCCATTAACGCACGTGATGCAACAGTTGCGCTCAGTGGTAAGCCACTCGCAATGCCTTTTGCAATCGCTATAATGTCAGGCGTCACACCGAATCGATTGGCCGCAAACCAATCTCCTGTTCGACCAAATCCCGTTTGAACCTCATCAAAAATTAATAGAATTCCATGTTGATTACAGATTTCTCGTATCTTTTGCAACCATGCTTTTGGTGGGATTACATAACCACCTTCTCCTAGCACAGGTTCTAGAATAACAGCTGCAACCTCATCTGGCGATACCTGGTGATTAAATAATCGTTCAAAATCCTCTTCCACATGTGCAGACCAGTACTCATCATGGCTAAAACCCTCTGGCGTTTCTGTTATCTGAGCATACGGTAATTGATACGTCATATTTGCACCTACTGGTAAGTTCTTTCTGTATTTGCTCTTTGATGTTGTAAGACTTAGTGCCCCCATTGTTCGCCCATGAAATCCTCCAAGGAAGGAAACTATATATGGTCGTTTCGTTACATGTCTAGCTAATTTCACAGCTCCTTCAATCGCTTCAGCACCGCTATTTCCAAAGAAAAAGCAATCTAATGGCTCTGGTAAAACAGCTTTCAACTTTTTCGCTAGTAAAGTTATAGATTCATAGTTAATGATGCCGATAGGACCGTGTACTAAATGGTCCACTTGGTCTTTTATCGCCTTTATTACTTTCGGATGTCTATGTCCCGTATTTTCAGTCGCAATGCCCGATGTAAAATCTAAATACTTTTTGCCATCCGCTCCGAAATAAAATAACCCCTCTGCTTTTACCACTGGCAGGTTAGGAAAATCCTTTGCCATGGTTGGCGCTAATAACCCCTCTTCTTGAATAGTTGCCCACTCAATCATTTAACTCATCCCCATTTCGCTTAAACATTGAGTGAATTTTCCTACAATTTAAAAAATTGGTCAAACATCAACTATAAGAAATTTTTATTGTTAAATAATGCTAAAAAAGAGGCATAATTTAGCTTTTTTTCAGTAATTTTTGTATAAAAATACGACATTTTCTACATTTTGTAGCTTTTTCGAATCATTAAACAGCGATTTTACGCATAAATATAACAATTTCATGTCAGGTTGATTCAGACACCAAAAAAATATTAGTATGTTCTCATATTGACTTGTGGGGGTATGGGACATGAATAAAGACATCATGAAAAAAGACATTTCAATTTTAGGAGTACCAATGGATTTAGGTCAATCAAGAAGAGGAGTAGATATGGGGCCGAGTGCTATTCGCTACGCTGGCGTTGTAGAACGTCTAGAACGTATCGGTCATTCTGTAACGGATCTTGGTGACATTACAATCGCACCTCCAGAAAAGGAAGTTTCAAAGAATCATAATCTGAAAAACTTAGAAGGGGTCGTACAAGCTAGCTTGGAATTATCTAAACAAGTAGATAGTATCATTAGCGAGAAACAATTCCCTTTAATTTTTGGAGGAGACCATAGTATTGCGATTGGAACATTAGCTGGAGTATCCAAACACTTTAACAATCTAGGTGTTATTTGGTACGATGCTCATGGTGATTTAAATACAGAGGAAACTTCTCCATCAGGGAATATTCATGGCATGCCACTAGCAGCTAGCTTAGGATATGGCCATCCTTCATTAACAAACATCGGCGAATATGCACCTAAAGTAAAACCTGAAAACATTGTCATTATCGGTGCTCGCGATCTTGATGAAGGCGAACAGAAGCTAATCAACGAACTAGGAATTAAAGTGTACACAATGCATGAAATTGATAAATTAGGCATGACGAAAGTGATGGAAGAAACCATTGAATATTTAAAAGGTACAGATGGTGTTCACTTATCACTGGATTTAGATGGACTTGATCCCCTTGAATGCCCTGGCGTAGGGACTCCTGTAATCGGTGGTATTAGTTACCGTGAAAGTCATCTTGCCATGGAGATGTTAGCTGACGCAGGAATCATTACATCTGCAGAGTTTGTAGAAGTAAACCCTATCCTGGATGAAAAGAATAAGACAGCGCAAGTTGCAGTCGCTCTTATGGGATCATTATTCGGAGAAAAGTTATTAGCAAACCCTCTAAAGCAGAAAAAAGAATATGCTCTATCGTAACGAAAGCCTTTAACCATCTCACACCAAGGTACAAATAGCAGTATCATGCGGATTGTTTTATAATAGAGGAAATTATTATCTATTATAAACTTCCCATATGTATGTCACGGGAGTAAAGTGAAACGGTGATTGGATGGAACTTAGAAACTTAAAGACTTTTCAAGTGGTTGCAGAAGAATTAAACATAACAAAAGCTGCAAAAAAGTTAGGCTATACACAACCTACTATTACTCTACAGCTACAAGCTTTAGAGAAAGAATTAAATCATCGGTTATTAACGAGAGTTGGTAAAACCACGCTTCTAACAGCAGCTGGGAAAAAACTTAAAAACCACGTTGACCGCTTGTTTATATTTATTGAAGAGATTGAAAAAGAGATGGAAGAATTGCGTGGACCATCTGGTATTCTGACCATTGCGGCATCGGAATACTACTGTTCACAGCACCTTCCAACCCTTATAAACACATATATGGAAATCTATCCAGATGTGAAAGTTAACCTCTTACCACTAAATAGCGCACATGCGATACAGAGTGTACGAAACGGTGTAGCGGATATCGCGATCATCGCAAATGCTTGTAATGATTACGATATGAACAATACCTTTTTAGAAGAGGAACAAGCACTACTCGTTGTTTCTTCAAAAATAAGTAAAGAAAAAAGCTTACAAAGTATTTTAGAAGAAAATACCTTTATCTCTTACGATCATCACTGCAGCTTCAGTCATATCGTAGAACAGTTTTTTAAAGAAGCGAACTTCCAACCAAAGTCTACAATCATGGTTGGAGGAAGTGATGAAAACATTAAGATGGCTGTATTAAACGGCATAGGCTATGCCATCTTAGGTCAAAATGCCGTGAAAAATGAATTAAAGAATGGCTCGATTACCATTCTTCAAGAAGTATCAGATTCAATTGTTACCTCGGCAATTAATTTAAAAGTTCGCTCAGAAGAACCAAACATCCAAACATTTAATGATTTTCTACAAAATGCTTGGCCAGTCAATGAAACATTGAACCTTAAAGAAAAATCGCACTTAGTACGTTAAGAGTGAAATGGATCTGCTCCCATTTCGCCCATAAAGGAGATGACCTGGATCGAGTTGTCTCCTTTTACTTTGAAGAATTCCAAAAACTATAACTTTCGTAAAATTTCGAAAAAGGTAGTATTGTACAAAAAGAAGATGTATCCTTACTACTACAACTGCTATACAAGGATTAATGTTCGACAATAACTGGACTCTAACTTCAAAGTAATAGCGTCTCCAGTAAAGTTTTCTAATATCTCCACAACTATTAGAAAGTATTCTTCCCCTTTACTTGGAGATCATCTAGTAGCGTTTATTAAAGGGCATAGAGTACCAAGTAGAACAAATCCATGTGTGCACTGAACCTATTAAAAAATGGTTAGGCATGAACAATTTCAAAAGGATCAATTACAGTGCGCCCCCGTGCTTTTTTGATCCTCCCCTTTTTTTAAAAATTCCCTCATCTATTTTGAGATGAGGGAATTTTTAAAAAGAACGAAGAGACTATTAACGGACGGTGATATATATGTTGAAGGAAAAAAATTGTGATGCTTCTCGTGTTTTTCGAGCAAGTCGCGTATTTCCCAATGATTTTAACAATCATAATACTCTTTTCGGTGGACGGTTATTAAGTGATATGGACCAAGTTGCCTCCATCTCTGCCGCTAAACATAGTCGATGCGAGTGTGTAACAGTCTCCACCGATGCCGTTGAATTTTTAAAACCGATTCACCCAACGGATTACGTTTGTTTCGAATCCTTTGTCATTTGGACTGGGAATAGCTCAATGGAAGTTTGTATTAAAGTCCATGCGGAAAATTTAAGAACTGGTGAAAAACGTCTTACGTCCATCGCCTTCTTTACGTTTGTTGCGTTGAATGAAAACGGTAAGCCGACGAAGGTACCGAAAATCATTCCAGAAACAAAAGAAGAACACTATTTATTTGAACGAGCACAACAACGAGCGGATTTGAGGACAGCGAAGAAAAGCCTTAATGCCGAAATGATTACTTATTTAAAAAAGGAAACAGAAACAGAACCGGAAGCAAATAGTTAGTAGCTTTCAGTAAAAAAGTACATTCAAAAATTTTACTTGTTTTTGAATGCACTTTTTATGTAACTATTTCTATGCATATAAACGCTTACTAGAGCTTAAAATATTTAATTCTTCTCGGTATTTTGCCACAGTACGTCTTGAAATTTGGATTCCTTCACTCACTAATTCGTTGGTAATTTGCTGATCAGAATAAGGCTTACTTTTATCCTCACTCGCCACCAGCTCTTGAATGCGCTTTTTAATATATTGAACTGAATCCATTTTTCCAGAAGTATTTGAAATCCCTCTTGTAAATAAGTTGCGGAAAGCAAAAATTCCATGCGGTGTTCGAATGTATTTATTACGAATTGCACGACTAATGGTCGATTCATGCACTTCTAATACTGATGCAACTTCTTTTAATGTGAGAGGCGCTAAAGCTGCTATCCCCGATTCGAAAAAGGCAGGTTGTAAGTTTAATAACACCCTCGACACACTATAAATCGTTTTATCACGTTGGTTAATTCCTTGCGTTAATAACATGTAATCTTTTAAACATTTTTTATAGTAATCTTGGTGTTCCATATTGTCTTTCAATAATGCAACATACTCTTCATTCATTTCAATTTTAGGGCGGTTCGGATTCAAAACGTCTATCACCCATTCACCCTGTACTTTTTTCACTTCCACATCCGCCACGATAAACTCATCTCGAATATCTGTACATTGCGACATCGGTGGTTTTAAATTTCGAATGTAGTCCACTGCCTCTTTCGCTTCTTTTGTAGAAACTTTATACGTTTTACTTAACGCTTTAATGGAATAGTTTGCCACCAATTCTAAATGATCTTGTACAAAAGCGGTTGCCAGCTCTGGCGCAAATGGATCATTGGCGATTTTGATTAATAAATATTCCGTAAAATCGCGAGCACCTACTCCAATTGGTTCAAAAGTTTGTAGAAGGTCTATCAAACTTTCAATATATGAAGCTTCCACGTTAAAACGGTTGATAACGCTTTCAAGATCAATCTTTAAAAAATAGTAATCATCTAGATGGTAGATTAAATATTTTAATATTTTCCGGTCTAATTCATTCAAATCTTGATGTAGCGGAATTTGCTCTAATAAAGCTTTTTCCACTGGTTCTTTATGCGTAATATTCGTCTGAAGAAACGAATACGTCTCGTTATTTAGCTTTTTCGTTGAGTCCGAAAATTGATATAACGAATAGTCCATCACATTTTTCATTGATTGGATATCATGATCAAGCACATTAATGAACGGATTTTCACTAGCTTTTTCATAAATATAGCTTTTTAATTCCTCTTCCGAAAACTGTAAAACCTCTAAGTGCTGAATAAGTTCTGTCGTCAGTGTTTGTGACAATTGCTGCGACATGATTAAATCAAAATTCATTGTATCCCCCCGTTTAAACAAAATTTCTCTCTCTTTTCCCCTGTTTTCATTATATTGCATTTGGCAATCAAAAAATGTAATAAATGGTCATTAATTTTGCGACCACTTGCCAACACTATTTTTACTTATTTTCGAATACTAGAATTACGGTATCGATAGCTTTCTCCAGTAAAGATGATTAAATGTGAATGATGGATTAAGCGATCGATTACCGCCTCTGTTAAAATTTGATTCCCAAATACATGATTCCATTGTCCAAATTGAAGGTTCGTCGTAATAATGACGCTACGCTTTTCATAACACATCGAAATCACTTGAAAGAGAAGCTCTGCCCCTTCTTTTCCTAACGGAATATAGCCTAGCTCATCAAGAATAAGGAGGTCTAATTTATCAATTTGGTTCATTAATTTATTCAGCTGCCCTTTTTGATTCGCATCAATCAGTTGATTAACGAGTCCTGCAATTGTGTAAAAGCGTACTTTATGACCAAACTTAGTAATGGCATTTAATGCAATGCAACGACTTAAGTAAGTTTTTCCAGTGCCTACACCACCGTAAAGAATAAGATTCTCCTTTTCAGAGATAAACTGTCCATCCCATAAATCCTCTTTCGATAATGTTTTGGCTAGTTGCACATGCTGCCAATTAAACGGCTCATGACCACTTTGAGGCAACTGCGCCTGCTTTAATAATAAATTCAGTTTTGTTGCTTCACGATGCTCAATTTCTCGTGTAAAGAGCTGCTCTAGAAACTGAATTTGATCAGCGGTTAATTCCGCAATATGTGAACGTAACTGACTTAATTTCAAACGTTTTGCACAATCCTCTAGTAGCTGCGTCATGATTTCTCCTCCATTTTAAAAAGATCATCATAGTGACTTGAACCTCTAGTCACTTCTGGCAGTTTAGGGATTTCCTCAGAGGTTTGAATGTCCTGATAGAGCTGCTGATTGAATTTTTGTGCATTAAAAGCCTGCCTAATTTGTTCAGCCGAAGGATGCCCATTACTAGATGCGGTCATCAACGCTTCGTTTAGTTGACCAAATGTAGCTACGGTCATTAATTCTGCTAAAAGTGATAGTGCTGCCTTTTGCTCATCTTCCGTAGAGGCTTTTAAATAGGCTTGCCATTCTGATGGTAAATGATCATATACACCCGAATATTTAATTGCTTTTGGCCGTTGTGCCAATAATTTTAAATAAGGTTGCCAAACCATAGATTTGGCCTGATTGCCATACAATCTCGGATGCTTTACAATGCATTCATAGTTTTCGTTTAAAATCCGAATTTCATCATACAGAACTTCTACGAACACTTTCTTTTGCGCAAAACGCGGTGAAGTAGAATAAAGTTTTGAATCGATGTGCACAAATCCAGATTTGTCTGCTTTCGCAGTCATGATACGAGCGCAATTAAACTCCTTTTCTGGTAAAACTAAATGTTTTGCGACGGACTCTAAATGAAGTTCAGACTGCTTTCGCTTCTTTTCATAGTGAATCCGTTCCCAGTCTTTCTCAGCCTTTTCCCATAATTGCTCATTCAATTCATTTAAATCTGTAAGCGATAGCGCAGGTAATAAATAGTTGTTTCGTGAATACTTCACCATGTTTTCAACGTGTCCTTTTTCATTTCCCTTGCCAGGATTACAGAATTCATATTCGAATCCATAATGTAAAACAAAACGTTCGAACATGTCCGTTAACTCACGCTCTCCCTTTGCGTGAATCTTTTTAACCGCAGGTGAAAGATTGTCAAAACGAATTGTTTTAGGTACGCTACCTAACCGTTTAAATATACGTTGCAGACCTTCTAATAGACATTCTGTATTTTCGGATGGAAATACCTGAAAGTAGAATGTATTTGAATAAGGAAAAGACATTACTAAAAATGGTAAATCTATTATTTCCCCTGCATATTTAAAAGGGGCTTTCCCAAAATCAACTTGTGCAGTACCTTTATGCGCCTCTAATGGAAGTACAGCACTTTCTGCTTCTTTCTTTAACTCTTCTTTTCGCGAGCTAACATAACGTCTTACAGTTCTTGCTGAACCTTTAAATCCATGTTCCTCAACTAACTGCGTATACATGCGTTTTGCAGTACGCTGGAACTTCTTTTTCATTTTTAAATCTTCTTCAAGCCAACTATTTAAGATCGGTTTTACGGCATCTAATACGGGCGATTTGCGTTTTTGCTTTAACTTTTGTGGAAACTCTTCTAAATCAGCGTACTTTTTAACTGTACGTTGATCATGATTTACGCTTTCTGCAACTTCCTTGTAGGAACGCCCTTTATGATTAACTTCATGTCTGATATAATTAATTTCTACCACTTGCAACATCTCCTATATTACCTCCTGTTAAACGTTGTTGGTCCAACGAGGAGTGTAACTTTATTGGATAATGTTGACAAGTGGTTTTTTCATGCATAAATTAATGTCCGAATGGTACATTTTTAGTTTGCCATAACCATTATATTCGTAAAAATAAATTTATTAAAGCTTTTTTATCAAAAAATTCAGACTTTGGCATACAACTTGCTTGATTAAAAATAAAAACAAGTGAGGGGACTTGTCTATGCCAAATACTGTAAGTCGTACATTATCAACTTTTGAAGGTTTTGTTGTAAGGGGGAATCAATTAGGTCGCACATCCTACAGCAAATTTAGATATTCAATCAGCATGTTTACCATCATTAAACGGTGAATAGAGAAAAGAAAAAAACCGTCTATACATAAAAAAGGGAGCGCCATGAATGACGCTCCAATCTATATTAGGGGGTATGCAAATTACGAAACTTTAGCGGGGTAACACCGGTATATTTTTTAAACACTTTGGTGAAGTATTCCTCGTTGTTGTAGCCTACTTCACGACTAACATCATTGATTCTAATTTTTGTATCCACAAGCAATTGCTTGGCTTTTTCGATTCGCAGTTCATTTAAATAGACGGTAAAGTTTTTTTGTAGTGCTTTTTTGATAATAATACTGAGGTTTGCACTACTTTTATTGAAAATAGAAGATAAAGAATTCAAGTCTAGTGCCGGATCTTTATAGTTCGTATCAATATATTGAATGACCTCTTTTGTAAACAAACTCTCAGAAGAAGAGTCTTTTGTTAGGTTTAAAATTAGTGGCTTTATATAATTAGCGATGATTGTGTCGATATCTTCATTGGTCAAATAATTTTGTGTAGTGAGATTCGCAATTTTTTTCAACAAATCGAAATTGCTCAAGTCTTTGAAATTACTCATATATTGAATAAGAAAAACAAGAATGATATCAGATTTTTGTTTGATCGTCGTCGCTTGTTCTAATTTCAAAAGTAAATCCTTCATTTCGTTCGGATTATTAAAGTTAATAAAGAAATCATTAAATTGATAATAAAGCTCTTTTTGTTTCATATGGATATCTTTTAATAATAGTAAATCCTTCACATATTTCGATAAATGCTCCATTTCCTCTTCATTAAAGGAAAAGCAGTATTTACACGTACATTTAACTTTGCTCATCGCATTGACGACGATAATTTCTTCATCAAATAAAGGGATAGTGTACGCAACACCGTTACTAGGAACCTTTGACCCGTCATAAAAGGTGCTGAGAGACACGTGAAAATAGTCATACTCCAACTTCTTTACCTGTTGTGCTACGTCCTCATTTAACGGATTGTTATTAATCATATTCATTAAAAAGCGTTTATTTTTCTCATATAAATTACTCTGTTTATCATCAATATACGATAAAACGAGTTTTTTTAATGAAACGTAATCTACGGGTTTTAATAGATAATCTTCTACACCTAAATGGATGGCCGAACGTAAATAATGATAGTCATTATAACCAGAAAGAAAGATTGCTTTAAAGTCGTATTGTTCCTGCAATGAACGGATAGTTTCAATACCATTAATACCAGGAAGGTTAATATCAGATATGATGATATCAGGCACCAACTCATTTGATGTACTCATTAATTCTTCTCCATTGGAAAAAGAAATAATATTCAATAATTCTTTGAAGTTCTTTTTAAAATAATATTCTAAACCATCCCGAATAAAAGTCTCGTCTTCTAGGATAAATAGATTCATCATACGTTTTCACCCCTTTATGTCTTGAAGTGTCGTTCAACTAAAGCGGCAATGATACGGTACTTACAAGGATTCCATTTTCTCGCAACTTCAAATAGACGCCATAATCGTCTCCATAATGCAGCTGAATTCGTTTGTTCACGTTATATAAACCGATGCCAGATCCGTCTTCTCTTCCATAATTAACGAAATGATTCACTTTATTTAAATCAATCTCCACATCAACGGACTGGTTCGTGTATATTTCAATGATTCGATAGGTATCTCGTGCATAAATATCAATATTGATTTCAAAATGTTCTCGGATTGATTGATGTTTGAAAATATTTTCAACAATGGGCTGCAATGTAAACTTCAGCATTTCTGACTCAAGCAAATTGTCATCCTGTATATGGACATGGTAATCAATACTCGAAAATCGAACTTTCATAATTTTGATGTATTCCGAAATAATATAAAGTTCTTTATTCACTGTAGTAATAGGGTTTCGGTCTTCCGTATTATAACGAAATAAGTTAGCTAACCCTCTACTTAAGTTTGATATAACTTCTATATCATTCATCATCGCAAGTTGGTTAATATTTTCAAGTGTGTTATATAAAAAATGTGGATTGATTTGATTTTGTAAATTTTCTAACTGGGATTTATAAAACGCTTGAGTTTGTTTATTTTCTCTTTCTATTAAATAATTAACTGTTTCATAGATTTCATTTTCAATTTTATACAGTTCGTCATAAAATTTTTTGTTTGACTGAATATAGGATTGTGGCAATGTGTTTTGACTTCGATAGTTTTTAATCATATCCGTTAAGGTATATAAGGTTGAACTGATTTTATTCGAATAAATATAGATGATAACTAAAAATAAAGCAATGGATAATGAGATAATCATCAGCATGTTTTGAGAGTTTCGTTTAATCTCATCAAAGGCGTTTTTTGTTGGTTCGATAATAATATAGTACTTTTTTGTATACTCATCGTAGGAATACATCAATATCCGCTTCACTTTCAGATACTCGATTTCATACGCCTTATATGGAGATTCCTCTAATGCACGAAAATACTTTGGTTTTGTGACAATATGATTGTTATTTGTAAATAACACATGTTGTTTACTTTCATCCAAAACAATGATGTCTGCATAACCATCTAAACTAGAAATTAACAACTCATGAAAGACCACTTTGTTTACATTTTCGTTTGATAAACTCGAGTAAAGGTAGTCGGTCTTCTTTAAAGTTTCTAACTTACTTTTAATGTAAGTTTTCTCTTGTTGGTTTTCAGTTTGAACAATATAACCGTACATTAAAATAATATACGGTATGATAAAAACGCAGGTGGTTAGGATGATATATTTATATTTAATAGGTAAATAATAAATAGTCCCACCACCTTGTATTCTTTTATTCCTCTTCTTCCCAAATTGATTGACCAGCTGCTACACCACCATCGATAACTAGTTCACTTCCTGTAATATAGGATGCTTTGTCGCTACTTAAGTAATAAACTAATTCTGCAATTTCTTCTGTATTCCCCAAGCGTTTTAACGGCACAAATTTTGCTTGATCAATCGGCTCTTTATTGGATACTTTGGCCGCATATTCAATCATTTGCGTGTGAATGTATCCTGGGTGGATGGAGTTTACTCGAACGTACGGTGCGTATTCCATCGCAGCGTTTTTTGTCAGTGTTCGTACTGCTCCTTTTGTCGCACCATAAATCCCTAACCCTTTTGCGCCAAATAAAGCCGCATTGGAAGAGGCATTAATAATAGAACCGCCTTGTTGTTGATAAAGAATTGGGGCAATGTATTTTAGACCGAAAAAGCATCCCTTCACATTAATATCAAACATTTGATTGTACTCGTCCTCGGTTGTACCTTCTAAACTATTCATAATAAAAATTCCAGCATTGTTAAATAACGCTTTAATAGAATAATTTTTCTCTATTATATAATTTTTTAAATTTTCCCACATTATTTCTTTAGTAACGTCTAATTCGAAGAAAATGACCTTTTTACCAAATTCTGTTTCCAATTGCCTACCTTGTTCCACATTTATATCACAACCGATAATCGTGTACCCTTCACTATGAAACTTTTTAACTGTAGCTTTACCAATTCCTGTCGCTGCACCCGTAATTACAACAACTTGTTCCATACATTCCCACCTCCATATGTTTTTTATTTTGCAATCCATCCACCATCAATTACGAGTTCACTACCGGTAACAAATTTCGCCTCATCACTTGCTAAATAAAGCACGCCATACGCGATATCTTCTGGCTTTCCTAATACCGGCAGTGGGGTAATTTCCTTCATCCACACCGATTTTTCTTCGTCTTCAAATAAGTCTCTTGTCATTTCCGTCTCGATCATACCTGGATGGACAGAGTTAACGCGAATACCGTACTCTGCTAAGTCAAGTGCAGAGGCTTTAGTTAAGCTGCGAATTGCACCTTTCGATGCATGGTATGAGGCATATCCTTTTTCCCCGATAATGCCATATACCGAAGAAATGTTCACAATACTACCGGATTTTTGCTGCATCATGATTTTCGAACATTTATGGACCCCTAGGAACGTTCCTGTTGAGTTAATATCCATAACGAAGTTCCAACCTTCTAATGTTTCATCTTGTACGGAAGCACGTGATGGCACCCCGGCATTGTTTACAAGAATGTCAATGCGACCGAATTGCTCGACCGTCTTGTTAATCACTGTATCCCAATCTGCTTCTTTAGAAATATTATGATGAAGAATTAGGACGTTTTCTTTATATCGGTTTTCTAATGCTTTTAAATTATCGAGGTTAATGTCGGTTGCAACTACCTTTGCTCCTTCATCTAAAAATAATTTGGCTTCTGCTAACCCTTGACCATTGCCTGCACCAGTAATAATGGCTACTTTGTCTTGTAATCTCATTAAGATTCCCCTTTATTTTGAAGATAATTTCTACCATAAAAGTCAATCATAACTGCAATGATGATGATGGACCCTTTGAAAATTTGTTGCCAGTAGCTACTAATAGAAAGACTATCTAATACGTTAGAAATCATGATTAAAATACTGCCACCAATAAACGTTCGCCAAATTGCACCTTGTCCACCTGATAACGATGTTCCACCAATTACGACCGCTGCAATGACATCAAGTGTAATCGAAGCACCAATATTGGCTTGTCCTTGTGCTAAACGAGAAGATAAAATAATGCCACTAATTGAAGCACATAAACCAGAAATCATGTACGTACTTAAAATTAATTTGTTCGTTTTCAATCCTGCAAGATGGCTAGCTTCTTTGTTTCCACCCACGGCATAAAGGGATTTCCCGTATAATGTGTAAGCTAACGCAATTCCTAATATTATGAATATTGCGAACATTATGATGACAGAGACCGGAATCGCGCCAATATAGTGAGAACCGAAAAACTTATAATCCGGGTTTTTCACGAAAAATGGTTGGGCATTGGAATACACTAACGCAAATCCGGTGAATACTGAACCAGTTCCTAATGTCGCAACAAACGGTGGAACCTTTAATGTTGTTACGAGTACCCCATTAATTAAACCGCAGATTAAACCGACACATAATCCAACTAATACAGCTACAAAAATGGAAGACGTATCTACTAAACTCGCTGCAACAACGGCTGTCGCGGCATAAATTCCACCCACCGACATGTCGAGTCCACCTGTAATCATGACATAGGTCATTCCCGCAGCCATAATCCCGATAATTGCAAGTTGGCTTAACATGTTGAAGATATTTGTTGGGTTTAAAAAGCCTGTGTATAAAAAGGACGATACGATGATTAGCGCAAGAAACGCGACCACTACCCCATATTTTAACGATAATGTTTTAAAATTGATTTGTTTTAGTGATACTTTAACGGAATCTGGTTGTAGTAACTTATTATCCATGTACTTCACTCCTTTCTAAGAATGCGGATTCGATGATTTTATTCACGGAAATATTATCTCCTTCTAACTCATTGACAATTTCGCCTTGGGATACAACAAGTACTCGGTTACTAACCGCGACCACTTCTTCTAATTCAGATGAAATGACAATAATACTCACACCCGTTAAGGCTAATTCCTTTAATTTTCTAAGCACTTCCAATTTGACACCTAAGTCAATACCTCGTGTCGGCTCATCCACAATTAAAATTTTCGGATTCACACTTGTCACTTTGGAGAGAAGTACTTTTTGTTGATTCCCACCAGACAGATTTTTCACTCGAGATTCAATCGGTCTTGTCAGTTTATAATCTTGCATATATTCTCTTGCTAACTGTTTCGACTTCTTTTTTGAGAAAAATGTGGCTTTTCCGGTTCTAGGTAGATCAATGATATTAACATTTTCATGCACTTCGAAATCTAAATGAAGTCCAATTTTCTTGCGATCTTCTGGCGCTAACACAATACCACGTTGAATGGCTTCTCTAGGTGATTTCGGTACATTGATCTCTTGGTTTTCAAGAGTCATTTTTCCTTGCACTTTCGAACCGAGTCCATATAATGTACTCGCAATGGCCGTTCTTCCTGATCCAACTAAACCACCCAGTCCTAAAATTTCACCTTTTCTAATGTTGAATGAAATGTTTTTTAGAAAGTCAAAACTACTTAAATTTTCAACAGAAAATAACACTTCATCAAACGGTTGTTGGTGCGGATATTCAGAATCAAGTAGCTTTTTAAAATCGCTATCGACTTCTTCTCCAAGCATACTGTGAACGATTTTTTCTTTCGTCCACCCGTTAATCGTCGTATGCTCGATAACATTTCCACTATTTAAAATGGTGAACGAATCACAAATTTGCATGATTTCATTGAGATGATGACTGACATAAATAATGGTAATACCACGTTCTTTTAACCCTAACAATGTTTCTAAAAGTGCATCTCGTTCAGACTGGGCTAAAGAAGACGTTGGTTCATCTAGAATTAAAATTTTCGAGTTTAAGTTTAAGCATCGCATAATTTCGAGTGTTTGTTGCTCGGCAATGGATAGGCTACTCGCTAATGTATTGGGTGAAATTTTCGTATTTAACATATCAGCGAGTTCCTTAAAACGTTGTACACGTTGCTTTTTATTGACAAAAACTTTCGAATCTTTTTTATAACCGAGAAATACATTATCTAACGCCGTCATTTCCGGTATTATTGTTAACTCTTGAAAGATGGTTGCTATTCCAATTTCCCTCGACTTATGAGGATCTCCATAATGGAGCTCCTCATTGTCGATGAATATTTGTCCTTCTGTTGGCGTAATTCTGCCCGATAGCATCCCGATGAGCGTTGATTTCCCAGAACCGTTTTGTCCAATAAATGCATGACAATCGCCTTGGGGAATAGAGATATTAATGTTTTGATTTGCGTAAAAATCTCCAAACTTCTTTGATAAGTTTTGAATGAGGATAAAGTTTGAATCTCTACTCATAAAATCCACCTCGCTCTTAGTATTCAGGCAATCCTTTTGCTTCAAAGTCGCCAATATTATCTTTGTTTACATAAGGTGTTCCTGGAAGAATTTCTTCTGTTGTTAAATCATAGAAAGTTGGTACGTCTTTGCCTTCAAAATGCAATTTGATTGCTTCCATTCCACGTTGAACTTCTTCTTTTGGTAACATGATTACCGTTTGCTCGATATCGCCATTTTGGATAGCATTAAAGGACCACTCATCTCCACCGAAATCATAAATTTTGATTTCACCTTTTTTACCAGCTGCATTTACCGCTTCAACTACACCATTTGTCATACCTGAGTAGTTCGAGAAAATCACTTTTAAATCTGGATTTGCTTGGATTGCATTTTGCGCCACTTGGAATGCTTGGTTGGCTGTGTAGTCGGTAGAGAACGGACCTACAATTTCCCACTTGTCATCCGGCGCAATGATTTTTTCCATCCCTTTAACGTTATTTAAGTATGGTGTACCTGTTGATGGACCACCAATTACCGCAATTTTTCCACCATCTGGGTTGTTTTCTACGATATTTTTATAAATGTCTTCATAAATATTAACCCCTTGTCCACCGACAAACGTTAATGTACCTTCTGCTGCTTCATCAATTGCACCACATAACTCAATATTAATGGCTGATACTGCAATGCCTTTTGGTAGTACTTCGCTTTGAACAATATCACATAGTTGATTACCATCTACAGCTTCAATTAAGAATGCATCGTATTTATCTTGTGCTACCGCATTTTGTACTTGGTTTAATTGTGTTAATGGATCAAAACCACCGTCGTATACATCTACCTTCCAGCCATAATCAGCCGCTACTTTTTCTACTTCTTGAATCCCTGTTTGTAAATAGTTGTTACTTGCACCTGCAGAGAAGTAGGCAACTGTGATATCACCTTTATCTCCACTTGCTGCTTCTTTACCATCACCCTCTGCTGGGGCAGATGTGTCGACTGTTTCACCCGTATTACTACAAGCAGCCAATACGAGAATGACCATTGTTAGTAAAAATAGAAAATATTTTCTCATTTCATCACCTCTTCATATTTTTGGAATAACTCTTTTCTTCTTAATCGGTCGTTATACGTCGTCGCAACACCGTTTGCACGTCGATCATAAAGTGTATCGATATTTAATGTTGTCAAAAGGACGTCTTCTGTATCTACTTTACTTTCGATGACAATCCCATTTGCTTCCCAAGGTGGCTCACATGGTGTAATTACAGAACATTTTCCAAATCCAGGTTCTACAGGTCCTTCGATATTTCCGATAATTGGAGAATGCACGACATACACTTGATTTTCAATTGCTCTTGATTCAGCACAATGACGCACTCGCCAGAAACCGTGCTCTGTGAATGTATAAGAAGGACAGAAAATAATTTCAGCACCTTTTCTACTATAAATCGTTGGAATCTCTGGAATTTCAATTTCGTAACACGTTGCTACCGCAATTTTCGCTGGTCCGATGTCAAATACATCTAACACGTCGCCTTCTTGTGCTTTCCATTCTGCTTCTGCAGGGAAAATGTGTGTTTTTCGATGTTTCACATAACTGCCTTTCCCATCAAAAATGTAGGCCGTGTTA
Organism: Ureibacillus endophyticus; assembly: GCF_024159215.1. Lineage (NCBI taxonomy): Bacteria > Bacillati > Bacillota > Bacilli > Caryophanales > Caryophanaceae > Ureibacillus > Ureibacillus endophyticus. The sequence continues at coordinate 32,277 of NZ_JAMYWW010000002.1, forward strand.
TAGTACGCTTCACCGTCTTTTTCCACTGTTGATCCTGCAATAATGGCTTGTTTTCTTTCTGTAGCGATGGAATTAAATAGTGTGATGTACTCTTCTAGATAGACGTGTAGCTTATCGTTATCAGCACTTGTAAAGTTTTCATACCCCTCAAAAGTCGTTAACAGACCAACTGTCATTAATTCTGGAAACAATACATAATCACAATCAGTTGGCACGTTTTCAAAGATTGCTAGAATTTGCTTTTCAAAATCACCGAAACTTTCATATTTCTTAAACTGAAATTGTACATTTGCAATTTTTACATCCATTGAGTTCACCTCCGATTTATTCTTCGTAATAAGATTTGCTGATATTTTCTAACGTTGTAAAATAAGCACCGTTTTCTTTCATATAAATAATTAGATTTTCAAGCATTTGAATGTTGTGTGCGCGTCCAATTGTTTGTGGATGCACTGTTAATGCGTAACAAGCACCCTCTAAATTGTTAACAGCATAATCAAAAATAGATTTCCAACGCTCATAAACTTCTGTGTTCGAGCGCATTCCTTCACCGCCACCAATAACATATTCTTGTGTAGGGAAGTCATCTAAGTACCAAGATACTGGAATTTCAATGACATCACTTGGATCTTTGAATGTATTCCCTTTATCAAAATCGACCACTACTTCACGTGGACGATATGGATGTAAATCATTCCCCATTAAACTACTATCATATTTAAAGTTGTATTTTTCCAATAGTTTTAACGTATTCGGACTATAATCCCAAGCCGGTGAACGATATCCAACTGGTGTTACCCCTACACGTTTTAATGCTTCTAATCCTTTTAATAAAATCGCTTCTTCTTCTTCAAAGGACATATCAGTTGGATTTTCATGGGCATAGCCATGATGACAAACTTCATGACCATCATCAATGATTCGTTTGACTACTTCTGTGTGTGTATCAACTGTGTGACCTGGGATACAGAATGTTGTTTGAATCTCATATTTTTTAAATAAATCTAATAGTCTTGGTACGCCTACTTCTGCTCCAAATTCACCTCTTGCTAAATATGCTGGTGAGATTTTATTGAATGTTCCATACCATACTGACGCTGCATCAAAATCAACCCCAATATTAACTGCTACTTTTTTTCCTTCTGGTAATTTCACTTTTCCACTTGTTTGCATGTGTGTGACCCCCTTGGCTTTTTCAAAAATATACAATATTCAGTCTTTTTTAAAAATTGAACATTTTTAAAAAAAAGATGTTTTTTAAAAGCAGATTTTTGCAATTCTACTACAAAACAATAGGAAAATTATAAAATGTTCTCAAGGAAAATTATTATTTCAATAAAATTAAAAGATCCTATAAATAGTTATTAATATGTTATTTATAGCCAATATTATATATTTTACTATAACTTATTCGTTGGCCTAATGATATCGTTTCTAGGTCTCTTTCTATGGAAATCTGAAAAATTTTAGTAATTCATTGCTTTTTAATTTTTTACGTATTAATTTAGTAGTTATCAGTTGATTGAAATTTCATAACTTACTGACATTCATATAAGGAACTGAGTATTCCTCTTTTCACACAATCATAAGATTAAGAGAAGAATGAATGACCGCAAGAAAAGAAGGTGATAAACATCGCGGAAGAAAAAAGAAGGTTCATACAAGAGTTTGTACCGGGGAAGCAAATAACACTTAGTCATGTCATTGCGAATCCAGACCGTGATTTACTAGAGAAACTCGGCATTCAAGAAGCCGGGGCATTAGGCATCATGACGTTAACACCTAGTGAAACTGTCATTATTGCCGGTGATTTAGCAACGAAATCAGCGAATGTTCGGATCGGGTTCTTAGATCGCTTTACAGGTAGCTTCGTCATTGTGGGGAGTGTGTCAGAAGTGGAAATGGCACTCATTGAAATTAATCGCTTTTTAGAAAAAAACTTAGGATACACCGGTTCAAAAATAACGAAATCCTAGAGGGACATGAATGAATAAATTAATGATTATCGGTGCAGTAGGCTCTGGAAAGTCCACATTAACAAAAGCGCTATTAAAGAAATCTCTCGATGCGGTGAAAACACAAGCACTCAGTTATGAGGATTGGATCATTGACACACCTGGTGAATATTTGGAAAATCCATTATTCTACAAAAATATTATCGCCACATCTTTTGAGGCAACACACATTGTTTATTTACAAGATGCGACGCGCACATTTTCAAATTTCCCACCCTTTTTCGCAACAGGAATTTCAAAATTACCGATTGGGGTCATTACTAAATGCGACGCTGATAAAGCAGATATAACACGTGCTACAACCATTTTAAAAGAAGCGATTGGACAGGCACCGATTGTTGTGACATCTGCTATCGAAAATATTGGAGTAGAGCATATTCGACGCCTAATACAATGCCAGACAATCAATGAAATGAAAGCCTATGTGGAACAAGCGAAGGATCCACATCTTTTCTTTTAAGGAGTGGTGAAAGATGGCTCAACAAACAAATACGATTTTAAGTGCGGGAATAGATATCGGTACCAGTACGACGAAAATTATCATCAGTCAACTCGTCCTGCAAAACACAGCGGGTAGAACCCATGTACCACGGGTAGAAATTATCGATAAAATCGTCCTTTATAAAAGTCCTATTTTTCGAACGCCTTTGCTTGATAACACCACCATTGATGCTAAACAAATCGAACAAATTATTTTTTCACAATATCAATTAGCAAACGTTCACCCAAGTGATATTCAAGCGGGCGCAATTTTGATTACTGGTGAAACTGCCACCAAACAAAATGCTAGCGAACTAATCCATTATTTATCCGATGCAGCTGGTGAGTTTTTAGTCGCAACAGCCGGTCCGGACTTAGAAAGCATATTAGCAGCAAAAGGCTCTGGAGCAGTAGCTTACTCGAAGAAAACTTCCAAAGTCATTGCGAATATTGATATCGGTGGTGGGACAACCAATATCGCAGTTTTAAAGCATGGGGAGGTTATTGGGACCGTTACCCTCCACCTTGGAGGACGGTTGATGGAGTATAAGCAGGGGCGCCTTATTTCCATTGCCCCCGCCATTCAACGCTTATTCATAAAACATGGTCGAACAATATCAGTCAATTCACCATATGATCGAGTCACTGAGCAATGGGTCATTGAAAATATGCTTCTAAGTTTAAATGCCGTGTTACGTGGCGAACAGGATGCAGACAAGATTCCACTTCTTCTCGGACATTTACCAAATTGGACCGAACCGATTGATTGCCTCATGTTTTCAGGTGGTGTCGCTCGCTTTTTATATCCAGAGTTAAAGACAGTAGAGGCATCCTATACATTTGATGATATGGGGGAAGAAATTGCACATAGCATATTGCAAAATCCAGCATTACAGGAATTTCAATGGTTAGAGCCACTTGAAACTGTCCGGGCGACCGTCACAGGCGCAGGTGCACAATCAACCGAAGTAAGTGGCTCTACCATCGAAGTAAGCGAAGATCTTTTACCATTAAAAAATATTCCCGTACACACTTGTGATTTTCAACAATCGCACGGGGATATCGCAGAGAAAATTCGATATGCCATTTCAACAGCCGAACAACTATACCAGATTGACTGCGAAGAAACTTATTTCGCACTCTATTTAAAAAACATTCCGTACCTACAGTTTCATGATATTGAGCAAATAGCCGAATGCGTCCTACAACATTGGTCTAGAAATAACACAATTATCGTGATTTTAGAATCCGATTACGCGAAAGCACTGGGCCAAACATTAAAACGCAAAACAAAGAAAAAAAACATCATTTGTATTGATCAAATTTATGTTAACACCAATGATTATATCGATATCGGGAAGCCTGTTTATTCAGGAGTCGTTCCCGTCGTTATCAAAACACTCGCATTTCATAAAGCATAAAGGTGGGATTCTATGAACCTTTCAACAAGTTTAGGTGGAATTGTGTATCGATTTCGCCATTTAAAAGAAGTATTCGCCAAGGCCAACGAGTTGAAATCCGGAGATGTCTTAGCCGGGTTAGCTGCCGAAACCGTGCAAGAGCGCATTGCGGCAAAAGTGGTCCTAAGTGAATTGCTATTAAAAGATATTCGAAATAACCCCCTTATTCCAATGGAGGAGGATGAAGTATCACGAATTATAGATGACGATCTTAATGAAGTGGTTTATAACGAAATTAAAAATTGGACTGTCGCTGAACTACGCGAATATATTTTACGCAGCGATGTCCAAAATGCAGAATTACGACGACTCAGTAAGGGATTAACTTCCGAAATGATTGCTGCTGTGGCAAAGATAATGTCCAATCTCGACTTAATCCATGCAGCAAATAAAATTGAAATTGTTACTACATGTAACATCACCATTGGACAAAAAGGAACCCTTTCCTCTCGTCTACAACCGAACCATCCTACTGATAATTTAGATGGGATTTTAGAGTCGTTAAAAGAAGGCCTCTCGTATGGTGTGGGCGATGCAGTTATTGGCATTAATCCGGTAGATGATTCAGTCGAAAGTGTAAAACGCATTTTAGAAGGAACTAAGGAATTTATGAATGAATGGAAGGTCCCAACACAAAATTGTGTGCTTGCCCATATTACAACGCAAATGAAAGCTATTCAAAAAGGGGCACCTGCCGATATGATTTTTCAAAGTATTGCTGGCACCGAAAAAGCCAATCGTTCCTTTGGGATTTCCGCTGAATTGATACGGGAAGCAGATGAATTAATGAAAAAACAGAGTACAAGTGCCGGTCCGAATATCTTTTATTTTGAAACCGGACAAGGCTCTGAACTGTCTGCAGATGCTCATTATGATATCGACCAAATGACATTAGAATCAAGGAATTACGGTTTTGCCCGTCATTTTAATCCTTTTATTGTCAATACCGTCGTTGGGTTCATCGGTCCTGAATATTTATATGACAGCAAACAAGTTATTCGAGCTGGTCTTGAAGATCATTTTATGGGAAAGCTTCACGGCATTCCAATGGGCGTGGATATCTGTTATACCAACCATATTAAAGCAGACCAAAATGATAACGAGAACTTGGGCGTACTCCTTGCGACAGCAGGAGTCAACTTTATCATCGCGGCTCCCTTGGGTGATGATGTAATGCTCAATTATCAATCGATGAGCTATCATGATATCGCCACATTACAAGAAACATTTAATCGAAAACCATCTCCCGCCTTTTACGATTGGCTTGTCCAAATGGGAATCTATGAAAATGGACGATTAAGTGCCCGAGCTGGGGATTTAACAATTTTTGAAAGGTAGGTGAAGGTGAAGATATGGACGCCAAAACAATTGAACAAATCACCAAAATGGTTATTGAAACACTAAGTGAACAAACGCAGCGAAACGAAAGACCGCTGATTTCAATACGGAATCCATCTGAACTATTACAGGAGACTAATCCCCTTCTAAAGAATGATGGCATTCCTATACAAGATATTACACCGAAGGAATTTTCCGAAGATTTCGACGAACGCTATGCTAACGCTCGAAGAAAGACGCCAGCACGAATTGGGATTGGTCGCTCAGGGCCAAGACCACTTACAAAATCGCTTTTAAAATTCCGTTTGGATCATGCAGCAGCTGTTGATTCTGTCTACGGAGAAGTGGACACAGCCTTACTCGAAAAATTAGGTTTTTTCACAATCCAAACGAAAGTAGAAAACGATAAAGAAACATATATTTTACGGCCGGACTTAGGTAGAAAATTAAATGAACATGCCAAAGAGGTATTGATTAATCGTTGCATAATGCAACCACAAGTACAAATCATTGCTTCTAACGGACTAAGTGCGAAAGCGATTAATGCCAATTTAGAAAATGTGTATCTTTCATTAGTACAAAGTTTAGAAAGTCTTCAATTAACAATTGGCACACCCTTTTATATCGAACAAGGGCGAGTCGGTTTGATGGACGATATCGGTGAATTATTAAAACCTACTGTTGTAATTTATTTAATTGGAGAACGACCAGGATTAGTTACAGCTGAGTCAATGAGTGCCTATATTTGTTACCAACCACGCCATGGAACGATTGAATCAGATCGAACCGTTGTATCGAACATACATCAAGGTGGAATCCCTCCTGTAGAAGCCGGTGCTTTTTTAGGGACCCTTATCGAAAAGATTTTGAAGTATGAAGCAAGCGGTATCAAATTAGTAGAAAAAGAAGGCTAGGAGGTGGACAGATGAACACACGTATATATGCGGAGATTTTAGCTATGAAAACCATTCCGAGAGTAAACGACCAACTCGCCCAAGCATTACAGTTAACTCCACAACACCAAAGTATCGGCATTGTCACCTTCACCATTGATGACGTCGGTTATACGGCTATTGATGAAGCAACAAAAAAGGCGGATGTCCAAGTAGTATACGCAAAAAGTTTTTATGCAGGGGCAGCTCATGCATCTGGTCCATTATCAGGTGAAATGATTGGTATCATAGCCGGCTCTTCCCCTGATGAAATAACGAGCGCATTTGAAGCCATCAAGCAGAAAGTGACCTATGACGCCTATTTCGAGGAAGTTGGGCATTTAGGTAACCATGCCATCTATGCCCATACAGTATCAAGTTGTGGTAGTTATTTAGCGAAAACAGCTAATGTTCCCGTTGGCAGTGCGTTAGCTTATTTAATTGCCCCACCACTAGAGGCTGTAGCTGGAATTGATGCTGCTTTAAAAGCGGCAGATGTAGAGTTAAAAGTATTTCACGGTCCTCCCTCTGAAACAAACTTTGGTGGAGGATTACTTAGTGGCTCACAATCTGCATGCGAAGCGGCGGCAGAAGCGTTCCGACAAACCATTGAGAAAATTGCAGTTCAGCCAATAGAATCGTGAGAAAGGATGGGTGAACAATGATTGAAATCTTAAAAACGACAACGAGTCATATGAGTCCACTTGAAGAGGTCGATTCAAAAGTTAGACTAGCCAATGAAGCACAAAATCGCTTTATGACCTTTGACCAGCAACAGGTTGACAAAATTGTTAAAGCTATAGCAGATATAGCGTACGAAAACGCCGAGTATTTAGCTAAATTAGCCGTTGAAGAAACTGGAATGGGCGTGGTCGCACATAAAAAGATGAAAAATGAAGTAGGCTCTCGAGGAGTATACGAAGATATTAAAGCATTAAAAACAGTCGGAATCATTAACGAAAACCGTCAGAAAAAGACCGTTGAATTCGCAACACCCTATGGAGTGGTTGCTGCAATTATTCCCACAACAAATCCAACAAGCACAGCCATTTTTAAAACATTAATTTCCTTAAAAACACGCAATGCCATTGTCGTAAGTCCCCACCCATATGCGGTGAACTGTACAAACGAAGCTTTACGTTTATGCGATGAAGCCGCAAGAAAAGCAGGCGCACCAGAAGGACTTATCCAATGTTTAACACAAAAATCAATGGAAGCGACAGAACGATTAATGAAACATCCTGGTACCCATGTTATTTTGGCAACGGGTGGTGGTGCATTAGTACGAGCTGCGTATAGTTCTGGTAAACCCGCATATGGTGTTGGTCCTGGAAATGTGCCCGCTTATATTGAAAAATCCGCTAAATTAGACCGGGCATTAAAGCATGTCATCGAAAGTAAAAGTTTTGATTACGGCACGATTTGTGCAACCGAACAAGCGTTAATTTTAGATGACGCTATCTATGAGAGAGCCATCGAAAAATTAAAAAAACTACACGTATATTTTTTAAATGATGCTGAAAAACAGGCCATGGAAAAAGTGATCTCACCTGAAGTTGGTAAAGTAAATCCCAAAATCGTCGGTAGGTCACCACAAACCATTGCGGCCCTTGCAAACATTAGCATCCCGAAAGAAACCAAGGTTATTGCGGGATTTGAATCACGTGTTGGGAAAGATGTACCTTTCTCACTCGAAAAACTATCACCTATTTTAGCGGTATATCGAGTAAAAGATCATATAGAAGCGAAAAGCCTATGTAGTAGTTTATTAGACTTAGGCGGACGAGGCCACACTTTGTCCATTCATACAGAAAACGAACAACTAGCAAGAGAATTTTCACTCACGTTACCAGTTTCACGAATTGTAGTCAATACCATGTCCACATTAGGCGCTGTTGGAGGGACAACGAATCTAAGACCGTCCTTTACATTAGGATGCGGCTCATTCGGTGGCAATATTACTTCCGATAATATTTCAGCCGAACATCTGATGTTAACAAAACGAATGTCTTATGGTGTAAAAGAAGTGGATATCCCCACTTCCCCAATCAATGACGCCGTAACATCTGTTGTGTCCCAAACATCTCATTTGTCTATCAATGAAGACGTCATCGCCAAAATTGTCGAAGAAGTATTGAAAAAAATTAACAACTAATCGAGGAGGAATTTTATATGAGTCAAGGTACAGCATTAGGAATGGTTGAAACAAAAGGGTTAGTAGGAGCGATTGAAGCAGCCGATGCCATGGTAAAAGCAGCAAATGTCAATTTAATTGGGAAAGTCCATGTAGGTGGCGGTATTGTAACTGTTCTTGTGCGAGGTGATGTTGGTGCAGTTAAAGCCGCTACAGACGCAGGTGCAGCAGCTGCCGAACGTGTAGGAGATTTATTATCTGTCCATGTTATCCCACGTCCTCATAATGAACTTGAATTCATTTTACCAAAGCTAGATCAATAGATTGGTAGGGATGAAGATGAACATAAAAACAGCTGTGCCCATCGGCATATCAGCTCGTCATGTCCATTTAAGTGATGCCCATATTACTCAATTATTTGGACCTAATGCATCACTTACGTTTGATTTTGATTTATCACAACCAGGTCAATTTGCGGCAAAAGAACGCCTTACCCTCCGAACGCCAAAAGCAGAGATTAAAGGCGTTCGGGTATTAGGTCCCGCAAGAAGTGCTTCACAAGTAGAGATTAGTAAAACCGAAAGTTTTGTATTAGGGTTACGCCCTCCTACAAGACTCTCTGGCGATTTGGAACGTAGTGAAAGTATTACATTGGTTGGCCCTTATGGTGAAGTAACACTAACCGAAGGCTGCATTATTGCCCAAGCACATATCCATATGACGCCAAAGGATGCTGCTGATTTCGGGGTGACAGACGGTGAATTCGTTGATGTCTTTGTCGACTCTGAACGTACCATCACTTTTCATCAGGTCGCCATTCGTGTATCACCGGACTTTCAACTCGAAATGCACATTGATACCGACGAAGGAAATGCGGCTTCCCTTACACAAGGTTCGGTAGGACTACTAATTAAAAAAGAAAGAGAGGAGGAAGGAGGATGGACGAACAACTTATCCAAACCATTGTTGAACAAGTCTTAACACAACTGAATCAAACTGCTACGGCAAATGAAACACTTGATCATAAAATTCCGATTGCTGTTTCTGCACGTCATGTTCATTTGAGTTTAGAGCACATTGATCAATTGTTTGGCAAAGGGTATACTTTGACACCAAAATCGGAGCTTTCCCAACCCGGTCAGTTTGCGGCAATCGAACAAGTAACAATCGTCGGACCAAAAGATGCAATATCCAATGTCCGTGTACTTGGTCCTGCACGTGATTTAACGCAAGTGGAAGTGAGCTTGACGGATGCTCGGAAATTAGGCATTTCTGCACCACTCCGCTTTTCAGGGGATATTCAAAACTCAGCACCTGTGACTATTGTCGGACCAAAAGGAAGCATTTACTTACATGAAGGATGTATTGTCGCCGCTTCCCATATTCATATGTCTCCAGACGATGCGCGTCGATTCAACGTAATAGATGGGCAATCCATCAATGTTCGTGCCCATTCAGCTCGACCTGTTATTTTTACAAATGTGAAAATACGAGTTTCTGAGCGCTATCGGTTAGAAATGCATATCGATACCGATGAAGGAAACGCTGCCTTTATCCAAGGAAGCACATATGGCGAAATTCTCTCAGAAGAAGAAACCAACCATCATATGCCAATGATCGAAAATGAAAGAAAACCTATAGAACAAAAGAAAACATTGACCGTGTATCAAAAGAAAGTTTTAACTGAACAAGCTGTACTGAAGTTAACCACTCCTGAACTACTCTTACCGAAAAAGACCATTGTGACAGCTCTTGCGGAAGATGCGGCAAGACGAAAAGGCATTACATTAGTACGACAATAAGAAGCGTAGGTGATAAGCCATGATGATTGCACGTGTTATCGGCAATGTTTGGGCCACAAGGAAAGAAGAAAATTTAAATGGATTGAAATTGCTCATTGTCCAACCCATCGATTCCAATAACCAACCGATTCGACATGAACTCGTTGTGGCTGATCGCATCGGGGCAGGCATTGATGATGAAGTATTGGTAACAAGTGGTGGTTCTGCCCGCTACATTTTTGACAGTACCCCCTTACCAATCGATGCGGTTGTCATTGGCATAATTGATTCAAAGGAAGTAAGAGGTGAATAAATATGACACAAGCTATGGGAATGATTGAAACAAAAGGATTAGTCGGATCCATTGAAGCCGCAGATGCAATGGTCAAAGCAGCAGGTGTATCCATTTTAAAACAAGAAATGATTGATGGTGGCATTGTGACAATCCTCATCACCGGGGATGTGGGAGCGGTTAATGCAGCGGTTGAAGCAGGAAAAGATGCCGCTAGTCGTGTAGGTGAATTACTAGCAGCTCATGTGATTCCACGTCCAGATCAAGAAGTAGCACGGATGTTTGAAGCGAAAAAGGAGCCAGTTACACCACGAACAAGGAAGAAAACATCGACGTCTTCTTCAACGGACGACGACACAAAGGAGTGAGATTAAATGAGCTTTCGACGCAATAAAATCGCCATTATTGGAGCAGGCCACACCGGAATGACCACGGCGCTCTACTTAGCTCAGAAAAAATTAGGAAACATTGTCGTTATAGATATTCCAAGTGCTGAAGGCCCTACTAAAGGAAAAGCACTTGATTTATTACAAAGCAACTCCATTGAAGGAGCAAATATACAAATAACTGGTACTTCCGATTATCGAGAGATGAACCAAGCAGATTTAGTCGTTATCACAGCTGGTTTACCACGAAAGCCTGGCATGAGCCGAGATGACCTTGTCACAATGAACGTTTCTATCATGAAAGACGTAGCACAACAGATTAAAACATACGCCCCAAACAGTATCGTCATTGTGCTCAGTAATCCAGTAGATGTCATGACCTATGTTTGTTTACAAGAAACAGGCTTTCCTAAACATCGCGTGATCGGACAATCCGGTATCCTCGATTCAGCACGATTTAATACCTTTGTAGCTGAAGAACTAGGCATTGCGATTGAGGATGTATCAAGTTTTGTATTAGGTGGACATGGCGACGAAATGGTCCCACTTGTTCGTTATTCCTATGTCGGCGGGATTCCCATTGAGAAAGTGATTCCCCCGTCACGACTCGAGGCCATTGTGGAACGAACAAGAAAAGGAGGAGGCGAAATCGTTAGCCTTCTTGGGACAGGAAGTGCGTATTATGCCCCTGCTGCTGCCCTTGCCAAAATGGCCGAAATCATTATCCTCGACCAAAAACGAATCGTCCCCAGCGTCGCCTATCTCGAAGGTGCTTATGGCTATAACGGCATCTGTCTGGGCGTCCCAACCGTTCTAGGAGGGCAAGGCATTGAAAACATTATCGAACTTGATCTGACACCGAATGAACAAGAAGCATTGCACTATTCCGCCAATGCGGTACGTACGTTAATCGAAAATTTACCATAAAACAAATTGCTCATCCCCATGAAAAACCCAAAAAAGCAGCTATTGTGAACTGCACCCCAATTGTTAGACACAATCTAACAATTGGAGGTGTAGTTTTTTTATGACTAAATTTACTAGTGATATCAAGTTAGCTATAGTTCAGGGGTTTAATCCACATATGATTTCACAAAAAGAATATGCGTCACAGGTGGGTGTTACAAGAGCACAATTTCAATTTTGGTTGAAGTTATATGAATTGCATGGTGAAGAAGCGTTTAAGAATTTCTATACAAATTATCCCGTACCATTTAAACTAGATGTACTTAATTACATGGTTCAATCTGGCGCATCACTAATGGATACAGCAGCTCTTTTTAAAATTCCTAGTTATACGATGGTGTATAATTGGCAAAGACAAATGGAGTACGGTGGCTTAGATGCCCTTGAGCCAAAATCAAAGGGGCGTCCATCCATGAAAAACAAACACCAGTAGAAGGTTCACCTGAAGCACTTCAAGCAGAAATCAATCGTCTACGTATGGAAAACGAGTATTTAAAAAAGTTGAACGCCTTAGTTCAAGCCAAGGAAAAATCACCAAAGAAGACAAAGTAAAGGTCATCTATGAATTAAGGCATAAATACTCGGTGAAGGCGCTTGTGGCATTCGCACAAATTCCACGTAGCACGTACTATGATTTAGTAAAGAAGATGAATCGAGCAGATCCCGATGCCGAGTTGAAAGCTGAAATTCAAGCAATCTATAACGAACACGAGGGCCGTTATGGGTATCGTCGTATTCGAGATGAGTTGGCGAATCGTAGTCAGAAAGTGAATCATAAAAAGGTTCAACGTATTATGAAAGAACTTGGTTTAAAATGCGTCGTGCGAATGAAAAAATATAAGTCTTATAAAGGGGCGGTTGGCAAAATCGCACCTAATAGTTTAGACCGCAATTTTACAGCAGAAGTACCGAACGAGAAGTGGGTAACGGATATTACGGAGTTTAAGTTGTTTGGCGAGAAGCTATATTTATCACCTGTTTTAGACTTGTTTAACGGAGAGATTATTACCTATACGATTGGCTCTAGACCAACGTATTCATTGGTTGCCGAAATGTTAGAAAAGGCTTTAGAAAGATTGCCAGCAGAACATCAGCTACTCATGCATTCGGATCAAGGCTGGCATTATCAAATGAAACAATATCGCCACACCCTAGAATCGAGAGGGATTGTGCAAAGTATGTCACGTAAAGGAAACTGTTATGACAACTCGGTGATGGAAAATTTCTTCGGAATCATGAAATCTGAATTTCTTTACTTAAAAGAATTTGAAAGTGTCGAGCAGTTTAAATTGGAACTTGAAAACTATATAACGTATTACAACACGAAACGTATTAAGGCAAAATTGAAAGGCATGAGTCCGATTCAATATCGAACTCATGCCCAAACCGCTGCCTAAATGAAATAACCGTGTCTAACTTTTAGGGGTCACTTCATTGACGCTGCTTTTCTTGTTATAACAGTTATAACACCAGACTTTACAAGTATCCCATAACTACCTGCTAAATCGATTCCTTTAAAAAGTTTTGCCATCCATATGCCATCCGACCTCGACTAATTCCCCAATTGAACTTGACTGTCAATGGAAATATCGCCCATCGCTTTGATTCTTCATTCTACGATAGCACTTCGACGAATTGAAACTCTTAGAAAATTACATCTGTTACTCCTCATCGCCAAAGAACTCCCGACGAAAGAAGCATAAAAAGACAATAATACAGAACAGGCGTATACGCTATACATGCTATGCAGCTATAACACTTCAATTTCGTTGATTTAGGAACATATTAGATTCAGATTTCACCCAACTATATAGTTATTATATAATTTTTATATAGTTATTATATGATTTTCACATCCCATATTTACTCACTATGTATTATAAAGGGCCGTTTTATGAGCTTTTTCATTAAGTCTAAAAAATTGATATAACGAATAGTCGATCACATTTTTAATGGATTGGATGTCATGATCAAGCACATTAATGTAACGGATTTTCATAAATATAGCTTTTTAATTCCTCTTCCGAAAACTGTAACTTCTAAGTGCTGAATAAGTTCTGTCGTCAGTGTTTGTGACAATTGCTGCGACATGGTTAAACCAAATTTATCGTATCCTCCTCGATTGAACAGAATCGCTCTCTTTTTCCCTTTTTTGTTATTCGATAAAATTATCAAACTTTTTTATCAAAAAATTCAGACTTTGGCATAAAACTTGCTTGATTAAAAATAAAAACAAGTGGGGGGACTTGTCTATGCCAAATACTGTAAGTCGTACATTATCAACTTTTGAAGGTTTTGTTGTAAGGGGGAATCAATTAGGTCGCACCATCGGATATCCTACAGCAAATTTAGATATTCAATCTGCGTGCTTTCCTTCATTAAACGGTGTGTATAGCGTATACGTTACCTACAATCAGCAGCATTACAAAGGGATTATGAATATTGGTTATAAACCAACCATCGAACAAGAAAAACCGAAAAAAACCTTTGAAGTCTTTATTTTTGATTTTAACGAAGACATTTATGGAGAAAAGTTGGGTGTTGAAATTATTAGTTTCATTCGAAACGAAAAGAAGTTTAAAAGCCTTGAAGAACTAAAAGCGCAGTTAAAAAAAGATTGCCAGATTGCGAAAAGTCATTTTGAAGAATCTAAAATTACCATCTCGAACTTTACAATGCACATACAACACAATGTGATTCACTTGCCAGACTTAGATTTTGCCCGTCATTGTGAAACGAGATATGGCATCAATCGAGGTGTTTACAACACGATTGACAAATGGTTTTCAGACAATGGTTCTACTGAAATCGTAGGAAGACGTAAACGTATCCTGTACTTCCTTCATTGGGTAACAGCTTACACTTCAAAGGAAAAATTAAAGTTCGGAAATAAAGGACTGTCCGAGCAATTGGAACGTTTTAGTACGGAATCAGTCTATTAATCAATCATTTGGCACGTGAATTGCTTTTCTAATTATATAGGGGTGATAGAGTTGGAATTTACAAATTTATTAATAGAAAAAAATGCTCATATTGCAAAAATTACGATTAACCGACCAGAAGTACGAAATGCGTTGGATGCAACGACTTATGGTGAAATCAGTCAAGCCATAGAGCTATTCGAACAAGATCCGACGATTTCGGTGGTCATTTTAACAGGGGCTGGAGATAAATCCTTTGCAGCTGGAGCAGATATTAAACAATTACAACAACGCACGCCCCTTGACGCTTTAGAACCAGGGCTTCAAGGGACATGCCGAAAAATAGAACAAAGTAGCAAAATCGTTATTGCGGCAGTGAATGGCTTCGCACTAGGTGGCGGTTGTGAGCTAGCGCTAGCTTGTGATATTCGCATTTCTTCTGACCGAGGGAAGTTTGGCTTACCAGAATTAAATTTAGCTATTATCCCAGGTGGCGGTGGTACGCAACGCCTATCACGCATTGTCGGAAAAGGAAAAGCATTAGAAATGATTTTAACGGGTGAAATCCTTGATGCCTATAAAGCTGAACAAATTGGCTTAGTGTCTAAAGTGGTTCCACACGACCAATTACATGAAGAAGTACAAGCGTATGTAGAAAAAATTGTCGCAAAAGGTCCACTTGCCGTTCGTCTAGCGAAAACCGTGGTTCATCAAGGGTATGACAGTGATTTAACTTCTGCACTTATGCTCGAAAAACTTGCACAGGCCGTGTTATTTGGCAGTGAAGATAAATATGAAGGCACAACAGCTTTCTTAGAGAAAAGACAGGCAACCTTTGCAGGAAAGTAACACATGAAACACTGTTTCAAAATAAAACACACTGAAACAATATTGAGATAAATTGGAGGATTTCGAATGAAAAAAATCGCAGTGATTGGTGCTGGGGTTATGGGGCGTGGAATTGCTTATACGGCAGCTTTACATAACTTTGACGTAATTTTACAAGACATTAATGAAAGCGCATTACAAAATGCACAGACTCAAATGCAAGCTGATTTAAACAAATCCATTCAAAAAGGCTTTGCGGAGGAAACAGACCGTGAACTATTAGAACGCATTTCCTATACAACAAGTTTAGAAGAAGCCGGTACAAATGCTGATTTAGTCATTGAAGCCGTACTAGAAGATATGGCATTAAAAATAGACGTGTTTAAGCGATTAGATGAAATTTGTCCATCCCATACGATTCTAGCGACGAATACATCGACAATGAGCCCAACGGAAATTGGCGCACAAACAAAACGTGCCCATCAAACCATTGCGATGCACTTCTTCAATCCTGTTCCTCGCATGAAGTTAGTTGAAATCGTTCGTGGATTAGATACATCAGATGAAACGTACGAATCAGTAAAACAAGCAGCGCTTCAAATGGGCAAAGAAGTAGTCGAAGTGAACGAATTCCCTGGGTTTGTGACAAGTCGAATGAACTGTTTAATTGGAAATGAAGCTATGAACATGTTAATGGAAGGCGTGGCATCAGCTGAAGACATTGATAAAGCGTTGAAATTAGGGTTAAATCACCCGATGGGTCCACTGGAATTAGCGGATTTAGTTGGTTTAGATTCCCGATTACGCAACATGCAATATTTATATGAAACACTTGGTGAAAAATATCGACCATGTCCATTACTGATTAAATATGTAAAAGCTGGACGTTTAGGCAGAAAATCTGGTCAAGGTTTTTATAACTACAACAAATAAGAGGTGAGCATATGCAACACGCAGTTATTATAGATTCCGTTCGTACGGCGATTGGAAAATTAGGTGGAAGTTTAAAAACAGTAGAGGCCGATTACCTTGGTGCTGCTACGATCACGGAAGTATTAAACCGTACTCAACTGGACCCTCAGTTGATTGACGAAGTCATTCTTGGTCAAGCAAAACAAAGTACTGATACGCCAAACGTAGCACGCCTTGCTTCTTTACGTGCACAGTTACCGATTGAAATCCCTTCTTACACAGTTCATCGTCAATGTGGATCAGGGTTACAAGCTATCAATAATGCGGCACAACAAATCCAAACGGGATTGTCAAATTTCATCGTGGCTGGTGGCGTTGAAAGCATGAGTACTGCTCCTTATTACATGCGTGGCGCACGCTATGGTTTAGGTGCAGGAAATGGCTTGTTATTAGATCCAAACACAGAAAGCCAACCAAGATCCCAACCAATTGAGCAATATGGCAGCTTTACAATGGGTGAAACCGCAGAGAATCTAGCGGAGAAATATAACATTTCTCGCGAAGAGCAAGATGAATTTGCATTACGTAGTCAGCAATTAGCTCATGAAGCGATTTCAAGTGGTCGTTTCTCTTCTGAGATTGTAGATATCGAAGTTAAAAGTCGAAAATCAAGTGTCATCTTTAATACAGACGAACATCCAAGACTTTCTTCATTAGAAGACTTAGCCAAATTAAAAGCTGTATTTAGAAAAGGTGGAACTGTTACTGCTGGTAACAGTAGTGGACGTAATGATGGCGCTTCTGCCCTATTAATCGCTTCGGAAGAAGCGGCTCTACAACACGGGTTAAAACCAAAAGCGCGCATTATCGCGCAAGCTGCTGCAGGGGTCTCACCTGAAATTATGGGCATTGGTCCTGTTCCAGCAACAGCGAAAGCGTTAAAAATCGCAGGCCTTTCGATTAAAGATATTGGCTTAATTGAGTTAAATGAAGCCTTTGCGGCTCAATCATTAGCGGTTATTCGTGAATGGGATATCCCACTCGAAAAAATCAATGTGAATGGTGGCGCGATCGCATTAGGTCATCCAATCGGGGCAACAGGAGCGATTTTAATGACGAAACTCCTTCACGAATTGGAACGACGTGGTGAAAAGTATGGCTTAGTTACATTATGTATTGCCGGTGGATTAGGTATTACAACAATCATAGAAAATTTACAAGTATAGGAGGATTTCCATGAATATCTTTGTGTTATTAAAAAGAACTTTTGATACAGAAGAAAAAATTGTCATTAAAAACGGAGCCATCCAAGATGATGCCGTTGAATATATTATCAATCCATATGATGAATATGCCATCGAAGAAGCGATCCTTCAAAGAGACCAACACGGTGGAAAGGTAACGGTTGTAACCCTTGGAGATGAAGAAACGAATAAACAACTTCGTACTGCATTAGCGATGGGTGCTGATGAGGCGGTATTAATCAATGACGAAGATTTAGATGAAGGCGATGCATGGACAACTGCCAACATCCTAGCAAGTTATTTAAAAGATAAAGAACCATCTCTTATTCTAGCTGGTAACATGGCGATTGATGGTGGCTCTGGTCAAGTGGGTCCATTATTAGCGGAATTACTTAACATAAGTGCGATCACATCGATTACAAACCTTAAAATCGATGGAACAAAAGCAAAGATTGAACGTGATGTAGAAGGCGATAAAGAAATCGTTGAAGTCGCTTTACCAGTACTTGTGACTTGTCAACAAGGGTTAAATGAACCTCGTTACCCATCTTTACCAGGTATTATGAAAGCGAAGAAAAAGCCGATTGAAGAGCTTGAATTAGATGATCTAGATATCGAGGTAGAAAGCCATGTTGAAACATTGGATGTCTTTTTACCTGAAGCAAAACCAGCAGGACGTATTTTAGCTGGTGAAATCCCACAACAAGTAGAAGAATTAGTAAATCTTTTACGCACAGAAGCAAAAGTATTATAGGGGGAATAACAGATATGAGCAAAATTATTGTAGTTGGTGAATTAAGAAATAACGTATTAAGAAATGTTTCCTTCGAAGCCATCACAGCGGCAAAACAATGGCAACCATCTAGTGAAGTTGTAGCGGTACTAATCAATGCAGATGAAGCTGCAGCAACGGACATGATTCAGTACGGAGCAGATCGTGCCATTCTATTACAAGGTCCTAACCAAGAACTAACGGCTGAAGTCGCAGCCAAAGTCATCTTAAATGTAATTCAAGCTGAACAACCAACAGGCATTATTCTAGGTCACACATCATTAGGAAAAGATGTGGCACCACGTTTAGCAGCTCGATTACAGGCTGGCTTAGTTTCTGATGTAGTGAAGATTGAAGGACAAGACGATGACGCAAAATTCATTCGTCCTATTTATTCAGGTAAAGCCTTTGAAAAAGCGATTTCAAAAACGGAAACAGTTCTTGTTACAGTACGTCCAAACAACTTCTCAGCACTTGAGAAAAACACATCGCGTTCAGGTGAAGTAGCAGTTGAAAACGTAGAGTTTACTGATGTTCGTGTTCAAATTCGGGAAATTTTACGAAAAGCTTCTACAGGCGTTGATTTATCAGAAGCAAATATCATCGTTTCTGGTGGACGTGGCGTAAAAGGTAAAGAAGGCTTTGAGTTATTACAAAAATTAGCGAATGCGGTTGGCGGTGCAGTTGGTGCATCTCGTGGCGCATGTGATGCTGGTTATTGTGACTACGCCCTACAAATCGGGCAAACAGGTAAAGTTGTAACACCTGATTTATATATCGCGTGTGGAATTTCTGGAGCAATTCAACACATTGCAGGGATGTCTAACTCAAAAGTGATCGTTGCCATCAACAAAGACCCAGAAGCCAATATCTTCTCTATTGCAGACTACGGCATTGTTGGCGATTTGTTTGAAGTAGTACCAATCTTAATTGAAGAATTCCAAAAAGTGAAAGTTTCTTAAGCTGCAACACCAGATGAATTTGATTTAAAGGAGGGCATTTATGTATATTGATGGACATTGGATTCAAACAAAGGAAGTCATAACTGTCGTGAATCCAGCAACTCAAGAGGTTGTAGAAAAAGTTAGTAAAGGGTCAAAAGAAGATGCTATCAAAGCGGTTGAATCTGCTAAAAAGGCATTTAAAACATGGTCGAAAACAATTGGTCTAGAACGGGCACAAATTTTAGAGAAAATCGCCCATCGATTACTGGAAGAAAAAGAACGCCTTGCCCACCTAATTACAGTAGAAATGGGTAAACCTTTCGTCAATGCCCAGTATGAAGTGGAAAGTTCTGCTTCGTATTTCAAATGGTTTGCGGAAGAAGCAAGACGAATTTATGGTGAACAAATTCCAAGTTCTCATTCACAAAAAAGATTATTATCTATTAAACAACCAGTTGGTGTAATCGCCGCAATTACACCTTGGAATTTCCCATTACAAATGTTAAGTCGTAAACTAGGTCCAGCATTGGCAGCTGGCTGTACGTGTTTAGTACGCCCATCGAACCAAGCTCCTTTAAGCGCCATCGAATTAATGAAAATTTTCGATGAATGTGGTTTACCAGCAGGCGTATGTAATTTAGTCATTGGCGCTGCAGATGAAATTACAAATGTTTGGTTAGAAAGTCCAGATGTTCGCAAAATCTCCTTTACCGGCTCTACAGAAGTGGGTATTGAATTATTGAAAAAATCTGCTGATACCGTGAAGAAAGTATCGATGGAATTAGGTGGTCACGCACCATTTATCGTCTTTGAAGATGCGGATATCGATTTAGCGGTAGAAGGTGCCATCACAACAAAATTTGCTTCATCTGGTCAACAATGCGTTTGTTCGAATCGCATTTATGTCCAAGAAGCGATTTATGATACGTTTGTTGAGAAATACGCTGAAAAAGTGAAACAATTACGATTCGGTAATGGCTTAGATCCAGCAAATCGTATTGGTCCACTGATTAATAAAAGTGCAGTAGCCAAGATGGAAGAGCAAGTAGAAGACGCATTACAAAAAGGCGCTTCCCTAATTTGTGGTGGAAAGCGCCCTGAAGATCCAGAGCTACAAAAAGGCTATTTCTTTGAACCAACTGTGTTATGCAATGTGAACGATTCGATGGTCATTACGCAAGAAGAAACATTCGGACCAATTGCACCGGTGTTGAAATTCAAGACTGAAGAAGAGGTCCTAGAACGTGCGAATAACACAATTTATGGACTTGCAGCGTATTTCTACACAAATGATTTATCTCGTTCTCATCGCGTGTTTGAAGCGTTAGAATACGGCATTATTGGAATCAATGATGCAGCCCCATTCACTGTTCAAGCTCCATTCGGTGGCTGGAAAGCAAGTGGATTAGGCAGCGAGGGTGGCCATGGCATCGATGAATACTTAGAAGTAAAATTAGGTTCCTTTGCCTTATCAATTTAATAGTTTCAAAGCATCTCCACTATCTAGCTTTGAAGTGGGGGTGCTTTTTTTCAGCCAAAAATCGTCTAATTGGAAGTCGCTTCATTAATCTTTCGCCACAGTGTACTGCGACTGATTCCTAAAATTTTAGCGGCCTGTTGCTTGTTTCCATTGGTCTTTTCCAATACTTCATAAATCTTAGATAGTTCGATATCTTTCATTGTTTGTTGGAAAGTTTCATTTACGGAATTCGCTTGGTTTAATAAGTAATGATTTTCTTGCAGAGATTCCTCTAAATAGCCGACAATCACTTCTTTTTCGATGTCCGAATCCCCACCAATATACGCAAATAATCGTTCCATCGTATTTTCAAATTCACGAACGTTTCCTTCCCATACGTGTTCTTTTAATAACGGCAACAAGGCATCCTCATATATTTCAATAACCGGATAAAGACTCGGATAATGATTGATTGTAAAATTCTTCACCAATAACCCAATATCATCTTTGCGCTGATTTAAAGTCGGTAAGAATAAATTTAAAATGGCAATTCGGTAATATAAATCACTTCTGAATTCTCCTGATTTCACTCCCTGCATTAAATTGACGTTTGTTGCAGAAATAACCCGCACATCAATCGGAATGGCGGAAGCACTCCCTACTCTTCGTACGTTTTTCTCTTGAAGTACCCGTAGAAGCTTAGCCTGCATACTTAAAGGCAATTCCCCAATTTCGTCTAAAAAAATCGTCCCATTATGAGCTACTTCAAATAGGCCTGGTTTACCACCTTTTAAAGCTCCTGTAAAAGCACCGTCACTATAACCAAAGAATTCACTTTCTAACAAGTTTTCTGGAATCGCTGCACAGTTTACGGCAACAAAGGGCTGGTTCGCGCGTTTACTTGCATTGTGAATACTTTGGGCAAATAACTCTTTCCCTGTACCCGATTCCCCTAGAATCAATACATTCCCATCTGACATCGCAAATTTTTGTGCTTTTAATTTTGCCTTCAGCACCGATTCACTTTGCCCAATAATGTCCTTAAACGTATATTTTGCTCGTTCATCTTTCTTATTTAATTTACGGCGGACTTTATTTTCCTTTTGTTGTAAGGTTTCTACATCCGAGAATAAAATGACATTCCCATCAAGCAAACTATTATTCACATAGACTAAATGCTTGTCCATAATTAATGTTTTATTTTTATACTTTAAAATCCCATCTGTTACTTCTTTCGGAGACAATATCTCATTTAAAAATTCACTTTTATTTAAAGCATCCGAGATAAACATCGATTCGTAGTTTTTCTCTTTATCTAATTCTAATATGTTAATCGCTGCTTGATTGATATTAATGATTCGGTTCATTCGATTCAAACTGATAATGCCCTCATGAAAGTTCTCCATCACGATGCTTTGTCGTTGATGATTGCTTCGTTCAAGTACTTTCGCTCTTAAAATATCAAATGCAATATCTACAGAAAGCTGAATTGTTTCTTTGTCGTACCATAATACGCTGTGCAACCCGTATTTTCTCGCTAAATTTACAATCAGCCCAGACCCAATAATAACGTTTTGCGTATCTTCACTTAACTTTTTCACGACTTCTTCCGCATGTTCGGCTGATTTATAAGCAAATTGTTTAATTTCAAGCCCTAATAAGCTTTTTAGTCCCTCATCTTTCAAATATGTATCTTCATTGATAAATTCTTTATAGTAATTGACAATAATAACTTTTTTCGAAAATTTAGCTGCTTCTGCTAATGCTTTAATGAAATCTTGTGTTTGCACTCTTAATGGGACGAGATGTCCTCGAACATTTAACGCTCTTAATCGTTCTGCTAATACCATCCCACAAATTAACACGTCATCATTATTTATATAATGTGGATGATTTAAAATGTGTTTCGAGTCAATTTCTTGAATTGTTAAATTTTGAACACTTTCTCTCCGTTTATGAATTTCATCTTTTATAAAGTCCATAAGCGGGTAAGATCCAGAAACTAGTAATTTTAACATAGACATCCCTTCTTTCTATCAAGAGTATTTTCTATTACTTTACCAATCTCAAATACCTTAAAACAACTCAAATATTTTAATAATTTATTTTTTTGCAAAAATAAAAATGAGAGGAGATTATTCTCTTCCTCTCTAGCACACTATACTGTTGCACCAAACCACCGTTTCACATTGTCGACCATCATCGTCTGAATTTGGTCTTCTGTTACGCCATTTTCCCGTAAAAGTGGTAACACCGTTTCAAATAAATACGTCATGGACCAATCTGGGTGGACGTCTTTCTTCTTATGATTTGGGCGATATATATCCGTTGTACAACAATAATCTTGAGATAAAAACATGCGTTTCTCATAACCCTTATTCAATAGTTGTACAACCGTTTCATTTCGTTTTTCCGTTGATAAGACTTTCGAAAGGCCGTATCGATCCATTCCTATAAATACGCCATAATCTAGGACTCTTTCAATATAGTCTACATTATCCGTATCACCGCAATGTCCGATTAACACCTTTGTAAGGTCGACCCCTTCTTCTTTAAAAATCTCAATTTGGCTTAACCCGGTTTCCGTTGCTGGGTGGGAGTGAGTCATTATTGGCACGCCCGTTTGTAGGTGCGCACGTGCCACTGCTCGCAACACTTTTTCCACATCCGGTGTTACCCCTTGTGCATCCGTTGCCGCTTTTAGAAAGCTTGCTTTTATGGATGTATTTTGGACGCCCACTTCGATATCGCGCACAAATTGTTCAGCTAAAAAGTCGATAGCATTCGCCACAAAACGGGACGGTAATACATTAAATGTATACACGCCCGTTGCTGCGATGATGTGTACACCCGTTTCTTTTGAAATGCGTTCCATCAATCGAACATCTCGGTCTAAGCCCATGACGGTCGGATCAAAAATCGTTTGGACCCCATGTTTTTTAGCCCCGAGCACTTGAATTTTCGCTAATTCAAAATCTTCTTCGTCATTATATAAATGAGGAAACTGTACGGCTACCGCTTCAGAACGTGTCCGCATATGCTCATGAATTAGCGTCGTTCCTAAACTATTAATATCTAAAACTTCTGTTACGGAATTAATTTTCAAACTTATCCCATCCTTAACCCTTTATTAAATCAGGTAAAAATATTGCAACATCTGGGAAGAAATACAATAAGGCAATGAGTGAAATGATCGGAATCGCAAAAATGACTGCTCCTTTAAAGATACTTCCTAAATCAAGCTCTTTCACAACTCCACGTAATACGAAACAGTTCATTCCAACTGGTGGAGAAATTAATGCTAATTCAACTAAAAGTACAATAATTACCCCGAACCAAATTAAGTTAAAGTCGTAAGCAATTAATGTTGGTAATAAAATCGGAATTGTTACTACAACCATAGCTAATGTATCCATAATAGCACCTAAAATTAAATACATAACAACCATTAGGAAGAAGAACACGCCAGGTGATAAATTTGCTTCTAATAAGAAATCAGCTAATATGTTTGGCACGCGTGTAATAGTTAAAACATAGTTTAATAAAAAGGCTCCCATTACAATCGCAAAGATAAAGCCTGTTGTTTTAATTGTACCAAATACCGCATCTCCAAATGATTTTACTGTTAACTTTCGGCGAATAAGTGCAATAATAAACGCTCCTAATGCACCGACACCAGCTGCTTCTGTTGCAGTGAAGAAACCTAAATAAATTCCACCCATTACAACTGCGAATAAAGAAAGAATCCAAATATTTACTTTAAGAGACGATAACTTCTCTTTCCAACTAACAGGGTCATCTAATTGATCCCCAACTAAATCTGGTTTAATTTTAATACAAACGTAAATTGTTAGGATAAAGAGTAAAGATAATAAAATACCTGGTACAATTCCAGCAATTAATAATTTTCCGATAGATTGTTCTGTAATCATCCCATAAATAATAAACATTGTACTCGGAGGAATTAAAATACCTAATGTACCCCCAGCTACAATGGAACCACCTGTTAACACTTTTGAATAATTTGATTTTAACATTTCCTTTGATGAAACTAATCCGATGGTACTCGTTGTCGCTAAACTAGAACCTGATGAGGAAGCGAATACGGCTGAAGCTGCAATCGTCGCAAATCCTAAACCACCACGAATACGCCCGAAAAATTTTCGGAATGTATCAAATAAATCATCTGTAAACCCTGCTGTAAATAGGAGTTGTCCCATTAATACAAACAGAGGTACTGTACTTAATGTATAGTTATAGCTTCGATCCCAAATAACACTTTCTATCGCTGTAAATAGTACTTTTTCGTTTTTCAAATAGAGGATGGCTATAAAAGCAGGTAATGCCATCGAAAGCACGATTGGTACACGTAAAAACATTAAAATAAACACAGCTAAAATAACTATAATACCAACTGTTTCTATGCTCATTTATTCATCCCCCTACTCTTCTTCCCAAGGTATATATTCTTTCATTCTTAGTAAAACAATAATCTTTTGAATGGCCATTAAAGCCCATGCAATAAAACCTACAATTAACATTGTTTTTAGTGGATAAAATTTGTACCCTAATAGGACAGAGCCATTGTGTGTGTCAAACTTTGTATAGAATGCGTAAGCAACGACAACACAAAAGATTACTGTTAAACAAAGTGAAAAAATATCAATAATTTTCTGAACTTTACCTGGAAAATTATCAACAATAATACCAACGGATACATGCGCATTTCGATATTCTGTATAAGCTAGCGATCCAGCGATTAACACTACCATCCCAAGTTGAACGATTTCAATATCTCCAATAATAGGGCGATGCATTGCACGTGCAACCGCAGCTACCCCTACAAAAACCATCATGAAAACGAGTGATATATACCCAAGATAAGCAACTAACTTGGAGAACCCTGCTGTGAATTTGTCAAATAGTGACATTTTTATCCCCCCTTATAAAAATGATGGCAAAAGTAAATGAAACCATACTTTTGCCATTTGAGAGTATTATTTAGGAACTTCTACACCTGCAGATTCAAGTAATTCCACATAATAATCCATCATTGCTTGACCTTCATAGCCTCGTTTATTTGCTTCCGCTACCCAATCTTCCATTTGCTTTTTAATTGGTGCTTTCCACTCAGCAAACTCAGCTTCTGTTGGTACATATACGCCACCGCCATTTGCACCTACATGTTCTTCATAAGTGCCAATGTTTTTAGTAGCTGTTGCAGTATACATATCTGTACATAATTGATTGAATTTAGGACCTAGGTCGTTAAGCATTAAATCTTGTAAATCTTGAGGAAGTGACTCAAGGGCATCTGTGTTAATGTAGAATGGCATATTACTTACTGCGATATCTACTTTTGTCATCCATTTTGTTACTTCATCAAATTTATAACCAATTGCTCCTACACCTGTGTAAACTGCAAAGTCCGTAATTCCACGTTCTAACGACTCATAAAGATCCGCGTTAGACATCGATACTGGTGTCGCATTTAATGTTTTAAGTAACTCAATACGACCTGCAACACTATCTGAAATCTTCTTATTTTTTAAATCGCTTACAGATTTAATTGGCTCTTGACCAAAAATTTGATAAGCATCTGTAGACGTTACCCCTAAGTAAGTTACATCTTCAGAAATCTGACCGTATTTTTCAATGAACGGTCCTAATACTTTCGGTACAATATCAGGTGATTGTAGTAAGAATGGAATATCCCCGATGGTCATTGGGAATGCGTCTGTATCGGAATGTAAACCTGGAATGATGAAACCAACTTCATATACACCAGCTTCGATATCCGCATAACCAGAGCTTAAAGACCCTAATGCCGCTCCAGAATAAACGTTAATTTTAATACGACCTTCTGATTTTTCTTCAACGTATTCTGCCCAAGGCTCTGCAACTTGTTTGATAAAGTCACTTGATGCAGACGCAGAAAAGTTTGCGTTTAATTCATAAGTTTCACCAGAATCTGACGAGTCACCACTTACTTCTTTCTCGCCACTATTCGCTTTATCGCCGCCGCAAGCAACCAGTACCAAAGTACATAATGAAACTAGTAAAAATAATAGATATTTTTGTTTTTTCATTTACTTATCCCCTTTGTGCAAAGTCTTTGGTCTAACTGATTATTGTTCTACTTTAGCTCCTTCGAAATAAGGAATTACTTTTTCAGCGAATAGATTCATAGATTTTAAAACATTCTTTTGAGGTTGTCCGCCGATATTCATCCACAAGATAATATTGTCTAAACCTGTTTCTTCTCTATAACGCTTAATATCTTCAATTACTTTTTCAGGAGAACCAACTAACGTATTCTCTGATTGTAAGAAGCGTTCATAATCCACGTTACGTTCACGATCAATTACACCGAATGTTGGACGGTTATCACGTTCATTCATATACCATTCAAGGCCTGCACGATATTCCTCTTGTGCTTGTTCAGTTGTTTCAGCCACATAACAGAACAATAACTTACCAGAACGAGCGATAGCGCTTTCAACATATTCCTCAGTTAAACCAGACGCTAAAGCAGCTTCACGGTAAATTTTAATTTTATGTTTTGTATCTTCATTGCTAATACCACCAAGCATGAAAGAGTGACCTTGTTTCGCAGCGTTAATCATCGATGCGTCATTTCCAGAAACCATTACAAAGATTGGTGGACCATCTTTTTGAATTGGACGTGGATATACTGGGATATTGTCGATATTGTAGAACTGCCCAGAATATGTAACACGCTCAGATTGTAATGCAGCTTTTAAAATGTCTAATGATTCTAGATAACGATCATGACGACTATCGAAATCAATATTGTAAGCATCGAACTCTAATTTGTCGTACCCTTTCCCTACCCCTAGGTAAAGACGACCATCACTAATGATATCTACTAAGTTCATTTCTTCTGCTACTTTTAATGGGTGGTGTAACGGTAAACGAGATACACCCGTTGCTAATTTAATATTTTTTGTAATTGCCGCTGCCGCTGCTAAATAAACACTTGTATTACTTACTACCCCATATGCACGTGCATTGTGTTCTGCGATCCAAACTGAATCATAACCTAATTCATCAGCTGTTTTAATTTGTTCTAAACCATCTTTTAATTCTTCAGCGTCCGTTTTATTAGGTGGTACTGAGTTTAAGAAAAATAAACCGAATGTCATGTCTTTGTTTTTTGTCATTTTAATCCAACTCCCCAATTTTTAATTTCGTGTTCAATTTAATGAGGCAGCACGCATTAACTTGAACTTGATTCTTAAAAAGCAATTAGCGTACCAACCGAGCAAAATATAGTGAAAATTTAAAAATTTTTCTTTAAAAAATATTAGAGTTGTAGATTTGAAGGGAATTGGCGAATCACATTTTTCTTTTTCGTTTTTTGCTTACGCTTTCATTTCACTATTTTGTTAGATTAATAGTGTGTTTTAAAATTGAAACACTCTATTCCTTTTCTGAAACATTTCAAAGGTGTATTTTCCAATAAATTACAAACAAATCCTTCTACTCATACGAACTTTTCTATTCCCTCCATATTGTTGAATAAACATATGTGTGCTACCATCCTTAACAAAGATATCTAGGGGGAGATGTCTTTCTGGGGAAAAAACGAGGGAGAGTGAAAGCAATGGGTAAATTAGATGGAAAAGTTGCAATTATAACAGGTGCTGCTCGTGGACAAGGGGCAGCTCATGCCAAAGCATTTATTGAAGAAGGAGCAAAAGTTGCAATTACTGATATTTTAGTAGAAGAAGGACAGCAACTCGCTGAAGAGCTTGGACCTAATGCTTCTTTCTATGAACATGATGTAAGAAACTTTGAGCAATGGGAGTCAATCGTTGCTGAAGTGGAAAACACATTCGGTCCTATCAATATATTAGTAAATAATGCTGGAATCGGTTATAAAAAATCCATTTTAGATATGACAGAAGAAGAGTACCGTAGAATCATTGATATTAATCAAGTAAGTATATTCTTAGGGATGAAAGCCGTATTGCCATCCATGCTTAAAATTAACAACGGTTCTATCGTTAACATTTCATCCATCGCAGGTTTATTAGGAAGTAAAGATGGATCCGTTGCTTATGACGCATCAAAATTTGCAGTACGTGGCATGACAAAATCGATTGCCCTTGAAATGGCTCATACCGGCATTCGAGTAAATTCCGTTCATCCAGGGATAATTTTTACACCTATGGTTATGAAAGATGATGAAAAGCCAATTGAGTCTATTGAAAAACTTTTACCATATGTTCCGATGAAACGTGGTGCTTCACCAGAAGAAGTAACGAAATTAGTATTGTTCCTGGCAAGTGATGATTCTAGTTACTCTACAGGATCTGAATTTGTAATTGATGGTGGTTTAACTGCGAATCGTTACGGATGATTATCCATTTCCTATAAAGTCGTTCACAACCCGTCCTTTTTGCGTTTGCAAAGTGGATGGGTTTTTAATGTTTCAAACTTGAAACACCATAAAACACTTTCTCCCTCCTGTGCAACATATCCCCTATTTATACCATTCAAAATTTGTAAAAGACCTTCCAACCCTTGATTCTTACCCCTTCAATCGGCTTTTCAAAAAAATATTAATCTATTTCTTTTACTTTTTTGTGAATTGGCACCGCAATTGCTTTATAAGCAGTGTACTGAATTATTTAGAAAAAGGGACTTACTGGTTCCATTTAAGAACGTGGAAGGGGGAATGGAAATGAGTAATTTACATGCACTATTTAATCCCGAAAGCGTAGCCATTATTGGTGCCTCACCTGATGCTAAAAAAATTGGTGGTCGCCCATTAAGTTATATGAAGCGCTATGGCTATAAGGGTGAAATTTATCCTGTAAATCCAAAATATGAGGAAATTGATGGGTTAACGTGTTATCCAGATATCCTCTCTATTAAACAATCAATTGATGTAGCCATTATTGCCGTACCAGGTAATGCTGTTATTGAACAATTAGAAAAATGTGCCACACAAGGCGTAAAATCGGTTGTCATTTTCAGTGCTGGTTTTGGAGAGATTGGCGGAGAAGGAAAAAAAGCACAAGATCGAATCTATCAAATTGCAAAAGAAAATAATATTCGTATTTTAGGACCAAACTGCTTAGGTCTTTTCAATGTAGAAAAAGGCTTTTACGGTACCTTCTCAACTATTATTGAAGAAGAACAACCACTACACAGTAATATTGGCTTTGTCAGTCAAAGTGGTGCTTTCGGTTCCCACGTCTTTACTTTAGCTCGCCAACAAAAAATTGGTTTTAGTTACTTTGTTGCAACTGGAAATGAAGCTGATATCGATGTGGCGGATTGTATTGAGTTTTTAGCTCACGATCCAGATACAAATGTAATCGCTTGCTATATTGAAGGCGTAAAGGATGGACAAAAATTACTCCGTGCATTTGAGTTAGCACGAAAAAATAATAAACCAATTGTCATGTTAAAAGTAGGTAAAACAGAAGTCGGCATGAAAGCTGCGATGTCACACACTGGCTCGATCGTTGGAGCAGATAAAGTGTTTGATACGATCTTCAACCAAAGCGGTGTATTCCGTGCTGAAACTATCGATGAGTTTTTAGATGTGATGTATGCGGCTTCACATCTTCCAAGAATTGAAGGAAATCGTGTAGCAGTATTCACTGTTTCAGGAGGGGTTGGGATTTTATTAGCTGACCAACTAGCTGAAAATGGATTCACGTTACCTGAAACACCATCCGATGTAAAAGATCGATTAAAACAAATATTACCTATCGCTGGCACACAAAATCCAATTGATACAACGGCACAAATTTCCTATATCCCAACACTGTTGGAAGACTTTATGGACGCTGTTTTTGCAAGTGGTCAATATGATGCTGGGGTTATCTTCTTAGGATTTGCAGGGTTAAAACATGATTCCATTCATGATCGAATCCAAACGTTAAAAATCATGAAAGAGCGTTACCCTCATATTGCGCAAGTGACGGTGACGATTAATAGTCCTGAATCAACACAAGCATTCCGAGATGCGGATGTATTTGTTTTACAAGATCCTACAAGAGCTGTAACCGCTTTAAAAGCTGTACGCTACTTTGCACAAGCAGAAAATAAACAAGAATCTCAAAAGTTAACGGAATTTTCAATAGATTTAAGCGGATTAGACCCGATTTTAACGGAGTATGGCAGTAAGCAACTGCTTCAACAATTTAAACTACCAGTAACCGAAGAATATTTAGCGAAAACCGAAGAAGAAGCGGTTCGCTATGCACAAACAATCGGCTATCCAGTTGTTTTAAAAGGGATGTCACCACAAATCCTACATAAAACAGACCGAGGACTTGTTTCTTTAAATATTCAATCAGATGAAGAGGTCAAAGCAACCTTTACTAAATTAAAAACCATTATTGACCAAACAGAAGACGCGACTTTCGAAGGAATATTAGTTCAAGAAATGGTTAAAGACGAGTTCGTTGAATTGTTTGTTGGCGCTAAAAAGGACCCGATTTTTGGGCAAATGGTTATTGTTGGTCTTGGCGGTATTTATATCGAAGTATTACAAGACATTTCAATGCGAAAAGCGCCTGTTTCACCAGCCGAAGCAAAAGAAATGCTTGGTGAATTAAAGGCAGGAAAAATTTTAACAGGCTATCGCGGCAAACCTGCAAGCGATATTGAAGAATTAAGCAACGTGATTGCTAGATTCAGTGAGTTCATTGCTAGTTTAGAAGATGAATTATTAGAAGCAGACTTAAACCCAATTATGGTCTTCAGTGAAGGCAAAGGGGTCAAAATTGCGGACGGTTTAATGTCCTTCCAAAAACAATCAGAAACAGTAACTAATTAATGTTCAATTTAAAGGAGACGATCAGTATGGATTTTACAATGCCAGAAGAAACACAAGAAATTATTAACGCCATAAAACAATTCATTGAAAAGGAAGTTATCCCTCTAGAAGAAGAGAACCGCACCCTACTCTATAATGAACGGAACTATTATTTAGAAGATGGTCGCCGTAGTCCAGAAGTAGAAAAATTACGTAAAATCGTTCGTATGAAATCAGCAGAAGCTGGCTTCTATACAATGTTTGGTGATGAAGAACTTGGTGGAAGTCAACTAGGACCAGTCACTTCATTATTAGTACATGAAGCAATTAATAAATTCTATCCAAATCGTAAATTAATTGATGCGGTAATTATCCCATCTCCATTTACGAACGGGTTAACACCAGTATTAAAAGGCTTACAACCTCGCTTAAAAGAAGAGTATTTACCTGGTATTGCCAGTGCCGAAAAAACACTTTGTTTCGGTTTAACTGAGCCAGATGCAGGTTCAGATGTATGGGGTATTAAAACAACGGCTGTTCGCGATGGCGACCATTGGGTGATCAACGGAACAAAACAATGGATTTCCAATGCGGCATATGCAGATTACTGTATGTTATTTGCGGTAACGAATCCAGAATTAGTGGCACAACGTAAAGGCGGAATTTCTTGCTTCTTCGTTGATACATCATGGGAAGGATTCTCTGTAGATTCAGTAATTCCTACAATGGGATCTCTTGGTGGTGATGCGGCAATTATTAGCATCGATAATTTACGCGTTCCTCATGAACATGTCATCGGTGAAGTAGATAACGGATTTACAAAAGCGATCCACGGTATTAATAATGGTCGCTTAGGTATGAGTGGTAAATGTATTGGTTCTGCTCAATGGGCACTGAAAAAAGCAGTAGAATACGCACAAATCCGTAAAACATTCGGTAAACCAATTGGCGAACATCAAATGGTTCAAAATATGTTAGCTGAAGCGGCAATGGATATTTATGCTGCACGAAACATGGCGTTACATTGTGCATGGAAAATTGAAAATTCAAAACGTACACCAGCAAAAGAAATCTCTATGGTTAAGGCTTACTGTACAGAGATGATGGGCCGCGTGTATGACAAAGCGATGCAAATCCATGGTGGTGTTGGTGTATCGAATGAATTGGAATTAGAAGAAGGCTATCGTTTAGCACGTGTATTACGAATTCCAGATGGTACATCTGAAATCCACCGTCGCACAGTAGCACGCAGCTTATTAAAAGGTGACTTGAATTTCAACTAATAAAAAACTTAAGTGAACGCCCTCTTCACGAGCTGGCGTTCACTGCTAGACACTAATAAAAGGAGCGTTTCATATGACAACTCAAAACGAAGCCGCTTTACAAAAAACTGTATTAATCGAACGTAAAGGAAAAATCGCTTATATCATTTTAAATCGTCCAGAAAAACTAAATGCCTTTAATGCAGATTTATTTGCAGATCTAGATCGAGCACTAGATGAATTAGAAAAGGACGATAGTGTAAGCGTACTAATTATTAAAGGTAATGGTCGTGCATTTAGCGTTGGTTACGATGTCGCAAAATATAAAACGCCAACAGTTATTCAAGATAAAGAAAATTTAGAAGGCTATACAAGACGTTGGATTCGCATTTGGGAATATCCAAAACCAATTATCGCTCAAGTTCATGGCTATGCATTAGCTGGTGGTACTCAACTTCTAGCAAGTTGTGACATTGTTATCACGGATGAAGATACACAATTCGGCTTCCCTTCCCTACCTTTAGGTGGTGGATTTGTAGGCTTGTACTGGCACTGGCATGTTGGGCCACAACGTACGAAAATGCTAGATTTAACTGCTGGAAGCCGCATCACTGGCCGAGAAGCTGAACAATACGGCATTGCGGCAAAATGTGTACCAGCTGGTGAACTTGAAGAAGCTACGTTAGAAGTTGCACGTGGAATTGCGAAAACGCCTTTAGATATCTTAAAACTTAAAAAACAAGCGCATAACCGCATTATGGAGCTACAAGGATTTAGAACTGGTGTTATGTATGGTCCTGAACAAGATGCGATTATCCATACGGCAGATGGCATTAAATTAGTTCACGAAAAAATTGCAGAACTTGGACTAAAAGGTGCTATTGAGTGGTTCCATAGTCAAGAAGTTTAAAATTTAGTGAAGCGAGAGGTGTCCAATGGGATTTTACGAAAAAGTCGCCATTATTACCGGTGGAGCGCGAGGAATTGGTGCCGAAACGGCAATTCAATTGGCAAAGGATGGCGCCAATATTGCCATTTTCGATATCCAGGATGAACTCTTTGAAGGCATCCTTTCGAAACTACGCAATTTAGGTGTCACTGCTCAGGCATGGAAAGTCGATATCACTCAGAAAGAAAACATACAACAAGCAGTACAAGAAGTCTATGACACATTTGGCAAGATTGATATTTTAATCAATTCAGCCGGCGTGTTGAAAGATAATCTACTACCTAATTTAGAAGAAGATGAGTGGGACTTTGTTCTTGATGTCAATTTAAAAGGTGCTTACTTAGTCACTCAAGCGGTCCATCCTTACATGGTCAAACAAGGATCTGGACGCATCATCTTTATCTCCTCTCAAGCAGCACTTGGAGCTAAAGGTCGAGTGAACTACTCAGCTGCTAAAGCCGGCATTCAAGGGATGACCCGTACTTTAGCCATTGAATTAGGTCCAAAGGGCATCACAGTAAATGCTGTAGCGCCTGGCTTTGTTGATACCGAAATGAGTTTAGTCTCTGCGGCATCTGCAAGTAAAAGAGGAATCTCAAACTTTGAAAAAGTGAAAGAACAGTTAGTCCAGTCAAATCCGATTAGACGAACAGGAACGCCTGAAGATATTGCCCATGCCATTCTATTTTTCGCTTCCGATAAGGCGGGATATATCAATGGTCAAGTGCTTTATGTGACAGGAGCTCCTTAAAAAGAGAGGTGTCTAGAAATGAAAATCGTTGGAATTAGTGGCACACTTGTTGGTTCCAAAACATCGCTAATTTTGAAAAAACAATTAGAAGAACTAAAAGAACAACGCCCTTCCTATGAAATAGAGTTCATTGATTTAAAAGACTATACACTCGACTTCTGTGATGGTCGCACAATTGACCAGTATAGTGACGATACGAAAAAAGTCATTCAACTATGTGAAGAGGCTGATGGATTCCTCATTGGTACATCGATTTTACATGGGTCAATGCCAGGGGTCTTAAAAAACCTTTTCGAACTTGTTCCGATTCAAGCATTTACGGGCAAAGTGGTTGCCTTTTCCGCTAGTAGTGGTAATCCATATCATTATCTAGCAATCGAAAATTACGTAAAGCCTGTTGCGAATTATTTAGGGATGTATGTTTTGCCAGCGTACTTTTATTCCATTCCGTCCGATTTCAATCCGCAAAATGAATTTGCAACTCCAGAAAAAGAACAGGAATTAAAAGATTTCGTGGCAAGCTACGACCAATTTTTAAGAACGTTAACACAAAAAAATGAGGTGAGAACATGACAGTTCAAAGTCAAGCGGTATCACAACAATTGTTCAAAGAAGTTATGGGAAGTTATCCATCAGGGGTAACGATTATTACAACAGTAGACCAAGATGGTAAGCCAGTTGGGTTAACAGCCAATTCATTTGTATCAGTTTCCATCGATCCATTATTAATTTTATGGTGTATCGATAAACGAGCAGGTAGTTGGTCTGCTTTTGATAATGCAGAGCAATTTGGGGTAAATATTTTAGCGGCTAACCAAGCTGAAGCATGTTGGACTTTTGCAAGTAAAACTGAGCCTGACCGATTTGGAAAGCATGCTTGGAAATTATCTAGCAACAATGTACCTGTTTTAGATGGTGTATTTGCTACATTCGAATGTAAAAAATCTCAAGTTATCGATGCAGGCGATCACTACATCTTAATTGGTGAAGTAATCCATATTGAAAAACAAGACGATGTTGAACCAATGTTGTATTTCAGAAGAAAAGTCGGTGAAGTTCCAGCCAGCTTTTTAGAATAACTGAGGTGAGCCTATGAACAAAACATTGTATCAAAATCCCGAGATTGAGAGATTGTTACAAGATGATCCAACGTTTTTGGACGTTTACAACAACTTTGTTCAACTCCCATGGAAAAAAGGTCATTTAGAACCGAAAGTAAAGGCTTTACTATCGATTGCGCTTAGTGCTTCCCCTACTCATTTAAATGAACAAGCGACAAAACAACACATCGAGCTTGCCCTACACCTTGGGGCCACGAAAGAAGAAATTGCAGAAGTGTTGAAGGTAGTTAGTATACTTGGGGTTCATACATGTGCGGTGGGGATTCCATTAATGATGGAGCATTTTAGAGAAGAGAATCTCCCTCCCTACACGCCACAACAAAAGGCCCGTAAACAAAAGTTTGTTGACACAATGGGCTACTGGAACGATTTTCGCGATGACATATTGCGATTGGATGAAGAATTTTTCGATGCCTACTACGAATTTTTAACTACACCGATTCGAAGAGGCATCTTAGAACCAAAAGTGATTGAATTTATCTATATTGCGATTGATGCTTCTACTACCCACCTATTTGAAAGTGGTATTAAAGTACATCTAATAAATGCAATCCAATACGGCGCGACACAAGGTGAAATATTCGAGGTACTTCAGTTAACTTCAGCACAAGGATTTGACTCCTTACAAATGGGGTTATCGATACTCGAAGAAACGATAAACGATAAGGAATGAGCCATATGATTACTTTAAACGAAGAAATAATAGATATGAAGAGTAGCGTAAGAGACTTTATTGATAATAAAGTGGATCTCTACGCTGATCAAATCGAACGTGAAGACCGTATTCCAGAAGAAATTTTTAAACTAAGTCAAGAGATGGGCTTATTTGGATTAAGTATTCCAGAAGAATACGGTGGCTTAGGTCTTAATATGGTAGGTAAATGCGGCATCTATGAAGAGTTAGGGCGTACGAGTAATGGGTATACAACACTTATCGGCGCACATACAGGAATTGGATCTGTCGGAATCGTTGAAATGGGTAATGAAAGCCAAAAACAAAAATACCTACCGAAAATGGCGACAGGCGAATATATTGGCGCATTTGCCTTAACAGAGCCTCAAGCTGGATCCAATGCGACAGCATTACAAACAACAGCTGTTCGTAAAGGTGATAAATTCATCATCAATGGATCAAAACATTACATCACAAATGGACCAGAAGCTTCTGTTTTCACAGTGATGGCTGTAACAGATAAAGCAAAAGGTGCAAAAGGAATCACTTCTTTTATCGTAGAAAAAGATTTTCCAGGGTTAGTAATTGGGAAACATGAAGAAAAAATGGGCCTACGTGGTTCACACTCTTCTGAAATCTTTTTCGAAGATTGCGAAGTACCAGTAGAAAATGTATTAGGTGAAGAAGGATTAGGCTATGTGAATGCATTAAAAATTTTAGCGAACGGCCGTGCAGGTCTTGCAGCTCGTAACTTAGGTTCTTGCCAAAAATTATTAGAAATGTCGATTCAATATGCAAGTGAACGCGTTCAGTTTGGTAAACCGATTTTAGAGCAACAAATCATCCAACACTATTTAGCTGAAATGGCACTAGATATTGAGTCTCTCCGTTCATTTACGTACCACGTAGCAAACTTAGTTGACTCAGGTAAGAAAGTGATTAAAGAAGCTGCCATGGTGAAATTATATGGTTCTGAAGTATATAATCGCGTGGCGGATAAAGCAGTGCAAATCCACGGAGGTATTGGCTATATTCGTGAGTACCCAATTGAACGCTATTACCGTGATGCACGTATTACAAAAATTTACGAGGGTACATCAGAGATACAAAAAAACATTATCGCCTCTCAGCTCATTCAAGAGTATGTTAAGTAATGATAATGTTGGAAATTAGTAGGAGGCGTTTCAAATGATGCCTTTAGAAGGATATCGTGTGATTGACATATCAAGAACCTTAGCAGGCCCCTATGCCACGATGATGTTGGCCGATATGGGGGCAGAAGTAATCAAAGTCGAAGAACCTATAGTAGGCGATGAATCTAGACGATTTACGCCACCTAGCTGGAATGGAGAAAGTTGTTACTACCTTTCAGCGAACCGAAACAAAAAGGGCATTACAGTAAATTTGAAAACACCAGAAGGCATTCAAATTGTCAAAGATCTGCTAAAAGATGCAGACGTGATCATTGAAAACTTTCGAACTGGTACTGTTGAAAAATTAGGCCTCGGCTATGACGTAGTAAAAGAAATTAACCCAAAAATCGTCTTTTGTTCCATCTCTGGATTTGGTCGAACAGGACCATATAAAGACAAAGCGGGCTATGACGTTTTATTACAAGGTTACGGTGGCTTAATGAGTATCACAGGTACAAAAGATACTCCTGTTAAAGCAGGCATGTCTATTGCCGATTTATCTGCAGGTATGTTTGCCGCTTTCTCCATTGTCAATGCCCTACTCGCGGCACAAAGAAATGGTGTTGGGCAATACCTAGATGTTAGTTTACTAGATTGCCAAGTTGCTTTATTAAATCATATGGCAACCGGCTACCTAGCGACAGGTAAATATCCAGAACGAATGGGTACAGCACATGGCACATTAGTTCCGTATCGAAGCTTTAAAGCAAAGGACCAAGATGTTGTGGTTGCTGTAGCCAATGATGGATTGTGGAAGAAGTTTTGTCAGGCCCTAGATTGGGTAGATTTATTGGAAGATGAACGTTTTAAACTCAATCATCAACGAGTTGCATTACGAGATGAACTCGAACCGATTATTGAAGAACGATTTAAACAATTAACAAGTGAGGACATTATTTCAAGGCTCGATTCTTACGGCGTTCCATGTGGTCCTATCCAAAATATTGCACAAGTAATGAACGATCCCCAAGTCATTGCTCGCAATATGATGGTAGACATCGAACACCCAAATATCCCTAACTTAAAAGTACCGGCGTTCCCAGTAAAATTTTCTAATACTCCCCCGACTATTAGAAATCATCCCCCATTACTTGGTGAACATACAGAAGAAATCTTGAAAAGCTTAGGGTATCAAGAAGAACAAATTGAAGAGCTGCGAAGCAAAACGATTATCTAAAGCCATATTCCCATAAAAAATACGATAAACAGATCAATACAAGTCCCCCACTTTTATTGATCGTACACCCCCCTATTTATATATACTTCCCTCATCTTCTTGATTGAGATGAGGGAATTTTTAAAATCAAAAGGTTAATAGAAAGTTATGCTAAACGGACGGTGATGTAAATGATGAAAGAAAAAAACTGTGATGCTTCTCGTGTATACCGAGCAAGTCGTGTATTTCCTAATGATTTTAACAATCATAATACTCTTTTTGGTGGACGGTTATTAAGTGATATGGACCAAGTTGCCTCCATCTCTGCCGCGAAACATAGTCGGTGCGAGTGTGTAACAGTTTCCACCGATGCCGTTGAATTTTTAAAACCAATCCACCCAACGGATTACGTTTGTTTTGAATCCTTTGTCATTTGGACTGGAAATAGCTCAATGGAAGTTTGTATTAAAGTCCATGCGGAAAATTTAAAAACTGGTGAAAAACGCCTTACGTCTATCGCTTTCTTTACGTTTGTTGCGTTGGATGAAAACGGTAAGCCAACGAAGGTGCCAAAAATCATTCCCGAAACACAAGAAGAGCTCTATCTATTTGAACGTGCACAACAACGAGCAGAATTAAGAACAGCTAAAAAGAATCTAAATAAAGAAATGATTTCTTATTTGAAAAAAGAAACTGAAACCGAACCAGAACCAATCAGTTTGTAAGTTGGGTAAATTATTACTATTCTTACAGTAACTATATAGGAAGCAATTAAGAATATAGTAAAATAATTTATAGATTATTAGTTATAGTTGTAGTAGAATAATACAAAACTCAGAAAATTATGAAGTATTCGAAGAAAATCTGATTGAGTGAATGAATATGCTCATCATCAGAGGTTATGGTCGCCAAGAGAAATACTATTCTAATATTCTGAAATCTATATTGGAGGGAAACAGGATGCTATCACTGCTAAATTTATTAGTCTTCCTAGCATTCGCAGGGTATGCAGTGTATATGTTTGCCCAAGTTCTATACACTCGTTATTTATTTGTGAAGCTTGGAAAAAAAGCGGAGTTTGAACCGAATTTGAAAGAACGATTAAATGCCGTTTTAACGATTGGCTTCGGTCAGAAAAAATTGTTTAAAGACAAAAAAAGCGGATTTATGCACTTAATCTTATTTTATACATTCTTTATTATTCAAGTCGGACTTATTGAACTTATCATTAAAGGATTTATTAAAGGCTATGAGTTTCCTTTTGGCGAAGCTCATAAATATTTCAGTCTACTTCAAGAAGTCGCAACATTCTTAATGTTGCTAGCTGTAGTCTATGGATTTTACCGCAGATACGGTGAAAAGTTAACACGATTACAATGGAAGCGTGATGGGAAAGCAGCTTTTGTGTATATCGCGCTAACAACTCTTACGGCTTCTATCCTACTAACACTCGCTTTTGAAGCAATTATGTTAGGACATGAACCAAATCTTGATTATGCACCTATCTCAGGTGCCATCGCATCCATGTTTTCAGGAATTGGCACAACGGCTGGAACAGTTCTGTTCTATGTATTCTGGTGGGTACATATGGTGACTGTCTTCTCGTTCATGGTATTTGTGCCACAATCAAAACAAGCACACGAATTATTCGCGCTGTTTAATATTTTCTTCAAAAAAGTTGGCCCTGTGGGCAGATTAAAAAAGATTGATTTTGAAGATGAAGAAGCAGAAGAATTTGGAGTTGGGAAAATTGAAGACTTTACTCAACAACAACTGATTGACCTATATGCTTGTGCTGAATGTGGTCGTTGTACAAATATGTGTCCTGCTTCAGGAACAGGTAAAACATTATCGCCGATGCAATTGATTGTGAAGATGCGCGACCATTTAACTGAAAAAGGAGCAGCGATGACTTCAAGAAATCCTTGGGTCCCAAAATCCATTTTCGCTCCTTCAACACCTGAAATCGCAATGGCCGGCGTAGCGGCTGGAGAAATTGCCGCAACAACGGAGTTCCCTAGTTTGATTGGCGACGTCATTACAGAAGAAGAAATTTGGGCATGTACGACTTGTCGTAACTGTGAAGACCAATGCCCTGTAGCGAATGAACACGTAGATAAAATCATTGATTTACGCCGTTACTTAACGATGACAGAAGGACGTATGAACCCAGATGCACAACGCGCGATGACAAACATTGAGCGTCAAGGCAATCCTTGGGGATTAAATCGTAAAGAAAAAGAAAAATGGCGTGAAGTGGATGAAACAATCCACATTCCAACAGTCAAAGAAGCTCAAAAATCAGGTGAAGGCTTCGAATACTTATTCTGGGTAGGTTCTATGGGATCATTCGATAATCGTTCCCAAAAAATTGCTCGTTCCTTTGCAAAATTAATGAACGAAGCAGGCGTGAAGTTTGCTATCTTAGGGAATAAAGAGAAAAACTCTGGTGACACACCACGCCGTTTAGGAAATGAGTTTTTATTCCAAGAGTTAGCAACTTCCAACATTGAAGAATTTGAAAAGTATGAAGTCACTAAAATCGTTACAATCGACCCACATGCTTATAACATTTTTAAAAATGAATACGCTGACTTCGGTTGGCAAGGTGAAGTACTACACCATACCGAATTATTGTATGACTTAGTGAAGCAAGGTCGCTTAACAATGAATCACCGTGTGGAAGAAACAATTGTCTTCCATGATTCTTGTTACTTAGGTCGATACAATGACGTATTTGATCCACCACGTGAAATCTTACGATCAATTCCAGGTGTTAACTTAGTAGAAATGGAACGTAATCGTGAAAACGCGATGTGTTGTGGTGCTGGTGGTGGTTTAATGTGGATGGAAGATCATGTTGGTACACGCATTAACGTGGCACGTA
This sequence comes from Ureibacillus endophyticus, assembly GCF_024159215.1. Classification (NCBI taxonomy): domain Bacteria; kingdom Bacillati; phylum Bacillota; class Bacilli; order Caryophanales; family Caryophanaceae; genus Ureibacillus; species Ureibacillus endophyticus. The sequence continues at coordinate 73,934 of NZ_JAMYWW010000002.1, forward strand.
CAGAACAAGCATTACAAACAAATGCATCGGTCATTTCATCTGGTTGCCCATTCTGCTTAACGATGCTTACAGATGGAACAAAAGCAAAAGAAGTAGAAGACACAGTAAGCACATACGACATCGCAGAGCTATTAGAACAAGCTGTATTTGGAAAACAAAACAATACAACTGCAACAAACAAAGAAGAACAAGAACCTGTACTTCAATAACCTTTACTTAAACATGAAAGACACTCCATTTTAGATGTATCTAATATGGAGTGTCTTCTTTTATACTTAAGTTTTTAAAATATTCTTCAGGTTGTAGATTCATCTACCTGTATACCGGTAATTTAACTTTTTGCCATTATAGGCATTGAGGAGTACACACGATATTAGCCAGTACATATATAAATTCCTTTGTAAATTCATATAGTATATTAAATATGGCTAGCAACTTACAGGATGAGGGTATTTTCGGTTTTAACCGTTTGAGTATATCCCCCTTTTCAATATTTTTGGTCATCCAGTTAACTGGATGGCTTTTTTTATTTTATATAAAATTTAAATCTTAGAGACATAGTAAAGATATTTAATGTAAGGGGGAAAGATTTGTTGAATTTGTGTTAGAGGAAATAAAGCAACTAGGTATTAAAACTATTGAAAGATTAAGAGAGCAACGATTATGGTTAGCTCTCATTTTTTGTTTCCTTAGTTAAAAATTTATAAGATAAGTTACCATAAAACACTGCATTTTCAAGGCTTAGTAGGCGTTATCACAATCTATCAGAGATCCAATTTCTATATTAATTCATTTGACTTATATAGTCACATGTGGTTGACATTCAAACCTTTTTCAGACTCCAAAATCTTATCAATAATTAATTTTATATATTACAAACATCCAATTCTCTAAATAAATAGTGAATATATTATTTCTGTATGAGAGGAGGTGGTAATAATGGCATCAATTAAAAAAAGAAATTTTAGCCCTCAGGCAGAAGCAGAAACAGAAATTCTAAACAGAGTTGCAAGCTCAAACGAAAGCGAAAGCGAAAATGAAACGGAGCTAAGAAATTACAATACTGCGAAAGTTAAAGATAGTGGGAATTCTAATGTGAGATTCCACTTCAATTTCAATGTAAATGTTAGCTCTGAATCTGAAACTGAAACTGATAATGCAGATGTAAATGCAGATGTAAATTCAACTGAAACTACAAATGCTAATGCAGCTTCATCTTCAAGTAATAATGCAAGTGCTAACTCAAGTGATACTACAAATGATAATGCAGTTTCAAGTCAAAATGCACTTCTAGTTGCAGGTGGAAATGCAGCTTCAGAAATGAATAATACGAGCGGTTCATAGTTAAAATTAAAACTAGTAGATTACAGTAATAATTGCAATCTACTAGTTTTTTAAAAAAGGAGGAACGAAATGAAAGAGCTATCCAATAAGGAATTAAATCATGAAGAAAATGATTTTTTGAGAGTAGAAGAAACTGCTATAAGTGAACACAGATCTGATGACAACCATGAAAAGAAAATTGAAAATGTGACGAATTCTCGCGTTTCTCATAGTGGTAATTCTAATGTGACTATTAACATTACTATTGATTTACTGCCGCTTGCTTTTGCTCAACTCTATTCTTTATATGCAACGAAACAAATCTCAAGTGATGAATTTGAGTTAGCACTTAGCAAATTAAAAGAGTTCCTTAAAGATACGTTGAATGACTAGAATTTTTACATAAAAATCTAGTTGCGTTCACAAAAGGTCAGCCCCCCTTTCCATTCTCAAAAAGGATTTCCTTGCTACTATCTAGAAATTATCAATTGTTATATTGGAATTTTACCTAGTACCGGTTCTATTCTATATATAACTTTTATATAACTCTTATATAGATTCTGTTTTAAATGCAAAAAAAATAACAGTGCGTCAGATATATTTGCACTGTTGATATATGGTTAATTGTTATTTTTCTGTCGCTGTTTGATTGATTTTTTGAAAGGTGTTCATGACCAAGTCTAATTGCTGACTGTATTTGATCGTTTCAGGATGCGTAAGACCTTTAGATAACCCAATATGTATCATGCGAGATTGCAATTTATAATATTGATCTTTAAAGTCTATATCTTCTACATCCGAAAAATATTCTACCTCCATGTCTTTCCTCCATCATTTAAAATAAAAACATAGACTATTATAGTATACAATTACAATTAATGGAATATTTTTTTAGTATAGTCTTTCCCTTGTTACTAGTGGGGGCTTCACATGAGAAATGTTTCTCTTTCCCACTTCTCTTTGAACGGAAATATCGTCATAACCTGGCATTACTTCAAATTCGATATTCCTACTAGCTCAATAAACTTCGATAGAAAGTAAAACTATTTTTTCTCTATAAAAGACGATTAGTCCTTAATAAAAGTACATTTCAATGAGTAATAAAAATAAAATATATCTTTTTTCAGAAAACTTAAAAATATTTTATAATCCTATCAGAGAGGAATTTCCATAAATTAAGAATTTGATAATTAATTCAAACATTCTATGATTCTTTATTTAGTTGGGAGTTTTACATGAAAAGTTGTTCCTTTTCCTAGTTCACTTTGAACACAAATATCGCCACCATGGTCATAGATCGTTGCATACACTTGGGTAAGGCCTAAACCTGTCCCTTTTTCTTTTGTCGAGAAAAATGGTGTCCCCAACATCCTCAGTTGCTCTTCTGCTACACCAATCCCCGTATCCGTTACTTTCACATGGATCCACCCGTTTTGATAGTAATGCTCAATGGTAATGGTCCCTTTTTCGGATATGGCCTCAATCGCATTTTTTATTAGATTAAAAAAGGCTTTTAATAACGAATTTCGTTTCCCCTCTATTTTTCTACCTGCATCCTTGATATGTAGCTCGAGTTTCACATAATCTTGCTTATCTTGAAATAATAAGACCGTTGATTCTATTTTCTTCGATACATCAATTTCTAATAAGGGCTCTTCAAGTAGATCGGGTTTGGATACAAACAATAAACTATGTAAAATACTTAAAGCTTTATCTAATTCCGAGTCCACGGTATTTAAGTATTCATGGGGGTGGTCTCGTTTTAATAATTGTAAAAAACCTTTGACCGTTGTCAGTGGATTTTTTACTTCATGAACAATACTCGCAGCCATTTGACCAAGAGAAGCTAGTCTTTCTTTTTCATGGAGAAGTCTCATTGCCAACTTACGATTCGAAATATCTTGAATCACCACTTGCGCGTAATACTCTTCACCCATTTTTAAAGGCGTTGTCTTTACTTCAACGTCAATGATCTCGCCATCTTTACGAATCATTTGCGCTTCGATATAATCGATGGCTTGTTGCTTGTGGAGTACATTGTTTAACCGTTCTTTACACACAACATGGATGTAAGTCGGAATAAAATTATATAAACTGTTATGTAAAATCTCTTCAAAGGAAGTTAGTTTTAATAGTTTCAAACTTGCTTTATTGCAATAATAAATTTTCCCTTCTTCGCCAAGAATGAAAATCGAATTTAATGAATTTTCAATCAACTGATGAAAGTCTATATGAAATGACTCGATTGTTTCTATCAAATAACCACCCCATTTCCTAGTAAATATATTTATATTATCAGTTTAGAAATATAAAACAAGTCTATTGACACCAATTACGATTAGTTGGATTAAATGCAGTAAATATTGTATAGTAGATAAGTACTTGTCACTTAAGAGCAAGAAAAGCCGAGGCGATTTGGTTCGCTTCGGCTTTTCCTATATAATTGTTATATAAAAGTTATATAAATATAGCATATATGAGAATGATAGGAGGAGGCACGATGATTACACCTCTTTCACAAAAGGAAAGAAATGAATTGTTATCCCATGTATCAGAAGAACAGAAAGAGTTTCTTCTGAATGGATTAAAACGGAGTCGACAAACGATTTTTGGCAATTTTATGTTGTCTGAGAAAGTCCATGCGATTAAAGCAGCTGATGAAATTGAGTTGCTTGAAGAAGAACAAGATGTGGTCGATTGGATGATTGTAGAGTTTGTAGATCACGGGTTAGGAAATCGTCTTGGCAAATGTGCATGTGGCCGTTCTTTACGCTTCGAATTTACAGTTCAACATACGAAAACGAAAAAGACCATTGTTTATGGGAAAGATCATTTAGCGGAATTTTTAAATTTAGATGTTCGCGATATTGATGGAGTCATTTACGAATTAAATTCCATCGACTTTGAACTAGATGAAATGTTAATGAAAATAAGAGATAAGGATTATGGTTATGAACTACTAGAGGGGCTATCCGAATACCCAAAAGATATTCAAAATCATGTCGATCATCACATTCCACTACTACAACGCCAAATAAAACGGCTGAAGAAACTCATTGAAGAGAAAAAGCTCGCAGAAGAATTAGAAGTATTTAAACTAGCCAATGCGAAAATCATGAAGCGACTTGAAAAAGAGAAGAAAGAACAACAATCTCGAGAGCAAGAAATCACAGAGAAGGTTCATGCTGGGCTTCCACCAAACGCTAGCTTAGGTGAGATTGCATATACCTTTGTGAAAAATGGTCTTTCTAGCGCAACGGAAATTAGCCATCATATTCGGAATCATTTTAGTGCAGAAAAACGAATGTCCATTAGCGTGATGGAAAGACCTTATATTTACATAGATGTTGTCACAGCCTTAATGGAATATGTAAAGCAGGACTATTTGATTTTTGATGAAGAGTCTTCTGGTATAGAAGATTGTGTCTTTTTCATCAATCCAGAAGCACAGCCGGAAAATACAACAGTCATTCAAGAGACGTTATTTTAGGGAAACCCCGTCTATTAGGGTTTCCTTTTTTTCTGTGTTTTACTTTAAAATAAAAAGAAGTGCATTCAACAGAGCTCATTCTGTTTCATGCACTTCTTTTATTCTAGTTATCTAGAAGCTTGTCCTATCTTCTAATTCCCCATTTCAACTATACAAATAGGTGATTTAGATATTAGAAACTAATACCTAATATGATGAAGACTAACCAAGCTAAACCAGGTCCAAGTAATGTTAAGCCAACTGTACCAAGAAGTAATTGACGGAACATTTTTGATTGCGAAATTCCTTGTGCGTTTGCAAGGAATAATGCACCCCCGCCTGACAATGGACTTAAGTCAACAATATTCGCTGACACAGCAATAGCTGAAACAACAGCTGTTGTTGAAAGTGTTGGATCTGTTAAAATTGGTGCTGCAAATTTCATAATGGCAGCTAAGAATCCTGTAGTTGAAGCAAATACGGAAACAAAACCACCTAAATAAGATGCACCAAGAGTAGCCATAACCGGATTAGCAAATTTAGAAATTTGATCGGATACAAAGCCAATCGTACCAATCGTATCAAGTACGCCTACAAATGAAACGATCCCTGCAACTAATAAAATAACTGTCCATGGTACTTTCGCTAAAATGGCATTTTGATTTTTTACATCCGCACAGCCTAAAAGTAAAGCAATTGTTAAAGCTGTGAAGCCCATATTTAACTCAAATCCAACTACTAGTACCACCATTAATAGAATACCAACAAGAGTCATGAACTGATAACGATTTAATTTCACCTTTGGCGGTTGTGCCACAATATAGTTAATATTTTGTTCCATCGATTCAATCGATGCTGCACTCTTCTGTTTAAATAACTTCAGACCACCTAATAAGATGAAAATCACTACTGATAAAATCAAAATGAAAATTGCAATATTCAAATATAGTTTAATTGGCGAGAATGGAATATTTTCAGATTGAATAACTCCATTTACAATCACTCCAAATAAACTAAGTGGCGAAAATCCACCAATAACTATACCTAAATGCATCATCATAGCCATTAGTAATGGAGAAATTTTCGAATCATATGCCATTTTAAGACCAATCGGCGCTACAATCGAACATACGGCTAAAGAGGCCACGCCCATTGACGTTAAAAGAGCACATAAGAATAAGATAAGCCAAGGTATTAGACCCACATTTCCCCTTACAAGACTTAGTCCCCAATTGGTAATAATATCAATTGTTCCATTTGTTTGAACTATCGCAAACAAATACGTAATCCCTACTAACAGTACAAATAAATCTGCCGGGAATTTAGCATAAATGTCTGCTAATTCTATTGAATTTGAAAACACTAAATAACCGTATGCAGCAATAAATCCTAATACACCTACGTTGATTGAAAAAACTGCACCAATAATAAAAATTAACAACAAGATAATTAGTGATATGATGTGTATCTCCATACCTGCAACCCCTTTCATTCCCAAATATGAGATGTTCCCCTTTGTTCTTTGGATTTTATAGTATGGATTAGTGCTTCGTAAACAAATTTCTAAATATTAAAACAACTTTTACATAATGGAATCGCTCTCAATTCCCTCTAAAATAGGCATTTGACTCTTTTTTAAAAACTTGAATTATTTCAAGTTTTAAACTTTCCTCTTTGTAAAGAGCCCATTGATTTCTTAAAAATGGTCTTCCATCAATGAAATGCATTGGTTCAATAAATAGAGGTAGTTTAGCCTCTTCCACTTCTTTTTTAATAATTGAATAAGGCAATGCACAATAACCTAATCCATGTAACATCATTTCTCTACACGTTTCTGGATTATCTACTTCTATGAAAATATTTTGTGGTACATTGAAACGCTCATACCACCATTTATGATCTTCTTCCGCTACTTGTGGGTCCATTTTTTGTGTGATTCGTTTATGACGATACAAATGTTCTAAATCTAGTGGCTCTCGTGACATTAAACAAATCTGGTCTTCTCGTTGTAATTCTTTCGGACCGTTCCAATAATAGTCTCCTCGAATAAAGGCAACATGGAATTTATCATTCAGCATATCGCTCCAAATTTTATGATTCGTACCCGATTCAATTTTAAAGCGGATATTTGGATATTTAGCTGTGAAAGACTTTAAAATGTTCGTTAAATCATAACGTACAATATTGGTGTTTGCTCCAAGTCGAATTTCCCCGTGTAACTCCTTTTTCGTTTCCGCTAACTTATCTAGGAAATTCAAATACTCATTATTCATCTTTGTTGCAAATTGATACGCAATTTCCCCTTCTGGTGTAAAATCGATCCCATTTTTTACTTTCGTAAATACTTTAATATTTAAATCCTTTTCAATTTGATTAATTCGATATGTTAGTGCAGGTTGAGACATATGTAATCGTCTTGAAGCACGAGTTAAGTTCTTTTCCTCATACACGGTTTGAATTAATACCCAATCTTGTTTGTTCATGAAACCTCTCCCCCATTGGATTATAAAAAAATTTTAAGTTTTCCGAAAAAAGATGAATTTTATTTTTATTATACAATGAAATATACTCTTTACTAACGATAAATCGTCAATTTACAAGAAAAAAATCGCACTTTCTATCAATCTAGGTTTATCGATTATAAAGAAATACAAGGGGGCTTATAGGGGTATGGCAATTAACACTGCTTTAGAATCAGCAGAAGAACTAGAAATGTTGAGGAAACTTGTAAGGGATTTCAGAAAGAAAGAACTTTTACCATTAGAAGAATTAATTATTCAACGTGAAGCAAACCGTGGGATGAGTGATGATCCGATTATTCCTCCTGATGTAAACGCTCACCTTTTAAAGAAAGCAAAAGAAGCTGGCTTATACGGCATTGATGTTCCAGAAGAATACGGTGGTTTAGGTTTAGGTTATACAGCAAAGATGGTTGTGTTAGAAGAACTGAGTCAATCCATCGTACCATTTATCTTACCTCCAGAAACACCAAACTTACACTTTTTAATTTCGTGCTGTAACGAAGAGCAACGTGAAAAATATTTACTTCCTTATGCACGTGGGGAAAAGAAATCAAATCTAGCATTAACTGAGCCAAACGCTGGTTCTGATGCAGGTGCCATTCAAATGCGTGCAGTCCGCAAAAATGGTAAATGGGTATTAAATGGTCAAAAAACATTTATTTCTGGTGCAGCTCACACAGACTTCTTAATTACACTTGCAGTAACAGACCCTGAAAAAGGCAGCAGAGGCGGAATTACTGCATTCTTAGTAGACCGTGATACTCCAGGCTTAGAAGTAACACGTGGTATCGCAACAATCGGTGAGTTCCACCCATACGAAGTTTACTATAACGATGTTGAATTAGATGATAGCCAAGTTCTAGGAGAAGTTGGAGCTGGATTTGAACCATTAAAAAATCGCTTAGGTGTTCGTCGTATCGAATTAGCGATGCGAAGTGTTGGGATGGCAACACGTGCACTAGAAATGATGATTGATTATTCAAAAATCCGCAAAACATTTGGTCAATACTTATCTGATCGCCAATCAATTCAATGGTGGATTGCAGATTCTTATACAAATATCCAAGCCAGTAAGTTAATGATTTATGATGCGGCTCAAAAATTAGATGCAGGAGTTAAAAATATCGCAAAAGAAACGTCAATGGTAAAAGTATTCGCAACCGAAATGGCAACAGACGTTGTCGATAAATCAATTCAAGCACACGGCGGAACGGGTGTAACGAAAGATTTACCATTAGAGTACATGTACCGTTTATTACGTATTTACCGTATTGTTGAAGGCCCATCAGAAATTCATCGTTGGACAATTGCACGTGACTTAATTAAATCGCGATAAACAAGGGGGATATGATAACCATGGAAACAAAGCAACAACGTATTTACGGTGAAGAGTGGATGGAACAAACAAGTGAAGGCGTATCTCTAATTGTTAGTGAATGCCAATCATGCGGAAGTAATTGGTTCCCTAAAAAAGAGATTTGCCCAGATTGCTTCAGCACTGATTACCGTACAAAACCTTTAGAAGGCGAAGGAGAAATTTATTCCTTCACAACGCTAACGGTAACAAGTAAAGAATTCCAAGCACCTTTAACAATTGCGTATATCGATTATCCAGGAAATGTACGCGTATGTGGCCAAATTGAAGGCGACAAAGTAGGCATTGGTGAAAAAGTAGAGATTGTTTTAGGTAAGATTGCGGAAGATAGAGACGGAACAGATGTCTACAGTTATAAATTCAAAGTGGTGGAATAGGAGGAGTTCATTGTGCGAAGTGTTTCAGTAGTTGGCGCTAATATGATTCGTTTTGGAAAAAATCCAAAAACGCTTGAGGAAATGGGTCAAGAAGTTGTAGTTGGCTTATTAAAAGATTTAAATGTGGACCGTGAAAAAATTGATGCGGTATTTGGAGCTAATGTATTTGGAGGTCACTTACCTACACAACGTGTATTAAAAGAAATTGGCATGACGGGAATTCCTGTTTTCAATGTTGAAAACGCTTGCGCAAGCGGTGCCACAGCTTATCATCAAGCATATCAAGCAATTGCTCATGGCATTTATGACGTAGCTCTTGTTATCGGGGTTGAAAAATTAACCGCTTTAGGTGGCGGTGCATTACCGATTCCTCCAAATGAAATCGAAGGAAACCACGGAATTGTAATGCCTGGTGTTTATGCAATGCGTGCTCAACGTTATTTACACGATTTTAACGCAACTTCAGAAGACTTAGCTTTAGTATCCGTTAAAAACCGAGCAAACGGTGCATTAAATCCTTACGCACAATTCCAAAAACCGGTGACAGTAGAAGAAGTAATGAGCTCTCGCCTAATTGCAGATCCATTCACATTATTACAATGTTCTGCAAATAACGGTGACGGTGCTGCAGCGGTATTAGTATGTGCGACAGATCGTGCGAAAGAATTTTCAGATGTATCCATTAAAACAGAAGCTTCAGTTATTACTTCCGGTTTATTTAAAGGCGGCTATCGCGATTTAACGTGGGCTGAAATCACATATCGCGCTGTAAATGAAGCGTATCAACAAGCAAACGTGAAACCAGAGCAAATCGATATGGTTGAGATGCACGATGCATTCACAATTGCGGAAGTTTTATATTACGAAGCGATGGGCTTCTGTGAACACGGAAAAGGCGTGGAGTTCTTAAGAGATGGTAAGAGCCAAATTGACGGTCAAGTAGCAGTAAACCCAAGTGGTGGTTTAATTTCTCGCGGACATCCATTAGGTGCAACAGGTGTAGCTCAAATTGCCGAAACATTCTGGCAACTGACAGGTCAAGCAGGTAAACGCCAAGTGAAAAACCCACAATACGCATTAACACATGTTACTGGCGGAGGAATTTCTGGTGTTGATAACGGTGCATGTGGCGTACACATCTTTTCAGCAGTCTAACATTTGAGGAGGATTCATGACATGACAGTAAAGGATCGAGTTGCAGTCATTACTGGCTCAGGCCAAGGTATTGGAGCTGGAATTGCAATAGAGTTAGCAAAACAAGGTGCAAAAGTTGTCATCAATGACGTAAACGAACAACGTATTGAAGAAACAGTTGCAAGTTTAAACGCGGAATTCGGAGAAGGAACAGCAATCGGCATTAAAGCGGATATTACAAAACCAGAAGAAGCAAAACACTTAATTGATAACACAGTAGAACAATTAGGTAAGATTGATATTTTAGTAAACAATGCAGGAATTGCGAAAGATAAAACAATTCGTAATTTAACAGAAGCAGATTGGGATAGCGTACTTGATGTGAACTTAAAAGGAACATTCTTAACATGTCAGGCAGCTTCATTCCACATGATTAAACAAAATTATGGTCGAATTATCAATATCTCTTCTCGTGCGTGGTTAGGCTTTAAAGGACAAGCAAACTATTCTGCTTCAAAAGGCGGTGTGGTGAGTTTATCTCGTACGTTAGCTTTGGAACTAGCAAAATATCAAATTACAGTAAACACAGTTTGCCCTGGAATTATTCGCACACCATTATTCGAACAAATTCCTGAAGAAGGTAAAGAAAACTTAATGAAATTACAACCAACAAAATCAGTGGGTGAACCAAAAGATATTGGCTATAGTGTAGCGTTTTTAGCTTCCGATAAATCAAGCTATGTAACAGGTCAAACATTATTTGTTTGCGGCGGTAAAAGTTTATTTTCTTCATTATCTGTATAGGAGGTATTCAGGTGGATATTCAAAATCAAGTAGTTGTCATTACAGGATCAGCTGGAGGTATTGGCTTTGGTACAGCAAAAGCCTTTGCCAAAGAAGGCGCAAAAATTGTTATCAATGACTTAGACCAAGAACGTGTAGATCAAGCAGTTGCCGAACTTAGAGAAAGTGGCACTGAAGCAATTGGTGTTGTTGCAAACATCACGAAGTTAGACGAAGTACGTAATCTATTCCAAACTGCAGTAGATACTTTTGGACGCGTAGATGTGTTAATCAATAACGCTGGTATCGAACGCGATAAAAGTATTAAAAACATGTCAGAACAAGATTGGGATCTTGTTATCGTTGTGAACTTAAAAGGAACATTTAACTGTTCAAAAATCGCCGCTGAATTTATGCGTGAACAACAATTCGGTCGCATTATTAACATCGCTTCTCGTGCATGGTTAGGTTGGTTTGCACAAGCAAACTATGCAGCTTCAAAGGGTGGCGTTGTCAGCTTAACTCGTTCATTAGCAATCGAGCTTGGTAAATACGGTATCACAGTAAACTGTATCGCACCTGGTTTAATTCGCACACCATTATTTGAACAGTTAAACGATGAAGTAAAAGAACGTTTAATCAAAGCACAACCATCTGGACAACTTGGTTCTGTGGAAGATATCGCAAATGTAGCACAATTCTTCGCAGCAAGAGAAGCGCATTATATTACTGGTCAAGTAATGTATGCATGCGGCGGTAAAAGTTTATTCGCAGCACCTTCAGTTTAAGAGATTATTATTTTAAGAGTGGAGGGTTAAAGAATGGAAAACGAATTTTATATACCTCTACTACAGATGAACTCACTTCAAGGTAAGGTACATCTATTCTCTAGTACTCGTAAAGAGATAGATTTTCAAAGAGATGATGAAGAGCGTGATTTACTTCACTCTTATAATATTCCAATACGCTTACTACAAAACAAGCATTTGAAGGAAAATCTTCAAAGCGTTGAGCTTCATTTAAAAGAAATGATTACATTACACCATTACTTATTTAACAAAAAACAACTAGTAAGAGATTTTATCACCTTTAATCCTGTAATGCGTGATATTAAAATTTGGGCTCAGCAAATGGCTATGGAACAACTTCCAATAGCTATTTGCGGGACACAAGGTGTAGGAAAAAGACACCTTTCTCAATGGATTCATCAACAAGATGTGGCAAGTGACGGGTATTTCTTACAAATCGATTGTAAAACAATGACCGAACAAGATATTCGAGATGTGTTACAAATCATTTCGACGTTGCCAGAAAATTTGTTATCACAACTATTACAAAATGGAACATTATATATTCACCATATAGATTGGCTTTCCTTTGATCTTCAGCAAGAACTATTAGAGTTATTTTTTGACCAGCTAAATATGCGTCATAAAATGCGTTTTATCATTTCATTGGAACATGATTTAAACGAAAGCTATAAAAATGGTTTTATTTGTTGCGGGCTATATAAACTCATCGATCAATATGTCGTTATTCCTCCCCTGGCAGAACGAAAACAAGAAATTAGTAGTTTTGTAAGTTTGTTTATCAAACAAGCGAGTCAACGAAAAATGTGTCAACGTATCAAAATTGAAAAAGAAGCGATTGACGTTCTAAGTAACTACGAATGGCCCGGTAATTTAATCGAACTACAACAATTTATCGAAAAACTGTTTCTAGCTGAACGAAGTATTGTGACGAAACACTATGTATTAGGTGCTTTACCCTCCTCTTACGTAGAAAAAGCTGAACAAAAATTAACATCCTTAGCAGATGCAGAAAAGGAAATTATTGAACGAACACTCCGTATATGTGGAAACACGTTAGAAGGGAAAAAACAAGCAGCGGATATTTTAAAAATTTCCTTATCGACATTGTATAACAAGATGAAAATCTATGATCTATAACATAAAGGAGGGAGCTAGTTGGAGTCGTTTGTATTTAGCGATGTGAAGATTTTAGATTTTACAACTGAAATGGGCGGGTATTCTACAAAGCTATTTGCGGATTTAGGGGCAGAAGTTGTTAAAGTAGAACCACCTCAAGGCGATTCAACTCGACAAAAGGGTCCATTTTATCAAAATATCAAAAGCAATGAAACGAGTTTGTATTACTTCTACTTAAATACAAATAAAAAATCCATCGCATTAGATATCGAAACGGAAGAAGGACAAGCACTCGTAAAAGAGTTAGTAAAAGACTACGACATTATTGTTGAAAATTTCGCACCTGGTTATCTAGCAAGTTTAGGGCTAGACTATGAAACGTTGAAAGCCATTAATCCAAAACTAATAATGACTGCGATTACACCGTTTGGTCAGACTGGTCCTTATAAAGATTATGTAGCCAATGATTTAGTTGGTGTTGCAATGGGTGGATTAATGTATTTAGGTGGTTACCCTGATACTTCCCCACTACGTCCATACGGAAATCAAGGTTATTTTGCAACATCATTATTTGCGGCAGTTGGCACGTTATTAGCTCTTATGTATCGCGATCAAAATGGCATTGGTCAATATATTGATGTATCCATGCAAGAAAGTGTTGCGATGGCATTGGAAAATGCAATTCAGTTTTATGACTTAGAAAACGTTGTTCGAGCACGAACTGGTGCAGAAGATCGTCAAGCTGGTTGGGGATTATACCCATGTGCAGATGGTTTGGTTTACATTATGACTGCTGGTTTATCAAATGCAGGTGGTTGGCAAAATCTTGTGAATTGGATGATTGAGTCAGGTGTTGAAGGTGCGGAATCATTAAACGATCCAAAATGGCAAGATCATGAATGGCGCGCAACAACAGAGGCACGCGAAATATTCATGAATCTATTCACAAAATTTGCTGCAGCCAGTACAAAACTTTACCTGTATGAAGAAGGTCAAAAAAGAAAAGTACCGATTTGTCCAGTAAACGAATTGCCAGACGTTTTAACAAACCCACAATTAATCGCAAGGGATTTCTTCAAACAATTAAAACACGAAGATATCGAAAAACCAGTAATTTATTCAGGTCCTCCATATTTATTCACGGAAATGGAATGGTCTTTACGCACTCCTGCTCCTAAATATGGCCAACATACAGAAGAAATTTTACCGCAGTATGCAGCTCATCTAAAGGAGGGAATCAAACAATGACTCGTCGTCCCTTAGAAGGAATTCGAATTGTAGACTTTACATGGGTTGGTGCGGGACCATATACGACAAAAATATTAGCCGATGCCGGAGCAGAAGTTATTAAAATCGAATCTGAAAAACGTCCTGATGTGTTACGCTTTATGCCACCTTTAAAAGACGGTATTAAAGGCATTAATCGTAGTGGTTACTTTGCTAATCGAAATACGAGTAAAAAAAGTTTCACACTTGATATGAAACAAGAAGAATCAAAGGAAATTATTAAGCAACTAGTCGCTAAAGCGGATGTTGTAACGAATAGCTTCACGGCTGGTACGCTTGAACGTTGGGGACTTGGATATGAAGTCTTAAAAGAAGTGAAACCAGATATTATTTTCATGAGTATGCCCATGCAAGGAACAACTGGCCCACATAAAGATTACTCAGGGTTCGGAGCGATGATGAATGCGCTAATTGGATTAAATCATCTGACAGGACTAGAAAATCGTGAGCCGATTGGAACAGGTACCAATTATCCTGACCACGTACCAAATCCAACACATGGTGCTTTTGCGATAATGTCTGCCATTCGCTACCGTAACAAAACAGGCAAAGGCCAATACTTAGAATTAGCCCAAACAGAGTCTGCCTTAAATGTATTGGCAGTAGCCGTTTTAGAAGCTGCAAATAACAATACCTCACCAATACGAAAAGGAAACTTTGTACCTGAGGCTATTCCAAATAACGCGTATCCATGTCAAGGTGAAGATCGCTGGTGTGTTATCTCCTGCGAAACAGAGGAACAATGGGAAGCATTAATCAATATCCCTCATTTACGTCCTATCTTTAAAATTCAGAATATTAAAAATAAGGAAGTTAGACTTAAAAATATTAAACAAATTGACGCCATTATTACCGAGTGGACAAAGCGGCATACGCCAGAAGAAATTTTCGAACAATTGCAAGCGTTAAAAATCCCAGCTGGTATTATACAAACAGCTAAAGATTTAGTGGAATATGACAAACAGTTAAAAGCTCGTAACCACTTAATTACATTGAATCATCCAGAAATGGGCGAAACCCTATACAATAACGCCCCATTTAAAATGTCTGAAACGCCTGTAGAACCAACAAAAGCTGCACCAATGATTGGAGCAGATACAGAGGACGTTCTTAAAGAAATTTTAGGCATGTCAGAAGAAGAAATCAAAAAACGAAAACACTTATTTATATAGGAAGGAAGTATATAATATGGCTTTAATTTATGAAAAACGAGGAAGAATCGCACTTATTCAATTAAACCGTCCAGAGGCAATGAACTCTATTGATCCAGAAACAGAAGTAGAATTACGTGAAGCTTGGACAGATTTTCAGAATGACCCAGACCTTTGGGTAGCGATTTTCACAGGTACTGGTGAAAAAGCATTCTGTACAGGTTCTGATTTAAAGAAAACAATGCCTCCAAAAGAAAGCTTTGCACAAATCACTTTAAATGGATTAGGAAAAAGAGACTTCGTACCTCCATTTAAACAATACAAACCAATTATTGCGGCTGTTAACGGTTATTGTTTAGGTGGCGGATTAGAAATGGCTTTAATGTGTGATTTCATTATTGGATCAGAGTCATCTTCTTATGGATTAACAGAAGTTAAGATTGGTAGTATGCCAGGTTTAGGTGGTACACAACGTATTGCACGCCGTATCCCTTATGGTGCAGCAATGAAAATGTTATTAACTGCTGAGCGCTTACCTGCAGAAGAAGCATATCGTCTAGGCTTAATCACAGAGGTAGTGCCAAATGAAGCATTACTAGATCGCGCATTCGAATTAGCAGAGAAAATTTGTGAAAATGCACCATTATCTGTTCGTGCTGTTAAAATGGCTGTAACAGAAGGTTTAGAAATGACATTAGAACAAGGTATGGCCCTAGAAAACTTAGCATGGGGTATGTTACGTGATACAAAAGACCGTATTGAAGGTCGTCAAGCGTTTGCAGAAAAACGTAAACCAGACTATAAAGGTGAATAAAACGAATCGGGGGCGATGACATCGGAATACATCAGTCCATTTTGGGAGCATATCTCCTTAAAAGTAACCTTATCAGCCGATGGTAAATCTGAAGTAACAATCCCTGTTCAAAAAGAAGTATTGAATTTTGGTGGAAATGTACAAGGTGGTGTCATTGCAACCTTAATCGATGTGGCAACTGGTTCAGCTGTCGCATCAATTCTTTCAGAAGGACAGAAAATCGTTACAACAGATTTAACGATCCACTACGTCCTCCCCGGTCAAGGTAAAATGTTAACTGGGAAAGGACATATCAAACATAAAGGGCGAACATTAGCAGTAGCAAATGGAGAAGTTTTTAATGACGCAGGTCAACTCATTGCACTAGGTTCTGCCTCATTTCGCATAATTGAATGATTGGAGTGAAGGATTTGCAGAATGTGGCACAAAAACAACTAACCACTTCCGTAGCACAATATATCGCAACAACACAATTTCAAGATATCCCGGCAGAAGCCATTCAAATTATTAAAAATGCATTTATTGATACAATCGGTGTTGCCTTTGCCGGCGTAAAAGAAGAAAGTGTTCAAATACTTTGGGATTTTCTTCAAGAAGAAGGCGGAAAGGAAAACGCAACAGTTTGGGGCAAATCTGGATTGAAATCCTCCGCAACTTTAACTGCTTTAGCGAATGGAACAATGGCCCATGCATTAGACTTTGATGACTTAAATGCAAAGTCAACTCATGCCCACCCAAGTGCTTCCCTAGTTCCTGCTATCTTAGCGGCTGGTGAAGAAGTCAATGCAAGTGGTAAAGAGTTAATCACTGCCTACTTCATCGGTCTAGAAGTGATGGGTTATATTGGACGTATTTTAACGTATAACCATTATCATATCGGTTGGCATGGCACTGCTACAAATGGTGTGTTAGGTTGTACCGCAGCAGTTGCTTCATTATATAAGTTGAACGTTGAACAAATCGAAAATGCATTAGGAATTGCCGTTTCCCATGTGAGTGGTACACGCCAAAACTTTGGTACGATGACAAAACCATTCCACGCAGGAAAAGCGGCGCATTCGGGTATTACAGCTGCAAAATTAGCGAAAAAAGGCTTTACTGCAGACCGTCATTCTCTAGAAGCTCCTCTTGGTTTGTTTAAACTTTATGTAAAAGATAGCGAGCCATATATAACAAAGGAAATTGGTGAACGGGTCGAACTTCTTGAAACAAAATTAACGTTGAAAAAGTATCCTTGCTGTTATGGCTCACACCGTGCAATCGATGGCACTACTCGCCTACTCGCGCATGGTATTGATGTAGAAAAAATTCGGAATATTACGGTAACAGGACCTGTAAATGCCTTTGCCCCACTGATTCATAAACGTCCAAAAACTGGATTGGAGGCAAAATTTAGTTTAGAATTCCCTATTTCTTTAATCTTACTAGATCAAAAACTTGATATTAGTAGCTTTGAAGATTCAACGGTTCTACGAGAAGATGTGCAACGTCTTATTCAAAAAATTGAGCGTCGTGAAGATCCAAGTATTTATGTTGAAACGAGCGCAATTGATGAAGGCTATATAGAAGTGGCGATTACATTAACAGATGGAAACATGATTAGTGAGCGTGTCACACATCCAAAGGGTTCCATTGAAAACCCACTTTCTACGGAAGAAGTAGTCGAGAAGTTTATCGCTTGTGTACAAACGGTCTTAACACAATCTGAAGCTGAACAATTTGCGGATGAACTACTTCGTTTAGAATCATTAGATAATCTCGATGGAATTCGATCATTCCTATAAATAAAGAGAAGGAGTTCAGAATATGAAAATAATTGTTTTATTAAAACGTACCTTTGATACGGAAGAAAAAATTACGTTATCAAACGGAATTATTCAAGATAGCAATGTAGAGTTTATTATTAACCCATATGATGAGTATGCCATTGAAGAAGCGATTCAACTGCGGGATGCACATGGTGGCGAAGTAACGGTTGTAACTGTGGGTGAAGAAGAAGCCGAAAAACAACTTCGTACAGCGTTAGCGATGGGTGCAGATGAAGCGGTTTTAATCAACGTTGAAGAGGATTTAGATGACATTGACCAATACGGTACAGCTACTATTCTAGCGAAATATTTAGAAGATAAAGAAGTCGATTTAATTTTAGCTGGAAATGTAACTGTTGATGGTGGTACAGGACAAATCGGACCACGAGTTGCCGATTTACTAGAATTAAACTGCATTACTACTGTTACGAAGGTAAGTATTGATGGTGAAAATGTTGAGGTTGTTCGTGATAGCGAAGGTGATCTTGAAACATTACAAACAAAATTGCCTCTTGTTTTAACAACGCAACAAGGATTAAATGAGCCTCGTTATCCTTCCTTGCCAGGGATTATGAAAGCGAAGAAAAAACCTTTAAAAGAAATTGAATTAGATGATTTAGATCTAGATGGAAGTTTAAGAAAAACAAATGTTAAAAACATTACTCTACCTCCGACTAAACAAGCAGGTCGTATATTTGAAGGTGAAATCAGTGAACAAGTAAAAGAACTTGTTCAAACATTAAGTACAAAAGTAAATATTCAACAATAATTATTAACGGAGGTACAAGATATGACTAAAAAAGTGCTTATTTTAGCGGAAGTACGCGAAAACAGTTTACGTAATGTCTCTTTTGAAGCCATTGCAGCTGCGAAAGAAATCGCTCAAGGTGGCGAAGTAGTTGCATTGCTGATTGGTTCTACTATCGAACATCTAGCACCAGAACTAGCATTTGCCGGTGCAGACCGTGTTGTGACAATCGAACATCCACATTTACAATCTTATACGTCAGACGGCTTTAGCCAAGCAGTACTAGCTGCATACGAACAAGAAAAGCCAGATGCATTAGTATTTGGTCATACTTCACAAGGAAAAGATTTATCACCAAAAATAGCTTCTCGCCTACAATCTGGCTTAATCTCAGATGTTGTAAGAATCGAAGTTGAAAATGGTACTACTCAATTTATTCGTCCTATTTATTCTGGTAAAGCCTTTGAAACAGTTGAAGTAGCAGAAGGTCTAACATTTGTTACTGTTCGTCCAAATAACATTGCGGCATTACCAAAGGATACAACAAAAGCGGTGAACGTTTCTTCATTAAAAGTTGATATCCAAAACCTACGTACAGTTGTGAAAGAAATTGTGCGTAAAACAACAAGTGGCGTAGATTTATCGGAAGCTAAAGTAATCGTATCTGGTGGTCGTGGTGTCAAATCTGCTGAAGGATTTGACGTGCTACAAAAACTAGCAGACGTTCTTGGCGGTGCAGTTGGTGCATCTCGCGGGGCATGTGATGCAGGCTATACTGACTATTCTCTACAAATCGGTCAAACAGGTAAAGTTGTAACACCAGATCTTTACATTGCATGTGGTATTTCGGGTGCGATTCAACACATTGCAGGTATGTCCAACGCGAAAATTATTGTTGCAATTAATAAAGACCCAGAAGCCAATATCTTCTCGATTGCAGATTATGGTATTGTCGGAGATTTATTTGAAGTCGTTCCTCTATTAACAGAAGAATTTAATAACCTACTGCTTTCTGTTTAAGTAAATTTTAATTCGATGACACTGGGGGGAAAACAGAATGTTATCACTGCTCAATCTATTACTCTTCCTAGTATTCGCAGGCTATGCAGTGTATATGTTTGCCCAAGTTCTATACACGCGTTATTTATTTGTGAAGCTTGGAAAAAAAGCGGAGTTTGAACCGAATTTGAAAGAACGATTAAATGCCGTTTTAACGATTGGCTTCGGTCAGCAGAAATTGTTTAAAGACAAAAAGAGTGGATTCATGCATTTAATCTTATTTTATACATTCTTTATTATTCAAGTCGGACTTATTGAACTTATCATTAAAGGATTTATTAAAGGCTATGAGTTTCCTTTTGGCGAAGCCCATAAATATTTCAGTCTACTTCAAGAAGTCGCAACATTCTTAATGTTGCTAGCTGTAGTCTATGGGTTTTACCGAAGATACGGTGAAAAGTTAACACGATTACAATGGAAGCGTGATGGGAAAGCTGCCTTTGTGTATATCGCGCTAACAACTCTTACGGCTTCTATCCTACTAACACTTGCTTTTGAAGCCATTATGTTAGGACATGAACCAAATCTTGCTTATGCACCTATCTCAGGTGCCATCGCATCCCTGTTTTCAGGAATTGGCACAACGGCTGGAACAGTTCTGTTCTATGTATTCTGGTGGGTACATATGGTGACTGTCTTCTCGTTCATGGTATTTGTGCCACAATCAAAACAAGCACACGAATTATTCGCGCTGTTTAATATTTTCTTCAAAAAAGTTGGCCCTGTGGGCAGATTAAAAAAGATTGATTTTGAAGATGAAGAAGCAGAAGAATTTGGAGTTGGGAAAATTGAAGACTTTACTCAACAACAACTGATTGACCTATATGCTTGTGCTGAATGTGGTCGTTGTACAAATATGTGTCCTGCTTCAGGAACAGGTAAAACATTATCGCCGATGCAATTGATTGTGAAGATGCGCGACCATTTAACTGAAAAAGGAGCAGCGATGACTTCAAGAAATCCTTGGGTCCCAAAATCCATTTTCACTCCTTCAACACCTGAAATCGCAATGGCCGGCGTAGCGGCTGGAGAAATCGCCGCAACAACGGAGTTCCCTAGTTTGATTGGCGACGTCATTACAGAAGAAGAAATTTGGGCATGTACGACTTGTCGTAACTGTGAAGACCAATGCCCTGTAGCGAATGAACACGTGGATAAAATCATTGATTTACGCCGTTACTTAACGATGACCGAAGGACGTATGAACCCAGATGCACAACGTGCGATGACAAACATTGAGCGTCAAGGCAATCCTTGGGGATTAAATCGTAAAGAAAAAGAAAAATGGCGTGAAGTGGATGAAACAATCCACATTCCAACAGTCAAAGAAGCTCAAAAATCAGGTGAAGGCTTCGAATACTTATTCTGGGTAGGTTCTATGGGATCATTCGATAATCGTTCCCAAAAAATTGCACGTTCCTTTGCAAAATTAATGAACGAAGCAGGCGTGAAGTTTGCTATCTTAGGGAATAAAGAGAAAAACTCTGGTGACACACCACGCCGTTTAGGAAATGAGTTTTTATTCCAAGAACTAGCTACTTCTAACATTGAAGAATTTGAAAAGTATGAAGTCACTAAAATCGTTACAATCGACCCACATGCTTATAACATTTTCAAAAATGAATACGCTGACTTCGGTTGGCAAGGTGAAGTACTACACCATACCGAATTATTGTATGACCTAGTGAAGCAAGGTCGCTTACAGATGAACCATCGAGTGGAAGAGACAATTGTCTTCCATGATTCTTGTTACTTAGGTCGATACAATGACGTATTTGATCCACCACGTGAAATCTTACGTTCAATTCCAGGTGTTAACTTAGTAGAAATGGAACGTAATCGTGAAAACGCGATGTGTTGTGGAGCTGGTGGTGGCTTAATGTGGATGGAAGATCATGTTGGTACACGTATTAACATAGCGCGTACAGAACAAGCATTACAAACAAATGCATCCGTCATTTCATCTGGTTGCCCATTCTGCTTAACAATGCTTACAGATGGAACAAAAGCAAAAGAAGTAGAAGACACGGTAAGCACATTTGACATTGCAGAAATTTTAGAACGTGCCGTATTTGGTACGTCTGTAGAAACAGTAGAAAGGAGTAGTCAAGATGGAGTACTCGTTTAAAATTCAGTTTGGCGACACAGACCCAGCCGGTATAGTCTACTACCCCAACTATTATCGCTGGATGGACAACGCAACCCATGAATTATTTAATACCATCAATTATCCTACTCGAAGTTTAAAAGAAAAAAACATTGTTACCCCTTTGCTTGAAGCGAATTGTGTGTTCAAATCCCCTGGCTATTATCATCACACAATTACGATTCAAACGGACGTAGAGTACGTGAAAAGTAAAGTATTTAAGCTACGTCATACATTTTATGACAATGATACCCTATTAGCGGAAGGTTATGAAGTTCGTGCATGGGTAAGTATTGAAAATGAGCAATTAAAAGCTACAACGATCCCTGATGATATAAGAACTGAGTTAGAAAAATTAATAAAAGTAAACGTGTAAATTTACTCTCCCCTTAAAAGTAAATTTGCGCTCCCCTAATATATTAAAAAACACCTTTTATCGTTTAAATACTCTAAAGGAGGATACTATGTTCAATACATGAGCATATATCCTCTTTTTCATTTTACCTACATAGAAGAGATATAGGAGAAACTCGTAACGATATAATACTTAAAAGATGTCAAAATAAAGGAGATTAGCATGAACAAATTTAGTTTATTGAACAGGTTTACGGTACAAGAAAGCGAAAAAGAAAACATGATTAATATTTTATTAGAAGCAGCACAATCAATAAAGAATCTAGATGAATGTGAAATCTATCTGGTGAATACTTCTGAAAATGAACCAAATACCGTTTATGATTTTGAAGTATGGACTAATGAAAGTGCTCATCAAGCATCTCTTAGTCTTGAGGTTACTCAAACATTAATAAGTCTTGCGAAACCCATCATTACTGGCATGGAAAGAATCAGTACCCTAACAACATTAGGTGGAAAAGGTATTTCATCTATTTAAGAAAAATTCATCTACTCTATTTTTCTCACTCTTGACGAATAGTGATCTTCGGCGTAAATTATATTTAACTGCATAAAAGTATTAGGTGCCCGATAAGGGAGAATAGGGAATAAAGTGTAAATCTTTAGCGGTCCCACCACTGTAAAAGTGAGTTTCATAGAAAAATGCCACTAGAAATATTCTGGGAAGGCTTTATGAAATGTTGAACTTGAGCCAGGAGACCTGCCTAACTACTTAGAATCATATAGACGATGGAAAAGTCTGTAGTTTATTTGTTATGGAATAAACTGCAGGCTTTTTTTATTTGACTATTTACAAAAAGGAGAATGAAACGATGGAATTATTACAACAAACATTACAACAAATTCAAGCGGTAGACCAAGACATGATGGTAAAAGCAAGAGAACGTGTGGATGCCCTTAGTAAACCACCACAAAGTCTAGGAAAATTAGAATCTCTTGCGGTTCAACTATCTGGCATTACGGGAGAGCTATTCCCTAACATTGATCAAAAGGCCATGATTGTAATGGCTGGCGATCATGGCGTTTATGAGGAAGGCGTTACAAATAATCCACAAAACGTAACGGTGTTTCAAACATTAAGTTTTCCTAAAGGCTTAACAGGTGTATGTGCCATCGCCAAAATTACGAACGCAAAAGTCGTAACGGTCGATGTTGGTGTGAAAGAAGATCTTCCAACTGATGCAGGTGTCTTGATTAAGAAAGTAAAATATGGTACAGACAATATGGCAAAAGGTCCTGCCATGACAAGAGAAGAAGCCATCCGTTCCATCGAAGTCGGTATCGAAGTTGCAACAGAACAAATTAAAAATGGCATTAACCTACTTGGTACTGGTGAGATGGGAATCGGCAACACAACACCAAGTGCAGCCATTTTATCCGTTATCCATAATTGCGATCCCCTTAAAGTAACAGGATTCGGTGCTGGTGTTGGTGCTGGTGGCATTGAGTACAAAGCAGAGGTAATTCGTAAAGCAATCGCGTTAAACAAACCAAACCCTCAGGACCCTATCGATATTTTAGCGAAAGTCGGTGGTTTAGAAATTGGGGGTATGGCTGGTGTGATTCTAGCAGCTGCCGCAAATCGTGTGCCAGTTGTAATCGATGGTTATATCTCGACAATCGCTGCGTTAATTGCCTACAAACTTGAACCAAACGTAAAGGAATACATCATCCCTTCTCATATGTCGGAAGAACCTGGTGCAAAAATTGCGGCTCAATTACTAGACATTGAACCAATGTTACAGATGAACATGCGTCTAGGCGAAGGTTCGGGTGCAGCTCTAGCCTTCCCTATTCTAGATGCGGCTTGCTCAATGATGAAAAACATGGCAACTCTTGAAGAATCGATGCTTCTTTTAAGTAAATAAATAAATGACCCCGTAAACGTTATTAATCTAACATTTACGGGGTCATTTTTAAAATTCCGTATCTAAATCTTCTCGTTTTAGCTTTTCACGAGCTGCTTGGGAGAAGAAGGATGCCTTTGAAATACCTGTTTTCTCGCAATATTCACTAATAGCTTGGAAGAGTGGTGTTGGTACAGAAATCGAAGTTACGGTTTTTCGCTTTTCTTCTTTGAAGCGATCTGTCACATTTCGGCGCTTCTTTTCAGATTTTTCTTCCGTAAATTCTGCTTGATCTAAAGCATCTAACGCATTTAAGTCAATTTTTTTACTCATTCTTTTACACCCCTACCTTATTTAAAACTGTATCAATTTCTGATGCGACTTGTTTGAAATCGCCCATGATTTTTTGCGCGTATTTATTTTCCTTATAATCCGATAACAATGTTTTTTCATTTTTCGAACTCGAAATCACATCTGAATAACGAACCGTCGATAAGAACTTTTCTTTTGGAATTCCTTCTCCTTCTAATTCCTCTAAGAAGCTTTGTAGTTGCTTTTTCAATTTGAAATTCGTTTGAGACACTTTGTTTGGCACAATGCCGTAATCCAGTTCTTGAAGATCCATAAATTCTTTAATAATTTCAACGCTTCGTTTTGTTCCTAAAACCGAATCGAGGTCCGTTTCTAGTGGAATTAAACAGTAGTTACTCGCCGCAATGGCATAAGACACTAAATCACTATTTTCAGATGGATGGGTATCGAAAATGATCACATCAAACATTTGCTTTAATGGAAGTACTTTTTCTTTGATGGCATGAAGTCTTTTCGCTGCAGTGAATTTCTTTTCCGCATAACGTTCAAAATCATCAATCGTTTCATTACTCGGGATAAAGTAAATACCTGACTGCTCAAATTGTTGAATGACTTCTGATGGTTTACAAGCGCCTGTTAACCAATCGTATGTCGTATATTCAAAGGAGTCACGATCTCGTAAAAACCCAGTGGAAACACTCCCATTTTGGCATAGGTCAATAACACACACACTTTTGCCCATTTCTTCAAAGGTAATGGCTAAAAATTTCGATACTGTCGACTTCCCAACGCCACCCTTTGTACTCATGACAGAAATAACATAGCTCATTCTCAATCCCCCTTAGGTGAATTCTCTCTATTTTATATAAATATTATATATTTATTATATAACTTTTATATTTTTTGGACAAGTTTGTTAGAGTTACCAATATAAAAAACCTTTCAATATAGGTTAAAAAATGAGATTAATAAAAGCCCCTTTCTATTCTAGAGAGGGGGCTTTCATTAATTACTTTAGAGAAAGGATTGTACGAGTATATTCAGTAAAATCAACTAAATGCTTTTCAATGATGGCTTGAAGAATATCAAGTTCAATTGATTGATAGTCGTGAACGGCAATATTACGAAAACCTACCATATTCATTAATGAAAAGGCTAATCTTGACTCAATTATATTTGCATCCAACAATAATTTAAAAGCATCCCGGCTTGTTTTTGGTAATCCTAGCTTCTTTTCACTCACAATATGCATAGCTAAATCAATACAAGCCTCACAAGCGCGTTGAATGTTTAAGATAATACTATCTTGTTTTGTAAAATCTTTTAAATTAGCTGCATTATTCTCATATACATCTTTAACACGTTTTATACACCGTTCTATTGTTGCAATTTTATTTAAAATAACATCATTGTTCACCATACACGGACCCCCTTTTCTCAATAGCTTCAAGAATTTCTATACGTTGTTCATTTAGCGTAGCATACATAGATAAAGTCTTCATTCGTTCTCGGTAGAATGTATTATCATCGGAACAGTATAGTAATTCTCCACTAGAAAAAATAAGAGCTGCGAACACGGTATCTACTTCTCGTAAATTTACAAGGTCAACATCCTTATTGATAATTGTTGCTAATTCCCCCGCTAGTAAAAAACGGTCATAATTTGATAATGGTGTCTCGGTATAAAAAGCAATATCTAAATCGCTTTCATCATTTGCTGTGTTTCGTGCGTACGATCCAAATAGAAGAATAAATTTCGGGTTCAAACGATCTATTAAACGCTTTTTCACTTTTTCTAATTGCTCGTTGGTAACCAATACCATCACCTCATTCAATGAGTTTCTTCCTATTATATAGTGTCTTTTTCCTCTGTTACACTGAAAGTCGACCAGCCTGCTGATTGTGTAGCTTCTTTAAACTTCTCTACTAATTCTTGACCACTAAACCCTTTTTCAACTAGGCTCTCTAATAATTGTTCCGCAAACCCCTCTGGAAGTTTATGAACGGGTTTGATTAGTATCCCCCCTTCGACCAATTCCACTGTTACTTCATCCTGCATTTGTAGTGCATCAAAATATTCTTTTGGAATCGTCATTTGACGTTGCTTCGATATTTTTACTTTTTTCTGTGTACTCATTTCTAAAAACCTCACTTATTTAACTTGTAGCCTAATTATAAATTAGTAATTTTAAAGAACAAAGTAATTTAATATCATTTACGTTAGATTTTTTCTCAAACATCATTTATTTATGTTGTGTAATTATTATAAATTAACAGTTTTAAATAACAAAAAAATTTAAACTTTAATATTATTTCTTTAAATAAATTGGTAATATTTAAATTTTTATTCAATCATTTTATACGTCTAAAAAGGAAGCTTTTTAGATAATGAATAACTGTTCATTATCTAATTATTTATAATTAATTAGGTATTATTGCTTATTATTTTATATCAAATAATTAATATAAAATTTAAAATTAACATTTACAATATATAATTAATCAAAAATAAATACTATGAAATAATTATTTTATTTAAATTTACTAATAATAAAAACTAAAATTATTATTTAAAATGCACAATAATAATTTATAATTAATGATATATTTAATTCCAATAAATAAAAAATAAGGAATGATAACTTATGAATAATGAAATGATTAAAAGTAAAATTATCAAAGTTTCAGCTCAGCGACATTTAGTCATTCCAAAAGAATTTTATGACATGCTAAATATCGGTGAGGAAGTAACGATTGAATTACATGAGGGGCATCTAGTAATTAAACCCGTTGTAAAAGTTGATGAAGCTTTTGCGGAGAACTTACTGGAGGAATTAGTTGCGGCTGGTCTAAGCGGCGAAGAACTACTAGCAAAATTTAAAGAAGTGAAGCAAATGGTGTTAAATGGTGAAAAGCCTTCTTTTTAACAATATATAATAGAAGAAACTCCAAACAATATCTTAGATACTTTCCTATTTAGACTTTTAAAATGTTAGAATGATAGAAACAATTTCCCCAGTTTTGCAAAACGTGAGGTGAGTTCAAAATGCAAAACGAACAAATTATTTCATTAACTAGTTTACGGACAGACCAAAAGTTAGAAGAAAGTATTCAAAGTTTATCTAATCAAAAACTGGACATGTACCGACCTGACTTTTCTCGATTCTTGCGATTTTGTCAGGTGGAAAATCGCAAACCTGATTATGATGCCCTAGAAAAATATTTGCATCATTCCATTGTGGATCAAAGAGTCAAACTTTCCACTTTTAATAGGAGATTCGCAGGGGTTCAATTTTACTTAATGCATGTGTTGAACTTAACGCAAACAGAAGAACAGAAAAAGCGGATTAAGTTGATTCGTCAACTGTATAATACGGAAGACTATATTCGATTAAAAGCTATGCGTGGCGTTCGGGCTGAACGGCAAGAAGAAGTACTTCAATTAATTAATCGATACGATACCAATAAAAAAGCAGATATCCGAAAACGTGCCATTTGTTTTGTAAATTTGATTACCGCTAACCGACCTTCTGAAATGGTGCGCTTAAAAGTATCCGACTTTGATTTAACACATCGAACCGTGTTAGTGACGTTGAAGAAACAAGGGGAAATGAAAGAAAAACGATTAACGTTAGAATGTGTAAAGGCCATTGAAAAATATCTCAACACGTTTAACCTTCAACCAACCGATTACTTCGTAGGTGGTGCTGATCGCTGGGGGAATTATCGAAACCGGATGATTACTGAACGTAGCTATAATCGACTCATCCATGAATGGCTTGGGTTTGCGCCATACACATTACGTAAGACTCAAATTACCCATATGCATCGAAAACATGCAGATTTACCAACCATCGCTAAACAATCGGGCCATAAATCATTACAAACCATCTCAGAACATTACTTAGAAGTCGATTATAGTGAAGTGGATGAGTTTTTATAGATAGTATATCCTTCAGTTTTTAAACTATAAGGAAGAGACAGCTAAAAAACGAATTAGCTGTCTCTTTTTTTGACTACTAATTTCCCCAAAACTTCCCTAGTTTAAATAATCAATTTTAAAGAAAAATATAAACAACTGATAAATACTATCAGTGACAAACTCACAAATCAAGGAGGCAATTCACATGGCAAGTAATCGAAATAACAGTAATAAGTTATTAGTACAAGGTGCTGAAAATGCATTAGATCAAATGAAGTATGAAATTGCATCTGAATTTGGAGTACATCTTGGTCCAGACGCTTCTTCTCGTGCTAACGGTTCAGTTGGTGGCGAAATTACAAAACGTCTTGTTCAAATGGCCGAAAGTCAATTACGAGGAAGTAACCCACAATAAAATAATATACGTGACAAATATAAAAAGCCGATGCAATTGCCTCGGCTTTTTATATGAAAACTCACCATGTTCTTATTGTGACCATATACGTTTGAATTATGATTATTCAGTAACTTAAAAGCATTTGGAGAAACCTCAGTAATTCACTTGAACTACTTTTTTCTATCTAACCTGACAGGCGACTTCAAATACTTTTAAATATAGGAGTTTTTTTAATATAGCGTTATGTAGACAGAAAGAGTCGATTTCACAAAGTATTCTTCTAATCACTTGCCTGTAATAACTCTTTATCTCTTCTTCCATGTAATAAATGATATATTGGAATACAAATAACAAACAGAATCGCACTACTAACATAAATTGTTCTGTATCCATAGGTTGAAACGAAGAAACCTAATATATAAGGACCTACGCCAAACCCGAAATTCATAAGGGTAAAAAATGTAGAGGTTGCTAATCCAAAATATTGTGGTTCCGTTACCTTTACTGCAATGGTTTGGGCAATGGAATTAAAATTACCGTGACCAAGTCCAATAAAACCTGCTGCTAATAACAACATCCATCCCGCAGTTGCTTGACTAAATAAAAGCATGCCAAGCGCTAAAACGATTAAACAGGGATAAACAATCATATTCCCCCCTTTTACATCGAAAAGTTTACCAGTTACTGGTCGTGATAACATAGCCACGATTGCATAAACCAGGTGGAAATAACTCGCTGCAGTGACTAAATTAATCTCCAATGCATAAAACGAGATAAATGACATAATTCCTGAGTAGCCAAAGCCTACTAGTAACGCAATAAATGCAATAGGTAAGCTTTTTCTCTCAATGAACTTCCAAATCCATGATTTTTGTTCCGGTTCATTCTCTTCTGAATCTTGCTTCGAAATAGGAAGATTCAATTTTACAAAGGCATAAATAATAATACACAAAACTGCAATAATGGTATTCAAGATGAAAATAATATCAAAACCGTTTTTTACATTCATCAGCATAATCCCAACAAACGGACCAATTGCCATCGCTAAGATAATGCTTAAACTAAAATACCCAATCCCTTCCCCTTTGCGACTTTTTGGTACCAAATGCGCAACAATTGTACCTGTACCCGTTGCAACAATACCAACCCCGAGTCCTTGAACAAAGCGATTGATAATTAATAGTTCTAGAGAAAAAGCAGCGATATATAGTGCAGTGGTAATGGCAAATATGATGAGTCCAATCCATAAAATCTTGTTTGCACCAACTATGCCGATTTGCCTTCCAGCTCCTAATCTTCCACACAATGATCCGAGAACGAAAATACCAGATGCCAATCCCGCTGTTGAAGCCGATGCATTAAACTCCGTTGTCGTATAAGGTGCCATACATACAATCGATAAGTAAAATATCAGCATAGATAGAAAGCTAATAAGTGAAATAATTAAAAATTCCTTGGTCCATAGTGATTCTTTCTCCATAAAAGCGCCCCCTACTTATCTCAACATCAAGACCGCACCAAAATATAGAATAATATGAATTTTCAAATTAATTACAGTATAAATATTAATAATACTAATGTAAATAACTGAAACTTATTATATTAATATAGTTAAATACATTTAGAAATACTTGAAATACATTAAGAGGTTATGTGAATATTGGTTGAATCATCCCTCCAGCTACATTGTGTTAAGATAAAGAAATTAATTACATAAGGGCAGGAGTAGGTGTAATGAAGATTAGTAAACAAAACGAAGAACATTATATATGGGGCAATAACTGTGATGGTTGGCATTTAGTTAAAAATAAAGAGTTAAGTGTAATCCACGAACGGATGCCTGCAAACACAACAGAAGTCATTCATTATCATCATGAAGCACGTCAGTTTTTCTTTATTTTATCAGGGATTGCCACAATGAAAATTCATGATCAAATGATTACCTTAAATCCTCAAGAAGGAATAGAAGTTCCTCCCCTAACAGAACATCAAATGCGCAATGATTCGGATCAAGATGTTGAATTCTTAGTCATATCCCAACCTAATAGTAGAGGCGATAGAATTAATTTATAAAAAATAAGAAAAGTATTTCCATAGGTTGAAAGGGATTTAGAATTAAAGTTTGTACGGATAGATGGACAATGTTTAACTCCATATTCCTCAAATATAAAAAAATAAAATTTTATTAAATATGTATAAAGATTCCGAGAGTTGGAGAATATATTAGTATTCCCCCTTAGTTATATATATTTTTTAGCTGTCCACTTTGGATGGCTCTTTTTTTATCTTTAGGAGCCTACCCTAATCACAAAAAGCGATATAATCAGCTATATAAAAAGGAGGCCGTTCTAATGAACATATTAATTTTAGGTGGAACTGGACGAGTTGGTAGTCAAATCGTAACCCTTGCCCTTCAAGACAAACACCATGTTACAATACTAGTTCGTACACCTGAAAAGATACAAAGAACCGATGACCATTTAACGATTATTCAAGGGAATGTTTTTAATAAAGAAGATATCGTACGTTCCATGCAGGAAATCGATGTTGTGATTAGTGCGCTCAGTACTGATGGAGGAACTACATTAACAGAAAGTATGCCTTACATTATCGAGGCAATGGAAAACGAAGGAATCAAACGAATTATTACGATTGGAACTGCAGGCATTCTCCAAAGCAGAACCTCTCCAGATTTATTGCGTTATCAATCCAGTGAATCAAAGCGTAAATTAACCCGTGCAGCAGAAGAACATCATAAAGTTTACGAACTACTAAAACAATCCTCGCTAGATTGGACGATTGTATGCCCTACCTATTTACCGGATGGGGAACCTTTAGGAGAATATCGTGTAGAACGTGACTTTTTGCCAGAGGATGGCGGGAAAATCCATGTACCTGATACTGCAGAATTTACATATAGGCAAATCAAAAGCAATGATTATATGAAATCTCGTGTCGGTATCGCTTATTAATTAAAAAAAATAGCAGCAACAGAGTTTATTTGTAATATCATTTACTTCTCTTATTTTTCAACTAGCCAAAAAAATGCAAAATTACTTTTGCATTTTTTTTGGTCTTTTTAAACAAACATAACCTTTCAAATACTGTTATGTAATATTGAATTGTAACATTTAATCGTAATACATTAACGTAATATTTTAGTACCTATAATTAATTATTGCTACGGGTACTTGACATACATGATAGTCTTAAATCAGCTTCCGAGTGTATACATTCCTAATTTTATTATCCCCCCTCTTATTTTCATGTTATTTCAATATGATTCTTTTATTTTATGTCCCTGACTATAAATCTTTCTGCGATAACTCCAACTTAATTATTTCTATAAAAAACTTAATATTTCTTAGTTGTGATGAAAAATAGCATCATATGATGTTATTTTTCACATTCTACATAAGAAATATTGGGGAATTACCGTCAAAAAAAGTTGGCACGTTTTTTGCTTGTATAAATGTGACTAACGAATCAGAAATATTGTTTAGTCAAAATTTTCTAGTTTAGTAGTTTTCCATACTTTAAATCTTCCGTTAACAAAAAGAAAGCACTTACACAAAATCTAAAAAAAGGAGAAAAAATGAATGAGCCAAGGAAAAGTTATTGGATTTATTCATAGTGGCATCACCGTAAAGAACTTAGAAATATCTTTAGACTTTTATGTAAACAAATTAGGGTTCGAATTACTATCAAAGCAAGTTTCTAATCAAGAGTATATTTCAAAGATTGTTAATTTCCCTGATTTAAAAGAAGTGAAAATCGCATTCCTACAAATACCCGGAGGAAGCCAAATTGAATTATTGGAGTATGTAGGTGTGGAAAGACTTGCAGGTAATGTAAGACCTTGTGATTATGGTTCTGGTCATATTTGTATACAGGTAGAAGGAATCGAAAATTTATATGATAGTTTGAAGGAACAAGGCGTTCAATTCCGTTCTTCGCAGATAGTCGATATTACATCAGGTGCTAATAAAGGTTCGAAAGCAATTTATATGTACGATCCAGATTATTACATTATTGAGCTCATGCAAAAATCAGCTCATTAATGTAAGCGAATTCAAGGAGGAATGTATGTGCAAAGTCTTCAAGGTAAGAAAGCAATTTTAACTGGTGGTGCACAAGGGTTAGGTTTAGCGTTAGTACATGGTTTATGTAAGAACGGTGTGGAAGTTTGCATCATCGATTATTCTGATCAAGTTCACACCACTGTAAAAGATTTGAAAAATATGGGATTTAAAGCATCTGCGGTACAAGCAGATTTATCACAGCTAGCAAATATCCCTGAAGTTTTTCATCTCGCTTTACAAAACTTAAATGGTGAGCTTGATATTCTTGTAAACAATGCAGGAATACATAAACCTATGCCTGCAACCGAGTTGCCGATTGCGGATTTTCAAAAAATCATTGATGTCAATGTCACAGCGATTTTTGAATTATGTCGACTATCCTATGCAGAAATGAAGAAAAAAGGTAAGGGGAAAATTGTGAATATCGCTTCCGTTCTTTCGATACAAGGTGGTTATAATGCATCTGCATATTCAGCAAGTAAAGGTGCAGTTGCTCAACTTACGAAGTCTTTATCAAATGAATGGTCTAAAGATGGAATTAATGTGAATGCAATCGCACCGGGATATTTCAAAACCCCTTTAAATCAATTTATCTTTAATGATCCAGAAAGAAGTCACTCAATACTAGATAGAATACCTACTGGACGATTTGGTGAACCAGAAGAATTAGCAGGTGCATTACTGTTTTTATCTTCTGACCAATCAAACTATGTAAATGGCATTTTACTACCAGTAGATGGTGGTTTCCTAGGAAGATAGATTAGGAGGTTAAACCCTATGCCCTACGTAAAAATTAAATTAGTTGAAGGCAGAACATTAGATAAAAAAAGAATGTTAGTTAAAGAAGTAACCACGGCAATAGAAAATGTATTAGGTGTTTCAAAAGATGACGTTCGCATTGAATTGATTGAATTGAATCGGGAGCTCTTTAGTATTGGAGGTGAATTGATTACTGATAAACACCAATATAAGGAGGAGAAATAAAAAATAATGAAATTAAATTTAGATAAAAAAAATGTTTTAATCACCGGTGGGTCAAAAGGAATTGGCTTAGAAATTGCTAAACGATTTGTTGAAGAAAATGCAAATGTATCGATCGTTGGACGAGATATAGAATACCTAAACAAAGCAAAAGAACTTTTAGGAAATATCACAATCTATCAATCAGATATTACCAACTCGTATGAACGCTCAGGCTTAATTGATAAGTATTTGCTAGATCATGGACATATCGACATCCTTGTTAATAATGCTGGAGGTAGTAATGGTAGCAACGCACTTGAGACCCCAATGGAAAAATTTTATGAAGCCTTTGAACTAAATTATTTTTCAGTTGTAGACCTTTCGAAACAAGTCATTAAAAGTATGAAGAAACAAAATTCTGGAAGCATCATTAACATTTCCTCCATTTATGGAAGAGAAAGTGGAGGGAAAGTTACGTATAACAACGCAAAGGCAGCAGTCATAAGTTTTACAAAAGCCTTATCATCAGAAGTAATTCAGTATGGAATACGTGTAAACAGTATTGCCCCTGGTAGCATAATTCATGAAAGTAGTGTTTGGCAAAAGTTAAGCCAAGAAAAACAAATGGAAATCGAAACCTTCTTAAATACTCAAATACCAGCGAAACGATTTGGCACACCTGAAGAAATTGCAAATGTAGCAGTATTTTTAGCATCAGAACAAGCTTCATGGATCGTAGGCGCTACCATTAACGTCGATGGTGGACAATCAAAAATGAATTTCTAAAAAATGGAGGAATCTTATATGAAAAAAAACCTAAAGAAAATTGTATTCTCATTAATGGCTTTATCTCTAATCTTCCTAGCTGCATGTTCATCTGACAGTTCAAGTGAAGCAGATGCAAATGGTGGATCAAGTTCAAGTGGCGACAAATTAACGATTAAAATGGCGAACCAAGTAGATGCCAACAACTTCCTAAACTTAGGCTATGAACACTTCAAGAAAACAATTGAAGAAAAAACAGATAATGTTGCAGTTGAAATCTTCAATGGTGGTACTTTAGCAACTTCAGATGAATCTGTAGTAGATTTATTGAAAAACGGAACACTTCAACTTTCTACATCATCTGCATACGGGATTGCGAATTCACTTGATATAAAAGCGTTTAATCTATTCGATGTACCATTCTTATTCGATAGCCGTGACCAATATTATGAATTCTTAAATGGCGAATATGGTGATTTACTGAAAAAAGAAGTAGCTGAAAAATCGAATCTTTATCTTTTAGGCTTTATTGATTTAGGATACTACAGCCTTTTAAACGGTAAAAAAGTAGTTGAACAACCAAGCGACTTATCAGGTTTAAAAATCCGTAGTTCTTCAGCAGACTTACATTTAAGTGCTTTAAAAGCAATGCAAGCTAACCCAACTCCAATGGCTTATAGTGAAGTATTTACAGGTTTACAACAAGGAACAATCGATGGCGTATCAACAACAACTCCTTTAATCTACGGAGACCGTTTCTACGAAGTAAATAAATATTTCACAGCAACAAACCACGTTTTATTATTACATGGAATTCTTGTAGACAAAAAGCTTTATGATGGATTAGACGAAGCAACAAAAACAGCTTTAGATGAGTCAATTACTTCTTACGTTGAAGAAGCGAAAAAATTAGTAACAGACGCAGAATCGAAAGCAATCCAAGGATTTAAAGATGCAGGTGTTGAGGTTGTAGAATTAACTGATGAGCAACGAGAAATTTTTAGAGAAGCGACAAGCAAAGTAGCGGAAGAAAATATGGATACAATCGGTCAAGAAAACTATGACCTTGCAATTAAACTATTAAGCGAAATGAAGTAGTAATAGATTTGAGCATAATGGGAAGCAGCAGGAGCGATTTTTTAAGATCGTTTTCTGTTGTTTTACCCTATCACGCCACATCCCCTAGGAGGTAATTTCTATGGCAAAAATCACAAAACGACCGATAGAAGCTTATGCCTGTTTTGCCATTCTCATAGTAATGACTGTAGTTATGTTTGCAGGGGTTATTTGGAGATATGTTTTTAATTCTTCATTGGTTTGGGCTGAAGAATTAGCAAGATATTTATTTGTTTGGTTTGTATTCCTTAGTGCAAGTTATGCAGTTATTTCTAAAGCACATATTCGAGTAGAAGCTTTAAATGGGCTAATCCCGTTAAAAATTCGACCATATATTAACTTAATTGGGAGTTTTGTATGGCTATTATTCAGTCTTTATATTGCTTATTTAGGTTTCCAATATTCATTTGATTTATGGAGTCAAAATACAAATTCAGCAGCTTTAAAATTACCGATGGGCCTTATCTATATGGGGATTCCAATTGGTTATCTATTAATGGCCATTCGCGTAGTTGTTGTTGAAATATTTCAAACACTTGCTAATAGAAAAGAAGGTGAGGCATAGTGGGCAGTACTTTATTAATTATCACTGTTGTATTTGTTCTGTGTTTACTTATCAACGTTCCGATTGCCATTTCTCTAGCAATTGCCGCTTTAACGGTGGTTTTAATTGAGGGAACCATACCGGTATCTTTTCTTATTCAAGCAACCTTTACGTCAAATGACTCTTTTGCCTTATTAGCCGTGCCATTCTTTATTCTAGCAGGCGAATTAATGAGTACTGGTGGAATCTCAAAAAGACTCATTGATTTCTTCAGATCTTTAGTTGGATCTTGGACAGGAAGTTTAGGCTTAATTACAATCCTGGCAAGTTTAATTTTCGCAGCCATCTCTGGCTCAGGTGCCGCAACGGTTGCAAGTATCGGTGGGATTATGATTCCTCACATGCTTAAAGGCGGATACAAAGCACCATACGCAGCTGCTTTAACAGCGAGTGCTGGAGCTTTAGGACCGATTATCCCACCTAGCCTTGTGTTCATCTTCTACGGAATTATGGCTGGTGTATCCATTAGTGATATGTTTATCGCAGGGATTGTTCCAGGATTATTAATTGCCATTACTTTAATTATTATTAACTACATTGTTTGTAAAAAAGAAGGTATTGTAGACGTTCAATCTTCAGAAGACAAAAAAAGTTTATGGAAAGCACTTAATGAAGCAAAGTTTGCTTTATTAACTCCCGTGATTATTTTAGGTGGAATTTATGGTGGGATTGTTACACCAACTGAAGCGGCAGTACTTGCCGTAGTATATAGCTTAATTGTAAGTTTATTTATCTATAAAGAATTAAAATTCAGTGATTTAATGGATGTATTTTTAAGAACAACAATTACATCTGGAACAGTTATGATTTTCGTAGGAACAGCTACGTTCTTTGGACGAGTGTTAACGCTTGAACAAATTCCACAATTTGTTGCGAATTCTATTTCTGAACTCACAACTAGTCCAATCATAGTTTTATTGTTAATTAACTTGTTCTTATTAGTAGTAGGGATGTTCATCGAAACAGTAGCCGCAATTTTAATTTTCATTCCTATCCTTTTACCAATTGTCATTCCATTAGGGATTGATCCATTACATTTCGGAATGGTTGTATGTTTCAACTTAACGATTGGATTATTAACTCCACCATTAGGATTAAATCTATTTATTGGTGCGAAAGTAGCCAATGTGAAATTTGAATCCACATTTAAATACTTAACACCGATGTTAATCGCATTATTAATCTTACTCGGCATTATCACATATGTACCAGAAATTACACTGTTCTTACCAGAATTATTAGCGAAATAATATGAGGAGATGAATCAGTTGATAATTGGACACTGGCATACTGCATTTACAGTAAGCGATATCGAAAAATCGGTTAAATTTTATACAGAGCTTTTAAACTTTGAGATAATTCATAGACAACGGCAATCTAATGAATATACACGTAAATTTGTTGGCTATGAAGATGCTGATTTAGAGGCAGTCATGTTAAAAATTAAGGGCGATTCCTTAGTTGGTGTTTCTGGCCATTTATTAGAACTTAACCAATATTATAGCCCGAAAAGCGAAAAACTTGATGTTCAAACCAAAAATATCGGTGCAGCTCACTTAGCACTTGTAACAGATGATATCCATACGACATATACATTTTTAAAAGAACATGGTGTTATTTTTAAATCGAGCCCCGTTTCGATTCAAGAAGGTCGAAATAAAGGCGGTTACACATGTTACTTTTTAGATCCCGACAATATTACATTAGAACTTTTCCAACCCCCTATTCATAAATAAAGGCAGAAGCATCCAGTCGCTTCTGCCTCTTTTTTATTTCGATTTTTCCGTACTCTCGATATTATACTTTTGCAATTTTCTTACTAACGTCGATTGATCAATTTTTAAAGCGATTGCAGCTTTACGAATACTTGGGTAATTTTTGATCACATTCCGTATTAGTTCTTCTTCAAAGAACTCAACTTGTTCTTTTAACGAACTTTGTACATTTGACACTGCCTTTGTATTACTCACCAATTGGATATTACTCATATTGAGCTCTTTATGTAAGTCTTCCATTGTAACAACCGAACCTCTGCTCATTAATACAACTCGTTCCACTATGTTTTGTAGTTCCCTTACATTTCCCGGCCAATTATAATTAACAAACTGATCTAATACCTCTTGAGAAAAGCTTTTATTTAAACCGTATTTGACATTTAAACCATGGATGAAGTGGTAAATTAAGGGGATAATATCATCTTTACGATTTTCCAAAGGCGGAATTTCAATGGGAACAATATTTAGGCGATAATATAAATCCTCTCTAAATGTACCGTTTTCAATCATTTCTAGTAAATTTTTATTCGTTGCAGCGACTACCCGAACATCTACTTGAATTGACTTTTTACCACCAATCCGCACAACTTCCCTTTCTTGTAAAATACGTAGTAATTTTACTTGTAATTGAAGAGGCATTTCCCCGATTTCATCTAAAAAAATTGTTCCTTTATCAGCTACTTCAAATAGACCAGCTTTTCCACTTTTATGAGCACCTGTAAAGGAGCCAGACTCATATCCAAATAATTCAGATTCTAATAAAGATTCTGGTATTGCACCACAATTAATTTTAATTAGTGGGCCATCTTTTCGAATGCTATAACGATGAATTAAATCTAATATCTTTTCCTTTCCTACCCCTGAAGGACCTTGGATAAGTACGCCCGAGTCGATTTGCGCAATTCTTAGTGCCCTATCCAACACCTCTTTCATTTGAGAAGAATGGGCAATGATAGAGTATTTAGGATCCTTATTTTGTTTTAACTGGTGTAACTCTTCACTAATTTTTTTATTTTCAACTTCTAATTCGTGAATTTCGGTCTCAAGCTTACTTAATTGCGTTAAATCACGAACATTATTAACGATTTTAATAATTTCCCCTTGTTTATTCGTGATCGGCACAGCAGTCACTAAAACATTCCTACCCGTTTCAATCTTCTGACTTATCGTAACAGAGCGCTTTTCTTCAATTGCTTTTAAAGAAGCTGAAATGTCGATTACACCGATATCCACTAACTCCTGTAGACTTTTGCCTATACAAAATTTCGTTGAAAGCCCTGTAATTCGTTCATACGCAGGATTTTGATACAAGATGATACCTTCCGCATCTGCAATTACGATTCCATCAAACGATGAATTAATTACATCTTCTAGTTCTTCTTTAAATTCTTCTTTCAAACTGTTATCAATCGGCAGAATAAAAATCGTATAATAGTTCGGACGTTCTTGTGAAAAAATTACATTTACCTCGATTGATGCATTTATGTAACAAAAATAATAATACCCCTGTGTTATGTGATTCTTTATTTCTTCAAGTAAGTCTTCATATTCTTCAGCAATATGATTACATCGTGTCAATTCCTTATCCTTGTCCCACTCTACAACTCCTAGTATCTTCACTTGGTTGACAAACATTGTATCCCCCCTTATCAAAATGATGTAATTAAACATCATTAATTAGAATAATACATCATTTTTTTAGCTAAAACGTGAAAATATTGCATTTTTTAATAAATAAAAGTTGGCATGCTTTTTGCTTTTTAATATACTGAATAGATTTTTAAGGAGGTATAGGGTATGTCAAATCAATTAAAAGGTGTATCAAACCAATTAATCAAAGAATTAAATTTAAATAAAAATGATCTTACAAAAATGTTGTATGATATGATTCTTATTCGAAAATTTGAAGAAAACTTAAAGCAATTATATCAACAAGGGAAAATTCACGGAACAATGCATCTTTGCATCGGTCAAGAAGCAACAGCAGTTGGTGCATGTTTCCCACTAACGAAAGAAGACAAAATTACAAGTACACATCGTGGCCACGGTCACAGTATTGCAAAAGGAACAGACGTTAATAAAATGGTCGCTGAACTTTTAGGAAAAGTGACAGGCTACTGTAA
Source organism: Ureibacillus endophyticus (assembly GCF_024159215.1). Classification (NCBI taxonomy): domain Bacteria; kingdom Bacillati; phylum Bacillota; class Bacilli; order Caryophanales; family Caryophanaceae; genus Ureibacillus; species Ureibacillus endophyticus. Next base: position 114,178 of record NZ_JAMYWW010000002.1, read on the forward strand.
AGGAAAAGGCGGCTCCATGCATATTGCCGATATGGAAGTCGGAAACTTAGGCGCAAACGGGATTGTGGCAGCTGGTTTACCACTAGGCACAGGTGCAGCGTTAACATCCCAAATGAAAAAGTTGGGCTATGTGGTCCTTTGTTTCTTTGGAGATGGCGCTACAAATGAAGGCGCATTCCATGAATCTCTAAATCTAGCATCCGTTTGGAATTTACCAATTGTATTCTTCTGTGAAAACAATCTTTACGGTATGTCTGGATCAATTAAAGAAATGACCAATATTGAATCCATTGCTATTCGTGGAACTAGTTATGGCATTCCAAGTGAAACGATTGATGGGAACGATATTTTAGAAGTTATTAAAGCCACGACTGCAGCTGTAGAGCGTGCGCGAAGCAACAATGGTCCAACTCTAATTGAGGCAAACACATATCGTTGGGAAGGTCATTCTAGAAGTGATGCACGTAAATATCGTACTCGTGAAGAAGAAAAAGAATGGAAAAAATCAAACGATCCAATTGAACGATTTAAAACTGTTTTATTTGAAAATGGAATTATTACAGAAGATGAGTTTGTGGAGTTGAATGATAAAGCAATCAAACAAATTCAAGACGCTGTGGTATTTGCGGAAAACAGCGAAAGTCCAAGTTTAGATTCATTAATGACGGATATTTATGTCTAGAAAGGAAGAAAGCAAATGAGAGAAATCAGTTATTCAGAAGCAATCAGAGAATCTATGTCGCAAATGATGCGTGAAGATGAAGACATATACATTTTAGGAGAAGATATCGGCGTTTATGGCGGAGCATTTGGTGTTACGAGTGGGATGATCGATGAATTTGGCCCTGAACGCGTTCGTATTACCCCAATTTCAGAAGCAGCAATTAGTGGCTGTGCGGTAGGTTCTGCCATGACAGGAATGCGCCCAATTTTAGAAATCCAGTTTTCTGATTTCGTTGTTATCGCGATGGACAACATCGTCAATCAAGCGGCGAAAATGCGTTATATGTTTGGTGGGAAAGCAAAAGTACCAATGGTCGTTCGTTTACCGAGTGGATCGGGTGCTGGCTTTGCGGCGCAACATTCTCAAAGTTTAGAAGCCTGGATGACCCATATTCCTGGATTAAAAGTAGTTCAACCGTCAAACGCTTATGATGCAAAAGGTTTATTGGCTGCAGCGATTAAAGACGATAATCCAGTGATGTTTTATGAACACAAAATGCTTTATAACGTAAAAAGCGAAGTACCAGAAGAGCTATACGAAATTCCATTAGGTGTTGCAGATATTAAACGTGAAGGAAAAGATGTCACAATCATCGCGACAGGATTAATGGTAAACAAAGCCCTTGAAGCAGCAGAAAACTTAGAAGCTGAAGGGATTGATGTGGAAGTTATTGATCCACGTACATTAGTGCCACTCGACGAAAAAACAATCTTAGAATCTGTTAAAAAGACCGGTAGAGTGCTGGTAGTTTACGAAGCTGTAAAACGAAATGGATTTGGATCTGAAATCGTAAGTCTAATCGCAGAAAGTGATGCTTTTGATTATTTAGATGCCCCCATTTTACGTCTAGGCGGCGCAGAAGCACCAATTCCTTATAACCCGGAACTTGAGAAAGCGGCAATTCCTCAAGTACACGATATTTACCAAAAATGTTTAGAACTCTTAAATCGATGAGAGGTGAAGAATAATGGCGACAGAAGTATTGATGCCGAAGCTAGGCGCAACGATGGAAGAAGGAACCATTGTTAGTTGGATCGCAAATGAAGGCGATTTAATCGAAGAGGGTGACCCAATTGCGGAAATTCAAACAGACAAAATTGTCCTTGAAGTAGAAGCAGAAACAACAGGTTATTTATTAAAAACCTTATTCGAACCTGGGACAACCGTTAATGTACACGAGGTAATCGCTTACATAGGTGATGCAGACGAACCGATCGAAACTTCTGCTACATTAGTGAGCGAAACTTCAGCACCACCAGTAGTACTTGAAGATGGCGTAAAGCCTAGAAAAACACCTGCTGCAAATAAACTAGCAAGAGAAAATAATATTCCTCTTTCCTCTATTAATGGAACAGGACCAAACAATCGAATACAACTTAAGGATGTAGAGGACTATTTAAAACAACAATCATCTTCTATTACACCGTTAGCGAAGAAAATGGCAGTAGATTTACAAGTATCACCGAATGAAATCACTGGCACAGGGCACAATGGTAAAATCACAAAACAAGATGTGCTCGCTTCTACTAAAGCACCAACGATTGTAAAAGAAGAAGCAAAACCGAACGTGACAAAAACACCTTTAAAAGGTATGCGAAAAGTCATAGCTGAACGAATGGCAGAAAGCTATTATACTGCCCCACACGTAACGTTAAGTGTAGAGATCAATATGTCTGAATGTGTGGCTTTACGTAAACAGTTAATTCCAATCATTGAAAAAGAAACAGGTCATCGCCTTTCTTATAACGACTTAATGATTAAAGCAGTTGCTCATACATTATCGAAAAATAAATCGTTAAACATCTCCTTACAAAAGGATGAAATTTATCAATACGAAGACGTGAATGTTGGATTTGCGGTCGCTTTAGACGAAGGATTAGTTGTGCCAGTGATTAAGAATGCCGACAAAATTGGGCTATCTGGCATAGTGAATTCTAGTAAACAATTAGTCTCGAACATTAAGAATGGCAAATTACATCCAGAGTATTTCGAACAGGGTACATTTACGATTAGTAACTTAGGAATGTATGCAGTGGATACTTTTAACCCAATTATTAATCAACCACAATCAGCAATTTTAGGCGTTGGTCGAATTGTTGAGAAACCGGTTGTGAAAAATGGCGAAATTGCGATTGATCCAACGATGCAACTGTCTCTATCTTTTGACCATCGCATCATTGACGGCGCACCAGCTGCACAGTTCTTAACGGATTTAAAAGATTACCTCGAGAATCCTATGAAAATGTTAGTTTAAAGGGGTGAAGATTGATGACTTATGATGTAACCATTATCGGTGGTGGACCAGGCGGCTATGTGGCTGCATTACGGGCTGCTGGTGAAGGTCTAAAAGTTGCACTGATTGAGGCAGATCATTTAGGGGGGACATGCCTAAACAAAGGCTGTATCCCTTCTAAAACCTATTTAAAAAACGCAGAACTCCTTGAAGACATGAAACATAGTGAATCAAGAGGGATTTTCGCAAAAAATGTGGAGTTATCGCTAGAAGGTTTAGTCGGTTTTAAAAACAACGTACTGAACAATTTAAGAGGCGGAATCAGCTCCTTACTTAAGGCAAAAAAAGTGGACGTATTCAATGGATTCGGGACGATTAAAACCCCTACTGAAGTCGAAATCCAACAAGCTGATTCCGTAAATTCCATCTCAACAAAACATATCATTGTGGCAACGGGCAGTAAACCTTCTATCCCGAAAATCGAAGGGTTAGAAAATGTTCCCTATCACACAACTGATACGATTTTTGAACTAACAGAAATCCCCTCTTCCCTTGTGATTGTGGGCGGTGGTGTAATTGGCGTAGAATTGGCCAATGCATTTAATAGTTTCGGCTCAAATGTAACGATTGTGGAATATAGTGACCGGATTATCCCAATGGAAGATTCAGAAGCTTCAAATTTATTACAGAAACATTTGAAGAAAAGCGGGATTAAGATTTTAACGAACGCTTTACTGAAAAAAGTAGAAAACAATGGTGCAACAACCTCTTTAACAATCGAGGAAAATGGCGCCAAACAACTAGTGCTAGAAACGGATCAGTTACTAGTAGCAGTAGGGAGAACACCAAATCTATCTGCTACACAAAACGTAAATCTCCAACAAAATGGCCCGTTTTTAAAAGTAAACGACTATTTACAAACAAATATCGAAAGTATTTATGCGATTGGCGATGTGATTGGTGGCTATCAACTTGCCCATGTGGCGAGTGCAGAAGGCTTAAATTGTATTGAAAACATACTGAATAAGCAAAAAAAGATGGACTATAGCATCATCCCTCGTTGTATTTATACTAATTTACAGATTGCAAGTGTCGGCTATTCGGAACAAGACTTAAAAAACCAAAACATCGATTACAACGTGTTTAAATATTCATTCCAAGGAATCGGAAAAGCCCAAACATTAGGAAAGACAGATGGATTTGTCAAACTGTTTACGGATCCAAAATACGGTGAAATTTTAGGAATATGTATGATTGGCCCGAATGTAACCGAATTAATTAGCCAAGGTTCTGCATTTATGCACCTTGAAGGAACTACCTTTGAAATGGCAGAAATGATTCAACCCCACCCTTCTCTATCCGAGATTTATATGGAAGTGGCGAATTTAAGTATTGGAAAAGGGGTGCATTAACATGAGCCAACATTTATTCGATTTACAAAATCAAAACATGATTATTACAGGTGGCGCTCAAGGGATTGGATTTGAGTTCGTTAAAGCATTTAAAGAATCTGGCGCAAACATTGTCGTCCTCGATATTTCCGACAAAGTGGAGAATCTTCAAGAGCTAAACGTTGATTACATTCAATGTGACTTAATGGAAATCGAAAAAATCGAAGCAACATTCCAAAAAGCGAAAGATATGCTAAATGGAAGATTAGATATTTTAATCAACTGTGCAGGAATTATTAAGCGTAGTCCCGCAGTAGATGTTCCGTTAGATACATGGCAGAGAATCTTTAGCTTAAACGTAACTTCCTTATTTGAATTAAGTCGATTAGCTGCCGGAGTAATGAAAGAACAAGGTCGAGGGAAAATCATTAATTTAAGCTCGATTGTATCAGTTATTGGAGCTTATAATTCATCACCTTATTCTGCAAGTAAAGGCGCTGTTTTGCAATTAACAAAGTCCTTATCAAACGAATGGGCATCGTACGGTATCCAAGTAAATGCTATCGCGCCAGGATACATTTTAACCGATATGAATACCGACATTTTAAACAATCCAACGCGAAAAGCAGAATTCGAAAAGCGCATCCCTGCGAATCGATGGGGAAATCCTCAAGATATTGTAGGTACAGCACTATTTCTAGCAAGTCCTGCGTCAGATTATGTGACAGGCGTATTAATTCCAGTAGATGGAGGGGTATTATCGCGATGAAAAAAAACCTATACATTAACGGCATTTGGGAAGATGGAGAAAACTATAGCGAATTAAAATCTCCATATTCTCGAGAAGTCATTGCAGAAATTGCTCAAGCAACAACAGAACAAGTAAACAAAGCAGTTGATTCAGCTCAAGAAGCATTCAGTACAATGAAAAATCTCTCTTCTTTTGAACGATCCACAATTTTAGATCAGTTAGTGAACCTATTAATTACAAACAAAGACAAAGCTGCAGAAATTATTTCTTTAGAATCAGCAAAACCTTTAAAGTTTGCGATAGGTGAAGTGGACCGAACAATTGAAACATATAAATTTGCGGCTGAAGAAGCGAAACGCATTTCGGGTGAAGTGCTACCTATTGATGCGGCTAAAAATGGCTTTAATAAAATTGGCTTTACGATCCATGAACCAATTGGCGTGATTGCGGCGATTACACCGTTTAACTTCCCAATGAACTTAGTGGCACATAAAGTGGGCCCGGCGATTGCGGCTGGAAACACAATCGTATTAAAACCAGCATCTCAAACACCACTATCTGCTATCTTTTTAGCTGAATTACTTGCTCAAACAGATCTGCCAAAAGGGGCATTTAACTTAGTTACTGGTAGCGGAAGAGTGGTTGGGGATGCATTAGTTGAAAATGAAAAAGTTAAAATGGTGACATTCACTGGGAGTCCTGAAGTTGGGAAAAACATTAAAACGAAAGCGGGCCTTAAACGTGTATCACTAGAGCTTGGGTCAAATGCAGGACTCATTATCGATAAAGATGTTAATGTGGATTCAATTATTGATAAATGTGTAAATGCGGCTTTCTCCAATCAAGGACAAGTTTGTATTTCACTACAACGCATTTACGTTCACGAACAAATTATCGAAGAGTTTACTCAGAAGTTTAAAGAAAGAACGGACCAACTCGTTTTAGGTAATCCGCTTGATATGAACACAGATATTTCTGCACTAATTAGTGAAAACGATTTATCTCGTGCAAAAACTTGGATTGATGAAGCGATTTCTGAAGGCGCGTCTTTAACAACAGGTGGTACCATTGAAAATCAAGTTTTAAGACCAACAATTCTATCAAATGTTGGCAACACGTCAAAAGTATCTTGCCAAGAAGCGTTTGCGCCAGTTGTAACGGTTAACAAAATTTCAAGTGTTGATGAAGCCATCCAGCAAATCAATGATTCTATTTTTGGATTACAAGCGGGTATCTTCACAAACAACATCACCCATGCCTATCAAGCAATTAAACAGTTAGAAGTCGGTGGTGTCATCATAAACGATGTACCAACATTCCGAGTAGATCACATGCCTTATGGTGGCGTAAAAGAAAGTGGAAACTGCCGTGAAGGGATTAAGTACGCAATTGAAGAAATGACAGAACTTAAGCTTGTTGTTTGGAATCATAATTAAAAGTAGGTGAATAACATTAGTATCTATGGTATTTTAGGTAACCCTTTAGATCATTCATTATCACCAATATTGCAAAACGAAACGTATAAAAAGAATTCAATAGATGTAGAGTTTCAGAAATTCCAAGTCAAAGAAGAACAGTTCGAACAAGAAATGTTAAAGTTAAAAACTCAAAATGTAAAAGGTTTAATTATTACAATACCGTATAAAGAAAAAATTCTTCCTTACCTTGATGAATTAGATATCACGGCTAAAAATACTGGCGTAGTAAATATCGTTCATCGCATCAATGGCAAACTTGTTGGATTTAACTTTGATGGGAAGGCATGGTTATCCGGTTTACTTCAACATTTTAATTTGCAAAACCTCGATAACAAAAATGTTCTTATTATCGGATTTGGTGGAGCTTCAAAATCTATTTATTTCGAGCTATTACAGTTTAATAATTTAAAGATTGATATCGCGAACAGATCAATTGAAAAAGTAAAAAATAGCGTTCAAACATACAACCAAATTTTCACCTTAAAAGAAGCAGAAAAAAGAATTGCAGAATACGATTTAGTCATTCAAACAACACCTATTGGAATGTGGCCAAATATAGACGAATCCCCCATCTATTTTTCTAAGGTCAAACCTGGTGCAATTTTCTCAGATATCATCTATAACCCAACTCAAACAGCTTTTTTAAAAAATGCAGCCCATTTAGGTGGTCAAATCCAAAATGGATTAAGCATGCTTGTTCAGCAAAACCATAAAGTCATAGAAATGTGGTTTGAAAAGAAAGTTAACTACGAAGATATGCAAAATTTGATTAAAATTTAGAATTATCCTTCACTCCCCCAAAGTGAAGAATATAATCTAAAAATATTTTCAACTCGTTTTCCGATTATTAACATAAAAACTACCCTATTAAGATATAAGAAATTCCCATCGCAAAAGTAAATTTACTACTTTTGCGATATCTTTTTTTGTAATAGTGAAGAGGTATATCTATATGTAATCATCGGATGTAATAACTCCTCTATACTTTACCGAATTATAATGTTCCATTGGCTTGTTTCTATTAGATAAAGAGAATCAGAAAATGAACTCCTGACCTTTTCTATTTTCAATATCTCTTTAATAATTGATTTTCTCATTTTAAAACACCTTTATGATGAAAAGGAAGGGAATTTTATGGAAGAAAGTAATACAAAAATATGGACCGGTCCATTTTTTGTGGCCCTTACTAATAACTTCTTTTTATTTATTGTTTATTATGCATTACTAACAATCTTACCTATCTATATTCTTAAAGACTTAAACGGTACAGAAGGACAAGCAGGATTAGCAATGACCATTTTTATGTTATCAGCTATTATTGTAAGACCTTTTTCAGGCAGAATTATTGAGATGTTTGGAAAACGAAACACACTTCTTATTTCCGAGCTACTTTTCTGTCTATCGTCCATATTATATATTTTTATTGATTCTCTCACTTTGTTACTTTCCCTTCGATTTTTCCATGGTATTTGGTTTAGCATTGTCACAACGGTTCTAATTACTGTTGTAAATGATATTATTCCAGATAGTCGCAAAGGTGCCGGACTTGGCTATTTTGCATTGTCTATGAATTTAGCGGTTGTATTTGGTCCACTTATTGCATTATCGATATTTCAAATGTATTCGTATAAAATTTTAATCATCAGTTTGGCAACTGTTATTATCATTGGCTATCTATCTGCTTTTACATTGAAAGTTTCAGAATTTCACCCACAAACCTCAACTGCGAAATGGAACCGTCTTACTTGGCAAGATCTCTTTGAAAAAAAGGTTATTCCGTCTGGGATTGTAGGGTTTCTGACAGCTTTTGCTTATGCAAGCATTATGTCTTTTATTTCTGTTTATGCAGAAACAAGAGGTATATTTGAATATGTAAGTTTATTCTTTATAGCCTTTTCAATCGCAATGGTGGTAGTTCGCCCATTTACTGGGAAAATGTATGATACAAAGGGTCCTAATTCCGTTGTTTACCCTTCTTTTCTCTTATATGCTGCCGGATTAATTCTATTAAGTAACATGCACACTGTTTCCACCTTATTAATAGCAGGTATTCTCATTGGTATCGGTTACGGTTCTGTTGTACCTTGTTTACAAGCATTAGCCATTCAATCAGCACAAAAACATCGAAGTGGCCATGCAACGTCAACTTTTTTCACAATATTCGATTCAGGTATTGCAATAGGTGCCTTTGTGTTAGGGATTATTTCTGCAAATTGGAATTACTCAGCGTTATATATTATATGTGGTGTTATCATCATCATAAATATTCCAATTTATTGGAAAATAATAGGGAGAAAGAAAAATGCTCAATATAATGAATCAATCTGTAATCAACAAGATTAGATATTTGCTTGAAGGTAGGAGGAACCATGATATCCATACACAAAAATAATCTAGCAGCAGGCATTCGGCATACGGTTGCCATTACATCAGACGGTTCGGTTGTCGCTGTTGGTGATAATAAAGTTGGACAATGTGATGTGGAAAATTGGCGGGATATTGTGGCGGTCGCTGCCGGGAATGTGCATATGGCGACAAACACAGGAAATGCTCATACAGTTGGGCTGAAAAAAGACGGTACTGTGATGGCTGTTGGTTGGAATAAGCATCACCAATGCGATGTAAACGATTGGCAAGATATTATATCAGTCGCAGCTGGTTGGGGTCGTACTATTGGGCTGAAATCGGATGGAACAGTCGTAGCTGTTGGCAGGAATAACGAAGGTCAATGCAATGTTAACGGTTGGCATGATATTGTGGCAATTTCTTCTGGTGATTGGCATACAGTCGGGCTGAAATCAGATGGTACGGCGGTTGTTACTGGTAATAATCGATATGGTCAATGCCAGATTAACGACTGGAACAATCTTGTGGCAATCGCAGCAGGTTATCTTCATACTGTTGGTTTGAAATCAGATGGAACCCTTGTAGCTGTCGGTTCAAATAAACATAACCAACTTGATATCAGCAAGTGGTATGATGTTGTGGCGATTGCAGTAGGTAGTGATCATACAGTCGGACTTAAAACGGATGGAACAGTGATATCTGTTGGTTCAAATAATCATGGTCAGTGTAATGTACATGATTGGTGCGATATTATTGCGATTACAGCAGGTTGTGCCCATACAGTTGGTTTAAAATCCAAAGGCACGGTCGTTGCTGTTGGTAATAATCATTATGGTCAATGTGAAGTAAGCAATTGGCAAGGCATCCACACAAATTAAAAAGTAGTGTTGTGAGTATGACGATAAAATCATACCCACACACTACTACTGGTAATACGTATTGAGAAGAGTTGTGATTTCCTGATTCAGTGCATTCACATTCACATTCACATTCTCCACCTTCGCATGCTCAATGTCGTATTTCTTTTTAAGCAACATAATCCGTTCGACACTTTCATTTAATCTTTCCTGTGAAATGTCTCCACTCTCAATTGCAGCTTTTAATGAAGTAATCACTTTTTCCACATTAGAATAACCGTGCCCAACTAAAATGATGTCGCTTCCGGCCTTTACGGATTCAACTGCAGCGTTACCAATATCATAATGATTGATAATGGCACCCATTGTCATATCGTCCGTTATGATAACGCCTGAGAATCCAAGTTGCTTTCTTAATATATCAGTCATCACCGCTTGAGACATCGTGGCTGGATGATTTTTATCCAATTGTGGCAATAAAATATGTGCAACCATCACCACATCAGCTCCTTCATTAATTGCCTGTTTAAAGGGAATTAACTCTAACGCCTCAAGTTCTTCCAAGCTTTTATCGACAATTGGGAGCTCAAGATGGGAATCCACCGATGTATCTCCATGCCCTGGAAAATGTTTGATTGTCGGAATAACGTTTTGTGATTGAAGGCCTTTCATCGTTTGAATCCCAAGGTTACTTACGATTTCCGCATTGTTCCCAAAAGAGCGATCCCCGATAACTGGGTTTTTCGAATTACTGTTAATATCAAGAACTGGAGCAAAATTAAGATTTAACCCAAATGCTTTTAATTCTTCGCCTAATAGAGTTCCGATTTTATAGGAAAATTCAGGGTTATTTACATTGCCAATTTGTTTATTGGAAGGAATATTCACTAGTCCCCCTGGTAATCTTGTTACCCGTCCTCCTTCTTGGTCCGTGCTTAAGAAAAGAGGTAAATTCGTCTGATTTTCTTCCTTTATTTGATTCACCAGTTGTACGGTTTGTTCTGGTGATTGGAAGTTATCTTGGTAAAAAATGATTCCCCCAACACGATGTTGGCTAATTAAATTCTTCGTTTCGGTATTCATTGTTGTACCGGAAATCCCCGCAAGAATCATTTGCCCAATCTTTTCTTCTACACTCATAACTTCAACGAGGGATTGAATGACAGCTTTATCGTCAACTTGAGTATAAAGGGAGATATGGTCAACTTTTGAATCTGGTTCTTGCTCGGTTGCTTTCGGTAAAACCCATAATAATTCAGTGCTAGTGTTTATGTCGTAAGCCAGTATTATTTGATCATGGGTTTCATCTTGATAATAACGAACGTCATCTGGCTCTCCAGCAACGTTTTTAATATCAGCTAAAGAAATCGTTTGCAGGTTCGCATCATAAGACCGGATATCATTTACAACATTTCCGGCATAACCAATGGTAGTCAGTTGATTTTGGTATTCCTCATACCTCGCCTTTTCCGTTTCCGCAATCTGCTCTGTTGTTCCCCACGCTTCTGTTACTTCCATCCATTTCGTCTTCCCCGCAACAAAGGGAATGTTCGGTACTTTCCCTTCCTTAGATAAAGTAAAAGTTTCCTCAACTAACTTCTCCGTAGCAGAAAGTTGAGGCTTTTCTTGCTTTTTATCAGATTGTACGGGTTTTCCATCGTTCATTGCATAAACAACACCAATAACTAAGGCTAAAATGACAAGTGGAACTGTAATTAAAAGAAGTTTTTTCTGAGAAGTTGATTGTTTCGCCATGTCAAGTTCCCCTTTCATCGAGTTTGAACTTACTTTATTGTTTCCTCTATTATACAGACGTAAAACAATGAATTTCGTTACGTTCAACTCTCGATGATTGGTTTACGTTTTTACTGAACGAGTTAAATGTAATATTACTATGTAATACGATTACGTAATACTGAACAGTAACACTCATTTGGAATACTCGTCAATCATATCAACAAAATATTGCAAAATTGTAGTATCTTTCGTTAATTCAGGGTGGAAGGAACATCCTAAGAAGTGACGGTCACGTGCTAAAACGATTCGCTCTTGGTACGTTGAAAGTACTTCTACATCTTCGCCAACAGAAATAATATGTGGCGCGCGAATAAAAACGGCTGGGACAGTTTTTTCTAACTTCGAAATGGTTAATTCGCATTCAAAGCTATCCACTTGTCGACCAAAGGAATTACGCTGAACCACCACATTCATGACTCCTAGATGTGGACTTTCATACCCAACAATCTCCCCGGCAAGTAAAATAAGTCCTGCACAAGTCCCAAACATCGGTAACCCTTGCTTTGCTAAACGTTGGATAGGCTCGAGTAAGTAAAAACGATCTAATAATTTACGGATTGTTGTACTTTCTCCTCCAGGTAGGATGAGTCCATTAATTCCGATTAAATCATTTGCCTCCTTTACAACAACTGCTTCGCAACCAACCAATTCAATTTGATCCATGTGCTCTCGTACCGCACCTTGTAATGCCAGAACGCCGATTTTTTTCATCTTACCAACCTCGCTCTTGCATCCGTTCTACAGCTGGAAGTGTTGCAATATCAATCCCTGTCATTGGCGTACCCAATTCTTTTGATATTTCAGCGATTAATTTATAGTCCTTATAGTGAGTTGTTGCTTCTACAATCGCACGAGCAAATTTTTCAGGATTTTCAGATTTAAAAATACCTGAACCAACAAATACGCCATCTGCTCCAAGCTCCATCATTAATGCAGCATCAGCTGGTGTTGCCACGCCTCCTGCAGCGAAATTAACAACCGGTAAACGGCCTAATCTCTTAATCTCGACTAATAATTCGTAAGGTGCTCCTAACACTTTTGCCTCTGTCATTAATTCATCTGTATTCATCCCAACAACTCTGCGTACTTGAGCATTCACTTTTCGAATATGACGAACCGCTTCTACAATATTTCCTGTACCTGGTTCACCTTTTGTTCGAAGCATCGATGCCCCTTCCCCAATTCGGCGAGCTGCTTCACCTAAATCACGACAACCACATACAAACGGAACTGTATAATCACTCTTTAATAAATGGAACTCTTCATCAGCTGGTGTTAATACTTCACTTTCATCAATATAATCTATGCCCATTGCTTCTAACACGCGAGCCTCCACAATATGGCCAATACGTGCTTTCGCCATTACAGGAATCGATACGGCATTCATCACTTCTTCTACAATTCGAGGATCTGCCATGCGAGCTACGCCACCCGCTTTACGAATATCTGAAGGTACTCGTTCTAATGCCATTACTGCTACAGCCCCAGCTGCTTCTGCTATTTTTGCCTGTTCTGCATTTACTACGTCCATAATGACGCCGCCTTTTTGCATTTCTGCCATCCCACGTTTTACAAGTTCTGTCCCTAACTGTTTCATAAAATCTACCTCCTCTGTAATAGTTCCTAGTATATTGAAAGTTGACTTTATTAAAAGAGTCAATTTTACAAAAATGAATGTGGTCAGTTAGTTAATGTTTGTCGCAAAAGTGGAAACTTGAAAAGTAGAAATTTGTTTTTTCTACTTTTGCGAAGTAGAAGTGTTGAAGGAATGGATCACTAATATGTAATACTAAATTGTAATATTTAAATGTAATACTCTTACGTAATACTGAATTGTAATACTTATATAAAAGGTTATTCTCTAAGTAGGAGGAGCTTTTTTATTTTCAAAATTTTTTTCTTATTTGCTGTAAACTTTTTAGAGGCAAAGGACTCTTTATTTATGAGACGTTAGAAAGGAGGAGCTATGGATTCAAAGCTTTTGTTGGAAATCTACAATAAACAAGCACGGATGATTTATTTTTATTTGAAGAAAAATGGCTGTAGCCATGAAGATGCAGAAGATATTGTTCAAGAAAGTTATACAAAATTCATCGCGTATAGTAGCGGTGTTTCTTCAGATAAAGCTCTTGCATACATATTTACCATTTCGATGAATGAGTTTAAAAAACTGTTAAAGAAAAAAGGCCAAGAACAAGCTCTTTTAATTGATGACGAACGCTTCTGGAGTAACTTTGCAAATGACGAAGATACAGAACTTAGTGTATTAAACATCGAAATGAATCAAGAAATCGCTTCGACTTTATACAAAATTCAAGAAATTTATAAGCAGCTTTTACTCTTAAAATATGAACTTGAACTTAGTTATAAAGAAATTGCCCTTTTACTTGGAATGAAGGAAGAAACGGTTCGAACGTATTTATTTCGAGCAAGAAAAGAGTTTCAAAAGAAATGGAGTGATCTTCATGAATGAATTTCCGGATGATATTTTTGATGAGAAGAAGATAAAAAAGGCCATAAAACGAGGAAAATTAAAAACGCTTATCACCATTACCTTAGTATCTTTAGTAGTTTTTGTGGTATTGAGTTTTGCTAACTTTGCCATAACGACTCATTATAGCGAAAAGGCCTTTAAAGAATGGGATGCCTTTGTCCGTCTTAGCACACCGAATGGCTATATTAGTGAAACGGTAGATTCAACAGGCTTACTTGGAGGAACAAGCACATATAAAATTTCAAAGGACTTTAAAATAAAATCCATCGTTGTCGAGCAAAAACAATATTCATTCGGTCTTCTTCCATCTGTTTTACTTTCAAGAGGTTCAGGTGGTGGCATTGGTATTACAGGAGAGGATTGGCAGTTCTCTTATAAAGAAAATGGCTGGCGAGAAATGTTGTTTTTCCATCCAGATGTTCAATATAAAAAATATAAAAATGATGAAGAACTGATTGAAAATATGCAAGGAGACAAAATATACGAAGTCGCCCTTTCCTTCGATAAGCCATACAAACAAAGTGATCTCCCCTTGTTTAAGCTTCCAGAAATGACGTGGTTTTGGCTAAACACTTATAACCAAGACCAATTAAACACATTCCAACAAGAAGCAAAAGAATACGATTGGTCATCAACATTTATCAGGGAACATCAAGCATTAGGCTTTTCTATCAATTCACCCTATTTATCCAACACAAATATGGATTTTGAGTATGAAAACTTCCTAGAATTATTGAATACGAGCTTTTCTGAAGAACATCAACAAGCATTCAACAAGTTGAATGATAGAAAGTTCGAGGATGTAGAGATTTTAGGGGTAGTCGTTTATGGAACAAAAGATGAAGTATTAGAAATCATGAAAAACCCAATCATTAAAGCTTCTTCCCTTGGAGGCGTTATTGACAATTATTAAGCCATGACGAAATTTCGTCATGGCTTTTCATTTTTCTTAAAATTGTAGCTTTAAAATAAAATTTGAACAATATCACCTAATAAGAAGCATCCATTTTAAAAATGATGAATCAAAATCGATGTTTCTTTATTTTTTAGTTATAAGTTTGTTCAATTTGTTTCTCCATAAACGTGCCAGATTGTTAAATAACTTTTTTGTTTTAACCTTGTATCGTTAATCCAAAATTAAATGTTGGTCCATTAAAACCGTGTTCATCCATTGATCGTTTTTTCTAGCAATACCTTTACGTACACCGACTACATGAAATCCTACTTTTTTATGTAGTTGTATACTTGCAGTATTAACTTCAAATATAGAAGCTTGCAACATCCAATAACCCAAGAGTTTTGCTTGCTCAATTAGATGTTGGAGTAGTTGTGTGCCAACCCCTTTGCCTTTAGCATGAGGGTGTATATAAATGCTTACTTCACCGACGCCTTTATAAACTTCCCTTGATGACACAGGAGTAACAGATACCCATCCTAAAATGTTTTTATTTTCTTCGAACACATATCTAAGTTTTGGGTGAAATTTTTTATCCCATTCATCTACAGATGGTGCCATTGTTTCAAATGTCGCAATTCCTGTGTCAATCCCTAATTGATAGATTGTCAGTACGTCAGGTATATCTTCCTTTTCTAAAAAACGAATCACCGAAAAAGCCCCCTTCTATTGACAGCATCCATCAATACCAGTATGACAAACGCCTGTCTCTGGTAGTGATAATTTTACATCAAGAGCGGCCGCTGTATCGCCAGCAAGATATGCAACGATTGAACGTACTTGCTCATAACCAGTCGCCATTAAGAAAGTTGGAGCACGTCCGTATGACTTCGAGCCAACGATGTAAAAGTTCGTTTCTGGTTGTCGTAATTCTTTTTCGCCATGTGCTGGCACACTTCCACAACTATGGAAGTTTGGATCAATTAATGAAGCGATTGTAGAAACAGCTTCTGTCGAAGGATCAACCTCGTATCGTAATTCACTATGGAATGAAAAATCTGGACGATTGCCTGTGTTGACAATTAGTTCATCAAAAGGACCAATTTTTTGGTCTGTACCTTTAAGAATTAAGCCTTCTTCTTTCTCTAAAATAGATTGGATATAAAAAGGTGTTTCTACATTAATCGTTTTATCCAAAAGGATTTGTTTCATTTTTAATCCAAGCTCACCACGTGCTGCTAGTTCATCGGCAGTACCACCGCCTAAAGCATCTTCTACACGTTTTTTCCGTAGAATCCATGTAATTCCAGTTTGTGGGTAAACTTCCTTTAATTCTACTAATTGAAGTAGTGTATTAATGGCTGAATGACCTCCACCTACAACAGCAATTCGTTTGTTTGCATAGCGTGAAGAATTAGCAGACACATTAGGAATTTGATAATTGATTTTTTGTGCTGCTGCTTGTTCATTCGGTAACCAAACACCATGACTAACAGCTGGATTCGGATTTCCCCATGTACCTGTTGCATCAATAATAGCGCTAGCTTTATAGGTTTTTGTTGCTTGCCCGTTTTTAGTGAATAATAAGAAAGGCTTGTTTACTCGATTTGTAGATTTCATTTTATCAGTATCTAATTTTGTAATTGCAATAACTTCTTCATTCATACGTAGTTGCTCTTTAAACAACTCACTGAGTGGAAGTAAATAGTCTTCTCGTAATGCTTTTCCTGTAGGAATATCGTTTTTGTTTGGCATCTTCCAACCAGCATTTTCTAACAACTGTTTAGCAGCACTGTCTATATTAAATTCCCAAGGTGAAAATAGCTGAACATGTTCCCAAGAAGCAACATTTGCAGCTACTTCATTTTTTTCTAATATGATAAATGGCAAATTGTAAGATTTTAAATGTGCAGCAGCCGCTAACCCAATTGGACCTGCACCAATGATTACGACTGGATATTTTGGTTCGCAACACCCTGAATTAGGTGTGCAACAAGATGAATTTGTTAAGATATTAAACTCCATTATTATTCCTCATCTCTTATAATTATTTGAAGCGCTTGTTTAAAATTAGAAAGCGTAATAGGACCAAGTGAAGATAAATCATTTTGAAAAAAGTGTTGGGCCATGTATTTCTCAAGATTTTTAACTGAAGTGATGTTAGCTTTTAAAACGAGTTGCATATAAGAAGTAAAAAATTCGACCGATTTAACTCCAGATTTGTGTATTCTCATCAGTTTTGCTCTCTAGCGAACAACCGTATTCGTGCTTCAATCGCATCACGAACTGTTTGAAATACAAGCCATCTTTCTTCTTCTGTTCCACTTGCTTTTGCAGGGTCAGCAAATCCCCAATGTTCACGTTTTACATGTGGTGGTGTTACTGGGCATTTGTCAGCTGCATCACCGCACAGTGTCACAACAAGTGTTGAGTTGTTTAATATATCTTGGTCAATGATATCTGAAGTTTGTTGAGAAATATCTATACCTTTTTCAGCCATGGCTTTTACAGCGTTCGGGTTTAATCCATGTGCTTCAATACCTGCACTTTTGATATTCCAATCTGGTAGATACTTTTTCGCAAACCCTTCAGCCATTTGTGAACGACATGAATTGCCAGTACAAAAAAAATATAACGTTTTCTTTTCCATAAAATAAAACACCTTTCATTAAAAAATAGGCTATCAAATAATGAAAATTAAGAGTGCGATAAAGAGAATACTTGCTAACAAGAACATGTATTTCCTCCACAGCGACACACATCATCAGCTTCTAATTCATTAATAACAGCTTCCACAACCGGAGAAAGTTGGTCTGCAATTCGGTAATATTTCCACGTACCTTCTTTTCTTTCCAAAATAATGCCAGCATCTTTTAATTTTTTTAACTGTTGACTAACAGCAGGCTGTGAAATACCTAGTACTTCAACAAAATCGCAAACGCATACCTCACCGTTTTTCATACATGCTAAGAGTGTAAGACGATTTTTATCTGCCAATGCTTTTAGTTGTTGCTCTAATAAATCCAAAGTGAAACCTCCAACTCTATATATAAGAATTTACTTATATAAAACATACCATCACCAAATATATAAGTAAATACTTATATAATAAAAATAAATTATCACCTTCAACATAGAAGGTGACGATTTTACCCCTATAGATAAATCAATCTTACTTATAAATATCGTAACTTTATTTCAAATCAACAAAAATTCATCCCATTGATCAAATAGGGAATGGCAGATTTTATAAATTCCTCTGGAGATGCCTTCATACCATTTCGTCTCCATTCCACGGAAGCGCCGTAAATGCCCCAACATAGAATCACCGCATGAATCCTTAACCCTTCATCATCGTCAGTTTTATTTTGTTTACACAACATTTTATAAAAAATAATCTTGAGCTGATCCATAATAATTCGCCCAATGGTATCTTCGTAACCTCGATAACATCGCGTCGATAATGACTTTTGAAAATTCGTAATCGCCGTGAAAATACTAACGAACACCTCTTCGGTTAGATTGGCACTCTCGTACAAATCACTATTTAAATTCACTAACAATACTTCTGATAAGACTTTATCCAATAAGTCATAAATATCTTCAAAATGATAATAAAAGGTAGCCCGATTGATCATGGCTTCTGTTGTGATGTCCTTGATCGTAATATCCTTAAATTCTTTCTTACTCGATAATTCGATGAAAGCATCCATAATCAATTTACGAGTTCGTAGTATTCTGGGATCCGTTTTTGTTTCCTTCAACTGTAAAACTCCCTTCTACTTTTCCAACAATATTTGAAATATGTTGGATATCCAACATTTCTAAAAATCTATTGGTATTCTTACATTTCATTATCCATTACACTCGCATTAAGTAGCAAACAGAACACGTTATCGAAAAATGAGAGGTGCGAGTATGATAAACAATAACTTAATCTGTGATTTAGAAACTGGTGTATGTGGTGTTGCGAGTGATAACGAAATGGAGCTAATTGATTTTAATCCACCAAGTAAAAAAGTCGATTTCTATTATGTAACCGATCCAATTTGTTCACATTGCTGGGCAATCGAACCGACGCTTCGCCGCTTTTTAAAGCAATATGGACAGTATCTTAATTTTAAAACTGTCATGGGAGGCTTACTAGAAAAGTGGCATGGTGGTCCAGTTGATCCGTCTAACGGCATTTATGGACCTACGGATGTTGCTGGCCACTGGAGAGAAGTAGGCGCACACTATCGAATGCCGATCGATGGTTCATTGATGATTGACAATCCCATTCAGTCATCATTTCCTCCATCCCGAGTTTATAAAATCATCCAAAAACATCATGGTGAGGAAAAAGCATTCGAGTACTTGCGTCGTTCCAGAGAATACTTATTTGTCTTCAACCAAAATATTGGTGAAGCATCAGTGCTAATAGAAATCGTGAATGCAATGGGCCTAAATGGGGAAGCAATCATAATAGAGGCGAACGAAAAAACGAGTCACGATTTATTAAATGAAGACTTCATGTTAACTCGAAATCTTGGAGCTAGAGGGTTTCCTACAATTATCATGGTGAATGAAGAAAAGAAAGGAGTAAAACTCGTTGGCGGTCGTCCTTTCGAAAATTATCTCGATGGATTAACGCAAGTTCTTGGCGAAAATCCAACGCCAAAACAACTCCCTTCATTATCAGCTTTATTGGAAGAAGAAAAACTCCTTTTCGCGAAAGAAATTGAGGTCATGTATGATGTTGAAAAGTCTAACCTTCAAGCTTTTGTTAAAAATGAATTATCATCAACTGATTACGAAGTGAAGGAGTTTCTGGGGGAATCTTACTTTTCGATAAAATAGATTTTTAACCAAAATCAAGGGACTGTCTTAGTAAAAACAGTCCCTTAATTTTCATTATTCATATTCAAGAAATCACTTCTTCTCCATTTCTTCCAATAACGCCTCGATTGCTTTATTCATAAACATGGTTTTGAAGCCTCTTTTATTTTTAGCGAGCTTGTCCAATCGGTTGGCTAAGTCTTTTCGAAATAAGAAAGTTGTTCGGATATGTGTATCTTCCACTTTTTCCTTATTTGTTTTTTCTGCATACATGCTTAACAAATCTTGCTTTACCCCTTCAATCGTTGGCGTGTCTTGAACCACTTTTTCTTGTGTTTCATTTGATTTCGTCACCACTTCACCCTTTACTGTGTCCTCTTCACCCTTTTCATTGAATCGTTCAAACACATTACTAAGACTTTTGCTTTGTCTTGCCATACTCAAACACCTCTTCCAATAATTCAAAATAAGCTTTCACGATTGGGTTACTTGAAGGAGTCATGGTTGCTGGTTTCCCGTCATAAGCCGTACTGTTCGCAAAACGAATGGAACGTGGAATAATCGTTTCGAACATTTGAAGTTCATTTTCTAAGCAGAAACGTCTTGCCTGCTGTAACATTTCCGAATGAAGGATGGTTCTACTGTCAACCATCATTCCGACAACCCCTAAAATTTCTAAGTTCGGATTTTCTCGATTTTTCAAGTCATTGATAGCACTAATAATTCGAATCAAGCCCTTCACACCAAATGTTTCAGGGACAAACGGAATAATCACCTTATCTGCCGTTGTTAAAACATTTCCAACCACTAAGCCCATACTTGGCGGTGTGTCGATAAAAACATAATCATAGTTGTGCAAAATCCCTTGAATGGATCGCTTTAATAACGTAAACGGTTTGTCGTAATGTTGAATATCTGGAAGAATATCAAACTCTAAGAAATTCATATCTTCGTTCGCTGGAATAATATCAATATAGTCATCTACCGTAACAATCACATTCTCCACATTAGTATGCCCTAGCAGTACATCGTAAATGGTATTCTCAAATTCACTTGGATTAAGGCCAAAAGCAATGGATGAATTCCCTTGTCCATCCGTATCAATAATGAGAATTTTCTTCTTCTCTTTTATAGAGATTGCCCCTGCGAGATTCGAAACAAGGGACGTCTTGCCCACCCCACCCTTATTCATGGCAACTGCATAAACTTCCGTCACACTACTGCACCACCTTTTGAAAAGTTTGCTTATTACTATGTATGTTTCAGTGTTATGTAATAGTACAACGGAATAGCAAAACGTAATAATGAATTGGAATATTCAGATGTAATACTTAAATGTAATACTATTTAGGAATACTTCGATGTAAAACCCAAATGTAATAGTATTTTGGAATACTTAGATGTAATACTCAAACATAATACTGTTTTGGAATACTTAGATGTAATACTCAAACGTAATACTATTTTGGAATACTTAGATGTAATATTCGAATGTAATACTGTTTTGGAATACCTAGATGTATTATTCAAATGTAATACTGTTTTGGAATACTTAGATGTAATATTCAAATGTAATACTGTTTTGGAATACTTAGATGTAATATTCAAATGTAATACTGAATTGAAATACTTAAACATAATACTCTTACAAGCTCAAATCATTGTAAGAAAAAAATAAAAATTCAAATAAATATCTTGACAAGTAAGATATTCTGCATTTATTATTGCAAATAACATTAATTAGTAAGCTTTGAACGGAAATAGTAGAAATCGTAATGTGCTTTCAGAGAGTCGGTGGTTGGTGTGAACCGATAGACATGCATTTTGAACTCGTCCGTGAGCTACTCCCTGAAAATTACAGTAAGGGACGTCGGTTGCCTCCGTTAACAGGCTAGACAGTGATGGCTGTTGAAAAGTGGGCTTAGTAGTAATTGCTATGTCAATTAGAGTGGTACCGCGAGAATCTATCTCGTCTCTATAGAATTTCTATAGAGGCGAGTTTTTTTTATTTTTAAAATTAGAAGGGAGTTTTTTTGATGACAAAGAAAATTTTAGTGTTTGATACAACATTACGTGATGGTGAGCAAGTACCTGGGGCTAAGTTAAACTTATATGAGAAAGTGGAAATTGCACAACAACTAAAAAAGCTTGGTGTAGATATTATCGAAGCTGGATTTCCTGCGTCATCAAATGGCGACTTCGAAGCAGTAAAAGCAGTAGCAAAACGTGTTGGGAACACAAGTGATATTATGATTACCGCATTAGCACGTGCAGTAAAGGCAGATATTGATTCTGTATATCATGCAGTGAAACATGCGGAGAACCCTATGATTCATATGGTATTAGGTACATCTGATATTCACGTTGAAAAGAAATTTAGTAAATCAAAAGATCAAATTTTACAAATTGGGATAGAAGCAGTGAAATATGCAAAAACGTTACTACCTCAAGTACAATATTCAACTGAAGATGCTTCACGATCAGACTTTGAATATTTATGGAAAACAATTGAGGCAGTTATAAAAGCTGGTGCAACGATGATTAACGTACCAGATACCGTGGGATATGCGGAGCCAGAAGAATTTGGAGAGATGATTTACAAGTTAAATGACCGTATGAAAAATTTAGATGATCGCGTCATTTTAAGTGTACACTGCCATAATGATTTAGGCTTAGCTACGGCAAATACATTAGCTGCGATAAAGAACGGCGCAGATAAAGTGGAATGTACAATTAACGGCATTGGCGAGCGTGCAGGGAATGCCTCATTAGAAGAAGTCGTAATGGCATTAAAAACGCGCTCATCGATTTATAATGTCTCAACAAACATTAATACAAAAGAAATTATGAATACATCACGTCTTGTTTCTAGTTTCATGGGACTAGATGTACAAGTAAATAAAGCCATTACAGGAGACAATGCATTTGCGCATTCATCCGGTATCCACCAAGATGGGCTATTAAAATCTCGTGATGCTTATGAAATTGTTCATCCAGAAGATGTAGGGTTGGAAGATATGGAGTTAGTATTAACAGCACGTTCTGGCCGTCACGCAGTGAAAAATGCACTGCAAAAGTTAGCATTCCGTGATTTTACAGAAGAAGAGTTCGAGCAAATTTTTGAAATGTTCCTACAGTTAGCCGATGCAAAAAAAGAAGTCTATGATCATGATTTATACGTCATTGTGGAAGATTACTACGAAAAAGTTGAAAAAAATAACCCAAATCATCAAAACTATCGTAGTCAATTTTATGCACTTGATGATTTACAAGTGATTAGTAACTCAGCATTCCCTTCTGCAAGTGTAAAAATCATCAAAGGCGATGAAATTTTGAAGTCGAGTGCAGTAGGATCTGGACCTATTGATGCATTATATTCAGCCATTGCCAATGTAACCAATATGGATGTAAAGCTTGTTGAGTACAATATTAATTCTGTTTCTCGTGGTAAAGAAGCAATCGGTAAAGTGAAAATTGCCATTGAACATGAAGGAACAAAATATATTGCCAAGGCGGCGGATACTGATATTTTGAAAGCTAGCGCATACGCATACATTAATGCGATTAACAGTATTATTGTCGCTCAGTTAAATGCCTTGAATAATAAAATACCTGAAATTGTGTAGAACTTATTATGTAATACTTAAATACCCATACAACAAACTTAATCATTTTAGTTATCGGTTTTAAAAAGCCGAAGCAACATTTGCCTCGGCTTTCTTTATTATTTATTGTTTATAACGGTCATCCATTGCACGGCTTAAGAAAATAGAAAAATGAGCTCGAGTTAGTGGGTTTTTCGGTTTAAATGTCCCATCTCCGTAACCAGTTGTTATGTTGTTTGTAGCTAATGCAGAAACATATGGATAAGCAGTTGATGATTTAGGCACATCCGAAAATACGGTTGATGATACACCTTTAAGTTTATATGCATTAACAATAATACTTGCCATTTCGCCTCGTGTTAAATTTGCATTTGGATCAAATTTCTTCCCATCAGGTAAGATTCCTTCATCAACAAGTGTTTTAATAGCATCATTTGCCCAATGTTTAGAGATATCCTTATAACTTGTTGCAGGACGGTTTTTAGTACTTAAACCCAATGCTTTAACAACCATTGAAGCGGCTTGTCCTTTTTTTACATAATCATTAGGTCTAAATGTTCCATCGTCATAACCGCCTATGATACCTAAATTAGAAAGAAATGCAATTTCTTTCACCCCACTTGTATTCAGTGTCACATCACTAAATTTCAGCGTATCTACTTCAATTGTATAATCTCTTTCCTCACTTGTGTAATGTTCGACTTTTACATAATAAGTACCCGGTGTTAAATTAAACGTTTTATTCTCTGCATTACTATTTAATAATGTTCTTGCTTCGTCGTAAAGATATACTCTAGCGATTGTTTCACTAGTATACTTAATCCCATATTTTTGTGTTACAGGAACTTCAAATTTATAATAGTCGGGTTGCCATGTTGGATATGTATTATCACTTTCTTGATTTACGTTAGCATGCCCACCCATAGATGTATTTAATGGTAAGTAATTAGCAGTTTCAAATGTATTATTTGGTTCTACTTCAAAGAATTCCCCTTTATCTTGCAGTTGAACATCAAACTTATAATTTGATACCTGATGACTGTATCTTAAGTATAATCTTATAATATACTCACCCTTCGCCAGGGATACCTTTTGAGCAAGTGTGTCTCCAACTGGTTCATCAAAATTTAGTATTTGTTCTCCATCTTTCGAGCTCAAGGTAAACCAGACTTCTTCATTTTTAAGACCACTTACCTTTAAATCTACTAATTGATCTTTATCTAACACTAGTTTAAAGAAATCACTTTCATTAGCACTATCTAGCGTATTTGCAACTGATGCTTTTTGTACTCCATTTAATTCTTTTAGAACTAGTGGTACCGGATTTGTTAATGAGTCATTCAGCAAATCATTTTCTGCTGCTAGAACTGGACTAAAAGAACTTGCCAATAAACTAATCGATAATGATGCTGTAATTATTTTCTTCATTTTTACCCTCCGATTGTACAAAATTCTATTCAATTTTCCTACACTTCTAAATCGATATAATGATTTTTTCACCACAAAACTATCACAATATTAGGAAAATGTAAATGTTCTATTTTTTGCTAAAATCTATCAAAAGTATTGCGTAAAAGAGAACTGCAAAAGAATTTTGAGTTTATTGCGTTTTTAACCCCCACTATTAAATTCGCATTCTAGTACATGCACTTTTTTCGTAAAGTTGCATAAAGTAAGTTCAATGATAGCAATTAGACCGGTTTGCCTAGACCTTCAGAAAGGGGTTCTCAGATGGATACAAAAGCTTTATTGGTAACAGAGGCAACCAAATTATTCTATGCAAACGGATATAAAAGTGTAGGACTTTCTAAAATCATTAATGTGACGAACACCTCTAAGGGATCGTTTTATCATCATTTTCCTAAGGGCAAGGAACAACTACTCATTGCTTGTTTAGAAAAGGTACAACAAGATATCGTCAATGAAATACAACAACATATCATTAAAAATCCAACGTTTAAAGATGCAATCCTTTCGCTTCTTGCAGATTTAATTCAAATGTATGATGAAAAGGGCCAAATTAATGGATACACATTTACCATCATGCTTAGTGAAATAAATGGTGTAAGTGATGAAGTACATGAAAAATGCGGGGACTTATATAGACAAATTGAAGAAGTCTTTTCAATCCAATTACAAAGTAGAGGTCTGTCATTGGAAGTGGCTAAACATCAAGCACTTATGCTTGTGTCTTTAATTGAAGGTAGTATTTTACAGAGCATAATGAAGAGATCATCAGAGCCTATGCGTATCTTGGCTCAGCATATTGATCAGTATATCGGAATTGAAGATTAAGTTTTTTTTTTAGGATTTCCCATGTTCAATTAATGGCAGACTTTTTAATGCTTTTCGTAATGTATCAATAATAGCTATTTAAGCTTTTATTTAATAACCCTCACTTTTATAGAAAGCTGCTTATTTTTGAATAAGTGGCTTTTTATTATGTTTGATTTTGATGTAATACTGAATTGTAATACTTGGATGTAATACTTATACGTAATACTGTTTTGAAACACTTATACGTAATACTGTTTTGGAATACTTAGATGTAATACTTACACATAATACTAATTTGGAATACTTGGATGTAATACTTATACATAATACTGTTTCGGAATATTTGAATGTAATACTTATACGTAATACTGAATAGTAAAACTTAAATGTATTAATGAAGTGTGACACTGAACCTAGCCCGTTTAATACAGGGTAAGTGTAATACTAAATTTGCTTTTCTGCATTTTTATTTCGTCCACCGAATATAATAATAAGTAATTTTGAACCCTATATTTCCATATTCTCTCTACCTTTGAAACCGGAAGCCCCCGTGTTCGCAATGGTCAAGTTTATTAAACTTAAAAAAATTCTCGTTGACACGCATTTTTCAAGCGTTTACAATCAAGTTAGCTATTAGACTTTAGAATATTAAGAGAATTTTTTTATTAGTTAAATGGAAAGAGTTGTTTAAGATGGCATTAAATAAAGACCGCCGTATAGGTAAACATGCTATTTTACTATTGCTTTCAGATGACCCGAACGAATATCTCGGCGTAATCGAGCAGTTAAACTGGAAAAGCTGTACCGGGAAAGTTGGATCGATGGATTCACAAAAGGTCGTTGCTGCGATAGAAACAGCAGCGAAGAAAAACGGGGTTATCAATTCAGATATTTATCGTGAATCTCACGCGTTGTACCACGCCATTATCGAAGCATTAAATGGCATCACAAGAGGTCAAGTGCAAATTGGGTCTGTCTTAAGAACAGTTGGTTTATCCTTCGCTGTTTTACGAGGAAACCCTTATGACGATGAGCGTGAAGGAGACTGGGTTGCGGTTTCCCTATATGGAACAATTGGCGCACCCGTTAGAGGTTCTGAACATGAAACGATTGGTTTAGGCATTAATCATATATAAGTTGCCCATAGTATTTTAGATAAATAGGGGGCTATATCAAGAAATCACTTTTTTAGTGGTTCTCTTTGGTATAGCCTCCTTTTCTATTGGGCTCATTAAAGGAGGACTAAAGATGGTCATATTAAATGGTCAAACACTAACTTTTGACGATGTACGAAAGGTTTTATTTGATGGAGAAAAAGTTACTTATTCAGATGAAAGTATAAAAAAAGTGCAAGAAAGTCGCAAAGCCGTTGAAAAAATTGTCTCCGAGGAGCGTATCGTATATGGAATCACAACAGGCTTTGGAAAATTTAGTGATGTGTTTATCGGCAAAAAAGATGTAGAAGCACTTCAACTGAATTTAATCCGTTCCCATGCTTGCGGCGTTGGCGAACCATTTCCTGAGATTGTGTCACGGGCTATGATTCTCCTTCGTGCAAACGCATTATTAAAAGGCTTTTCTGGCGTACGTCCTGTTGTGATTGAAAGATTATTAGAATTATTAAATGCTGGGATCCATCCAGTCATCCCTCAACAAGGCTCTCTCGGTGCAAGTGGTGATTTAGCGCCACTTTCCCATTTGGCACTTGTGTTAATCGGTGAAGGAGAGGTCTTTTATAAAGGGGAAAAAACATCAGCGAGTGACGCATTAAAGAAAGAATCCATTTTCCCGATTACCCTAACAGCAAAAGAAGGGTTAGCACTCATTAATGGAACGCAAGCCATGACGGCAATGGGGGTTGTCGCTTACCTAGAAGCAGAAAAATTAGCGTACCAATCAGAACTCATTGCATCCGTGACAATTGAAGGCCTTCGTGGCATTATTGATGCCTTTGATGAAGACATTCAACTTGCCCGTGGTTATAAAGAACAAGTAGAAGTTGCAGAGCGTATTCGCAATTACTTAGCAGATAGTTCTTTAACAACAAAGCAAGGCGAACTTCGCGTTCAAGATGCCTATTCCATTCGCTGTATCCCACAAGTGCATGGTGCAACATGGCAGGCACTAAATTACGTGAAAGAAAAATTAGAAATTGAAATGAATGCGGCAACGGATAATCCTTTAATTTTTGACGATGGCGAAAAAGTATTATCTGGTGGGAACTTCCACGGCCAACCAATTGCATTTGCGATGGACTTCCTTGCGATTGCCGTAGCGGAATTAGCTAACATTTCAGAACGACGAATTGAACGTCTGGTGAACCCGCAATTAAATGATTTGCCTCCATTTTTAAGTCCTCAACCAGGCTTACAATCAGGGGCAATGATTATGCAGTATGTAGCAGCATCCCTTGTATCAGAAAATAAAACATTAGCACACCCAGCAAGTGTTGATTCGATTCCATCCTCTGCGAACCAAGAAGACCACGTAAGTATGGGAACAATCGGCTCAAGACATGCATATCAAGTGATTACCAATACTCGTCGCGTGTTATCGATTGAAGCCATCTGTGGACTACAAGCGGCACAATACCGTGGCGTAGACAAAATGGCATCACACACACGTAAGTTTTTAGAAAGTGCAAGAAATATTGTTCCTTCCATTAATGCCGACCGAGTATTTTCTAAAGATATTGAAGCAATGAATGCTTGGTTAAAAATAGAATCTTTCGAGTTTGGAAAAAAAGTATCTCAACTAGGGGGAAATGAAAATGAAAGCAACAACTAATCAAAAAGTAATTCGTTATACAGAAACACAACTACATACGAAAGGCTGGCAACAAGAGGCCGTACTTCGTATGTTAATGAATAACTTAGACCCAGAGGTAGCAGAAAGACCTGAAGACTTAGTCGTTTATGGCGGTATTGGAAAAGCAGCTCGTAACTGGGATTCATTTGATGCGATTGTGAAATCCATTAAAGAACTAGAAAATGATGAAACATTACTAATTCAATCAGGTAAACCGGTTGCGATTTTTAGAACACATTCTGATGCACCTCGTGTTCTTCTTGCAAACTCAAACATTGTACCAGCTTACGCAAATTGGGAAACATTCCACGAGCTCGACAAAAAAGGGCTTATGATGTATGGCCAAATGACAGCAGGTAGTTGGATTTATATCGGCTCTCAAGGAATTGTTCAAGGAACTTACGAAACATTTGCGGAGTTAGCGAAACAACACTTTAACGGTTCACTAAAAGGCACAATCACTGTTACAGCTGGATTAGGTGGTATGGGTGGTGCTCAACCACTTGCGGTAACGATGAACGGAGGCGTATGTATCGCCATTGAAGTAGATGAATCACGAATTGACCGTCGAATTGAAACACGTTACACAGATGTAAAAGCCTATTCGTTAGATGAAGCCATTCAATTAGCGGAAGAAGCAAAGAAAGAAGGCAATGCGTTATCCATCGGTTTATTAGGAAATGCAGCTGAGATTCTTCCGGAAATGATTAAACGAAACTTCATTCCTAATGCTTTAACAGACCAAACATCAGCTCACGATCCACTGAACGGGTATGTTCCTGTAGGGATGACTTTAGAAGAAGCAGCGAAGTTACGAAGCGAAAACCCAGCAGAATATGTAAAACGTTCAAAAGCATCAATGGCTACACATGTAAAAGCAATGCTTGAGATGATGAATAAAGGTGCGATTACATTTGACTATGGAAACAACATTCGTCAAGTTGCGAAAGATGAGGGCGTAGAAAATGCATTCGACTTCCCAGGTTTCGTACCAGCTTATATTCGCCCACAATTCTGCGAAGGAAAAGGACCTTTCCGTTGGGTAGCACTATCAGGAGATCCGGAAGATATTTATAAAACTGACCAAGCAATTTTACGTGAATTCAGTGACAACAAACATTTATGCAACTGGATTCGCATGGCACAAGACAAAATCCAATTCCAAGGCCTTCCTTCCCGCATTTGCTGGCTAGGCTATGGCGAACGCGCTCGTTTTGGAAAAATCATTAACGACATGGTTGCAAGCGGCGAACTAAAAGCGCCAATCGTTATTGGTCGTGACCACTTAGATTCAGGTTCCGTTGCTTCTCCAAACCGTGAAACAGAAGCAATGAAAGACGGTTCTGATGTTGTGGCAGACTGGCCAATTTTAAATGCTTTAGTTAACGCTGTCGGTGGAGCTACTTGGGTTTCTGTACATCATGGTGGTGGCGTTGGTATGGGGTATTCCCTACATGCAGGAGTTGTTATTGTTGCAGACGGAACGAAAGAAGCAGAGGCACGTATCGAGCGAGTATTAACAACAGATCCAGGAATGGGTGTCGTTCGTCACGCAGATGCTGGTTATGAATTGGCACAAAAAACAGCTCGTGAAAAAGGAATTAAGATGCCAATGCTTGATAAAGGAGCGGAATAGTCATGACAAAACCAATCTGGATTAAACATGCAGCACAATTAGCGACCCTTGCTTCTGAAAAATCAGGTCCACGCATCAAAGAAGAAATGTCTAATCTAGGGTTAATTGAAGACGGCAGCCTATGGATTGAAGATGGCATTATTCAAGCGGTAGGAACGACAAAAGAGCTAGAAGAACGCTACTTTAACAAACTCCATCAAGCTGAAATTGTCGATGCCTCAAACCATTTAGTTACTCCTGGATTAGTAGACCCTCATACACATGTTGTGTATGGGGGTAGCCGGGAGCATGAATTTGAAATGCGCCTTGAAGGGGCAACCTACATGGACATTATGGATGCAGGTGGCGGCATTCATGCGACGACTCGTATGACAAGAGAAGCAACAGAAGAAGAACTAATCGCACAAACAACACGTCGACTTGATTCATTCCTAGCCCATGGTGTCACTACCATTGAAGGAAAAAGTGGTTATGGCATGAACCTTGAAACCGAGCTGAAGCAATTACGTGTCATGAAAAAGCTACAAGAACAACATCCGATTGATATCGTCCCGACCTTTATGGGTGCTCATGCGGTACCACCTGAATTTAAAGGGCGTGAGGATGAATATGTCGATCATTTAATTCAAGACATGTTACCTGTAGTAGCTACGGAAAAACTAGCAGAATTTAATGATGTCTTCTGTGAAAAGGGCGTATTCACACCTGAACAATCGGAGCGCATTTTAGAAGCAGGTAAACGCTTTGGGTTAACACCGAAAATCCATGCCGATGAAATTGAACCGTATGGAGGAGCGGAAATAGCCGCAAAAATCGGGGCCATTTCAGCAGAACATTTGTTAAAAGCATCTGATGAAGGAATTCAAGCCATGGCGAAAGCCGGAACAATCGCTTGTTTACTACCAGCAACTGCCCTCTATTTGCGAGAAGAAGCGGCTAAGGGGCGAAAAATAATTGACGAAGGTGTAGCTGTAGCAATTTCTACCGATTGCAATCCTGGTTCCTCACCAACGACATCGATGCCATTAGTGATGAACTTAGCTTGCATCTCAATGCGTCTCACTCCTGCTGAAAGCTTAACCGCTGCAACGTACAATGCGGCTTGCGCAATCAATCGCCAGGATTTAGTCGGCTCCCTTGAAGTCGGAAAACAAGCCGACATCGTATTATGGAATACGAAAAACTATCAAGAACTACAATATTTATTTGGGGTCAACCATGTGAAGGCTGTTTGGAAAAAAGGTATAAAGGTGGTATGAAATGAAGAAACATTATCTTCAAGAACCTGAGTGGTCATGGAATCTTCCAGGAGAACAACCACCAACCTATGTACATCATTGGGTGCAACAACTAAGAAACACTAACAATACACCTGACATGATACTTTACGGAGCCCCAATATCACGATCTTCTATTAGTGTATCGGGGGCTTCCCTTTATCCAACGGAGTTTCGTCGATTATGGAAAAATTTTGCGACCTATAATTTGGATGAAGATGTTGATTTAATTCCCTATAACGTAGCTGATGCTGGGGATGTATCCATGCACACAACGGATATTCTTTTATCCCATCAACGGATTCAAGAGTCTACTACATATTTAGTAGAGAACTATCCAAACACAACTACTTGTATGATTGGTGGCGACCATTCTACAACGGCCTGTGCAGTTCGTGGAATTAAGGAAGCATACCCAGAAGAAACGATTGGCATCCTTCAGCTGGATACCCATCTCGACGTGCGAGATCCAAAAGAATTGGGACCTGCAAACGGAACACCAATCAGGCAATTAATTGATGGAGACATTGTAAAGGGCGAACATGTTATCAATATTGGATTGCATGGCTACTTTAATGCAAAGCCCCTCATTGATTATGCAAAAGAACACAAAATTCAAATGGTGACAATAAAGCAAGCTCGTAAAAAAGGATTAATCAAAACCATTCAAAAAGCGCTTAATGATTTATCATCAAAGGTAGATCGGATTTATGTCACTGTAGATATGGATGTACTCGATATTTCACTTGCACCAGGGGTCCCCGCCTCTACTCCAGGGGGCATGACGACGATTGAACTCTTTGATAGTTTACTAGAAATCGGCCGTCACCCAGTTGTAAACCATATCGATTTTGTTTGCCTCGACCCAAGCAAAGATTCAGCGGTTGCTGAAACTGTGAAAACTGGCGTGTATGCATGGTTACAATTTGTGACGGGGAGAATTTTACAAGACTAGAACATCAAACGCTTTTCTCAAAAGTAGAAAGGCGTTTTTCTTTTTGAAATGGTAAAGTATTGATTAGGAGGAATACAAACATGAAATACATCACTTTACTTTTAGCCCTTTGTTTTACCATACTATTTGCTTATGATTATTTTCCCGCTGCACAACAAATCGTAAAACTGCCAGTTTCCTTACTGGTTATCCTAATGATCGGACTTATCTTAATCAGTTTATTGTTTAGTAAAAATAAAAACTTAGATAAAAAATCCGTTTTAAAATGGAAAGTATGGGTTACGGCGTATATTATTTTGTTGATGATTGTCTTCACTGCCTTAGGAGGACATTCACAATCGGGAATTTCTTTTAATAATACCTTTTTCTGGATTGTGATGTTAATTGCGGTGATGGATATCTTTTCTGATTGGAAAAAGTTAAAGCGTACCCAGTAAATCAAAGCTTTTCGAGTGTTATGTAATATTTGAATGTAATATTAGTATTTTTAATTAATGTTATGAGGATTAACACTAATAATAATCTAGCATCATTAATTAGTAACTTTATTTATAAATTAATATTAATATTAATGATAATGTTAATATTAATATCTCAAACTTCGCACATAAATAATTAGGTTCAATAGTTGATGCTATTTGGTTCTTCTCGATTTCAATAAGAACCTTGACATACTTTTTTTAGATACAAAAAACACCTCATTCTTTGGTATAGTGGATTTGTCGAGAATACACTACCAAACAGAAGAGGTGCTTCCATTATGATAGAGCATAATGACCAAAATAATCAACTACCAAAAGAATTAAAATCTGTGTTTCGTGAATTAGAGATCGTGAAACATCTTCGAAAAGCCGGTATTACTAAGAAGTTTGGCTTTACAACTTCCTATTTGTTTCAACTTGTTTTTTGTTTAATCTTTCATCATAAGAGTTGGTTCACCCTTTTAAATTCAAAGAAGGGAGACCGTTACCCTGCAAAGGACTCTGTTTATCGTTTCATGAATCATTCCAAGTTTGCATGGCGTCGCTTTTTAACGTATTTAAGTGTGCATGCCATTCAAAAGGTCGATCAACTGACGGATGTAACGCGTCCAAAAGTGTTGATCATTGACGATTCTATGTTTGATCGGAATCGGAGTAAAAAGGTAGAACTTCTTGCGCGTTGTATGGATCATTCATCTTTAACGAAACGCTTCTATAAAGGGTTTCGTATGCTTACTTTGGGTTGGTCGGATGGCTTTACATTTATGCCACTTGACTTCACGTTACTGAGTTCAAAAAATGCACAAATTAATGGGATTTCCGAGAATATTGACAAGCGTTCTTCCGGCTATAAACGACGTGTAGAAGCGTTGGAATCTGCTCCTACCGTTATTCCCAGTATGCTTGAAAGAGCATTACAAGCAGGTGTTTCCGCTGATTATGTGTTAATGGATACATGGTTTACGCAACAACCTCTTATTCAATCCATCGTTGAACTCGGTCTTGACGTCATTGGCATGGTGAAGGCAACGAATCAACGCTATTTGGTGAACGATCAAAGGCTATCTCTGAAAGAACTATACAAAGTTGCCACACCTGTTTCTGGCAAGAAAGGCATCATGCGATCGATTCAAACTACTATGGCAAATGGCATTCAAGTAAAGGTCGTGTTTATTCAAAACCGCAATAAAAAGAGCGAATGGCTTGCGATTCTCAGCACCGATTGTACGCTTTCTGAACAAGAAATCGTCCGTATCTATGGCATGCGTTGGGATATTGAAGTCTTTTTCAAGACGACAAAATCCCTATTACGCCTTCAGAAAGAATTTCAAGGCATATCGTATGATTTACTCATTAGCCACACAACGGTTGTGTTTTCCAGATACATCGTCTTGTCCTGGCAAAATCGTTGCCATAACGATCAACGAACATTAGGTGGCATTTTTTATGAATTATGTGATGAAGTCAACGAACTGGATTGGGCTGTCGCGTTACAGCAATTAATCGAGCTTCTTGAAGATGCCCTAAAAAAGACAAATAAAACAATCCAAAAATTAATCAAAAGTCAACTACAGCAGTGGATTAACGGTCTGCCTAACTATATCAAGGCTTATTTGTCGATTTTAGTCTGCGAAGTTTGAGTTAATATCTATTCCTTAATTTATTTCTTATTATTGTATTTGCCCCCAGGACATTATCGATAAGCAACAGTACTCAACCATTCATAACCTATTATTAAAAAAAGTGATTCATTTCTCTAATTCTGTATCTTCTATAACGATATTATAATCTAGTAAAAACTTCCACAAACTACTTTTAATTCTTTTGAAGCTTTTATCAAATAGATAGTAGCTGGTATAAAGAATCATGCATATGTCCACTTAATTTAGTAATAGAATACTAATGTTATTTCATAATAATATAAATCAAATTCAGTTACTTCCTTAATTCTTTTGCCACTATAATTCTAGTAGTACAACAATTATTTATCATTTTCCTGAAATGTTTTCATGTTAACTTCTATACAAAATTACCACTAGAATAATTCGATTTCTAGAAATGTTTTTGACATTATAATTAACTCTAAATCAAAATTAATGGTTAAATTAAAATTGATGTATGTAAGTTAGTTTGTTCTATTAGTGTGGCTAAATATTTCATTCACTACTATATTAATAATTGCAGCACTAAGGGGCGGAACCCCCTAAGACTTAGCACTGTGTGGACTACCAGGGTATCTAATCCTGTTTGCTTCCAACTCTTTCGCGACTCAGCATCAGTTACAGAACAGAAAGTCGCCCTGCGCCACTGGTATTCCTCCAAATCTCTACGCATTTCACCGCTACACTTGAAATTCCACTTTCCTCTTCTGCACTCAAGTCCTCCAGTTTCCAATGCCCCTCCACGGTTAAGCCGTGGGCTTTCACATCAAACTTAAAGGACCACCTGCGCGCGCTTTACGCTCAATATTTCCGGACAAAGCTTGCCACCTACGTATTACCTCGGCTGCTAAAGTAGTTAACCGTAGCTTTCTAATAAGGTACAGTTGTTTCTCCAATTTAATTAACATTTAATTTAACATTAATATTAATACTTTAGATAACAAAAACATTAACTAATTTTATATTTGCTTTTGCTCTTGAGGTGGCCTGGCCTATTCATTTTGACTACGTTATTTAACACTAGCAGTCAAAATTGTTAATCAAACTATTAATACATGTTGCTAATACTATTTCACTCCCAACCAATCGTCTAGAGCTAGCTATATAGATGAACAGTTTTTAGCAGAGCCCGAAATCAGACAAAGTGGATATAGATGAACTTGTTTTCCGTAATGAAGATTTTGAAGCTCTTGTATAAATCAACTAAGCAAAATAACATTTTTATATAAAAATACAGGGATGAAGAGGACAAGTTATATGTCCTCTTCTTTTTTAAAATAGGTGTTTACATAATAATGCAGTGTGGAAACAGTTATCTTCTACACCGTTTGTCCCGGCTCGCCCCTTTGCATATATTATTATTTACATATATGCGTATATGCAAAAAAGAAAAACCTTTATATATCAAGGTTTCTCTTTTAAACTTCATATAAAAAATCATCAACATTGAACCACGAATACTAAGTAGCCGAAAAACGTTCATCTAACATTTCATAAATCGTATCCAGAACTTTGCCTTCAAGCTACTTAACTTCACTATAAATTTCATGATCAGGGATCCCGTCAAAAAAAATCCCTTAACGTTGTAAATTAGCATTTTTCTGACGGAACCCCTAGATACAAATAAAATAATTAAACAGTTTGCTATACAGGCCTAAGAAAAAATATTTTCTACGGAGAAAAATTTAAAATACTAGAACACCACTCCTCAAATGTGCGGCATAATTCTAAAATATTAAAAAACTGCATTAAGAATAGAAAATTCTATTTTTAATGCAGTTTATAGTGGGAATGGAATGTGTTATATTATTTCACTTCATTTAATGATGCTAAACGACAAGTTGCAGAAAGTTTATGTCCTTCTAAGCCCTCAATTTCAGACTGTTGTGATGCGTGTTGAGCTAAGAAATCTACACCAATTCCTGTAATTTTTTGATGCGTTTGCACTTTAACGTAGCTACCTACCCAAAGACCGCCTGTATAAGTAGCTGCCTTCATAGTTGGAAGGGTATGATTTGTCCCTGAAACTTTATCAGAAAATACCACTGAGCTATCTTCACCAATAAATAATGATCCGTAGTTTCTTAGTTTTTCTACATATTCATCTGCATTTTTCAAATGAATATGTAAATGTTCACTTGCGTAAACATTGCATACCTCTATAGATTCCTCAACAGATTCTGTCAAAATCACTTCTCCATAATCTTGCCACGAAACATGGGCTGGAGAATCTGCTGCAAAATCGATAAGTATTTCTTTCACTTCTTTTATAACTTCTTGTGCCAATTCATTAGAATTTGTCACAAAAATGGCTCTTGCATTCGGATCGTGTTCAGCTTGGGCTAATAAATCAGCTGCAATTTTGAATGCATTACCATGTTCGTCAGCCATAACCATTACTTCACTTGGGCCTGCAATTAAATCAATACCAACTTTCCCAAACACTTGT
Organism: Ureibacillus endophyticus; assembly: GCF_024159215.1. Lineage (NCBI taxonomy): Bacteria > Bacillati > Bacillota > Bacilli > Caryophanales > Caryophanaceae > Ureibacillus > Ureibacillus endophyticus. The sequence goes on from NZ_JAMYWW010000002.1 coordinate 151,112, forward strand.
TTTTTTGCTTCAGCTACAAATTTATTACCTGGTCCTGAAATCATATTAACGGCTGGGACTGTTTCTGTACCATATGCCATGGCTGCAATAGCTTGAGCACCGCCTATAGCAAAAATATCAGTTGCTCCAGATTTCACCAATCCATATAGTACGGCCGGATGAATACCTCCTTTGTAATTTGCTGGACTACACGCTACAATTCTTTTTACCCCTGCTACTTTGGCAGGAGCAACGACCATAGGACCTGAAGATAAAAGTGGAAATCTCCCCCCTGGTACATAGGCACCTACTTTATCAATTGGTACAATTCGATGTCCCATTTGAATGCCTTCTCCAAATTCAGCTTCAAAAGGTTGTAGACACTTTAACTGAGCTTCGGCAAAGGCACTTACTCGTTCTACTACGCGATCGATTAAAATTTTCGTTTCCTCTGTTAATTGTAAAATACTAGCATCTATTTCCTCTTGGGTTACACGGAATGGTCGGTTAGATGCACCGAATTTTTCTTCATACTTTAAAACAGCTGCATCTCCATTTTCTCTAACATCATTCAGAATGTCTTTGACAATTGCAGATACTTCTTCTAGTGATTTCTCACTCGTTACTTTCGATGTTTTTACATAGATCATTCAATTCACCTTTGCTTATCCTATAGTTTTTTTCATTGCGATAAATCTTAAATCTGTCATTTCTTCAATTGCAAACTTAATTCCTTCTCGCCCATATCCACTCTGTTTTACGCCTCCATATGGCATATTATCTACTCTAAAAGAAGGGATATCATTAATAATTAATGAACCTGTCTCAATTTCATCAGAAACTAATAAAGCATCCGATAAACTTTGAGTGTAGATACCAACGTTCAATCCATACTTAGATTCATTTACCATATTAATTGCGTCCTCTAAATTCTTATATGGTATAATGGAAACAATTGGAGCAAAAGTTTCTTGACATACAATTTTCATTTGAGAAGACGCATTCAATACCACTGTAGGAGCCATAATACGTTCTGTAAATGTTCCACCAGTTGCCACTTCTGCACCCATTTTTATTGCTTCATTTAACCATTCTTTTAAACGTTGAACTTCTGTTGGATGGATCATTGCCGAAACATCTGTCATTTCATTAGCTGGGTCTCCAATTACTAATTTATTTGTCTCATCTACAAAAGATTGAACAAATTCTTGATAAATAGATTCATGTACATAAATTCTTTGTAAAGAAATACATACTTGTCCAGCAAAATTAAATGCACTGTTGACTATTCTTGATATTACTTGTTGAATAGGCGTACCCGGTTCAACAATCAAAGCTGAATTAGAACCTAACTCTAATGTCAATTTTCTCAACCCAACTTTTTCTTTAATCGCTAAACCAACTTTTTCACTACCTGTAAACGTCACTTTTTTCACATACTCATGTGTGATGAGACTTTCACTCAATTCACTTCCAGAACCTGTAACTATTTGTAATACGCCATCTGGTAATCCTGCTTCTTTAAAGACTTCAGCCATAAATAAAGCACTTAAAGGTGTTTGATTTGCTGGTTTGAGTACAACCGTATTACCAACAGCAAATGCTGGTCCTAATTTATGGGCAACTAAATTGAATGGGAAGTTAAAAGGTGTAATTGCTGAAACAACACCTAAAGGAACGCGCTTTGTATAACCCATATAACCCTTACCTGTTGGTGCAGCATCTAATGGTACGGTTTCCCCACTCGGTTGCTTTGCACCTTCAGCAGCAAATAGATAGGTTGAAATCGTTCGTTCTGCCTCAGCTAAAGCTGCTTTATATGGTTTTCCCGCTTCTTTAACTAAAATAGAAACCATTTCCTGCTTACGTCGTTCTAAAATATTAACTACTTTATATAAAATTTGAGCCCTTTCATAAGCACTTGTCTTTTTGAACGTTTGAAACGTTTGATGAGCAACTTCAATTGCACGATTAACATCATCTTTTGATGCTTTCGCTATATTTGCCAAGAGCTTTCCATCATATGGAGAATAAAGCTCATAGGTTTTTTCAGTTGATTCCCATTGACCATTTATCCAAATTCGTGTAGTTTCCATCTGCATCTCCTCAGATTCCATCAATAAGTTTTACGATACACCTGCAAAATTTCCATCTTCAATTACAATTTCATCTTTCACATCTTCAACTTCTGTATAGATTTGTCTTAACACTTCAATCCCATCAAATAAAAAGTGTTCATCGACAATTTTTTTATTTCGGATCTTATAATGATTAATCCCGCAAATTTCAATGAACTTACCAGATGGGGCACCAAAATATCCCATTCCTTCATGTACACCTTGTAGTCTCCATCGCACTGCAACATCCCAGTCATACTCATTATCTCGTTTGTTGCACGTAATACGCTCTAAGACGAGTTTCGCGTTTGGTACAGAAGCAAACAAACTAATATACATTCCTTGAATTTCATTGAAACCTACTAAATCTTTATTGCATACGTAATGAACAACTGCATTTTCCTCATAACATTCACGGACAAAATTAATTGATCTTCTCTCCCAAATCCGGTTAAACATGAATAACATGAAATTACCAACTTCCCACTCTTCTAAATCAATATCGAGAAGTTTCGGTGGTAAGCCCATTTCAGCAGTTTCTGGTAATCCAAACTGTATTGGCGGTGATAAAGTAACTGCGCTTTTTGCAAATTTTTTAGCTACCTCTACAGGGTCGATTCCTAATTGCTGTACTAAATGATAAGTATCCATAACTAACCATTCTTCATAAATCTTATTTTCTTTTATTAAACAATCTGCAGAGGTGCGGAAAATAACTTTTTTACCAGTGGCTTTCCCATATGCACTATCTCCCGCATTTGTTGCATATGATTTACCACGATGCGAAGTGAAAAAGCCCTCTTCATCGTTACCCGACCAAATAACGCTCCAACCTAATCCTTTTCTATCAGGGAAGGCCTGCAGTGTTTGTAATGTCCCTGAAATAACCTCATTAATTCCATGAGAATTAATTAAACCTTTATGAACGGAAATACTCGTACTATACGTATCGTAAATAAGCCCAATATCTTTTTCTTTCCAAATTTGACGCGTAATTTTAACAATATAATCAACAATGTTGTTATACTCTTCGTTAAATCCCTTCATACTCTGCTTTTTAATCTGCTTTGTATCCAGGGACATATAATCTTCATCATCACGATGGTCAATCATGTTTACATCTGCTGTATCTGCATAATAAATGCTATGATCATATATTCGTTTTTTACTAGTTAGTGCGGGTTTAGACTGCACTACTGTTGCTTTTTTCTTTTCTTGTTGTGTTAACTCTTTTTCCATTTCTTTCACCACTTCTCTAATTATTTGACGCTACCAGATGTCATACCTTGAACAAATTGTTTTCTCACCAATAACATAAAGATAACTGTCGGCAACATGAAAATAATTCCTGCTGCAGCCATTTGATTCCAAATAACACCTTTCTCTCCATTAAAGAACGATAATGCGATTGGAAGTGTAACGGCCTCTTTTTGTGTTAAGATTAGTGCAAACATAAATTCGTTCCACGTAATTACAAAACAGAATACTGTTGCTGTAATAATTCCTGGAAGAGCTGTTGGAATCAATATTTTTGTAATAATTTGAAATCTATTAGCACCATCTATTGCAGCAGCTTCTTCAATATCTACAGGTACCCGATCGATAAACCCTTTTATTAACCAAATAGCGTAAGGAATTGTATGTCCTAAATTCACGATAATCAAAGCAATAGTTGTATCAATCATACCTAAATTCCTAAAAATTAAGAAAAGAGGAATTAAATTAACTACTAAAGGAATAAACTGTGTTGCCAAAATTGCAAACATAAATACTTGCTTTCCACGCATTTGGAAACGTGACAATGCGTATGCTGCTAAAATACTGACCGGAATTGTAATTAATAAAGTAGCAAACACTACCCATACACTATTAAAATAGTATTTACCAATGTTAAATTCTTGGCTAAATAAGTATTGAAAGTTCTCTAAAACTGGCTTAAAAAACACTGTAAAGTTATAAGAGTCCCCTTCTGTTTTAAAAGCTGTTAATACAATCCAAAGAATAGGTACAAATAAAAATAAGAGGATTGCAAACACGCCAAAATACTTTAGAAGACCAATCGTGTTGACCCTTTTTTTCTGATTCATTTTTACTGTCGTCAACTCCAATCATCTCCTTTCGATAATTTACGCATGTAAATAACAACAAATACAATTGTAATCATCGCTAAAATATAACCTAGTGCTGCAGAATAACCCATATCGAAGTATCTGAAGGCATTCTTATAAATGAAGAAATTCAATACTTCAGTAGAATTCCCTGGTCCACCTTGAGTTAACGTTACAACTGGATCGAATACTTTTAATGTAAACATTGTCATTAAAATAGATGAAATTAAAATAATCGGTTTCATCAATGGTAATGTAATCTTATAAAGTGTTTGTAATCGCGTAGCACCATCTACTTTCGCTGCTTCATAAACCTCATCTGGAATGCCAATTAAACCACTAATAAACATTAGGCTCATGAACGGCAACCAAATCCAAACTGTTACTGAAATTAAAGCTAAGAGGGACGTAAAGCTTGTTCCTAACCAGACAATATCTTGCAAAAAGGGAAATAAAGTTCCTGCAATTTTGTGGAACAATCCATATTCTGGATTTAGCATAAATTTCCAAGAATACCCTACTAGAGCTGGACTAATAGCAAAGGGAATAATTATTATTGCACGAACAAACTGTAAAAACTTACTGTTGCCACTTAACAGTAAAGCTACTAAGAAACTTAGGACTAATGTTATTACCACAGTGCTCACTACGAATACTAGAGTAATAAATACACTGTTCCAGAAATACTTATCTGAAAATGCCCTCGTATAATTTTCTATCCCTACAAAATCTCCCATTTCCACAGACTTTTTTAAATCCCAATCATGTAAGCTGATCCAAAACGAATTTAAAAGCGGGTAAATTGTGATAACAGAAATTAAAATGAGAGCAGGGGCTAGTAGTAAATATTTGATGCGCTCATTATTCATCTTGAACCTCTTTTCTTTTATACGTGACTAGCACCTATAAAATCGTTTGAATTAGATGAAAATGTACAAGTGTACAAAGAAAGATTAATGCACTCTTTTTTGTACACTTGTCATTTTACTTAATCGTAATAACCTGCACTTTTTAGAATTGTTTCTACTTGAGTAGCTGCTTTATCAAGTTCACTTTGAACTGATGCACCCGTAACGATATTAGAGATAGCTGAACTTAATATGTCTGCTACTTGAGACCATTCTGGGATGTTTGGTAACGCTCTAGAATTTTCAAATCCTTCTGCTGCTACTGCGTAGAAGTTATCAGAAAGCTCATTTAATTTTTCATCTTTCAAGTTCGCAGTTTGCGTTACAACTGTTGATGCTTGAGATGGATCGATTGTATTTTCCCAAGTTTGCGTTACAATATCTAATTCTTCTTCAGTAGAAGCAATCCATTTTAATACTTCCCATGCTGCATCTTTATTTTTAGAACCTTTTGTAATAGCTAATGGGAACGAACTAATATTTGTAGATGTACCTTTACCATCCCATGTTGGAACAGCTGCATATTTTACATTACCTACAACTTCTGGTGCCGATGCTTCTGCACTGTTGAATTCTGAGAATACCCACCACCAGCCAATCCAAATAGCTGCATCACCTTGTTTGAAGTGTGTACGTGACTCTTGCTCACCATATGAAACAGAGCTTGCTGCTGCAACTTTATCTTTTAATAATAAATCTACATATCGTTGAGTAGCTTCTACACCCTCTTTGTTATTGAAAATTGGTTTATAATTTCCATCGAAGATATCACCATTATTACCCCATAAATACGATGTCCACATGAACAAGTTTTGTCCATTGTTACCTGTTTTATAGTAAGGAGCAATTGCATCAATACCTTCTTTTTCTTTAATTGTTTTTGCTACTACATCAAATTCATCCCATGTAGTCGGAACTTTTAAATTATGCTTCTTGAAAATATCATCTCGGTAGAACATCATTTGTACGTGTCCTCGTACTGGGAAACTGTAAATATTGTCTTCAAATGTTGATAAATTAACTAAAGACTGTGGCCATCTGCTTACATCAAAATTATCTCTTTCAATGTAACTATTTAATGGCTCTAAAAACTGAGTGAGTGCTGGACCCATAGAATCTAAAAATACAACTAAATCATATGCACCACCATTGGCTATGCCGTCAGTAGTAATATTTTCCAATAAATTGTCGTAAGGCGTTTCTAAAAACTCAACTTTAATACCCGTATCTTTAGTAAACTGTTCACTGCGTGCTTTCCAAGCGTTAAATTGTCCAATATCACCAGCGGATAATAGTACTTTTACTGGTTCAGAAGTGTCTATCGCATTATCATTTGAAGTTTCTCCTTCTTTCTCATCTGAACAACCCGCTAGAATTAGAGCGAACACAGCAACTAATAACAATAAATTTTTTAAAAGTTTACTCATTTAATAACCTCCTAAGTTATCATTTTTCAACAAACTATTTGCGAAATCTAATAATGATCTAATATTTTCATCCGTGACCGTTAATTGAACAGAAAATTTTATACTCTGGTGATAAATATTAGTAGGTATAGATATTGTAGGAAGTTCTAAGATGTTAAAAGGACTTGTACATCGAACCAAAAGTTCTTCTAAGTCGAATTCTTTTTGGTTAATGTTCATTGATGTATGTCCCAATTTAGGAGGTACGATAGGTAAAGTTGGAGTTAGCAGAAGATCGATTTCTTCAAAAATTTGCTTAAAACGATTCATCCATTCAGCCTTTTTTTGAAGAGCTTTCTGATACATATCTTCTGTGATTTGATTGCTTCTTTCTAATGTGTCTTTTACTGTTTGCGAAAGAAACTCATTGTTCTTTAATTTTTCCATATGTTTCATGCCGAACTCTTTTGTTCCAATCGTTCGTGCTACAGTTAACGTCTCTTCTAAAAATTCTGTATTGACCTCAACTAAATCGAAACCAGATGCACGTAAATCTTCATAAACATTTTCTAAAGCTATACGTACATCATCTTCTAAATAGCTATCAAAATAGCCTTTCGGAATACCAATTTTTTTTACAACGTTTAACTTATCTAAAGTGTTTATATTCAAACACTTTAAAACCTCCTTTAAATCGGTAATGTTTCGTGTTAACACACCCAAATGATCTTGTGTTAAGGATAATTCTGTAACACCTTGTAAAAGTCTTTTGTCATATGGCAATTTAAATCCTATTACTTCGTTACAAGCAGCTGGCACTCTAATCGAACCCGATGTATCGGTTCCAATTGCAAATATACATAGTCCACGTGCTACCGATACTGCTGCCCCACTGCTAGAACCGCCCGAAATACGATTTGGATGTCGACAATTTACAACATCTCCAAATGTGGCGCTATGATTCAAAACACTCGTTGCATATTCAGGCAAATTGGTTTTCCCCAAACAAATAGCACCAGATTTCTCTAATTTATCCATCACGTAGGAATTTTTTTGCTTCACTTCATAATGTTTTTCATATGCTCCATTTGTAGTTTTATGTCCCTCAATATCAATACAATCTTTAAGGGTGAATGGTACTCCATATAATGGTTGTTCTTCTGGTGATTTTAAGTTTTCCAACTCTTTTAGGGCCAATCCATCCGTAATTTGAATAAAACTGTTGGTAATATACTGATCTTCTTTAATAGTCTCTAAATATGAAGAGATTACTTCATCTGGTTTTAAAAGATCTTCTTTGTAATATTCTAATAACATTGAAATAGTTTTTGTCATCAGTGCCTCACTTTGCCATATTTTGAACATATTTTTTTAAGGCATTCATTACATAATTCACACCTACAAGTGCTACATATTTCGCTCCTCTATCAACAGCTTTCTGCGCAGTTTCCTCATTTGAGGCCACTTCTCCAACTGCGATATTAGCTTGCTTTGCTTTTTGATAGATTTGCTCAACAACTGCTTGAACTTCTGGATGATTCGAATTGTTCGGATAACCCATATCAACAGATAAATCAGTTAAGCCAATAAAAATCAAATCGATTCCAGGTACTTGTAATATTTCATCAATATTCTTAAATGCTTCATATGTTTCTAAATGAATTGCGACAAAGATATCTTCATTACTCTGTTGCAAATATTGTCGCCCACTCAATTGACCGTATTTAGCTGCTCTATGAGAATAAGCCACGCCTCTATTACCCAATGGTGGATACATTGCTTTTTGAATAACTTTTAAAGCATCTAATTTTGAGTTGACCATTGGTACATGAATGCCCTTCGCCCCTCGATCTAATGCTTTTTGGATACTCGATTCATCATAAGAAACACGAACAAGAGACAATAAATCAACTGCATCTGCAGTCCTAATCATTTCTTCTAAATCACGGTCACTAAAGGCTCCATGTTCATTATCAAAAATGATAAAATCAAAGCCCGCATAACTACACATTTCTACTAATGCCGGTGAATACACTCCTAAAAACATTCCATGTGCGATTTTTTCATTCGAAGTTAAATCTGCTTTATTGTTCAAATAGAACACTCCTTAAAAGATCCTAAGTTCTGTTTCTTTATCAAAGAAATGTAAATTATTCATGTTGATTTTCATAGACACCTTATCGTTAATATTGAATACTGCATTCGTATACAATTTCGCTATTAAATCGTGACCTTGTAAATTAATATAAAGAATTGTTTCAGAACCTAGCATTTCCGGAACAGTTACTATTGCTTCATAAGTTTCTTCATCATTAGTTGTTCCATCGCTTAAAGAAATTCCCTCTGGACGTATTCCAACGATAATTTCCTTATTTAGATAATCACGGTCAAGCAGTTCCTTAATATTTTCTTCACTTACTTTTAGCAATAGGTTATCTACCTTAATTCCATTTAAAGTGACTAAACCATTTAAAAAATTCATTGGAGGAGCTCCAATGAAGCTCGCAACGAAAGTGTTAGCCGGCTTCTCATATACTTCATTTGGCGTACCAATTTGCATGATATGTCCGCCCTTCATAACTACAATACGTGATGCCATTGTTAGAGCTTCTGTCTGATCGTGTGTTACATAAATAGTTGTAGTTTGTAACCGTTTATGTAATTTGATAATTTCAGCTCGCATATGCATTCTTAATTTTGCGTCTAAATTAGATAAAGGCTCATCCATTAAGAATACTTTTGCATCACGGACGATTGCTCTTCCTAGCGCGACACGTTGTCTCTGTCCCCCTGAAAGTGCTTTTGGCTTCTTGTCTAAGTACGGTTTTAAGTCTAAAATTTCTGCTGCATTGTTTACACGCTCATCAATTTCTTTTTTACTCATCTTCCGTAGCTTTAATCCAAATGCCATATTATCGTATATCGTCATATGAGGATACAAAGCATAGTTTTGGAATACCATCGCAATATCACGATCTTTTGGTTCAACATTATTCACGACATTTCCATCTAAAATGAATTGCCCTGATGATATTTCTTCTAGCCCTGCTATCATACGTAAAGTAGTAGATTTACCGCATCCGGAAGGGCCTACTAATACAATAAACTCATGATCTTTCACTTCTAGGTTAAAATTTTCAACCGCATTAGTTCCATCACTGTACGTTTTGTAAATATTCTCCAATATCAACTCGGCCATTTAATCCCTCCTCAAATTAATGAATTCGCAACCAAGATTGTATTATTTCCGCAATTTTCTGAGGTTGTTCTAAGACTGATAAATGTCCGGTTTCAGGCAAAATAATAAGTGTTGAATTCTCAATATTCTCATGAAGATACTCCGACATTTCAACTGGGCATATTCTATCCTCATCCCCTACAAAGATTAACGTTGGACATTTGATAGTACTAAACTTTTTAGTTAAGTCCTCTCTAGTTTCAACTGCATTTAGCTGATTGAAATATATATCTTCTCCAACATCTAGGGCCATTTCTTTTACTAAATCGAATAAACTATTCTTTTCATTTATTAACGAAGGTACCCATTTATCTTCTACAAATCTATTAAATCCGTATTCTTCTATATATTTTCTATTTGCAATCCAACTACTGAACTGCATTTCAGTTGGTAAAAATGGGTTCGTATTAAATAAAATTAATTTCTCAATTCTTTCAGGAGCCATCGTTGCGATTTTCAGCGCAACAATTCCTCCTAACGAAAGACCCGCTAAAATAAATCTACCATTTATTTTAGCTAAAACACGTTTAGCCATTTCTTCAATCGTATTTCCTTCATTTAGGTTAATAATAATCTCTAAATTTCTGAATTCTAAATCTTCAGACATCTTAACCCACAATTTAGTAGTACATAGTGTGCCTGATAAATATACGATTGGAAAAGACATTATTTCTCTCCCATTTTCAATTTAATTGCTAATTCTTTTTCTAACTCATCAAAGTTATCTGGCTTAATCATTTTTCCAAACTCATCTGCCTTAAATCCATAAGCTTCAGCTTGCTTAATTATTTCTTTTGGCCAATATGGATCTTTTCCTTCAAATACTTCATGTTGTTCTAGTACTGCAAAAATCCAAGCATCCTCATCACTAATATTTTCAAATCCACGCCATAATCCCGGTGGTAATGAAATTAAATCCCAAGGACCAACAATTGTTTCACCTTGAATTTCGTCTTCACTATTGCCCCAGTAAAATCGCCATTTACCTGTTAACGGTAAAAATGCCTCAATATAATCATGTGTATGATAAGCTGGCCCATTTCCTTTAGGTGCTTTTACCATTCCAATTTGGAATCCGTGTGGGGATTGAATTTTTGGTGTAAATTTTTCATTTTCACTTGCTGTATCACCAATTAATGCATAGTTGATACGATTGTGACCTGGTAAAATGCTATCAATAAACATTAATGGAATACCGTCTTTCTTTAATTCATCAAAACGAATAACATAATTATTTTCCATTTCTTCATTTGTATAATTTGTTTGCACTTTAGGTTGTAATGTCATAATTTCTAATCCTCCATTATTTTATATTTCCAGAATAAGCATCTTCATAAATTTTATGGATTGTCTGTTCATTGAGCTTATAAGGTGTATTATCAAGCAAGCGATGAATTTGACTTGCTGCTGACGCCATCATTTGTAGATCACTTTCTTTTACATTTAAATCCTTTAAATTACTTGGTAAGTTTAAATCCTTTAGCAATTTAAATAAATATTCGACAAAGTATTCAACAACATTACTTGTGTTGATATTGTCATCTTTGATGTCCATAATTTCAGTCACTTTTAACAATTCATCTACGTTGGCCTTCCCAATTTCTTTCAAGACATAAGGTAAGAGCAATGCATTTGCTACACCGTGTTCAATGTGATAATAGCCACCTAGTGGGTAAGCTAATGCATGGATGGCACCTACTCCAGCATTGGCTAGCGAAACTCCTGCTAATAAACTAACCCAACTCATATTTTCACGAGCTAATTTATTTTGGCCGTCATGAACAGCCTTGACTATATTTTTAGGAAACAACTGCATAGCTTTTTCAGAATACATTTTTGTTAAAACTGTTGCTTTTTTCGCTAGAAATGATTCAATTGCATGTGTAAAAGCATCGATGCCCGATGCTGCCGTTACTCTTGGTGGGCAAGTAAGTGTTAAATCTGGATCGATAATCGCAATATCTGGTAGCAAACATGAACTAATTATTCCTCTTTTTACTTGCTGCTCCTCATCTTCAAAGATTGCATTCATTGTTACTTCTGCACCTGTTCCAGAAGTTGTTGGGATTAAAATAGATTTAATTGTCCTTGACTCAATTACTTTCTCACCTGATAAATACTGGGCAATATTTTCTTTATCCGCCAACGCAGCTATTGCTTTCGCGACATCTAATGAACTACCACCACCGATTCCAATTATTGCTTCGAAAACACTATCTTTTACTACATCATGTAGCGAATTTAACAATTTAAATGTTGGTTCTCCTTCAATTTCCGTAAAGCTTTGGATTTCTCTAAAGTCTGTCTTAATCAAAGCTCTTAAACGATCGACCAAACCTGTTTTTTCGATTCCTTTATCGCTAATAATCAATACTTTCTTTACACCAAAGTCATCTAAAACTGTTTTCACAGTTTGAAGGGAACCCGAGCCAAATCGAATATTACTGGGATTTTTAAAATCATTTACTTCTAAAAAGTTTTCGATTTTCATCAGTCTAAGTTCCTTTCTTTTTGAATTCGAATTCAATAATCACCAGACTGTCCAACCGCCATCAATCAGTAATGTTTGACCGGTAATCATGTCTGAACTTTTAGTACTTAGTAATAAAATAGCACCTAAAAGATCCTCACATTTAGCCAGACGTCCTAAAGGAATTCTATCCATTACTTCACTTCTGAATTTGGAATCTTCAAACATTTTTTCGGTTAATTTAGTCTCTATAAATGTTGGAGCAATACCGTTAACATTTATTTTATGTTCGGCCCATTCAATCGCTAAAGCTTTCGTTAATTGATTTACTGCCCCTTTACTTGCTGAATATAAACTACGCTTGTAATAGCCTACAAAGCCCATTTGCGATGACATATTAATAATTTTCCCATAGTTATTAAGTTTCATATACTCACCTACAGCTTGACATAAAAATGCCATGCTCGTAACATTTAGTTGCATTACTTTCTCCCAATCTTCAATTTGCAACTCTTCAATTGGTTTAGCGATATTAATACCTGCGTTATTAATTAATACATCAACTGATTTACATTCTTCATAAATATCAGCAATAAGGTCTTTAATACCGTGTATATTGTTTAAATCATAGGGTTTAATAGTAACTTTCCCCTCATTATCTTTAATTTCTTGTGCTAGAAGCGCTAATTTTTTTTCATTCCTAGCAATTAACACTACGTGTGCACCTAATTTCGATAAAAACAAGGAAATTTCTTTCCCAATGCCTTCACTTGCACCAGTAATAATGACCACTTTTTCTCGAATATTAAACAATTCATTAATCATAGGTTTCTATCCTTTGCTGTAGTTGTTCCACGTACAATCAATTCTGGTTCTAGTGTTATTTGAACAGGCGTTTCAACCTCTTTATTAATGAGTTTTAATAGATTTGTCAATGCAAGTACGCTCATTTCCTCTTTCCTTTGAGAAACCGTTGTTAGTTTTACATATGGATTCGATGATATGTTAATGTTGTCGAATCCAATTACTGAAACATCTTCAGGTACCCGCTTATTACATCTTGATGCTGCTTCTAATATTTCCAGAGCAATACTATCTGTTGAAGCAAAGAATGCTGTCACATCAGGATTATTTCTCAATAAATCCATAGAAAAATCTAACGCACTCCCCTTAGGGTTCACTTCAAATACTAAATTTCCATCGTACGCTAAATTATTTTCTGCTAATGCCTGTTTGTAACCTAAGAAACGATCATTGAATGTAGAATATCCTTGCCATCCTGTAATATAAGCTATTTTTTTATGACCACTCTGTATCAAGTGTTCCATTGCTAATTTTGAACCTTTTAAATTATCAACTACTATATAGTTTGTATTCACAGCATGATCTAATGTTCGATTAAAAAATATCACCGGTATAGATTTTTCTGTCAAAACTTTTGTTAATTCATCATCATTTCTTTTAACAGAAGCGACAACAACACCTTCTACTCTACGATTAATTAACTTTCCTATTACTTCAGATAGAGATATATTGTTAGAATCTCCCTCCATCATAATGACATCGTAATCTACTTTACTCGCTTCATTCAAAATAGCTTGAGCTGTTTCTGAATAAAATGGGTTTGCAAGATTACCAACAATTAATCCAATCGTATTCGTCTTTTTCTTCACTAAACTTCTTGCAATCTCATCTGGTTCAAAACCAAGTTTTTCAATTGCTTCCAGCACTTTTTCTTTTGTAGTAGGTCGCACATGAGGAAAATTATTTAGTACCCTTGAGACAGTTGTTTGAGACACACCTGCAAGTTTAGCCACATCGTATGCATTCGGTCTCTGACTCAAAAAATATCCCCTTTCTATATGAATTCGAATTCAATAATGAATTCTAACAAAACATTATCATACCCAAAAGTATAAAATCAACACATTAATTACATTTTTTCGAATTTTCAGTCTATAAAATATTCTAGTATAATTATTTTTTTTGTTCTTTAAACGGTTTTCTTGTTCAAAACTTTCATATTCCTAACCAAAAATCCTCCCTTAAATGATTTAGGTTCATAGGAAATAATGAATGCATTCGGTTCAATCGATTCTACTAAACTAAAAAGCTCTCTTTCACGTTTACGTGTTGCTAAAATCTCATACTTAAATCTCTCACTATCTCTTCCTTCTCCTAAAAAAACCGTTACAGCAAATCCGGCTTCACGAAGAGTGTTAATTAACAGCTCATTTTTTTGTTGAGTATTAATTGCAATATAAATATAACCAATAGCTAACTTGTTCTCGATTTTTGTTCCTAAAATCATGCCCAAGCCAAAGCCTACCGCATAAGCAATCATGGCTATTATATTTTGATTGTCATTAAAAACTAGTGATAATCCAAACAAATATACTAGCATCTCCATAATTCCAAATAACGAAGTCAAAATTGTTAAATTCTTAACCAAAAAAATTGTACGCAAAGTTAATAATGGAACATATACCATTTGTAAAAGAAAAATCAAAATTATCGTCTTCATTTTTATCACCTCCTTATAATCACCCGTATTGTCAAAACTTATATATATAAATCGCTAATAATCGTTGGTTTTATAGTCTTTTACGCAAAAAAACTTGCCACCCCCTGGATTTTGGTGTTAGTTGAGGTTACCACACACAAAACTACCCAAAAAGGAAGTGACAAGTTTGTACCCTCAATTATTAGCGTATTTAATTGAATTTATCAAGTACCAAGAAAAAATAATTAAAATATTAATGGTGATAATATTTGGTAAGGCTGTTGGAAGTGTGCGTCCTGAACAGCCAATTAATAAAGAATACCGCAAGTTACAAGTTGATAAGTTACCCATTCTGTATCAACCTGAAAAAGCATCCTTTCAGGATTTACTAATCGCCTACTTCCATGAACATGGCAAAGAATTAAAGCCTGTAAGACGACACGCCAAGTCCAAATCAAAAGTACCTGAAAACCTCTGTTGTCCTAAGTGTGGTGCACCTTCCTCGTATTTGTATGCGAATAATGGTGCAAAAGGACAATATCAATGTAAGGTATGTGATTGCTTATTTAATCAAAAAAGTCGCTATCAGAAAGAGGCTATTCTTCGTTGCCCCCACTGTATGAAGACCTTAGAGAAAATTAAAGAGCGAAAAGATTTTCACATTTGGAAGTGTAAAAGTAATCAGTGTTCCTATTATTTATCCAATATAGGTCGAATGAGTAAGGAAGAAAAGACCCGATTTAAACAAGATCCACAGGCGTTTAAAGTGCGTTATATTTATCGTGAATTTTTGTTTGATTATCAACCTTTATCTCCAGCATCACCAGTAAAACCACGTGTAGATTTATCACGGATTCATACGTCATCCCATACACTTGGATTGATTTTGACATACCATGTGAATTACGGTATTTCAGCACGGAAAACAGCAGCGATTATGCAAGACATACATAATGTTTCCATTTCACATCAAACGATATTAAATTACGTGAACAGTGTCTCCATCTTGATGAAGCCCTTCGTTGATGGTTATCCTTATGAACTGTCCGATCAATTTTGTGGCGACGAAACGTATATTCGGGTTAATGGGAAATGGCATTACTTATTCTTTTTCTTTGATGCGGCGAAAAAAGTTATTCTCTCTTACCGTGTTTCGCCTAATCGCGATACATTGTCTGCCATTAAAGCAATCGATGATGTTTTACAAAAGTTCAAGGAGATTCCCGAAAACCTGAATTTAATCGTGGATGGCAACCCCATTTACTTATTAGCACAACACTTTTTCGCACAACATGACATTTGGTTTGATGTGACACAAGTGATAGGCTTAACGAACGAAGATCCAGTGTCAGCCGAATATCGTTGGTTGAAACAAATTATCGAACGTCTAAACCGGACATTTAAAGGGCATTACCGTGCGACAACAGGCTTTGGTTCCGAAGCTGGCTCGGTATCGTTTGTGACGATGTTTGTGGCCTATTTTAATTTCCTTCGACCGCATGCAAAGCTGGAAAAGCGTGTGCCGGTCATGATTCCAGAGTTGGACCAGATGCCACATATGCCAGCACGTTGGACAAAACTGATTGAACTGGCCCAATTGGAGTTAACGAAATAACCGCAGCCTACTTTTTTTAGCAGAGTCCTCAAATAACTACATACGAATGACAATCGGCGTAGCGAACTCTTGACAAACCGAATGGAGAAAAGGTTAAAATTGGTATTTGGCGAGGGTTATTTGGTGTGCCTACTTTTTCCCCTTCGCCCTCAAAAATATGGGCGCAACCTTTTCGGAATGTTTGTCAAGAGCGATTGTCCCCTCGTTCGGAGAGTACTTATCGCCCAATACCTTGTGTTTTTCAATTTTTCATAGAAGTTTTGACACTACCTAATCACCTATTAATTTCCATGTATTTTACATAGTTAGAAATTGATTGTCTACTTCTTTTTTTATAATATGTAACTCACTTCTTACAAAGGAAAAAAATGTAATTTTAAAATAATAAATTTTCTTAAATTATTAAAGATTTTAAATTAACGATGTTACAGCACATAACGAAAAAATTAATCCCTTTACAACAAAAATCAAAAATTTATGGAAAGAGAACAATAGCAATCGCCAAATTAGCAAGGTGAAATCGAAAAAAAAAATTAAAGTAATTATAAATATCTGTGATTATTTTTCATAAACAAAGTTCTTTTCTTAAAAAGTTAACTCTAATTAAACACTCAAGTAATATAAAAAGAAACTTCACAAATCTGATTTACTTCGACTATTTATTTAAAACGATGATGCATTAAACCTTTGGAATATTCACATTTATCTACAGCAAAATTATAAGTATGCATTACGGAAGAAGCGGGCATACAAATTAATTTATATTGCCCTTTTTATATGGTTTAAATTTTAGAAAAAGAAAAAATCACCCGTTATCTAACGGATGTTTTTTAAGAAAAACGAACCTTGAAAAAATAGAATTTAGAGTATATTTCTTATTGCCTTTCTATATATCATCATAAAATTCCATATCATTTATTAATATTTGTCCTTTTTTATCATATTCCTTCAATACAATTTTATAATAAGGAACTATCGATAAATTCATTTTTAACAATTTTTTATATGCTTCAAGTCACTACCGTTGCATAAAAGTGTTCTGAATTTTCAGTTTTTGTTTTACTTAATTTTAAAGAAAAATTGAAAACACTAAAGCTAGGGTAGTAAACATTCATTTTTTTACTATAACCTGTGACTTGTGTAACAACGACTTTTAAAACCTTTATGGGACGTTTTTTCTTTCAATTTTGCGCAACCAAATGTGAGCAGATTTCCATAATGCAGCTTTTAAATAGCGACTAATTTCTAGGTAACTTCGATCGCTATTTGTGTTCATCTGTGCCAAAACGTTTAGACAAAACACGATCATTGCGATGTACACTTGATTGTGTACAGCTTGTTCACTGTGACCGTAGAACTTTTTGATGTTCAGATGTTGTTTCATCCATTTGAAAAACAACTCAATTGCCCAGCGTGATTTATAGATTTCTGCTATTTCATCTGCGTCTAAATCAAAACGATTCGTTAGTAACGTTAGTTCACTGCCTTTTGTATCAAGGATTTCTAGGCGACGAAACACATTTTCCGAACGATTTTGTGTTGTACCAATAACCACCATCTCATCTGATAGGACCTTTGAATCTTCTGGTAGAGAAAATGTTTCAAGTACACGTACGACGGCATTTTTTCGAAGACGTGTGACAAAGAAATAGCCATCATCCGTCATGCGATCGAAGCGTTTGTAATCCAAGTAGCCACGGTCGAACACGTACAGGCATTCTTTGTCATCAATGAATACCTCAAGTTGACCTCGGTCGTGTTCAATCGCATTTGTGAGCACCGTTTGATCTGGATACGAAAGACCTTTTTCCATGAAAACGAGTCGAAGGTGAAGCTTCACACCAGACTTTGTTTTTCGAAACTCTGCCCACTTATGGTTGGTTAAATTAAGTGGTAATGTACTCGAATCAATAATTTTCAATGGTGTTGTCGTTTTTCTTTGTTTCTGAAAATCCGTTTTCTGATGAATTTGTGAGACTAAATCTAGAAAAAGCGTTTGAAAGAACTCGGTTGGGATTGTATTTATTCTTCTGCCCAATTGGGAGAAGCTAATCGATTCAAACCCTATTGTCCGTTGTAAATCATCTGAAAACACAGCATCGCTTAATGCCCTTAAACTCTCTGTTTCATGAAGCTGGGCATATAAAAGCAGTTTCATAAAGGAAGCCATGTACAGCTTCTTTGTATAGTAATTTAATTGATGAATTTTCACCTGTTCTTCAAATAACGTCAAATTAATCGGTGAAAACCATTGTTCAAATGATGTTATTCGTGTAAACTTATCCATGCGATTAGTCCTTTATTTTGGATTTGGATGGTTTACTACCGCCCAACCATTATAAAGGCTTTTTTTGTGCGAAGAATATATTTCAGAAAATTCAGTTTTAATAAAGGTGTCAAATTATTTTAATGCGACGCTAATGGCTTCAAGTATATTTTTGTTTACTTGATAATGTTCTAAATTTAATTTCCAATTTAACTCTGACTCATTCTTTATTATTAAAATTTCATTGTCTAATGTATAATCTTGATTTTCCTCTAAATAAGACAAAGTTCGACTAAAATGTGTTATTAATGATGAATCAAACTCATGAATAAACATTGAAAATTTTAGGTTATTATTCCTTTTATTTTGATAAAAAATTATCTTATCTCCTAGATAGGTAACATTTTCTGCTGAATAGGCTACACTAAGTTGGACAGATAAAATAAGGGGTTGTAAACTTAGACTAATAACTTAAGGGAGCGTGCAACAATGTCACGTCAACGTCGAACATTTACACCCGAATTTAAACTGCAATTAGTGAAGCTTTATGAAAATGGTAAGCCTCGTGCGGAGATTGCGCGAGAATATGATATTACCCCTTCTGCGCTAGATCGCTGGATTAAAAACCACCAGGAAACAGGTTCATTCGCTGCGAAAGACAATCGTTCAGAAGAAGAGAATGAGCTCGCTCGATTACGTAAAGAAAACCAACGCTTACTAATGGAAGTCGATATTTTAAAGCAAGCGGCGCTGATCATGGGACGAAAATAAGTGTGATTCGTAATAACGCTCACAAGTATTCGGTATCAGCAATGTGTGCCGTCCTCGAGATTCCAACAAGTACGTATTATTATCATGCCGATCTATCTAGTCAACGTGCGAAAAAGGCTGAAGATAAGGTGATTTCAAAGGAAGTTGCGCGTATTTTCAAAGAAAGTCGCAATAATTACGGCACACGTAAAATCAAGAAAGAATTAGCGAAATTGCCTGAGCCAAAACACGTTTCTCGTCGTCGAATTGGTCGCATTATGAATGAACTCGGGCTCGTTTCAACCTATACAGTGGCGCAATTTAAGCCACATAAATCAAGCTGTAACGAAGCTCCAGTCAAGAATGAATTACAGCGTCAATTTAAACAGGATGAACCATTAGCGGTGATTGTCAGTGATTTAACATACGTTCGTGTCGGAAAAAAGTGGCACTATGTATGCCTATTTGTCGATTTGTTCAACCGTGAAATCATCGGTTATAGTGCTGGTGAAAATAAAACGGCAAAGCTTGTGCATCAAGCCATTGCAAGCATCAAGGTCAATCTAAATGACGTCAAAATGTTTCACACAGACCGAGGAAAAGAGTTTGATAATAAACTGATTTCAGAGGCACTTGAAACATTCGGAATCCAGCGATCACTGAGCATGAAGGGATGCCCTTACGATAATGCCGTGGCTGAAGCGACATTTAAGGTAGTTAAAACAGAATTCGCTAATCAGGCCCACTTCACCTCTCTTGAACAGCTGGCTCTTGAACTTGGGGATTACGTACACTGGTTCAACAACCTACGAATTCACGGAACACTCGGCTATTTAACGCCTGTGGAATTCAAGCAACAGTCCCTATAATTTTTGTCCAGTTTAGTGTTGACATTCCAAAATACAGTTACCATACGCAAAGGGAGCTAAAGCGGCTAGGACGATATTTAAGTTATCAATGGAAAGTCCGGACGCTTAGCCGCAATCTAAAACAACCATTTAAAGTGAAAACACTTATTGAAACCCTCGATTTTCCTTCTAGCTATAATGGGGTCTTTATACGCGAAAAACTAGAGAAAATATTAGATGAATTACAACTAGACGGGATTGTTGCGGAATGGTACTATACGGAGCCTATTGATGAATCCAAAGTTGGGAAACGAGGATGGGTGAAGAAATACTGGGGCGAATTAAATCTAATTATTTTACCTCCTCATGAAACAATTGAGGAAAATAAAAAGAAGATTGACCAAATGGAATTACTTGCTCAAAAGCAAGAAGCGCAACAACGTTTGTTAGAAAATAATCATTCAGATGTAGATATGTCTGAAGCGGTTTCTAAAACTTCTAATTCAAAAGTTATACCCAAAACAAAACAACCATTATCACCGGAAAGCTTAGCTGAAATTATTGATCGTGAAAAATTAAGTATTCGGGGTGCAGCTGCAGAAATTGGTGTATCTCATAGCACCCTATTGCGCTATTTAAAGAATGAAATGAAACGCTATAATAAAGCTAGTATGGCTAAGATGAAGGCCTGGTTGGAGAAGTATACTGAGTAATATCAAAAAAGGGACAAGGAATGGTTTATATTCATTCCTTGTTTTTTCTATATATCTATTTTTAGAAAAATGTATTTTTCCCTTTTATTAAAATTTGGGTTGCAAATTGAACCTTTATTAACACCTTTTATTAATCATGATGGTACAGCAGGATTTTTCTGTATATTTACAGTCACTTATACAGTTAGTTCAACCTCAAATATTGCTTTTAACTCTAATTTTACAGTGGAAGCAGATAAATTTAATTCCCCTAATTTGAAGAGCGGTTACTTATTTTCCACGCTTCTCTTATAAGTGTGAAACGCTTGGTGAGCAGTAGCATATTTACGTCTATCTTCATCATTAATACTTTTTTGCCAATTTACCCGCTTCGTAAAGTTTTCGTTCAATTGTGGATCTTGTATTCGTTTCAAAAGCCGATCTACAGAATTTACCCTCATATATCCCTCCATATAATTTATCCCCTTCATCTAGATATAAATTACTTACATTTTTTCATTTTGATTTAGCTGACTAATTACTATTAAGTTCCTCTTTCAACAATTAACAATTGTTTTTGAGTAAAAGTTGAATAATTCACATGTTGTAACTCTTGGTTTTGGATATCTATTTTAAGATTCTCTTTAGAAGTATAAATTACAATTTTCGGTGCAAACGTATTTACAGTCATACTTAACATCTCATTTGTTTTCTGCTTAACTGTATAGTGTTCTTGTAACTTTATTATATCGTTCCAGATTTTAGTACGTCTCACATTAATCTCAGCTAAAATAACTTCAACTTTATTGTGTTCATTAACAAAACCTATAATGTTATAATTTTGTAATCCCCATATTTTAGTGGTACTTGACAATTTATATTGATGCCATATACTTTTACAATCGTCACTAAATATATATTCATCTTTCAAGTCCATTCGAATAACTTCTAAAAATTCATCAATTGAAACAAAACATAGATCTATTTCATATACATAATGTTGCATCGACTGTTTATACGCTTCCTTTACTTTCTCAAAGCGTAACTGATGATGAGCATCAAACTTTGATTTTGTATTCTTTTCACTCGATGGTACAACAAAATAGATGCATTTAGCTAATTGATTTGTTTGCTTAAAATACCTATAGTAACGTTCAAACTTTTGATTTAATGAAATTCCTCTTTCATTTCCCCTATCAATTTCCACATAATATGTATCTTCTCCCTTTTTAAATGAAAAATCAGGTTTTAGTTCATTTTTAGCAATGTATAAATTATGAACAAAATCAATTTTTTTATTTGGTTCTTGCTTCATTAGCACATAAAGATCAATCATACAATCAACAGTCATTAAGTGATGTTCTATATTTTTACTAGGTGGTTTATAAACTGAATGCTTAAAAAATCCAAAATCACCTTCAAAACCTGAACCTCTGTATCCTTCTTCGATGTTTGTTGAATCATACAAATATTGAAGAGCATTTTTGGAAAGATAATACATTCTCTTTATTCGATTAAGAGTTTTATATTTTGTATATTGAACAAAACCTTTTCTCTCTAATTTTTTTAATAAATCATAAGTTTTTGTTAAATTACCTTTATTAATTTTTTGATACAAACCCAGTGCGAGTTGTTCAACATTTGCTCCTCTTACCTTAAATAGTAGCAACATTAATTCGGATTGTTTTTCACTGTCTTTAAATAGCATAATGCCACCCCATTCCTTCGTTATAACGTTATAACAGTGCTTGAATTAATGACTTGAATAAATCGTTCTTTAATTCAAGTACCTTCTATACCCCAAACCATTGATAACACTATAATTTTCCTATAATCCTCATAGCGCTACTTTATAGATATAACTATCACGACTTACCAAGGATTCCTTTAAATTACCTCTGCTTGTTCTTATTTTCATTTTGGTTAATACGACAATCTAATAATTCCTTCATTTCCTCGTTTTTACTTATTAATTAATCGATTCCTTTTTATTAGTTAATTGTTGTTTTTTTATCATTTCCATCTCGTTAAATAATTTTCAAAACGCAATCTTTTTTTGTGCTTGTCTTTCTTCTTTGCATTTAAGTACTCCACCTTTCTAAAAAAAGCACCGTGTTAAAAGAAATCTACATTTCATAATAAATGTAAATTTTTCAACACGGTGCTTCCGTTAATGTTTTATTCTATTATTTATAAAATAACATATTTTTAAAAAAAGGTAAGTATTTATTTTTAACTTTCCATTTCAAACAAACCCTGTTTGTAGGAGAAACTCAACTCCTCCAATTTAATATCCATCACCCCATGCCTTCTGGATTACTAATATTCCAATCTTGTGATACTTTTCGATAGTTTTCAGAACGATTATCTGTTATATTAATGGCTATTTTGTGGGACGGCTGGCTGAGAAATCCTTATGAAAGTTCAAAGGTTACTCCTTTCAACAGGGAAGGCAAAGCGAACGGGAAAGATACTTTTACAGTAAATGTCATTGATGAAAATCTTTCACAATTAGTCATTGATATGTAATGCAAAATGTTTCGAGTTTAGGTAGAATAAATACATGCATAGGAGGTGGCATCAATGGTTGTACATTTAAGTGCAATTTCACCAACAACTGTAATTATCATTTGCGTTGTCGCATTAATTATTTTTGGACCAAAAAAATTACCTGAATTTGGACGAGCAATGGGAATAACTTTACGCGAGTTTAAAAAAGGTACTCAAGGATTAATTGACGATGGTGATATTATTGACTCAAAAAATATGATTGAACAAACCAATCTTCAAATAGATCAACAAAAAATCTCATTGGAACGGTTAAAGCGATAGAGCAAGAACATAATAAGTAATTTTGAGGATGTCTAGAAAATGGAACCAAAAGAACTTCCTATAATAGAACATATAGAGGAATTAAGAAAGCGTTTAATTATTTGTGCTGTTTTTTTTGTTATAGCATTAGTGTTTAGCTTTTATGTTGCAGAACCAATTATAAAATATATTCAGGTAGATAGTGGGGAACTAGAAGATTTGACATTGAATGTTTTCAAGCCTGGAGAACCATTGATTGTCTATTTGGAGGTTACATTTGTTGTAGCACTGATATTTACCTCACCCGTGATTTTATATCAATTATGGGCATTTATTGCACCGGGATTATACGAAACTGAAAGAAAAGCGACTTTAAAATATATTCCTTATTCATTCGGTTTGTTAATTTTAGGAATATTATTTGCTTACTTTCTTTTGTTTCCAAACGTCATGAAATTCATGAATAATTTAGCTGAGCGATTAGATATTAAGCAAACAATTGGGATTGATGCATATTTTTCTTTCCTATTTAAGTTAATTATTCCTTTCGGATTTATATTCCAGCTTCCAGTAATCACTTTGTTTTTATCTCGTCTTGGAATACTAAATCCAAGTTTAATGGTCAAGTATAGAAAATATTCATATTTCGTTATGTTTGTTATTGCTGTACTAATTTCACCGCCGGATTTAATTTACTACATTCTCATTTCAATTCCGCTTTTCGCTCTATACGAAATAAGTATAGGAATTGCAAGAGTAGGTTATAAGAAATATTTAGTTGCAGAAGAACAACGGATTCAAAAGGAGAAAGAACTGGAACAAAACAGGCAAGTAGAAGAAGCTCTTACAGAACAAAGACATCAAATCGAGTTAATGAAAAAACAAAGTTAAAAGGACTTGTCCAGCAAACTAAAAAGAGCGAATGGGAAAACTCATTGTTTTCTCCATTCGCTCTTTTTTATGTACTTTTTGGACGGACACCAAATATTAAAGAGCATTTTATTGTTGAACCAAAGTTTTATTCTGTAAGCCCGTAATCAAATAACGCATTTTTTATGATCGCACCTCCCGGTACTATAAAGTTGTAAATTTATGGGTGGTTCTTCTTATGTCAATAAACATATTATCGATTGTTCCAGTTAAGCTGGAATCCACTCAAACTGCATCTACCTTGGTCGTTCACCTATAAAACACAATATAAAAATTTCCTTCTATCCCGATGTTAAAAACTTTGCCATTCAAAAAATTATGAGGGAGTTGCGCAACCATGATTCATGATTTTACGAAAGTAAAGAATATATCTGGTGAAGTTATTTACGGAGTTACCAAAACTACCAATCCATCAACAACCTGAGATTTTACAACTACATGCCCTGGTCGAAAACAATTCAAACAGCATGTGTAAAATAATAGCCTTCAATCCTAGAAATCGTTGAATTGAAGGCTCTTTGTAGTGCGTACCTAAGGGTACGCTATTTTTCTATTTCGGGCTTACTTTATTCTAAATTTATTCATAAAAAACTACATCTCTAATTTGGATGTGGTCCAAATATTAAATAGATCTACTTAAAACTTATCTTGGATGTATCCAACCTTCATAAACACCAATCACAGTAGCTCGCCCAGTGAGTGGATTATATCCAGGTTTAGTAGATACTAGATTAAGTATACCAGCCCAATCTCCATCACGATAGTATATTTGGCTTTCTACTTTTGTGACACTAGTGTAAACTTTTTCGATTCCTGAAACCCATCTTTCATGGACAGCATTAGGAGTTATTACTCCACTGTTTTGCGAAATTTCGTTATGTACATTTCCAATACGATTATTAGCCATTTCTTCTGCTGAAGCAATTAATGCCCCTGGTAGAGTTAGCGATAACCCAAGTAAAACACTACTAAATACTTTTTTCATTTGGAAATTTAATTCCTCCTATCATTTAATTCCTTTAAAGCGCGCTATAAAAAGCAACTATACTCGAGCCAAATCAAATATATCACACCAGTTATTCATATTCAATCCAAATTTAGAAAAAAAATCATATATTTGAAATTTTTAACAATGGAAATACTTTTACATTTATAACCATTCCTCTAACTCCAAAGTTAACCAAGTTAAAAATAGGCGTGTATTTTCAATTTCTATTCCATTCTTTTCTGTTCTATTTATCTTTTACACACACAAAAAAAAAATAATAATTTAATATTCACTCAATTACTCTTTCAAATAAGATCAAACATTTCTTTTATTTTATCTGTTCTTAACCTTAAACAAGGGGGATTTTTTAAGGTTGAAAGAAATAAAAGAACTCTATTTTAGACTTTGTATAGTCCTTAATATTAGTTAAATAGTAATGATTGAGTACACGAGACTAGATTAGATTGTCCTTAAAGTAAATAATTTTAAGAATGATTAGAGTTTTAAGAAAGTTTTTTTAATGGTGAAAGCCATTAAATTGTCTAAATACCCTCTAATAGACTTGATATTACAAGCTTTTGTAACATTTTAGAGTGGTCCCTTTGTATAGCTACTGGACGGAAAATTACTTAAAACAGACCACTTTTCTGTCCAATCTCCATCCCATTTTAATGAATTCGCTTAATGTCAACATGTATTGTATGGACTTTAGACAGAAAAAAATTTTTTATAGCTATTGGACGCGAAAACGAACCACTTTGTATAGATGCAGGACCGCATTTAAATTGATAACGAACCATCATGGTCTATTTAAGCTTTTTCTAAATCATATTAATCATGAGAAAACCTTTAGTAATTTTTCGATACAAACCAAGTGCTATTGTTCAACATTTGCTCTCTAATCTTAAATAGTAATAACTTTAATTCCAATTGTTGTTCACTGCCTTTAAATAGCATAATGTTACCTCGTTTCTTCGTTATAGCGTTATAACAGTACTTGAATTAATGACTTGAATAAACCATTCTTTAATTCAAGTACCTTCTATACCTCAAACCATTGATAACACTGTAATTTGCCCGTAATCCCTATAATGCTACTTTATAGGTATGCCTATCACACTTTTCCGAAGATTCCTTTAAATCCACTTTGTTTGTTCTTATTTTCATTTTGCTTAATAAAACAATCTAGTAAGTCCTTCATTTCCTGGTTTTGACTTATTAATTTCATCAATTCCTCTTTATTTGTTAATTGTTGTTTTTTTATCATTTCAATCTCGTTAAACAATTTTGCAAAACTACAATCAAACTGTTCTATCACTTTTATTAATAGATCCAATTGAGTAACCTCTTCAAATTCAAGTGATAACTGTTGAAGTGTAAAAAGCTCTTTTAATAGTTCTCTATTATTTTTATGCTTGTCTTTCTTCTTTGCATATAAAAATTTCTGCAAAAGTTCCAAATCCTTTGAAGAATAAATCCGATTACTTTGACTATTCCTTTTAAAACGATAACCAAATTCTTCAAATAATAATGCGTATTTTCGTAATGTTGAACTACTTAGATTTAAACTTTCACACACTTCTTTTGTTGTATACAAAAAAATACTCCACCTTTCTAAAAAAAGCACCGTGTTAAAAGAAATCTACATTTATAATAAATGTAAACTTTAACACGGTGCTTCCGTTAATATTTTATTCTATTATTAAGTTTATAAAAAAACATATTTTACAAAAATAGTAACAATCTATTTTTGTTTAAATCGTTAACTTTCCATTTCAGACAAATCCTGTTTGTAGGCGGAACTCTAACTAATATATGTGGGAATATCATGACAAAGTCCCGGATTCCAAGTATAACTAATATATTTACGCAGAGGGTATATCCATATATTATCAAACTAAATTACCTAAGTTTACTAAAAATACTTCATGATTTTCAAAATAATATAACTTATCCCCATACTACATTCGATTATGTTAAAAAAATGAAAATTCATTTCAATTCAAGGAAATATTTAGAAAAATATACTTTTCTATAAATCTAAATTTCTATTATTATATTTATCGTAAGCTACCCTTTCTAATCTCATCTAAACCAAAATTGTTACAGTTGTGTATTGCATAATAAAAGTGCAGACTAGTGCAACGAATTTGTACAGAGTCTAGCACTTTTTTAGTGCAAAAAAATAGACTTGCCAGCCACCCCAAGTCACTCTACTGTTAAAGTGTCGAATTTTACCAGTGGAGGTTTGAAAGGATGCTAGCAATGTCTGAAATTAATTGTATCAAAACTTTAAGAAATGAAAAAGGATTGTCTATTTCTAAAATTGCAGAAACTATGAATGTAAATTGGCGTACCGCCAAAAAGTATGGTGATGGCGATCAGTTACCTCAAGAAAAAAAGCATATTAAAAAAGGGATGATGTACGAAGAAAAATGGGGAGAAATCGTTATAGACTGGCTTGAAGAAGATCTCAAACTAAAGAAAAAACTACGTCGAACAAATAAAAAAATAGTTGCGGATTTAAAAAGGATGGGGTTTAAAGGATCGTATCGAACGGTCTGTAACTTTATTCAAGAATGGCGTGCGACAGAAGATGATGAAGTAAGTAAAGGGCATGAGCGATTACAACATCCAGAAGGTGAAGCGCAACTAGATTTTGGCGTAATGGAGGCTGTTCAAGACGGAGAGATTGTCGATGTTCATGTTTTAGTTATGACGTTCCCAGCTAGTAATACTGGTTTTGCGATACCGATGCCTGGAGAAAATTTGGAGTGTTTCCTAGGTGGGTTACAAGAGCTGTTTAAGCAAGCTGGTGGAGTGCCAATTAGTATTCGAATTGACAATTTAACACCTGCGGTCAAAAAAGTACGCAAAGGTGATACAGAAGCTGAATTAACAGAAGCATTTCGCCATTTCCAAAACTATTATGGCTTTAAAGTGCAAGTGTGCAATCCATCCAGAGGTAATGAAAAAGGAAATGTGGAAAATAAAGTAGGCTATGTACGATATAACTTCTTTAGCTTACCACCAGTCATAAAAGACTTTGAAGATTTAACGGAACAATTAAAGCAACAACTGAAGGAAGATCGTGACCGACCACATTATGAAAAAGAAGAACTCATTGAGGATTTATGGCAGCAAGAGCAAAAGCAATTAATAAAATTACCAGAAGATCCGTATCCAGTATTTAAGCAGTTTCCGATTAAGTTTAATAAGTATAATGAGTTTAAGTTAGACAAGCATTTTATTCATGTGCCTAGAGCGCGTAACTATGTGCAGTTATATTGCATTACGTATTGGGATTCATTCAAAGTGATTACAAATGAGGGAGAAATTTTATTATCAGATGCAAGACCTTATATGAAGAAACGACGTTTCATTCCATGGAAAGATATTTTAAAAGATTGGTTAAAAAAGCCTCGTGTTATTGGTCATTCACGTTATACCCCTTATTTACCGACTCGTATAAAGGAGTATTTAACAGTTCCATCCTTGGCATTAAGGAAACAGCGTCTAAATGAATTACTCACTCTTTTAGTGACTCATGATATGAAAGAAATTGACCAGTATTTTTATGAACTTATTGGAAAAAATAGCGATGATCAAGAACATCCTTACGGTGTAAAATGGACTGATTATGATGCGCTATCTCCTAAAGGAATGGAGGCTTCAAGTCATGAATAATGCCATTTTACAATTGTGTAAGCAATTGCGGTTAGCTCATATCGCTGAAGCAATACATGATGTTCCATTTACAACACCTGAAGAATATATTTACCAACTTTTATTAAAAGAACAAGATGGTCGGGAACAAGCAAGGATCGCAAGAAACTTAAAGAATGCCCGATTTATCGATACGAAAACATTAGAGGGCTACGAATGGCACAAAGATATTTGTTTACCTAGTCATCTATCGAAAGAAGAACTAGTGCAGCTCGATTTTATTCGAAGAAAAGAGAATGTAATTCTAGTAGGGGCGCCTGGAACTGGTAAAACACATTTAGCTTCAGCACTGGGTAGAAAAGCTTGTGAGCAAGGTTTTGAAGTACGTTTTTATCGAGTTTCGCATTTAGTAGAAGAATTGGAACAGGCTTTACATGTGGGGAAATTAAAGCAATTTCGAAATAAATTAGAGAAAATTGATTTAATGATATTGGATGAAATGGGTTATCTTCCATTTGGTAAAGAAGGAGCGGAGTTACTTTTTCAAATCATTTCTGAATTTTACGAACAGAAGAGTTTGATTATCACGTCAAATTTAGAATTTAGTCAGTGGAATCGTATTTTTTCAGATTCACGTTTAACGGCAGCTCTGGTGGATCGTTTGATTCACCATGCCCATATTATTTCTTATACGGGACAGAGCTTCCGTTTAGCCAATGCGTTGTCGAGAAAACAGTAAAAATATTGGGTGGCAACACTCTGTATATTTCATTGCAATTCTCTGCATTTTTATCTTGCAAAATACAACAGTACATATTGCAATAATGATTGAGGCTAAACCTAATCCATTGCCAAAGGAAATTATCTAATTACTATTTGCCCACTCAGCAAATACCATCACATATTTACCTTCCATATATCCCCTAGAGATTAAAAATGCAAATACATAAAGTACAATTACAATATAAATCAGAAGGTGAATCAACATCAAAATTAAATATGCTATCTGTTCTTGAATAGACATATATGGGGATAACTCTTTTAATTTAAGCCTTTTCTCATATATTGCATCTCGATTTTCATCGGGAAAGATATATTTCAAAATAATATAAAATACTAAATTAATTATGTAAAATAATAGACCTATACCTATACCTATACCTATACCTATATTTAAGTATGAATAGGCTACACTAAGTTGGACAGATAAAATAAGGGGTTGTAAACTTAGACTAATAACTTAAGGGAGCGTGCAACAAT
This sequence comes from Ureibacillus endophyticus, assembly GCF_024159215.1. Taxonomy (NCBI): domain Bacteria; kingdom Bacillati; phylum Bacillota; class Bacilli; order Caryophanales; family Caryophanaceae; genus Ureibacillus; species Ureibacillus endophyticus. Next base: position 181,667 of record NZ_JAMYWW010000002.1, read on the forward strand.
GTCACGTCAACGTCGAACATTTACACCCGAATTTAAACTGCAATTAGTGAAGCTTTATGAAAATGGTAAGCCTCGTGCGGAGATTGCGCGAGAATATGATATTACCCCTTCTGCGCTAGATCGCTGGATTAAAAACCACCAGGAAACAGGTTCATTCGCTGCGAAAGACAATCGTTCTGAAGAAGAGAATGAGCTCGCTCGATTACGTAAAGAAAACCAACGCTTACTAATGGAAGTCGATATTTTAAAGCAAGCGGCGCTGATCATGGGACGAAAATAAGTGTGATTCGTAATAACGCTCACAAGTATTCGGTATCAGCAATGTGTGCCGTCCTCGAGATTCCAACAAGTACGTATTATTATCATGCCGATCTATCTAGTCAACGTGCGAAAAAGGCTGAAGATAAGGTGATTTCAAAGGAAGTTGCGCGTATTTTCAAAGAAAGTCGCAATAATTACGGCACACGTAAAATCAAGAAAGAATTAGCGAAATTGCCTGAGCCAAAACACGTTTCTCGTCGTCGAATTGGTCGCATTATGAATGAACTCGGGCTCGTTTCAACCTATACAGTGGCGCAATTTAAGCCACATAAATCAAGCTGTAACGAAGCTCCAGTCAAGAATGAATTACAGCGTCAATTTAAACAGGATGAACCATTAGCGGTGATTGTCAGTGATTTAACATACGTTCGTGTCGGAAAAAAGTGGCACTATGTATGCCTATTTGTCGATTTGTTCAACCGTGAAATCATCGGTTATAGTGCTGGTGAAAATAAAACGGCAAAGCTTGTGCATCAAGCCATTGCAAGCATCAAGGTCAATCTAAATGACGTCAAAATGTTTCACACAGACCGAGGAAAAGAGTTTGATAATAAACTGATTTCAGAGGCACTTGAAACATTCGGAATCCAGCGATCACTGAGCATGAAGGGATGCCCTTACGATAATGCCGTGGCTGAAGCGACATTTAAGGTAGTTAAAACAGAATTCGCTAATCAGGCCCACTTCACCTCTCTTGAACAGCTGGCTCTTGAACTTGGGGATTACGTACACTGGTTCAACAACCTACGAATTCACGGAACACTCGGCTATTTAACGCCTGTGGAATTCAAGCAACAGTCCCTATAATTTTTGTCCAGTTTAGTGTTGACATTCCAATCCTGTGATTAATGTAAAACGACCACACACCCCAATCACCTTCTTTAGCTAATTTTCTTATCTAACTGATGTAAAAGCATTTCTATTTCTTCCTTAGAACACTTCTCTATTATAGTCATTATTTCAGTTTTAAATTGTTTCTGTTCTTCCTCAGAAAGCGTATTTGTTTTAATTACCTTACCCGTATTCATTACTGATCACTCACTTTCTGAAAGTATAAACCTATTATAAGAACATTCGTTCGTTTATTCAAGTTTCATTGTAAACCAAGGGGACGTCATGCAATTTCCGTGTAGTCGGCATCACATTTTCTTAAATCAATCTCACTGTCGGAGCTAACAACTTTTGCATAGTCCTTAATGTCTGTTAGATAGAAATCAGAATAGAGTATCAAGCAATATGGAATAAATGTAATACTGAATTGTAATACTCTTACGTAACACTTAAATGTAATAGTAAACAGTAATACTTTTACTTAATACTAAATTGTTATACTGAACAATAATACTCTTACTTAATACTAAATTGTAATACTAAACAATAATACTCTTACTTAATACTAAATTGTAATACTAAACAATAATACTCTTACTTAAGACTAAATTGTAATACTAAACAATAATACTCTTACTTAATACTAAATTGTAATACTGAACAATAATACTCTTACTTAATACTTAAATGTAATACTGAACAATAATACTCTTACTTAATACTTAAATGTAATACTTAACAATAATACTCTTACTTAATACTTAAATGTAATACTATTACTTAACAATTAGGGGATATTTTATACAGAAACTATATAATTTATATATAACTTTTATATAAGATACTTTGTCAATTTAAGTGCAACAGTTCTTCCTGAAACGCCTCGTATGCAGTTTTCCAACCAAGACATTTTCTTGGTCGATTGTTGATAAGTTTAAGTGCTTGTTCCATCTCTTTTTCCGTTACGTGATCAAAGTTTGTTTTCTTTGGGAAGAACTCACGTAAAAGACCATTCGCATTTTCGTTACTGCCACGTTGCCATGATGAATAAGCGTCCGCGAAATAAACTTGGATATTTAAGTCTTTTTCGAGTACGTTGTAACAGCTAAATTCTTTTCCGCGGTCAGTCGTAGCCGTTAATATTGAGCCATTTGGTAGTTCTTGATATAACCATTTAACGGCTGCCTCCATTGCTTGAGCAGAACGGTTTGGAATAAGTACAGCTTTATACCAGCGAGTTTTGCGTTCAATAAAGGTAGCGACACAGCCCTTTGCTTGGCCACGTCCAGAAACAACAGTATCCAGTTCCCAATGACCGAATGTTTCACGTTTACGTACATACTTAGGGCGTTTGGAGATTGGTGTACCAATATTGAATCGACCTCTTGTTTCACGCGGTTTTTGGCGTTTCCCTTTTTGACGAAGTGTGGAAAGAGGCACCTCTAATAAACCGTTGTAAATCCAACGATAGATACTTTTAAAACTTAGCTTTCCTGGATATAAGCGTCCGACAATCTGTTCAGGTGACCACCCAATTTTTTCTGAACAACTTCTTTTAACTTAGGTGTTAGTTTAGACTTAGCTCCACACTTCGATTTATTACTATGATATCGAGCTTGAGCCTCTTCAGGAGAACAATTTAGATGTCGTCGTAACTCTCTTGAAATTGTAGATGGACTTCTCTTGATAAATTCTGCAATTTGGCGAATAGAATAACCTAACTCAAAGTAAGTTTCTATTTTTGAACGTTCAGATATGGTAAGATGAGTATAGCTCATAACGATTCCTCCTCTGATGTTTGTGTGGTAACTAACATTTTATACGAGGTCGTTGTGGGCTTCTTCTATTTTGACTTACAGGTGTTGCACTTAATATTACAATCCGTCATAAAAATAAAATCCACGAGTTACTAAACTCGTGGATTTTTAAATCTATTTCTTAAACGATATAAGCAAAGTATAGAAGGAATAACAAACAAAGCACATACATAATTGGATGAACTTCTTTACAACGTTTTTGTGCGACTAAACAAATTGGATAGAGAACAAATCCTAATCCAATCCCGATAACCACACTAGAAGTAAGAGGCATCATAATAATTGTTAAGAAGGATGGAATCACAACCTCTAACTTAGTCCAGTTGATTCTACGGATTTCCATTGCCATTAAAGCCCCGACAATAATTAATGCAGCTGATGTCACTTCCACTGAAATGACATTCACAATTGGTGAAAAGAACAAAGCCACAATAAAACAAGCAGCGATTACGACAGATGTAAAACCTGTTCTACCACCAACAGCGATACCAGCAGAAGATTCAACACTAGTAGCAGGGGTTGACGTCCCTAAAATCGCACCAATTACACCCGCAGCAGAATCGGCCAATAATCCTTTTCCGATATTCGGGATTTTATTACCTTTCATCATTCCTGCTTGGCTCGTTAATCCAATTAATGCGCCAGCTGTATCAAAAAAGGCAACGATTAAAAATGTAAAGATAACTGTTAGAGTTTCTGGAGTAAAAATCTCATGTACATGTGAAAATACAACGCCAAAAGTTGGTTCAATGCTTGGGATGCTTCCAACAATCGATGAAGGAACATCGATTAATCCGAAAATCATCCCAATAATCGTTGTAATCACCATTCCGTAGAAAATTCCGCCGTTAATGCCACGTACTAACATAATGATCGAAATAATAAGACCAATTACAGCCAGTAACGTCATTGGTGAAGTTAAATCACCAATCGAAACATATGTATCTGGATTTGAAACAACAATTCCACCATTTTTTAATCCGACAAATGTAATGAAGAATCCAATCCCAGAAGCAATTGCATATTTTAAATCCAGTGGAATGATATTAATAATCTTCTCTCGGATTTTCATTAAGCTTAATACCATAAAAATGATACCTGCTACAAAAACACCAGTTAAAGTGATTTGCCAATCAATTCCCATTCCAATACAAACAGTGAATGTAAAAAATGAATTCAATCCCATACTTGGAGCGATTGCGATTGGATAGTTCGCAAGTAGGCCCATAAGTAGTGTTCCAATGATGGCAGTTAAAGCAGTTGCAGTAAATACAGCCCCATGATCCATCCCAGATTGACTGAGGATAAGTGGATTAACAATTAGAATATAAGCGATTGATAAAAAGGTTGTGATACCAGCTAGTGTTTCCTGCTTGTACGAAGTGTTTCGCTCGTCAAATTTAAAAAAGTCTTTCATGTTGTACGCTCCTAGTTGCTAAATTAAAGATTAGCGGGAATGATTCAACCAATTCATTTTTGTTCCATCAGTATATAAAAAAAACTTTGACCACCATTGGCCAAAGTTTTCTACAAAATGGAATAAAAAATCGTTAATTTCCCATTCCTTGTAGACAAGCTATTTAAGGTAGCTGGTAGAAACTTTCAAGCCGTATTCTTGAAATTATACAAGGTAAATCTATTCTATATTAAAATAATGATAATGAAAGAATGATAACAATCTTCATTTAAAACGTCAATGAAATAAAATGGGAAAGATTCCAGGACAGATACGTTAATTATATAAAATTGACCGTGAACCCAATATGCAGAATGACTAAAGGTGTTTAATAACCAAACAAAACTTATATAATAATTATATAGTTTTTATATAACCTTTATATATGATGAATCAAACACATAATCCAATGTTCATTTGCTGTTATGTAATTTATGCAAAATAAAAAACCCGGAATAAATCCGGGTCTGATTCACTTACCTACTTATCCTCCATGACACCCTGCCTCGCTTTTCGCATTAATCTTAAGATAATTCCTAAGAAATTTTTGCTTTAGCTATTCAGTTCGAAGTTCCTTCTGAGTTAACGAAAATTCGCACTCATCGGGTTAACCCTCCTTAGTCACAGAATGGATTGAAGTGAAATCTTTAATAGTATAGGTCAACACCAATTTTTTATACATAAACATTATATGATTTTTATATAACTCTTATATATAATATATACCGTAATTCTTTGATTTTATGTGGTTAGAAATATTGATTTGACAGGTTTTTCAAACATTATGTAATACTCTTATGTAATATTTGGATGTAATACTATACTTAAGCGTAATACTGAATATTATGCAAAAGAAAAACCCGGAATAAATCCGGGCCTGATTCACTTACCTACTTATCCTCCATGACACCCTGCCTCGCTTTTCGCATTAATCTTAAGATATTTCCTAAGACATTCTTGCTTTAGCTATTCAGTTCGAAGTTCCTTCTGAGTTAACGATCATTCGCACTCATCGGGTTAACCCTCCTTAGTCACAGAATGGATTGAAGTGAAATCTTTAATAGTATAGGTCAACATCACTTTTTTATACATAAATGTTATATAATTTTTATATAATTCTTATATATTTTAAACCATAATTCATTGTTTAAATATGATTCAAAATGTTGAGTTAACATGGGTTTTTCGCGTTATGTAAAACTCTTATGTAATACTCTTACTTAATACTTAAACGTAATACTGAATAGGAATACTTTTGTGTAACAATGAATTTTATGCAAAATAAAAACCCGGAATAAATCCGGGTCTGACTCACTTACCTACTTATCCTCCATGACACCCTGCCTCGCTTTTCGCATTAATCTTAAGATATTTCCTAAGACATTCTTGCTTAGCTATTCAGTTCGAAGTTCCTTCTGAGTTAGCGTTCAATCGCACTCATCGGGTTAACCCTCCTTAGTCACATTGGATTGAAGTGAAATCTTTAATAGTATAGTGCGGTATCCATTTTCCATACATATTTTTTTTAAATCATTTTTAAAACTTGGAATGTCAACACTAAACTGGACAAAAATTATGTGGGCTGTAGCTTGAATTCCATCGGCGTTAAATAGCCTAAAGTTCCGTGAATACGGATGTTGTTAAACCAGTGTACGTAATCATCAAGTTCAAGAGCGAGCTGTTCAAGGGAAGCGAAGTGGACTTGGTTTGCGAATTCGGTTTTAAATACCTTAAATGTCGCTTCGGCCACGGCGTTATCGTAAGGGCAACCCTTCATGCTTAATGAACGCTGAATGCCAAACGTTTCGAGTGCTTCTGAAATCAATTGGTTATCGAATTCTTTTCCTCGATCGGTATGAAACATTTGTACATCATTCAGATTGGCTTGGACGCTTGCGAGTGCTTTATAGACAAGGTCTGCTGTTTTATTTTCACCTGCACTATGTCCAATAATTTCTCGATTGAAAAGGTCGACAAATAAGCATACATAGTGCCATTTTTTGCCGACACGGACGTATGTTAAATCGCTCACTACGACAGCTAACTCCTCAACCTGATTGAATTCACGTTGTAATTCGTTTTTAATGGGTGCTTCATTGCTGCTCGATTTATGCGGCTTAAATTGTGCCACTGTGTAGTTTGAAACGAGTCCCATTTCGCTCATCAAACGACCAATTCGACGTCTTGAAACTTGTTTTGGCTCGGCCAATTTCGTCAGTTCTTTTTTGATTTTACGTGTGCCATAGTTATTACGGCTGGCTTTGAAAATGCGTTCAATATCCTTAGAAAGTGCCGCATCTTCCGCTTTTCTTGCACGCTCACCAGAAAGGTCCGCATGGTAATAATACGTACTTCTTTTAATATCGAGGACGGCACACATTGCTGATACCGAATACTTGTGAGCGTTATTACGAATCACATTTATTTTCGTCCCATGATCAGCGCCGCTTGCTTTAAAATGTCGTTTTCCATTAGTAAGCGTTGATTTTCTTTGCGTAAGCGGTCAAGCTCTGTTTCTTCTTCTGTTCGATTATCTTTTGCAGCGAAAGAGCCAGTTGCTTGATGATTTTTGATCCATTTATCCAAAGCTGAAGCCGTTAGATCATACTCTCGTACAATATCTGCACGAGACTTTCCGTTTTCATAAAGCTTCACCATTTGCAGTTTAAATTCAGGTGTAAATGTTCGACGTTGACGTGTCATAAAAGCACGCTCCCTTAAGTTAGTAGTCTAAGTTTACAACCCCTCATTTATTCTGTCTAACTTAGTGTAGCCTATCCAACTAGATATTACTTTCTCAAAAGGGGACAATAATTTATGTTACACTTTTACGAAAAAAGTGATTAAAGGATGTATTGCATGAAAAAGTTGAAAGGCATCGTATCCCATTTTCTTATGTTGCCAGCTATCGTGATTGGGACGATTGCAATGGTATCTTATGGTGTACCAACGAGTATTTGGATTCAAAATAGTCTTATTTGGATAATGGGAACAGTTTTTGGGGCTGTTTTTCTAATTCAGCGCAAGGAAAAACAGTTCAATAATGGTCGAAGTAGTCAGATCATTATGATTTTAGTTTTATTAATTTTGCCTTTTTTCTTTAATGGGTTAGAAGGCGTGCATCGATGGTTAATCATAGGACCCATTAATCTATACATAGCAAGTATTGTTTTACCTTTATTAATTATTCAATTATGGAAAATTAACAATCGTGATTATTATGTATTCGGACTAATACTCGTTACATTCACTATATTGTTGTTTCAACCAGATGCAGGGCAATTATCCGCATTTGCCTTTGCCGCAACAATCATTCTTTGGAAAAAGATTGTTAGTGGGATTTTAAAATTTCTTTCTATCACACTGACAGGAGCCTTTGTTATTACATCATGGATATTTCTCGATGATTTAGCACCAGTTCCTTATGTAGAAGATATCCTCTTTTTAGTGTCAGATCTGGGGAATGTTTGGTTCATTATAGGTATTTTCTCGCTATTATTATTAGTATGTCCATTCTTTCTTTTCGGTAGTAAAGGTTTCGTTTCGTTATCATTAGGCGTTTACTTCCTCATCACAATGATTGTAACTTTTATTGGAAACTTCCCAACGCCAATCATGGGTTATGGAATATCACCTATAATCGGCTACATCATTTCTATTACTTTTATCACGAAGTATTTTCACACCTAGAATAAAAATCTTTGAAAGATAAATTATTATCCTAGTTCCATCCTCTTTTTTAGCATATTTTTTATTAAAAAGGAGGATTTTTGATGAACAAAAAAAATCAATCTAAAAGTAGTAGTAGCTCTTCCAAAAACTCAAAAAGTAAGTCATCGAAGAAAGCATCTTACTGTCAATCATGCATGAGGAAAAAAGGAAACAAATAATTCTATAGAAAATCAAAGCTGAAATCCCATCCACGTTTCAGCTTTGATTATGAAAATCTTATCTCATACATAATAGAAATATTACCGTATTAGATTTTCTAATTGCATAAGACTATTTAATAAATGGATGACACATTGTCGATTAAGACAATGTGTTTTTATAATTAATTCACTAGTATTTATTAACAGTGAGGGAAACCATCAAAAGCTCCGTTATTGAATGCATCAAGTGTATCTTTGATATCCTCAACCATTTCTCTTTGTGGTTGAGAGACAGAATCGTTATTTGCAAGGAATATATCTGCAGCATTAATTGCATCTACGACATCACTAGGTAATTCACCAGTTGGAACACCACAACGAGCAATGTTTAACTTCGTAGCAATTAACTGTGCTTTTAGTTGATTAATTCCACCACCAGGTGTAGCTGCGATAGCTGCAGCTTGTTGAGGAGTTGTTACCGTTGTAGTAAACGTTCCGCCAAGATTTCCTAATAAAATAGGAAGCCAATCGCCACTAATATTTTGTGGTCGTCTCCAGAAACCTCTTGTGTTCACACAACACTCTCCACCATTTCCTCCATTGCCACCATTTCCATCTTCAAAATCTAATACATCTTCCAGTTTTGTTAGAAGTAAAAACTCTTTATGAATGATAAATTTCATAGTTTTTTGAACACTACGGTTGACTGCTAATAAACCTTCCAAAGTAGTAGCTAAAGGTGGAAAATAGTCTGAAGCTGTATCACCGGCAGTTCCCGGCATTTGTAAAGTCCCTAGTGCTTTTTGAATTTTTTCCGCTTCCGCATTAATCATATGCGCTAAAGCTATTTCTTCTAAACCAATCGAAGCCAAAATTAGACTAAGAATCTGATCTGGATTAAGGTCCATAATTGGATTTATATTAGGAATGTTCGGATTTGACATTTATTCACCTCCCTCACATTAAAGTCAGACTAGTATATTCTTTTGTTTGAGATTGTGAATGTGCGAAAACATAGAATTTGTAAGTATTATACAAATTTAGTAGCCTTTTATAAGAGATTGGGTAGTTTGTTGAAAAATGATGATGCAACGTATTCTCACATTAACGAAATAGAGTTATAGAGTGGAGAACTGAGGAGATTTGATATTGTAAAGAATGGAATAAAAAAGACTCGATTCCGATAAGAATCGAGCCTATATAATTAAATTCATCAGCAATTATACTTATTGATTCAATTCCTTATATAAAACATATTTCAAAGCAGCAATTTCATCATCAGAAAGTTTTCCTTCAACTTCAGCTAATAATTGTTCCTCACTAATCGAACCATTTTGCGCTTGTTCTTGAATCTCAAGTAAACGAGTAACGCCCACTTTTTTTATTAACACACGTGTAGCTTCTTCCTTCGTTTGGAAGGGGAGGGTCTCTGGGTTTATAGATGCTGCCTCACTTACAAATTCTTGTACTCTTGGATCGCTCTCAATATAAGATTTTACTTCTTCTAATTTTTGATCATCTAAAGTAGATTCTACTTTTTCCATAATTTTTTCGGAAGCGATATTTGTGCCAAAATGCCACACTGCATAAGCAGCTGCTCCAAGTAAAACAAGTAATATTACGATAAACGTTAAAAACTTTTTCATCAACTCACTCCTGACACATTGAATATAGCACAACTCCTCGAAAACCTCGAAGGAAAAATAGTGCCTATTATTGGGTCCATTGCAATTATTTAAGAAGCTCAATTCTATCCAAGAAACAAACGTGCAACCGATAACTATCATTGTTACAGATGTCAATAAACAATGGATCGATGGTTTATTCGAAGAGGTTTACTGGGGCTGGGTTGTAGAACTCCATGACTTTTGGTTTTCTAAGGAATATTGAGGTAAGGGGTTAGGTGGAAATCTATTTAATACATTAGAAAAGTTAGCTAAAGAAAAAGGGGCAAAAAAGGCATTTTTAACTACCTATAATTTTTAAGCACGTTCTTTTTATGAATTAAAGGATTCGAAAAGTAGGTGAAATCAAAGATTATCCCCCAGGTAGTAGTTATTTTACAATGGTTAAAACATTAGTATAATTACCATTTTCAAGTAAGAGATACGTTTTCCCGTTAAAGGTTCGTAGAATTCAAACGTTCATTTCATATAACTCTTATATGATTATTATATAAAAATTAAATAACTATTATATTACCTTTGAACCTTACAGTGTTCAATAAGAGGATTTTTTGTAGTTTCTGATGGTCAATCAATATAGTTTTATGTAATACTTAAACGTAATATTTAAATGTAATACTCTTACTTAATATTTGTATGTAATACTGAATTGTATTCCTCTTACTTAATACTCAGATGTAATACTGAATTGTAATATCCTTACTTAATACTTAAATGTAATACTAAATTGTATTACTCTAAATTCTTCAACACTCAAATTTAATTTATTACTAGGGAAGGTGTGTCCGATGAATTTTCGATTGGCGACAATAGAGGATTTGGAAATAGTAATCGCTTTACGTAAACAATTATTAATCGACGAAGGACAAATCGCTTCTTCGAACATAGATGAAGAATTAAAAACCTTTTTTGAACATCAGTTTTCATCAAATCAATATGTACAATGGCTAGTAGAAGAGGATCATCAAGTTGTAGCAACAGGAGCACTTCAACTGATTTCATTCCCACCAAGCTATTTCAATCCAACAGGTATCCGAGGCTATATTTTAAATATGTTTACACATTCAGAATATCGAAATAGAGGAATCGCTAAACAATTATTAAATCAAATCATCACAGAAGCCCAAAAGAGAAAGGTGCATCATTTATTTTTAATTGCTTCCGAGATGGGTAAGCCATTATATAAGAAAATGGGCTTTAAAGAAAATGATATTTATATGGAATATTTCCCCCTAATATAATAGAGAACCCATTTTGAATGATTTTTCAAAATGGGTTCTTTTTTATACAATTATACAATTTTTATATATTTTTTATATAACTATTATATAATAAAAAAACCTTACCACCATAAATAGAAGGTATTTTCAAAAGTAAAGCGAATATGTAGAATTATAGAATTTTTCCGCAGTAAAAGTCATTTGAAAGGACTGAAGCAGCATGGAATTACGACATTTAGAATACTTTTTAACCCTTAGTAAAGAACTGCACTTTACAAAGGCAGCCGAAAAATTAGGCATCACTCAACCGACTTTAAGCCATCAAATTAAGATGCTAGAAAAAGAGATTGGCTATGCTTTATTTAACCGGGTCGGTAAGAAAGTGGAGCTGACAAGGGTGGGAGAAATCGTCCAACAAGAGGCACTAAATATCCAAGATTCACTCCAAAGCATGTCATCCCAAATTACCGCCTTATCCAAAATTGAAATCGGTGAAATAAAAATTGCCGTGTTGCCTGGAGAAATAACGGATTTGGTTTCAACATTGTGTATTCAATTTAACCAGCTTTACCCCAATATTAAAGTCATCATTGAAACAACAGATCAAGTAGAAAAAGCCGTTTTACAACAAAATGCGGACTTCGGAATTGATTTCCAACTAACATCAAATGATTTATTGCAAGTAACCAAATTGTATGATGAGGAATTTTATCTCATAAGCAATAAAGAAAATGAGCAACCAAACATATCATTTTCTACTGCTTTAGAGAGTCCACTTATCTTATTCCCAAGCGTCCATCAATGTCGAAAACTATTAAATAAGACAAGCACTGAAATTGGGAAGCCATTAGAGCCGATTGTGGAGACATCTAGTATTCAATCTATCTTGAATCTCGTACGAAGCGGTGTTGGGTGTAGTATTGTGTCCCGTACATTATACGAATTTTACGGCACACAAGATTTATTTTTCCAACATATCGATAAACCATCCATCAATCGAGCGGTTTATCTCGTCATGAAAAAGAACTGTTTTATCAATTACGCAGCTCGGGAATATATCAAATTACTGGTGCGAGAAGTAGAAAAGCTCAATTTCAAGACTGAGAAAGAAGCGATTGATTCCCTACATAGTGCTGTACTATAGAAATTTTCTATTATTATCATAGAAATCAGCTAATAGACGAAATGGTGAATTCTCTTTTACAATAATATACAAGAAACTCATTCAAATATAATAAATGAGAGTTTTGATTGGCAGTATGTTAATTTTTACCCCAATATTTTTAAAAGTAAGAAAGTTTTAAAATCTACTACGAGGTGATTGTTAATGGGAAAAGATTTAAGCCAATACATTAGAAATGAGGCATTTTTAGACAAGATTGTTTCAGCTGAGGAAGCTGCTTCTTGGATTGAAGACGGTATGAACCTTGGAATGAGTGGATTTACTCTATTTGGTGAGCCAAAAGAATTTCCACTAGCACTTTCTAAGCGTGGGGAAACTGAAAAATTCAAAGTTAACTTGTATACTGGTGCTTCATTAGGACCAACTGCTGACCAATCAATGGCTGAGGCGGGAATTGTAAATTTACGTGTTCCTTACCAAGGCAACGCTACAATGCGTGGAAAAATCAACGCTGGTGAAATGTACTACATCGATCAGCACTTATCTCATGTAGCTGAAGAGGTTCGCAAAGGCACTTTAGGTAAAATCGATTATGCAATTATTGAAGCAGCTGCGATTACAGAAGATGGCTACATTATTCCAACAGGTTCTGTAGGGAACTCTCCTATTTTTGTCGAAAAAGCTGAAAACGTTATCATTGAGTTAAACACTACTGCTCCAAGTGCATATGAAGGCATTCACGATATCTATGTTTTAGCAGATCAAGGCGATCGTCGCGAAATTCCTTTATACAAATCTGGTGAGCGTATTGGTGAAATTGGTATTAAAGTAGATCCTGCAAAAGTTAGAGGTATCGTACTATCTGAACAACCAGATATTCCATCACCATTATTTGAGCCAAACGAAGAAACTCAACAAATTGCGAACAATCTATTAGACTTCTTCGCGAAAGAAGTAGAAGCAGGTAAATTACCTCCATCTTTAGCTCCATTACAATCAGGTGTAGGTTCCGTTGCGAATGCTGTATTAAACGGTATGAAAACTTCGCAATTTAAAGATATTGAAGTGTACTCTGAAGTATTGCAAGATGGTGTATTTGACTTAATCGATGCAGGTGTTGTTAAGTTTGCATCCGCTACTGCTTTCTCACTTTCTAAGAAACGTGTAGATTCTTTAGCAGAAGACTTAGAAAAATATAAAGACAAAATCGTATTCAGACCACAAGAAATTTCGAACCATCCAGAACTTATCCGTCGCTTAGGTGTTATTTCGTTTAACACAGCGTTAGAAGTAGATATTTACGGTAACGTAAACTCTACTCATGTTAGCGGTACAAAAGTAATGAATGGTATCGGTGGTTCTGGTGACTTCGCTCGTAACGCGCGTATTACAATTTTCGTAACGCCATCACTAGCGAAAAATGGTGCAATTTCTGCGATTGTTCCATTCGTATCGCATGTTGACCATACTGAGCACGATGTAGACGTAATTGTAACTGAACAAGGATATGCAGATCTTCGTGGACTTCCACCAGTGAAGAGAGCTGAAAAGCTAATCGAAATCGCACACCCAACATACAGACCACAATTACGTGCTTACTTTGAGGAAGCTAAAGAGAAAGTTGGCGGTCAAACACCACACATTCTTGAAAAAGCATTCTCATTCCATAACAACTTAAAAGAAAAAGGCACAATGTTATTTGAAGAAAACCAAGTGAAAAATTAATTTAAAATAAAAGGGTTACATCAAGGTGTAGCCCTTTTTTATTATATCTTCAAGGAGGATTTAAAAATGGATGTACGCTTCCCAATTGGTGAATTAGAAGTTCCTGAGAAAGTTACCCTTAAAAACGTCCAAGAGTGGCTGAAACAAATTGAAACCTATACAACACGATTACGTGAAACGGTTAGCTCTTTAACCGAAGAAGAATTAGGAAAAACCTATCGTGAAGGTGCCTGGAATGTTCAGCAACTTGTTCATCACATTGCTGATTCGCAAATACACATGTATATACGCTTAAAACTTGCATTAACCGAGGAAAACCCAACCGCACCAGTATTTAACGAGGAAAAATGGGCTATACACCCAGACACAAATCTTCCTGTAGAAGTATCACTAAAAATATTAGAAGGAATCAACGAACGTATTGTTGCTTTAGGACATACGTTAACGGAAGATCAATTAGCACGATACTTCACTCATCAAGTAAACGGTAAAATCACAGTGACTCAAAAGTTGGCAAAACTAGCGTGGCACGAAGAACACCACTTAGCCCATATTAAAATCGCTTTAGGTCAATAATTAAAAATGGCTTATCACGTTTCGATAAGCCGTTTTTAATAGGATGTATGATTTTCCTCGGAATGCTCTACATTATTCTTATGTAATAAATCACTCTAAAAATAAGGTTGGGATATGGATGGAAACAAAACAAGTGACAGTAGAAGCGACAGTTCAAGCACTAGTGGAGAAGGTATGGGAATACTGGACTGAACCAACTCATATTACGAAATGGAACCAAGCTTCAGAAGATTGGCACACACCCTATGCGGAAAATGATTTACGAGCAGGTGGAAAATTCGTCTCAAGAATGGAAGCAAAAGACGGCAGTATGGGGTTTGACTTTGGTGGAACGTACGATGAAGTAAAATTACACGAAGTTATCTCTTATACAATGGAAGATGGCCGAAAAGTAAAAATCACATTTATCGACCAAGGGGACAAAACAAAAGTCATTGAATCCTTTGACCCTGAAAATGAACATCCAGTTGAATTCCAACAAGCAGGTTGGCAAGCGATTTTAGATACGTTTAAACAATATGTAGAATCCAATTAAAAAAGTACATGGTATTTCTGTGGTTAACCCGCAGAAATACCACATTTTATCTAACATTTTCTGCTAACTCTAAAATAATTCCCTCTGGACCACGAACATAGCACAGCTTATAGCTATCTTCATACTGTTGAATCTCACTAAAAACTTCTGTACCTCTTTTTTTTAGCTTTTCAATGATCCCATCAATATCTTCTACATTAAAACAAATATGTCGGAGCCCTAACGTATTTGGAGACGTTGGCTGAATGCCGTTTTCATCGGATGGTGAAACGAATTTAACAAGCTCTATCCAAGTCCCACCATCTAACGTCCCCAGTGCTACACAAGAGGTTTTCACACCTTTTAGCCCAACAATTTTATCCAACTGTTCGCCATCTAACTTCCATTCTGCCTTTACGATAAGCCCCAAATCAACAAAAAACGCCTTCGTTTCTTCAAGATTTTCTACGTTGATACTTACATGATCAATTCGATTAACCTTCATTCCTATACCTCCAACACCAGTAGTTTCCGAACTATTCTTAAAATTATTTTACTGTATATTCAACAATAGCGCCTAATTGTTAAATACAGTTCAAATTTTCACCGTATATAAATTTTTATAAAAAATGTAAAAAAATGTTTACAAGTAGTCTAAAGGTAGATATACTTAAATCCGAATAAAAATTTCTTAAGGAGGTCGAATGATATGACTACAATCGTTAAATTAATGTCACATGTAGATACAATTTCAAAGAAAATTACACATTCGACCAGATCGGAATGGATCTCTTAAGATTTTTATAAATTAAGTATACCCATACCGTAGGGAGAACTGTGTCCCTACGGTATTTTTGTGCCTTTTTTCCGTAGGGGAAGTCTCTCTACGGTTTTTTTCTTTTTCAGGGTAATTAAAGGAGGTGAAAATCTATGATATTAAACATTTTTTCTTTAAGAATAACTATTACAAAAAGGGAGGAGTCCCTTGAAGAAGAAATTCACAATGAAAATGTGAAAAAGATCTACGAAGAGAACCGAAGAAAAATAGAAGATTATATTGGTCCTCGTCAATTTTAATTTTGTTTATTTAAAAAATGCTAGGAGGGAATTGAAATGAATTATATCGTTAAAAGACTACAGGCAATTTTATGGGTGGAGAAAGACTCCACTTAGCTGACAGATAAAGTAATATAAAGTTTAAAATCTAGTAAAGCTAACCCGTTCTAACTTAGGACGGGTTACTTCAAGAGAATTTGCTTTTCCAACGAAAGCACCGTTAAATGAATAGTATTTAAATAAAAAAACGCGTTACTACTTTTCTTGTAGAAACGCGCCATATAAAGTGGCAACTTAGAGATACGTTCAAAACACCGTTAACTTAAACGCGTCTTTCTGCCCACGTTGTACGAAACTTAAACATAGAAACAATCATTATGATAGATAAAATAATCGCTCCACCATCTGTAATCACACTCGGTAAAATCCCAACCACACCATAAACGTCGTTAACTGCAGTCCACATCGATGAAGGGATCATAAAAGGACCAGTAGCTTGCGTGATATTAATTGTTAATACAACCCACCATAAAATCTTTGAACGACTAACTATAGCTAATAGCCCTAACGCATTACCAATAATATACACACATCCAACAATTCTAAATCCGAATGTAAACCCTGATGCTTCACCAGAGGGGTCAGCTACGCCTGCCATTTGCATCATTGTTTCAATTAATGATGGATTTATAATAACAAAATTGTGAATAGCCGTACCAATCGTAAAAATTATGGAACAGATAAAGATGGTCAACTGTAACTTTCTTGTTGTCGTTGAATCTGCTAACTCATATGTTGTTTTTTTCACTTAATGACCTCTTTCTAATTCACTAATATTCCTCGAATAAAGCTGATATTTTTATACTCACTAAAAATGTTTAGCAAGTAATTTCATTACAAATTTATCATTTTTCTTTTATAGTTACGATGGCCTCTAGTACAATTTTGATATACGTCTTGAGGCTTAAACTTTTCCGAAATAGAAAAAAAGACCACCAAATTTGATGGTCTTATTATAATTATTTCTTACCTTTTCGTTCCAATAGTAAGGGAATTATATTTAGAAAAATCGAAACCATTGTCAAAAACCATAATGCTCGTTCCATACCAGGTACTACATCCTCTAAAGCTGCCCAATCTCTCGCTTCTACCCAGTCCAATACAAGACTGTATTCAGTACAAAGTGTTAATGCTGTAAACGATAACCCCATTGCCATCGCAAGCTTGTAATCTTTGCCTTTTGAATACATAAAGAGATTTATAAACGTAGCTACAATTGCAATTAAACCGATTATCAACCACATACCGACGCCTCCATTGGATTTCCTTTTATTAATAAAGACACAAACTGTAATTATATGGTTCCTAATGCGTCCTTAAATAAAAAAGACCACCAAATGAATTGATGATCTTTAAATATGAATCTACTTTAAACTTCTTTCAACATTTCTATAATACGTTGGATTGCTACTATTTCGCTATTAAACTTGTTCATAAAGAAATCCGTTGTAATTTCTGACAATCGTTTACCTTCATCGTCAAATTGAAGACTCTCATGAGCTATTTTCAGTTTTGCTATATTTATTTTTTGGTCTTCTATCTTGCTTTCTAATATACGTACAATCCTCGACTTATCAACATACTGTAAAGCGAAGAAACCTGGGAAATAGTCTGTAAATGAACCACCTTTTTCAAAAAGGGCATAAATCTTTTTTGGAAGATGTTCTCGACCTTTTTCAGTAATCGCGTACATTTGTTTATCTGGACGTCTTTCTTCCTTCACCACTTCAACTTGCTCAATTAACCCTTGCTTTATTAATGATTCAAAATGATAATACAACTTACTTTCTGAAAAATAACCCAATGTATCAAAAGTACTTATCTCTGAAACCTCTTTTTTTAGCTGATATGGATAGTTATTTCCTTCAGTAAGCTTACACAAAATATAAATTTGTATTGGCATAGATGCTCCCCCTGAAGTAAAGAGCTTCAATCAACATTCGATTGAAGCTCTTGATATGTTAGTAGTATTTCATTTGCGACTAATTCTTTTAAGAGATGTAATGATTAAGAATTAGCACTGCAACAACCCCTAATAGTACTGCTATAAGGGTGATAATTACTCTGTTGAATTAATGGGAACAACCCATGCTTTTCCATTGAATTTTAAAATCTATAGGTACGCAAACGTAATCAACAAAAACGCCTATATTGATATTTTACTTTTTAAAACGTAAAACAAATTTGTTATGAAATCTAGTTTCTCATATATTATTGTTTGATTTTATTGTATTTTTTAAGATTTAGCGTATCAACAAACACTTTTTAAATAAGTGTTGGAAAAGGGTTAGAAGACATAAAAAAAGATAGATGAACAGGGGATAGTACCTTTTCATCTATCCTAACGCACTTATTCTAATAAGGTTTTAATAATTCTTTTTGTGGGTCTCCCGTATTCAATGTTCGAATGAATTTGATGATTTCTCTTAAAGAAAGCTCATCGTCTGCTTGGAACCAATAATTTAACGTTCCGATTGTTGCTGAGATAATATATTCAAAAATGTAAGGAGCATAAGGATTTTTCTTATCAATCGGATAGGATTGAAACATAATATCTTTCATAAGGTTTTTAAAGCGTTTTATAAAGAGGGGATTCCCACTTAAAAGAACACTTAAATATTCCCCTTTAGTTTCAAATAGAACCGTAAGTCTATTAATAACTTCTTCCGTATTAAAAAAATCCAGATCTTTTGGTAAAATTTCTTGTCGAACATAGTCCAAAATAGAATTTTCAATGTATTCTTGTACATCTGTATTTGATAAGCTAAAACTGAGCCACCATCGCAGTTGAAAAGTGAGCCACTTTTATATGAAAATAATCCTAACTTCATAGAGTTAGGAGCGTATAGAGGTGATTTCTTTGGAGAAGAAACAAAAAGTTTTATTAGCCTTTCATCAAGAAAATAAGAGTCAACGTCAAATTGCGAAGGAGCTGTATTTTGCAAGATAAAAATGCAGAGAATTGCAATGAAAAATACAGAGTGTTGCCACCCAATATTTTTACTGTTTTCTCGACAACGCATTGGCTAAACGGAAGCTCTGTCCCGTATAAGAAATAATATGGGCATGGTGAATCAAACGATCCACCAGAGCTGCCGTTAAACGTGAATCTGAAAAAATACGATTCCACTGACTAAATTCTAAATTTGACGTGATAATCAAACTCTTCTGTTCGTAAAATTCAGAAATGATTTGAAAAAGTAACTCCGCTCCTTCTTTACCAAATGGAAGATAACCCATTTCATCCAATATCATTAAATCAATTTTCTCTAATTTATTTCGAAATTGCTTTAATTTCCCCACATGTAAAGCCTGTTCCAATTCTTCTACTAAATGCGAAACTCGATAAAAACGTACTTCAAAACCTTGCTCACAAGCTTTTCTACCCAGTGCTGAAGCTAAATGTGTTTTACCAGTTCCAGGCGCCCCTACTAGAATTACATTCTCTTTTCTTCGAATAAAATCGAGCTGCACTAGTTCTTCTTTCGATAGATGACTAGGTAAACAAATATCTTTGTGCCATTCGTAGCCCTCTAATGTTTTCGTATCGATAAATCGGGCATTCTTTAAGTTTCTTGCGATCCTTGCTTGTTCCCGACCATCTTGTTCTTTTAATAAAAGTTGGTAAATATATTCTTCAGGTGTTGTAAATGGAACATCATGTATTGCTTCAGCGATATGAGCTAACCGCAATTGCTTACACAATTGTAAAATGGCATTATTCATGACTTGAAGCCTCCATTCCTTTAGGAGATAGCGCATCATAATCAGTCCATTTTACACCGTAAGGATGTTCTTGATCATCGCTATTTTTTCCAATAAGTTCATAAAAATACTGGTCAATTTCTTTCATATCATGAGTCACTAAAAGAGTGAGTAATTCATTTAGACGCTGTTTCCTTAATGCCAAGGATGGAACTGTTAAATACTCCTTTATACGAGTCGGTAAATAAGGGGTATAACGTGAATGACCAATAACACGAGGCTTTTTTAACCAATCTTTTAAAATATCTTTCCATGGAATGAAACGTCGTTTCTTCATATAAGGTCTTGCATCTGATAATAAAATTTCTCCCTCATTTGTAATCACTTTGAATGAATCCCAATACGTAATGCAATATAACTGCACATAGTTACGCGCTCTAGGCACATGAATAAAATGCTTGTCTAACTTAAACTCATTATACTTATTAAACTTAATCGGAAACTGCTTAAATACTGGATACGGATCTTCTGGTAATTTTATTAATTGCTTTTGCTCTTGCTGCCATAAATCCTCAATGAGTTCTTCTTTTTCATAATGTGGTCGGTCACGATCTTCCTTCAGTTGTTGCTTTAATTGTTCCGTTAAATCTTCAAAGTCTTTTATGACTGGTGGTAAGCTAAAGAAGTTATATCGTACATAGCCTACTTTATTTTCCACATTTCCTTTTTCATTACCTCTGGATGGATTGCACACTTGCACTTTAAAGCCATAATAGTTTTGGAAATGGCGAAATGCTTCTGTTAATTCAGCTTCTGTATCACCTTTGCGTACTTTTTTGACCGCAGGTGTTAAATTGTCAATTCGAATACTAATTGGCACTCCACCAGCTTGCTTAAACAGCTCTTGTAACCCACCTAGGAAACACTCCAAATTTTCTCCAGGCATCGGTATCGCAAAACCAGTATTACTAGCTGGGAACGTCATAACTAAAACATGAACATCGACAATCTCTCCGTCTTGAACAGCCTCCATTACGCCAAAATCTAGTTGCGCTTCACCTTCTGGATGTTGTAATCGCTCATGCCCTTTACTTACTTCATCATCTTCTGTCGCACGCCATTCTTGAATAAAGTTACAGACCGTTCGATACGATCCTTTAAACCCCATCCTTTTTAAATCCGCAACTATTTTTTTATTTGTTCGACGTAGTTTTTTCTTTAGTTTGAGATCTTCTTCAAGCCAGTCTATAACGATTTCTCCCCATTTTTCTTCGTACATCATCCCTTTTTTAATATGCTTTTTTTCTTGAGGTAACTGATCGCCATCACCATACTTTTTGGCGGTACGCCAATTTACATTCATAGTTTCTGCAATTTTAGAAATAGACAATCCTTTTTCATTTCTTAAAGTTTTGATACAATTAATTTCAGACATTGCTAGCATCCTTTCAAACCTCCACTGGTAAAATTCGACACTTTAACAGTAGAGTGACTTGGGGTGGCTGGCAAGTCTATTTTTTTGCACTAAAAAAGTGCTAGACTCTGTACAAATTCGTTGCACTAGTCTGCACTTTTATTATGCAATACACAGGAGCTTGGGATTTCTCGGAATACTGTAAAAAAGTATATCGAAGAGGATCTTGAAAAAAGAAAGCAAGATATTCGAGAACTACCTATTACAGATAACTATGTAACGCCTCCGTCGTATAAAAAGCGAAAAGGCAATAAACGTGCATTAACACCTACGGTGATGAAACGTATTCGAAAAATGTTAAAAGATAATGAATTTAAACGGCAACATCAGATGCACAAGCAACAACTAAAAATGATTGATATTCATGAAAAGTTATTAGATGAAGGTTTTGAAATTAGTTATACCACTGTTAGAAATTTTGTAAATAGTGAGGAGAAACGTCAAAAAGAAGTGTTTATTCGTCAAAAGGCAACTGCTGGTCATGAGATTGAATTTGACTGGGGTGAAGTAAAATTAATCATTGATCAAACATTACGTTCTCTTTCAATGGCGGTCTTTACCCTACCATATAGTAATGAAAGAATTGCATATTTATATGAATCTGAAACAATGGTGTGCGTTCAAGATGCTCATGTGAAATGTATTAACTATTTAGGCTTTGTACCAGAGGTTTTTACGTACGATAATATGCGGACAGTCGTAAAGAACTTTATTGGGACTGAACGAGAGATTACCGATGGTATGAAAAATCTATCGATGCATTATCATTTTAAAATACGACTATGTGAACCAAGAAAAGGAAATCAGAAGGGGCATGTGGAGCGGAGTGTAGAATACATCCGTCGGAAGGCATTTGCCCATCGAGATACGTTTGCAAGCTTAGAAGAAGCTCAGGCTTATCTAACAGAAATCATCATGAAATTAAACTCTCGTATGCATTATAAGAAAAGACAAACGCACCATGAATTAATGCTGGAGGAGCGTAAAACTAGGCAAGTAAGCGCAGATATTATTCCATTTGATGCCTCTGAGTTGTTTGAATTTAGAGTGGACAAATATAGCACGATTACTTATAGGCAAAATCGTTATTCTGTTCCTGAAGGACATGTTGGAGAATGGGTGAAAGTAAAAGCGAGTGCGGAAAAAATTCTTATTTTTAGTGAAAATGCCTGTATCGCGACACATAAACGAAGTTGGCAGATCCATCAATGGATTATGGATATTTATCATTACTTACGTACATTTGAAAAGAAAAAAGGTGCATTGGCTCAAAGTGAATGTTTGAGTCAAGCACCAACAAAAATAAAAAATTTATACAAAGATTATTATATTGGAAATGAGCGAGATTTTCTAGAATTACTTATTTATCTAAAAGAACATAACAATCTAGAAAAAGTCTTAGCAGCGATTGAACAACTTAAGAAGAACCCTATGGTTCAAATATCAACAGATAAGATTATTTTCTTAGCAAGTCAAGGCGAACACGTTCATAAAACTGTACATTCCAAAAATGAGGTCACCACCCAATCTCTCGAAAATCTTTCAGCCATTACAGCATTATTCGAAACTAAAAAGACAGGGGTGCTTCATTAATGGATAAGCGACAAGAAATGATTGAGATGTGTAAAGAACTTCGATTACCAAGCATTCGGGGATTTATACAAGAAGATGATATGTGGAAACAATATCAGACAGCAGAA
>NZ_JAMYWW010000003.1:0-2500 GCF_024159215.1 Ureibacillus endophyticus
CGACAACATTTCTATTATACCTAAATAAACAAAGTGTGTCAATAGTATTATTTCAAACCTGTTTCTACAGGATTTTTATTATATCGCTATAACTTCATCTGGTCAATAATATTTTTTAACCTCTTATTTCCAAAATTGCCACCAAGCTTTTTTATATTTTCCCATATCTTTATTTTTCACTTCTGTAATAGCGTCTACTATTTGCCTTTTTACTTCCATAGATTCTTTTATTAAAAGCATTAACTTTTGATCACGAGCTTCGATACTATTTTTGATATATATTTCTTGTTTTTGAAGTTGCTCAATGAGGTGCTTATTAAATTCCGTTTGTTCTTTTGTAAAAGTAGAAAATCCCTCAAGAATTTTGCTGTAATCTGAAGTTAATATGGTTGCTATATCAGATATACCATTTGTATCATCTATATTCGACTCAAGAATTACTTTTACCACTTCTTCTAATGTTAAAGAACTGGATTTTTTTAAATCTATTATTTTCTTAAGCACATCAACATCCTTGTTATAGAATATACGATGGCCAACTGAGTTTTTAGCAAATTTATAGTGATATTTTTGCATTAATGTACAGTATTTTCGAAGAGTACTATCTTGGACACCTAAAATTTTACTTACTGCTGAATTATCAAATGTTAATTTTTCTTCACCAATAGAAACATCTGTCATAACTGATATATCAGACATTTTATCCCCTCCTTATACATATCAATTCGAAAAAAATCAGTACAATCCTTTTAAAACCTTTTTACAAATATAGACATTTCAAGGGGAATAATGTCAAAATACCATTTTTTCGCGAAACAAATTAAATTAATATCTGCTATATCAGATATAGTATGTTTGTTTATCTAGGAAATTTTTCTTTCAATAATTTCACATACAAAAAACCACCACTATAATTTAGTGGTGGTTTTTATTTGCCTAGCAACGTCCTACTCTCACAGGGGGAAGCCCCCAACTACCATCGGCGCTAAAGAGCTTAACTTCCGTGTTCGGTATGGGAACGGGTGTGACCTCTTTGCCATCATCACTAGACCACATATTTAGTTGAAAGAAGCTTGTTCTCTCAAAACTGGATAAAGACATTGACTAACGACCATTCAAGTTAGTGGTTAAGTCCTCGATCGATTAGTATTCGTCAGCTCCATGTGTCGCCACACTTCCACCTCGAACCTATCTACCTCATCGTCTTTGAGGGATCTTACTTACTTACGTAATGGGAAATCTCATCTTGAGGGGGGCTTCATGCTTAGATGCTTTCAGCACTTATCCCGTCCATACATAGCTACCCAGCGATGCCTTTGGCAAGACAACTGGTACACCAGCGGTATGTCCATCCCGGTCCTCTCGTACTAAGGACAGCTCCTCTCAAATTTCCTACGCCCACGACGGATAGGGACCGAACTGTCTCACGACGTTCTGAACCCAGCTCGCGTACCGCTTTAATGGGCGAACAGCCCAACCCTTGGGACCGACTACAGCCCCAGGATGCGATGAGCCGACATCGAGGTGCCAAACCTCCCCGTCGATGTGGACTCTTGGGGGAGATAAGCCTGTTATCCCCGGGGTAGCTTTTATCCGTTGAGCGATGGCCCTTCCATGCGGAACCACCGGATCACTAAGCCCGTCTTTCGACCCTGCTCGACTTGTAGGTCTCGCAGTCAAGCTCCCTTGTGCCTTTACACTCTACGAATGATTTCCAACCATTCTGAGGGAACCTTTGGGCGCCTCCGTTACCTTTTAGGAGGCGACCGCCCCAGTCAAACTGTCCACCTGACACTGTCTCCTACCCCGATAAGGGGTACGGGTTAGAATTTCAACACAACCAGGGTAGTATCCCACCGACGCCTCCCTCGAAGCTGGCGCTCCGAGTTCTCTGGCTCCTACCTATCCTGTACAAGTTGTGCCAAAATTCAATATCAGGCTACAGTAAAGCTCCACGGGGTCTTTCCGTCCTGTCGCGGGTAACCTGCATCTTCACAGGTACTATAATTTCACCGAGTCTCTCGTTGAGACAGTGCCCAGATCGTTACGCCTTTCGTGCGGGTCGGAACTTACCCGACAAGGAATTTCGCTACCTTAGGACCGTTATAGTTACGGCCGCCGTTTACTGGGGCTTCAATTCAGAGCTTCGCTTACGCTAACCCCTCCTCTTAACCTTCCAGCACCGGGCAGGCGTCAGCCCCTATACGTCACCTTACGGTTTTGCAGAGACCTGTGTTTTTGCTAAACAGTCGCCTGGGCCTATTCACTGCGGCTCTCTTTCGAGAGCACCCCTTCTCCCGAAGTTACGGGGTCATTTTGCCGAGTTCCTTAACGAGAGTTCTCTCGCACACCTTAGGATTCTCTCCTCGACTACCTGTGTCGGTTTGCGGTACGGGCACCTCCCGCCTCGCTAGAGGCTTTTCTTGGCAGTGTGAAATCAGGTACTTCGCTCTTAAAGAGCTCCCCATTACAGCTCAACGTTACAGGAAGCGGATTTGCC
>NZ_JAMYWW010000003.1:7500-12740 GCF_024159215.1 Ureibacillus endophyticus
ATATGCTGACATATTCAATTGATATATCAGTTATAAACAATGAATATTAGATATAATTCATTAGCTAAAATTCAGCTATTAATTTTAATACATACAAAAAACCACCACTATAATTTAGTGGTGGTTTTTATTTGCCTAGCAACGTCCTACTCTCACAGGGGGAAGCCCCCAACTACCATCGGCGCTAAAGAGCTTAACTTCCGTGTTCGGTATGGGAACGGGTGTGACCTCTTTGCCATCATCACTAGACCACATATTTAGTTGAAAGAAGCTTGTTCTCTCAAAACTGGATAAAGACATTGACTAACGACCATTCAAGTTAGTGGTTAAGTCCTCGATCGATTAGTATTCGTCAGCTCCATGTGTCGCCACACTTCCACCTCGAACCTATCTACCTCATCGTCTTTGAGGGATCTTACTTACTTACGTAATGGGAAATCTCATCTTGAGGGGGGCTTCATGCTTAGATGCTTTCAGCACTTATCCCGTCCATACATAGCTACCCAGCGATGCCTTTGGCAAGACAACTGGTACACCAGCGGTATGTCCATCCCGGTCCTCTCGTACTAAGGACAGCTCCTCTCAAATTTCCTACGCCCACGACGGATAGGGACCGAACTGTCTCACGACGTTCTGAACCCAGCTCGCGTACCGCTTTAATGGGCGAACAGCCCAACCCTTGGGACCGACTACAGCCCCAGGATGCGATGAGCCGACATCGAGGTGCCAAACCTCCCCGTCGATGTGGACTCTTGGGGGAGATAAGCCTGTTATCCCCGGGGTAGCTTTTATCCGTTGAGCGATGGCCCTTCCATGCGGAACCACCGGATCACTAAGCCCGTCTTTCGACCCTGCTCGACTTGTAGGTCTCGCAGTCAAGCTCCCTTGTGCCTTTACACTCTACGAATGATTTCCAACCATTCTGAGGGAACCTTTGGGCGCCTCCGTTACCTTTTAGGAGGCGACCGCCCCAGTCAAACTGTCCACCTGACACTGTCTCCTACCCCGATAAGGGGTACGGGTTAGAATTTCAACACAACCAGGGTAGTATCCCACCGACGCCTCCCTCGAAGCTGGCGCTCCGAGTTCTCTGGCTCCTACCTATCCTGTACAAGTTGTGCCAAAATTCAATATCAGGCTACAGTAAAGCTCCACGGGGTCTTTCCGTCCTGTCGCGGGTAACCTGCATCTTCACAGGTACTATAATTTCACCGAGTCTCTCGTTGAGACAGTGCCCAGATCGTTACGCCTTTCGTGCGGGTCGGAACTTACCCGACAAGGAATTTCGCTACCTTAGGACCGTTATAGTTACGGCCGCCGTTTACTGGGGCTTCAATTCAGAGCTTCGCTTACGCTAACCCCTCCTCTTAACCTTCCAGCACCGGGCAGGCGTCAGCCCCTATACGTCACCTTACGGTTTTGCAGAGACCTGTGTTTTTGCTAAACAGTCGCCTGGGCCTATTCACTGCGGCTCTCTTTCGAGAGCACCCCTTCTCCCGAAGTTACGGGGTCATTTTGCCGAGTTCCTTAACGAGAGTTCTCTCGCACACCTTAGGATTCTCTCCTCGACTACCTGTGTCGGTTTGCGGTACGGGCACCTCCCGCCTCGCTAGAGGCTTTTCTTGGCAGTGTGAAATCAGGTACTTCGCTCTTAAAGAGCTCCCCATTACAGCTCAACGTTACAGGAAGCGGATTTGCCTACTTCCACGCCTTACTGCTTGGGCGTGCACAACCAATCGCACGCTTACCCTATCCTACTGCGTCCCCCCATTACTCAAACGGCGGGGAGGTGGTACAGGAATATCAACCTGTTGTCCATCGTCTACGCCTGTCGGCCTCGACTTAGGTCCCGACTAACCCTGAGCGGACGAGCCTTCCTCAGGAAACCTTAGTCATACGGTGGATGGGATTCTCACCCATCTTTCGCTACTCATACCGGCATTCTCACTTCTAAGCGCTCCACCAGTCCTTCCGGTCTGACTTCAACGCCCTTAGAACGCTCTCCTACCACGTGCATCTTAGATGCACATCCACAGCTTCGGTGAATCGTTTAGCCCCGATACATTTTCGGCGCAGCGTCACTCGACCAGTGAGCTATTACGCACTCTTTAAATGATGGCTGCTTCTAAGCCAACATCCTGGTTGTCTAAGCAACGCCACATCCTTTTCCACTTAACGATTACTTTGGGACCTTAGCTGGTGGTCTGGGCTGTTTCCCTTTTGACTACGGATCTTATCACTCGCAGTCTGACTCCCGTGTATAAATATCTGGCATTCGGAGTTTGTCTGAATTCGGTAAAGCGAGATGCCCCCCTAGTCCAAACAGTGCTCTACCTCCAGTATTCTCATCACGAGGCTAGCCCTAAAGCTATTTCGGAGAGAACCAGCTATCTCCAAGTTCGATTGGAATTTCTCCGCTACCCACACCTCATCCCCGCACTTTTCAACGTGCGTGGGTTCGGGCCTCCAGTGAGTGTTACCTCACCTTCACCCTGGACATGGGTAGATCACCTGGTTTCGGGTCTACGACCACGTACTCTTTCGCCCTATTCAGACTCGCTTTCGCTGCGGCTCCGTCTTCTCAACTTAACCTTGCACGTAATCGTAACTCGCCGGTTCATTCTACAAAAGGCACGCTATCACCCATTAACGGGCTCTAACTACTTGTAGGCACACGGTTTCAGGTTCTATTTCACTCCCCTCCCGGGGTGCTTTTCACCTTTCCCTCACGGTACTGGTTCACTATCGGTCACTAGGGAGTATTTAGCCTTGGGAGATGGTCCTCCCGGATTCCGACGGAATTTCACGTGTTCCGCCGTACTCAGGATACACTCAAGAGAGAATGGACTTTCGATTACAGGGCTTTTACCTTCTATGGCGGATCTTTCCAAATCGCTTCGCCTAATCCATTCTTTTGTAACTCCATATAGAGTGTCCTACAACCCCAAGAGGCAAGCCTCTTGGTTTGGGCTATTCCCGTTTCGCTCGCCGCTACTCAGGGAATCGAATATTTTCTTTCTCTTCCTCCAGGTACTTAGATGTTTCAGTTCCCTGGGTGTGCCATCATGACGCTATGAATTCACGTCAAGATACTGCTCCATTACGAGCAGTGGGTTCCCCCATTCGGAAATCTCCGGATCAAAGCTTACTTACAGCTCCCCGAAGCATATCGGTGTTAGTACCGTCCTTCATCGGCTCCTAGTGCCAAGGCATTCACCGTGCGCCCTTAATAACTTAACCTAAAAGTTAGTTACACTTCTCAAACAGAGAAGATTTTAAGAACTTACAATAAATTACTTGAATTTTGTTTGTTGCTATCAATGTCGTTTTATCCAGTTTTCAAAGAACAATATAAAGAAAGTTCTATTAATGTCTAGCTCCAAACACCAGCTGACGCGTCTACTTCAGTCTTTCGTGCGAAATGCAAGCATTTCTACTCAAGACTTCCAGTATCCGGTTCAGCTAAGCGGTGTTTTCCGCTTTTCTAATGAACCTTCAAAACTGAACACAAAACGTTAATGGTATAAGCCCTAGGCTTATATTCCGTTAATATCCTTAGAAAGGAGGTGATCCAGCCGCACCTTCCGATACGGCTACCTTGTTACGACTTCACCCCAATCATCTGTCCCACCTTCGGCGGCTGGCTCCAAAAGGTTACCTCACCGACTTCGGGTGTTACAAACTCTCGTGGTGTGACGGGCGGTGTGTACAAGGCCCGGGAACGTATTCACCGCGGCATGCTGATCCGCGATTACTAGCGATTCCGGCTTCATGTAGGCGAGTTGCAGCCTACAATCCGAACTGAGAACGGTTTTATCGGATTAGCTCCCCCTCGCGGGTTGGCAACCGTTTGTACCGTCCATTGTAGCACGTGTGTAGCCCAGGTCATAAGGGGCATGATGATTTGACGTCATCCCCACCTTCCTCCGGTTTGTCACCGGCAGTCTCCTTAGAGTGCCCAACTAAATGATGGCAACTAAGAACAAGGGTTGCGCTCGTTGCGGGACTTAACCCAACATCTCACGACACGAGCTGACGACAACCATGCACCACCTGTCACCACTGTCCCCGAAGGGAAAGCTATGTCTCCATAGCGGTCAATGGGATGTCAAGACCTGGTAAGGTTCTTCGCGTTGCTTCGAATTAAACCACATGCTCCACCGCTTGTGCGGGCCCCCGTCAATTCCTTTGAGTTTCAGTCTTGCGACCGTACTCCCCAGGCGGAGTGCTTAATGCGTTAGCTGCAGCACTAAGGGGCGGAAACCCCCTAACACTTAGCACTCATCGTTTACGGCGTGGACTACCAGGGTATCTAATCCTGTTTGCTCCCCACGCTTTCGCGCCTCAGCGTCAGTTACAGACCAGAAAGTCGCCTTCGCCACTGGTGTTCCTCCAAATCTCTACGCATTTCACCGCTACACTTGGAATTCCACTTTCCTCTTCTGCACTCAAGTCCTCCAGTTTCCAATGACCCTCCACGGTTGAGCCGTGGGCTTTCACATCAGACTTAAAGGACCGCCTGCGCGCGCTTTACGCCCAATAATTCCGGACAACGCTTGCCACCTACGTATTACCGCGGCTGCTGGCACGTAGTTAGCCGTGGCTTTCTAATAAGGTACCGTCAAGGTACAGCCAGTTACTACTGTACTTGTTCTTCCCTTACAACAGAGTTTTACGATCCGAAAACCTTCTTCACTCACGCGGCGTTGCTCCATCAGACTTCCGTCCATTGTGGAAGATTCCCTACTGCTGCCTCCCGTAGGAGTCTGGGCCGTGTCTCAGTCCCAGTGTGGCCGATCACCCTCTCAGGTCGGCTACGCATCGTCG
This sequence comes from Ureibacillus endophyticus, assembly GCF_024159215.1. Taxonomy (NCBI): domain Bacteria; kingdom Bacillati; phylum Bacillota; class Bacilli; order Caryophanales; family Caryophanaceae; genus Ureibacillus; species Ureibacillus endophyticus. The sequence goes on from NZ_JAMYWW010000003.1 coordinate 12,328, forward strand.
CCTTGGTGAGCCGTTACCTCACCAACTAGCTAATGCGCCGCGGGCCCATCCTATAGCGATAGCAGAACCATCTTTCATCATTTCAACATGTGATGAAATGAATTATTCGGTATTAGCCCCGGTTTCCCGGAGTTATCCCCAACTATAGGGCAGGTTGCCCACGTGTTACTCACCCGTCCGCCGCTAACCTTCAGAAGCAAGCTTCTAAAGGTCCGCTCGACTTGCATGTATTAGGCACGCCGCCAGCGTTCGTCCTGAGCCAGGATCAAACTCTCCATAAAAGAATTTGATAAAGCTCAAAAAATTGCTGGCATCAAAATTGATGTCCAAAATTTTGTTCCTCAATTTAATGAGAAACTATATTCATTAACGTTTTGTTGTTCAGTTTTCAAAGTTCATTTTTGCTGTCTTAC